>JBFWXH010000004.1:0-156089 GCA_050187625.1 Binatia bacterium
TCTCCAGCGGTGAGGGAAGTGCGGAGATCCGACAGCTGCTCTACTAACGAATGCAGTTGCTCTGTCTTCGTTTGGAGCGAACGTTGGGTAAATTCGAGTTCTTGTTGCTGTTGGGAGAGATGTTCTTCCCATAACCGGTGTTGTCGCTGCATGACGCGATTGGCAAAGATCTCTTTGACTAACCAACCGAGAAGCATTCCAAAGGTAAAAGTCCCGAACAGATAAATGAGAATTTCGCTAACGAGTGGCCACATAGTTATATCTCCTGTCGAACTAGTTTGGCGAGGGCGTTGCGGTGTAAAAGGTGATTTCACTGCGACGGTTCTGTTGGCGTCCGGCGGCCGTAGTATTGTCGGCAATGGGCGTCGAGGTTCCACGTCCGTAGGTTGTGATGCGGGTATCGTCAACTCCTTGAGCCATCAGATAGTAACGGATCACATCAGCGCGGAGACGACTGAGGTCCAGGTTGTATTGCTCGTGGCCGGTGTTGTCGGTGTACCCGATAATCTCGATGCGGGCCTCGGGCTGTTGTTGGAGAACAGCAAGCACAGTATCGAGCGTCGCTCGGCTGTCCCCTGTGAGCACCGCACAGCCAACTGGAAATGTGACCAGCGCTTGGTGACTTGGCGTCGTCGCTGTGAGAGGACGTACGGGGGCTTCTACTGTGGGGGGAGGGGCCGAAGAAAGAGGAGCAATCTTCTGCGGTAGCAGAGGCTCTCCTCGTAACCACGATGGAGCTTGTTCTGTATGAGTGTCAGGAGGAAGCGAGGAGCTTGGTTGCGTATGAGGAACGACTGCTGGCGCTGATGAGAACGGCTCCTGGACGCCTGGAGTCGGGGAAGAATCGGGTGATGAGCGAACAGTTCTCTGGAGACCTTTGTGCCAGACACATAAGACGGACAACGCGATGAATCCGACAATACTGGAAGTGATGCCGACCGTCTCTTTCATTGCCGGCACCTCGCAGACAGCAAAGGGGCACAGAGGAGAGTAGAGGAAAAATGTATACCGAGAGTGATAGGCGAACGATGGGGGTGGCCCGGTTGGACAATAACTGTAGCAGGCGCAGAATGTGACGAGCGCTGAGAATCTCGCGTGGAACAGAACCGCGCTGAGAGAGGGGATCGTGCGTCTAGCAGGAGACACGCTTTCCTAGGCGCTTGCGTATCGGTATGGCTCATCGGTTCAGGTGCTCCAGGGTGAAGTTATTTATTGAGCCTGTTATCCCTACACTAGCAAATCTTTACCTTCCTAACTACTGGTTGGGTGTCTCAATTTTGCTGTACCTTTGTGCCTGTTATATGCATGACAAATGAATAGGCACAAAGGGAGGGGCAACGCGAGACCCGCTCTTGCTGTAAGGTGCCGAGGCTCACAATTGGAGTGTCAGCGAAGAGAGACGGAAGGGCGAAAGAACTTCGCCCCCGAGGAGAACTGACGAAAGGAGTTACGACTGTCGTGCGAAGTACGCTTGCAGTTGCGCTTCCTCGCGTTGTTTACAAGTAACCGCGATGCGTAATTTTTCCAGATGCTGTTCCATGGTTTTTGCGCCTTGCTTTACTGTATGAGCGGCGAAAAATTCTTGCACCTCAGCTTCGAGGCGCGGCGTTACCAAGGCAATAATTCCCTCGCACATGCGCACGATAGAATTGTCTGGATACTGCTGCAGCATGGTCTCCCAATGTTGCTTCATGAACGCCCATACCTGCTCGCGTCCATCAACATTCATGAGAAGAGAGCGCATGAGATAAGGAGCATTTTGCGTACGTACTTCTCCATTGATGGTCATGTTCAGCGTTTGCTGGAGCAAAACGGGCGAACGAAACGCGGCCAGGGCAAATAAAAAGCGCTGTTCCTCTTGGGGGGTCTTTGCTACACTGACGTTCGCTCGAAACTCTTCATACTCGGTTTGACCGCCAGTGTGGGCCATAATCGCAACCAAGGCGGGGACGATGTTACGATCCACCGCTTGGCGATCGACCTTATACCGCTGGTAGCGAGTTGCCGCTTCCTCTTGGGTCTTAGGATTGTCCCCCAACGTGCCCAGCGCGCTGAGCAGTTCCCCACGTAACTGACTGATAAGCTCGTGCTCTCCAGCCTGTGGTATCCACCCGAGCTTGTGAGCGATGGGTGTCAATAAGGTGCGGAGAAACCCCTGCAAACCTGGACGTTGAGGAGGATCGAGAAGGCGGTATAAATAATGACACGACCCAAGAATAGCGGTCCACACGTTATGGTCGGTTTCGTCGCGAAAAAGTTGCAGAAGATCGAGGTACGTGGTCATGGGAGTGAGGCCAGCGAGGGTTGCCGCCCACGTATCGTTGACGAGGTTGAACCGCTCGACCGCGGTGAGCGTTGTGTGTGGAGTTGCGGTTAATTTCGTCAGCAACTCTGGCGAATAGCGCACTCGATAGAAACCGTGTCCTCCGGCATTTACCACTACTGCCGTGGGCATGGCAGGTAAGGGAAGACGCATCTCTCTTTCGCTCAGGAGTGCCGTTTGTGTGTGTTCGCCATTTGCCGTTTGTATGCGTAAGAAAAGCGGGACCTGCCACAATCGCTCGTTTTCCTGGTCATCAGGCAAATATTGAAAAATGTGTTGCGAAAGGACGAGTTCATTCTGGGTAAGCTGGGCAGAGATCAGTGGATAGCCGGGTTGAAACACCCAGGAATCCATGAGCGTGCGGACGGGTTGGCGAGAAGACTCTTCAATCGCATCCCACAGATCCGTGGTTTCCGCGTTATCATACTCATGTTTTCGCAAGTAGGCACGAATTCCCCGGCGAAAGACTTCAGGACCGAGGTATTGTTCAAGCATGCGTAAAACGGCTGCCCCTTTCTCATACGTGAGAATGTCAAACATGCCGGCTGCTTCGCTGGGCAGGCGGACCGAAAATTCGATTGGGCGTGTACTTTTGAGACCATCAACCAAAAGCGCGGCGGCCCGCGACACGGCGAAACTGGTCCACCGTTGCCAGTCAGGTTTACAGTGATCGACGGCGAGCATTTCCATGAAGGTGGCAAAGGCCTCATTGAGCCAGAGACCATTCCACCATTGCATGGTCACTAAGTCGCCAAACCACATGTGGGCGTTTTCGTGCGACACGACGTCAGCGACGCGTTCGAGTTCACTACGCGTGGCTGAGGTTTCATCGACTAGTAAGGCAGTCTCACGAAACGTGATGGCACCAAGATTCTCCATTGCGCCCGAGGCAAAGTCGGGAATGGCGATGAGATCAAGCTTGTCGCCAGGGTACGGATAGCCATAGTAGGAACTAAAAAAGGCGAGGGACTCCGCGCCGATGGTTTGCCCAAATTTGGCTAAATGGCGTTTTCCTGGAACCGCCCATACCCGTAACGGTTTGCCATCAACATAGACCGGGTCTGTCTCTTCGAACTCACCAACAATAAACGCCACAAGGTAGGTCGACATTTTGATCGTGTCGGCGAACACGACTTCTTTCTTGCCGGTGCCAGGCAGGGGCGTTTCTCGCACGATTGAGGTGTTCGAGATTGCTGTCAAGCCGGTGTCGATGACGAGGGTAGTCTGAAAGACCGCTTTCAGTGCAGGCTCATCCCAGCACGGAAACGCCCGCCGCGCATCGGTTGATTCAAACTGCGTAGAAGCAAGCAGCTTGTCCTGTCCGTTAGCATCTTTATAGGTGCTGCGATAAAAGCCGTGCAATTTGTCGTTAAGGATTCCAGAGAAGGTCAGGTGTAATTGCCATTGGCCTGGAGAGAGGGGGTGGGCAAACCGCAGGAGTGCCCGTTCATTGGTTTCGTCCAGTGTTGCGGTTCCTCGTAGTGTCTTGCCGTTGGCCTCTTGGGCGGTGACCTGCTGAATAGTCAGTTCCGCCGCATTGAGGATAATCTCATCGATGGCGTCGGTTACGGTAACCTCGACGGTTTCCTCACCGGCAAAGGTGAAAGCTTTGAGATCTGGGGTGAGGCGGATTTGATAACGATGGGGAATAGCGGTTATGGGTAATCGATACGAGAGAGGATCGACCTGGGCGGATCCATGTTCTTGCGTGTCAGACATAGTATCTCCTGGGAAATTAGTAGTTCGGGTGTGTATGGATACCAGAAAGAGGCAGGAATTGGCAAATCAGGGGCACAAATGAAACGGGCGCTGAGGATTCCTCAACGCCCGTCGGTTTGTCTAACTAGCGCGTGTCGTTAGTCGTGCACTGCGCTTAGCGGGAGTTTCGCCGTCTCAAGAGCGCCAGGCCGAGGAGTCCGGAGCCGAGAAGAAGAACCGTGGCCGGTTCCGGAACGTTAGACAATTCCACATGCCCGTTAAAGGTGGCGGCGTCGCCAGGGCTGACCGTTGCCGTCAGATGGTACGAGAACGCGCCGTTAGTCTCTGGCCCAAATGCCACATCCGGGGACTGGGCGGTACCGAGGAGAAACGAGCCATTGGTTCCGTTGACAAAATCTGGAAGCGTGAGGTCTGCAGCAGGGAGAAAGACACCGTTGATATCAGCTTGGGAAAGAATGTTCGTTACCGACCCACCTACGCCACCTCCCTGAGTACGGAGGGTTGCACTGCCACTAAAATCACTGTGCAGTGTATTGTAGGTACCAACGAAGGGTTGGAAGATTGCGAAGTTGAAGGTTTGTGGTACTGCGGTGTTATTCAGGAGGCTATTGGTCCAAATAAGGTCTGGATCCGGATTGGCGAGAACGGTGTAATTCAGTACCGCTTCTCCTCCTTGTGGGCCTGTTATCGAGTAGCTTCCGTTGTAGAGGATGGTCCCGTCGCTATTGAACGTGATGTTGACATCCGAAGTTGGGATTGTTTGCAGGTCTGGTATACCGGCCTGCACCACGGCGGTCAAATCCGCCTCTGTGAGCTGCGTCCCAGCCTTTTCTGAAAGAGCCGTGAGATCGAACGTTACGGCCTGTGCTGCACCACGCAAGCCAAACATTGCAACTACGGCTAAAAGAACTACTTTGAACTTTCTCATACCTTTCCCCCTTTCCTTAAGGTCTCAGAAGATGTTTTCTCCTGTAGCGGTATATGTATATAGGGTAGAGAGCAATTTGTGTGCCTGTATAGAAATTTTATAAATACTCAATTTTTCAGAAAAAAATGAATTCGAAAAATGGACTGCTTAAAAGTCGTAAAAAAAACCGACAGAGAGACAAGGGTCAAGAATGAATAAAAACTTGTTTTTTACTGAAAGTAAAGGGTTTTCCTACAAAAAAAGCAAAATCTCGCAGCTGTAAAGATTCATGACAACCTAATTGAGGTAGTGGAAACAAGAAAAAAGGAACGTAGTGACGCGCGTTCGCTTTTCTTCAGGAGGTGCACGTCAGCTGCTGGAAACACCGCAGAGACCAGTGCTTTGGGGTCGCCACACAGGTAACAGGGGCATAATTTTGTTAGATAACCTTACTTTTTTCGTAGTAGATGACATGTGTTCTCTGGTCTTTCTGTTATCAATGCCTCGAGGATGACCGCAGCTAGATTAAAGAAGAAAGTGTAAAGTATTCCGACGTTTCTTGGGAAAGTGGCAGTGGGGGATATGGGTAGAGCAGGTATGTGGTAAAAAATTAGGAGACCGGTAAATAAGGAAGAAAGAAGAAAGAAAGCAAAAAACTAGATGTTTAGGCGACAATTATGAAATTGACCGTGCGCGTGGATCACGGTAATGAAACACATGGATCGTTCCTGTGACGGGGGAAGCATAGCTATGAAGAGGCCTAACGACACCGATACTGATTTTGACCGTGGCGTTGTTACTGAAACAGAGAAAAAGCTCAAAAAACCCCCTCTGTATAAAGTGCTGTTACACAACGATGACTATACGACTATGGAATTCGTTGTATACATTTTACAATCTGTGTTTCATCACCCCCCGACCAAAGCAACGCAGATCATGCTTCATGTACACCGGAAGGGAGTGGGGGTAGCTGGCGTCTTCACGTATGAAATTGCCGAGACAAAAGTGAATAAGGTGCATTCCCTTGCCAAAGAGTACGAATTCCCGCTGAAATGCAGTATGGAAGAGGCATAACGAGGAAAACTTTTTTTGCAATATATGAAGACAGAAGAAAACGTAAAGCGTAAAACGTACAGAACGCAGGATAATTACTTATCACCTTTACGTATGACATTTTCTGTTCGGATGAAGGATCGACGATGTTACGATTAAGTAGAGAACTCGAAGTAACTTTTTCTTTAGCGATGAAAGAGGCCAAACGGCGACGCCATGAGTTTTTATGTCTCGAACATATCCTCTATGCGTTGACGTTTGACGAAACGGTTGCGTCGATCATTCGTCATTGCGGCGGTAATATCAAAGCCTTACAGCGCGATCTTGAGGAATTTTTCAAGGACAACATAGAGCAGCTTCCCGAAGGGATTGACGCCGAGCCGCAGCAAACGTTGGGATTCCAACGAGTATTGCAGCGTGCCGCAGCCCACGTGCAGTCCAGTGGGAAAGAGGTGGTCGAAGGCAAGAACATTCTGGTCGCGCTGTATCGTGAGGAGAGTAGTCATGCCTTGTACTTGCTCCAACGGCAAGGCATTTCCCGTCTTGACATCCTGAACTACATTTCACACGGAGTATCCAAGATCTCAGCCGAAGACGAAGAAGCGTCATCGGCCCGTCCTGAGGAAAACCCTGGGGCACCTGACGATGAAGATGAGCCGCGCCCGGTGAAAAATCCTCTGGAGGCGTTTGCGTCTAATCTCGTGCAACGGGCGAAAGATGGGCTTATCGATCCGTTGATAGGTCGCCAGCACGAATTAGAACGGACCATCCATGTTCTTTGTCGCCGTCGCAAGAATAATCCCATCTACGTTGGCGATTCTGGGGTCGGAAAGACGGCAATTGTTGACGGATTGGCCCTGCAAATCGCTAACGGCGAAGTCCCTGATGTGCTCAAAGATGCGACGATTTACTCGCTGGACATGGGGGCCGTGCTGGCAGGGACCAAGTTCCGAGGTCAGTTTGAGGAACGTTTGAAAGCGGTGTTGAACGCGCTGAAAAAGCATCCCAACGCAGTGTTGTTCATTGATGAAATTCACACCATTGTTGGGGCAGGGGCAACGAGCGGCGGGTCTATGGATGCGTCGAATATCCTCAAACCAGCGCTGACCTCCGGGTCGTTACGGTGTATTGGGGCGACAACCTATCATGAGTATCGCAGTTATTTTGAACGTGACCGTGCCCTGGCTCGACGCTTTCAGAAAATCGAAGTCCATGAACCAACGATTGAAGAAACGGTACAGATTCTCGAAGGGTTAAAGTCGCATTACGAAAAGCATCACGGCGTGACCTACACTCCGGAAGCGTTACGGGCCGCTGCCGAGCTGTCTGCGAAATATATTAATGATCGATTTCTCCCAGACAAAGCGATTGATGTGATCGATGAGGTTGGGGCGTCGTTCAAGCTCAAACCTGCCTCCGCAGAACGAACAGTGCATGATACCGATATTGAGGAGGTCGTGGCAAAGATTGCTCGTATACCTCCACGTAGCGTGTCGGTGTCGGACAAAGAACAGCTCCAGCACTTGGATGGCGATCTCAAACGGGTTGTGTTTGGTCAGGATCAAGCAATTCACACTGTTGTGACCGCAATCAAGCTGGCCCGTGCTGGGCTGGGCCAACCGGAAAAGCCCGTGGGCTCGTTCTTATTTACTGGGCCAACCGGGGTGGGCAAGACCGAGGTCGCGAAACAGTTGGCAACAACTCTGGGGTTACAGTTTTTGCGCTTTGACATGAGTGAGTACATGGAAAAGCACACGGTCTCGCGGCTGATTGGTGCGCCTCCGGGCTACGTTGGTTTTGATCAAGGCGGACTCCTGACCGAGGCGATCACGCGGAATCCTCATTCTGTGTTATTGCTCGATGAGATAGAGAAAGCGCACCCGGATGTGTTTAATATCCTGTTACAGGTCATGGATCATGCGACGCTGACTGACAATAACGGCAAGAAAGCTGATTTTCGTCATGTCATTCTTATTATGACCAGTAATGCTGGGGCGCGGGAAATGGCCGCTGCTTCTATTGGGTTCGGTGAGCGATCGAACCTGAGCAAAGGGGACCAGGCGCTCGAACGCCTCTTTACGCCAGAATTTCGTAATCGTTTGGATGCGGTTGTGAGTTTTGGTCCGCTGGTGCCTGAAGCGGTTGAAAAAGTAGTCGACAAGTTCATGAACGAAGTGACACAACAACTGGCCGAACGGAAAGTGACGATCTCTTTGACGCCAGACGCTCGTAAGTATCTGGCGGAGAAGGGATACGATAAAACCTATGGTGCTCGGCCGATGGCGCGCCTGATTCAGAAAGAAGTGAAACAGGCGATTGCCGACGAGATTCTCTTTGGCTCGCTGCAAAATGGAGGAAAGGTTGTCATCGACTTAGGTGAAGACGGTCTAGCCTTCTCCTATGAACCGCTAGAGAATGAACAGGAAGTTGCGGAAACCGTGCACTGACACCCCGTTGAATGTCTGCTGTAGCTCACTGTCAGAGGGCAAGTTTTGCCCTCTGTTTTTTCCGAATCACACCCTGTCATGGTGAGATTCCTTCTCTGGTCTCTGGTGGAAAAAGACATTGGTCGTTGATATAGAGTCCGGCACGAAGACGACACTGCTGCTGATCGAATTCCATGCCACTCTCGTCGGGCATGTAACACTGACCGGAATACAGAGTGCCTCCCTGCTCTGAACACTTTTGTTCTGGCGATTTCCTCGCCTCCTCCGTACGTTTCATTTCTTGCTGAAAATCTTTCTTGAAGGCTTTCCAGCGTCGCTGAGGATATCCACACGCAGACAGCAACAACACAACCCCAACTGTACACTACAATACTTGCCTACGCACATACTTCTCCTTCTCTCTCCTCTACCACCACGTAAGAATTCTTGGTAGGGTGATGCGCCGAACACAGCGGCAAAAGCACGACTGCAATGGGATGGAGGAGACGCGTACTATGGCTGAATTTGCCTTTCGCTCGCATGTGCAGGTGAGAGACAATCGCTACCGTGAACGGTTTGGACTCGATTTTGAGGATTTCGCTGTCGGACAGATTTTTCAACATCGTCCTGGGTTGACGATCTCGCAACAGGATAATGTTGAGGAATCGATGGACACGCTGAATCAAGCGATGATTCACTTTGATGAGCATTATGCATCCAAGACGGAATGGAAGAAACCGCTTGTGGTCAGCACCCTCACTTTGCAAAGACTGATTGGGCTCACCTGGAAAACCTTCGCAAAAAAAATACGTATCCTGGGGTGGGCAGATATCTCTATGTCTCGTCCGGTGTTTGGTGGCGACACGTTGTATGCCGAGTCGGAAATTACAGACAAGCAGGAGGTTCCTGGGGAGACGGCATACGGAAGACTGACGGTGATTACTCGGGGCGTGAACCAGGAGGGGACGGTTATTTGCTCAATGGAATACGATATGCTGGTGTACAAACGTGAAGCCGTCCCTTTTGAGAAAGCGGGTTACTAGGCAAGTAACCTGTCAAACGTAGTACGTCATAGGTAACTCGGAGCAAAGCAGCCTTATTTTACGCTGTACGTGATGCGTGTTATTTTTCTGCGTTCGTTGGATTGGACTATGCCAAATTTTCATTCTCATAGAAAACTCTCTGCCAACGTCTACATCGAAATCGCTGGTGTGGAATATGAAGATTTCGCAGAAGGACAGATTTTTGAACACCGCCCAGGACGTACGATCACAGCGGAAGAGAATCGCCTTCATGCTTTGCGGTCTGCTGACCTTTCGTTTCGCGATGTGGATGCGCTCTACCATGACAAAGTGTACGGCAAGGAGCAGCTCATCAATGCGACCCTGGTGCTCAGCGTCGTGACGGCCATGACGACCAAAACGTTCAACAAAGTCGTGGCGAATCTCGGTTGGAAAGAGATTCGGTTGCCGACACCAGTGTATGCGGGAGACACTATTTATGCTGAGTCTGAGGTGCTAGGAAGACGGGAGTCGCAATCTCGCCCGACGCAAGGAGTTCTTCATATCAGAACTCGCGCGGTGAATCAGCGAGGAGAAGAGGTGTGTGCGTTCGAACGTCGCCTTTTGATCTATAAGCAGGGGCTGGGACCATACGCAGCGGCAGGTTATTGAGCTACACAATTCGGATACGTGAAAGCAAAGGAAACTCGATCTCGCTGTTAACTGTTTCTCTCTTACGAGGATGATTTATGTCGACGAGAGACTCTCGTGCTTTAAGGCGACGTTTACGGAAGACGATTACCCGGCAAAAGCTCCGCAGCGAGCGGCAACGTCCACCGTTATTTGCTGTGGTCTTACATCATGATGCGATCAATCGCTTCGATTATATCGTACGGGTTTTACAGCGAGTGTTCTTCTTTGGGCGGGCGAAAGCGTGCTTCATCACGTTAATCGTCCGTTGTGTGGGACGAAGCGTGGTGTGGCGGGGCTCCTTTGAGATTGCCGAGACCAAAGCCTACCTGCTCAAATCTCACGGGCCAGATCCCGAACGAATTGCGTTAGGGGCACGGCCTCTCTGGGTGACGGTAGAGCCGTTACGACGAGAATAACGAGCGTCGATGGAAAAAATAGGGAGGAAGAGACGAGAGAGAGAAGTCGGACTCCTCTCCCCACGTCACATGCTTAATGACCTTGTAGTTTCTCTTTTGTATCGTCTGCCATCTCTTTGGCCGCATCACCAGCAGCCTTTGCGGCATCGCCGGTAGCCTGTGCCGCGTCCCCCATTGCCCCGGCTGTCGCCGCCGCCGCTTCTGTTGCCGTTTCTTTTGCTGCTTCTGCGGCCTCACCCATTTTCTCTTTGGTCGCTTCGACTGCGTGCTCGGCCGTCTCTTTGGTGGTTTCCGCTGCGCTACCAACTGCTGATGTTGCTGCGTCTGAAGCAGCAGCGGCTTTCTCTTTTGCTGTGTCTATTGCGCCCTTGCTGGACTCTTCACTTGTACATCCGCTGATCCCAGCCACGACAATTCCTGTTGCCAACACAAGTGCTAGACTTGCGCATCGTAATCCTCCCTGCTGCATGTGAGACTCCTTTCGCTACAGCAAATCCCTTCCATCTGCTATAGCTGTGAAATTAATACCTACTGCCTCCCTTAACGTGTTTTGACAGTCATAGCAAGAAAAATTTTGGCCCCCCTGACCTGCTGACTATTTGTCTGTGTCCTGGATTGGGTCTCCGCGATAACTTTTTGCCAGGATTTCAATGGGGTTGAGGGGCTTCCGGCCGGTGCCTTGTTGAATCTGAATGGCGGCCAGCGGACAATCCGAACACGTCACGTTGGGAGAGACGTTCATGATGTCACGGAACGCTTTCCCACCCCATTTCAGCGAAGCTTCGAAGTTTTCTTTTTTCATCGCCCATGTTCCATCATGGCCAGAGCACGCCTCAATGACCTCAACCGTGGTGTCGGGGAGTAAAGAGAGGACATCGCGCGTTTTATAGCCGATGTTCTGTGTCCGTAAGTGACAAGGCATATGGTACGCAACTTTTCCCGCGCCAGTTTTGAAGTCGCGGTTGAGTTTGCCTCGGGTTGCGAGAGAGGCGAGAAGTTCGGTTGGATCGGTCGTATTCTGAGCAACAACCTTTGCCTCCTCTGTTCCTAACAGGCGAGGATACTCTACCCGAATCATTTGCGAGCAAGTTGGATTGGTGACTACGATTTTGCGTCCTTCACGTACTTGGCGCAAGAGCATGGTCACATTCTGGCGTGCTGCGGTGGTCGCGCCGTCCATGTCGCCGTTATGCCATAAAGGCATGCCGCAACAACGTTCGTAGGCGAAGGCGACATCCACATTATTGCGGGCCATCACCTCCAGTGTGTCCATGCCGAGTCCAGGCTCGTTGTAATTGACAAAGCAGGTCGAGAAATACGCAATGCGAGCACTAGGTTCACCGGTCGGGGGTTTGGCAGCTGAGCGAAAACGCGCAGCAAAGGGTTTCCAGGCAAAGGGAGGAAGTTTTTTATCTTTATGAATACCGAGTGCACCTTGCATAAAAAGCCGGTGGACTTTGTTTTCGTTCGCCCAATTGGCGATGGGGGCTGTCCAGCGCGCGAATTTGCCGATCAGGTCTGGATTCCCCAGCATCCGGTCTTGCAGCGTTACCCCATTTTTCTTGACATCAATAGCTTTGGCGCGGGCGATCAGGCGCGGAAAATCGATTGCCCATTCATGGTTATTGCTCGGCGTGTACGGGCAGTTGATCTCGCAAAGCTTACATTGAAAGCACATTGCGACGACTTCCTTGACGTCCTCTGCTGTGAATTTTTTTATGTCGACTTCAGCGTATTTTTCGTCGGTGCAGTAGCTATCCACCGCATCAAACAGTTTGGGAAAACTACCGCAGAATTTGTTACAGAGACGACAGTCGGCACACAGTTGAAAAATACGCTCCACTTCTGAACGGAGATCTTTCTCATCCCAGTAGCGATGATCGATGGGGTCGTACGCCGGAGTATTGGTCATAGTTTTTTCCCTTCCTCGGAAGGTCCACCTTTTATCCTTCCATTATTTCGCCGCACAAAGTGTGGCGAGAGGTACTGACGTCTACTTCGATAGCGGTGGAGTTGGCCTGTTGGCAATCCCCCTTCATCGTGTTCTCTGCTTTAGTGGCCTGTTTCTACTATCCGGCACGTTGGTCTGTCACCACAGTTACGCTATCCTCATGGCGGCGCAAGCCGGATCTCGTGAGCCTATGGAACTGTCTCTTCGTCCTACTGCGACCACGCTGGTTGAAGACCTC
Source organism: Binatia bacterium (assembly GCA_050187625.1). Taxonomy (GTDB): domain Bacteria; phylum Desulfobacterota; class Binatia; order Bin18; family Bin18; genus JBFWXH01. Next base: position 12,728 of record JBFWXH010000004.1, read on the forward strand.
CGGAGATCATACCCCGTCCCGCCCGTGGCAACGGATACCGGAGGGTGTGACAATCGGCTGATCTTCGCTGACAATTTGCTTGCCTTGCCTGTCCTCAGGCAAGAATTCTCCAAACAGGTGAAGTGTGTGTATATTGATCCTCCGTATAACACTGGCAATGCCTTTCCTCACTATCGCGACGCGCTGAAGCGTGAGCGATGGTATGAGATGATGCGGCCTCGGTTAGAATTGCTGTGGTCACTTCTCCGTGATGACGGTTTTTTGGTTGTGCAAATTGATGACAATGAATTTGTTCGCCTTTATTTGCTGATGGCGCAGATATGTCGGGAAGAGAACCTGAAAGTGATTGTGGTGAAAATGGCCGAGCCCACCGGGGTAAAAATGACCCATGTCATAAAACGCGGAGGGATTGCGCGGCTGAAAGAATACCTCATTCTCGCTGGAAAGTCGGGGATTCGTGGGTTACAGCTTGAACGGATCACGAAGGACGGGTGGGATGGTGAATATCGTACGGTAGTGGAAAATGTGAGTCGTGCGGAAATGCATCGACTCAAAACCATTATTGCGAAGAACAATCGCACGGCAGCCGAGTTGCGGCAGGCCGACACGATCTGTGCACAGTTCGTTCTGCGGCCAGTAGAAACCGTATGCCGACGGGACAGAAGTGCGGGTCCTGATTTTTCGTGGTTACAAGAACATGCGTGGCAGATCGTGCGAACCTGCGCGACCACAGCGGTGGCGAAACAACTGGCTGACCGGAAGAAGGCCACGCTCCCAGCAGACATTGGGGCGTTTACTATCGAGACTCCACAACGAAACCTCTACGTGATCAAACGTGAGTATAATGAGCGCATGGCACAGCCGCGTGTCCGGTTGTTGTTTGCCGATGATTATCTCACGGTTCATCCAGGAGATTTTTGGTACGATATTAAAACAACCGGTCTTGGTGATGAGGGTGGGGTCGATTTTACCAACGGGAAAAAGCCGGAAGCCTTACTCAAACGAATTATCGGGATGACGACCCAACCGGGTGATTGGGTATTGGATGCGTTTGCTGGCTCAGGCACGACCGGGGCCGTGGCTCATAAAATGGGTCGTCGCTGGATCATGATCGAATCTGGTGAACACTGTCATACCCACATTATCCCGCGGCTGAAACGAGTGGTGGACGGGACCGACCGTAGCGGCATTAGCCGAACCGTTGGCTGGAAGGGGGGAGGAGGGTGGAGATATTTTTATGCGGATGCCACCGGAACATAGCTTCTCCAAGCAAGCCGGAATAAGCGTAGCGTTTCCGGCAGGGGTCTGGGAATTTCCCTTTCGCTTCTTATATGCCCGATCGCACAAACCATCGCCGAGTCAACTCCGCTTGATTCCGCTCAATATCAGCAAAGAACAAACTTCCATGAATCAGAGCCTCCGGCACGACTGCCTCTACATCAACAAGTCGCGCTAGACGACGAACAGAAGGATCTTGCTCATTCTTCAGTGCGACAATCTCGGCACACAATAATTGGACGAGATAAGGATGACACTGTGTGAGATCAAGGACACGCCGACTGGCGTTAGGCTCATAGCGAAGAGAAAAATCCTTGACCGGACACTCGACGAGTTGACGCGCCTCTACTTCTTTGAGGTAACTGAGATGAACTACTTGGACGTTGATTAAGTAACTGGCCCAACGTTGCACTTCATCAAGGCTATGTGAACCGGCAATCGAGATTTTGAAACGAGGGCGGTGCTGAATTAAATGGCGTAACATGCCAAGTACCACTGTTTCCTCAAAGCGGCCCCTTGCCAGTGCTGTGTCCAATGCCTCAAATTCGTCTAGGGCTAGGAGCGCGGTGTTCGAGCCTAAAACATACTCAACCTTGTCTAGCCATTCGTCGAAATAGCTAAACGGGTCACTGGTCAATTCTTCGCGGGTGAGCTGTGGAAATTTGAGATTTCGGTACCTTTCCGCTGATTGAATCATTCCCTGAGCAAGGTTGGAAAGAAATCCAACGTGATCGCTGGCTAATGAAACCGGTCCTTGCAAATCGACAAAAAGCGGAACGATCGTACTGGGCAAGAGACGGCCTAGATTATAGAGTAGTGAGGTCTTGCCGGTGCGTCTCTGGCCGTAGAGGAGGAGAGGAGGACGCCGTCGATCTAGTAGTAGCTGCTCAATTCGTGCACTAGTGTCGGTCCGCCCAACAAAGAGTTCTCGTTGCTCGGTGAGAGGAACACCAATCACGTAGGGGTTGTCGATTTCCTGAAGCTTCTCGGTGGTATTTGTTAATTGGTGAATGTGCTCCGTCGCAATGTGATGCCATTGATCGACAACTGAGATAAAACGCTTGTTATGAGGTCGGGTGCTTCGATCTAGTTCTTGCAACAGTCCGTCTAACCGATCTTCGACAGCCCGCAAAGCTAACCGTTGGTTGTAAACGCTTTCTTGCTGCAAAGCTGCGTCGATGTCCTGACTGATACGATGGAATCGGCGAAGCAATACATCAAGTGGCTCTGAGGAGTTGCCTGCCGACATTGATGCACGCTTCCGATCGCCGCTACATCTACAGAGGAACATTCCAGGCGTTGTGCATACCGTTCGAACGGGTAAAGACTTTCGGGTAGCTTCTTTTGTCCCTGTTGGTGTTTGAGTCCCACCTTCAAGTCGCACCGGAATAATGAAGGAGGCGTTCTCTAGCCTTTCTTGCCAAATATCGAGGGCAAAGTTGATTTCTATTTGCGTGTACCCATTGTGAGGGAGTGATTCCTTGGACAAGCACGCGAGAGAAAAATCTGAGCGTAGTTGAAGGGTAGTCATCCAGGAGTGGGGCTGGAGAATGGTTGGTTGTGTTGTGCAACTGGGTCAAAAGGCGTTGCCACTGGTCGATATGCGGGTGCGGTTGGGTAAGGTCAACATAAGTCAGGTTGCCGATACGGGTTGGCAGTTCACACGGCTTGAGGATAAGAGGAAATAAACGACGTCTCCGACCAGCCGGATCAGAACCTCCGACCAGCAAACTTTCAAATTCAGTCCACTGACTTTCGATCCACGCTGGTGTGAGCACCGCAAGCGTATGGCGGCTGTTGTCAACCGCGCGTTCCATGTTGACCAGGCTGGGAGTGCCAATCTCGAAGTCGCGGTCATCGATACACACCCGCAATCCGGCGTTTTCCAACCGTGGAAGCAGTTCATTCCATACCCAGTCGCGATCAACATGACTATAACTGATGAATACATCGTAACGGTAATTGCTTTGGTCGCTCATTGGTCGAATGCCCCCACAAGGTTCTTACGGTGTCGCCCATGCGCAAGTCCTTGTCCCTCTGGAGGAAAGCATGACATGTTGTTGAGCAAATTTCCAGGTTTGGTGGGTGGATGAAAATATAGAAGGTATGCCTTTTGACCCCCTCATCCTGACCTTCTCCCGGTGGGAGAAGGAACCTTTCAGAGGTAGATTTTTACAGAGTGAAGAGCAGAAACGTCATTCCCGCGCAGGCGGGAATCCAGTTTTATTCCTGGATTCCGGGTCGCGGCCTGCGGCTTTGCCCGGAATGACAGGCTACCGCGATAAACTTGACTACAAGCCGCTTTAGGTCCTCGACCCTTTTCTCTTCACACGCTACGATGCCGCGCCGATGACGTCTTCTTTGTCCAAAGTCCAAAGTCCAAAGTCTAAAGTCGGCACCACCCCGCTGTGGTGTGTTCGTGGTGACCTTGACGGGTTCTTTGGCCTGTTCATTGATAATCTGCTGCAGCTCATGCTGATCGCCGTGCTGTGTAAAGTGGTCTGCGGCTTTCCAGCCGATCTGATTAGTGGTCGGGTCCTGCCCGCTGCCGCGGTGTCGCTGCTTATCGGTAACGTCTTTTACGCGTGGCAGGCACGAGAGCTGATGCGTACTACTGGCCGCACCGACGTGACGGCTCTCCCGTATGGCATCAATACGCCCAGTTTGTTTGCCTATATTTTCCTTATCATGGGGCCCATTTATCAGGAGACTCAGAATGCCACGCTTGCCTGGCAAGCCGGAGTGTTTGCCTGTTTTCTCAGTGGACTGATGGAAACTGCTGGAGCGTTTGTCGGTGACTGGATCCGACAGAATACGCCGCGTGCGGCGCTTCTGACGGCCCTGGCTGGCATCGCTATCACCTTTATTGCCATGGGTTTCATTTTTCAGATCTTTGCCTCACCGGCCATTGCCATCCTGCCGATGATGATGATTCTCGTTACCTATGCGGCAGGTATGAAGTCGCTGTTTGGCCTTCCGGGTGGCTTTCTCGCCGTGCTCACTGGGGTAGGTGTGGCATGGTTCTTACGCATTTGGGGTTTCCCGTCGTTTGTGTCCGCCCCTGAGCCCTATGTGTTTGCCGTGTATATTCCGACGCCGGTTCCCGGCGATATGTTCGCGCTGTTGACCAGCGAGCTGGGCTGGAAGTATCTGGCTGTGATCTTTCCGATGGGACTCTTTAATATTGTTGGCTCACTGCAAAATCTCGAAAGCGCCGAAGCTGCAGGGGACCGCTACGAAACCCGACCTTCACTCCTGGCCAATGGTATTGGCAGTCTCGCGGCGGCCTTATTCGGGAGTGCATTCCCGACGACCATCTATATTGGTCATCCGGCCTGGAAAGCGATGGGAGCACGAGCGGGGTATTCCGTGCTCAACGGTGTGGTTATTACGATGCTCTGTCTCCTCGGTGGGATTACCCTCGTTCTCAAGATCGTTCCCATCGAGGCAACGCTTGGTATCCTCCTATGGATTGGGATCATTATCACTGCGCAGGCTTTTCAAGAAGTTCCCAAGCAACATGCGCTGGCGGTTGCCTTCGGCCTGATTCCCTCGATGGCTGCCTGGGCGCTATTACTCATCGAGACAAGCGTCCGGAAAGCTGGCAAGACACTCTTCGAGGTTGCTCCTACGTTTGGCAACGATCTTTACATCTATGGAGTTATCGCCCTGAATCAGGGGTTCCTGCTCAGTGCAATGATACTTGCGGCGATCCTCGTGTTTGTCATCGAACGAGATTTTCTCCGTGCCGCGGGGTGGACCTTGGCCGCAGCGGTCTTCTCAGTTGTCGGGTTGATTCATGCGTATGAGCTGACGCCTGCCGGGGTGCAAAACAAATTTGGTCTCATGGCCGCACCAGACTTTGCCATCATGTATGGCATCAGTGCGGTGTTCCTGGTGCTGGTGCATATCGTGACACGACGGCGCCTGTGAAGGACCGAGGGTTGAAACCCCCGGCACCTTTGCACGAGATCGGTCCGCCGCGATCACCCGATCGGTAGTTTGGTCATGATCGTCAGCGTCTCGTCTTCGACAATCTCACTAATACGAGCGCCGGCCTTCTGCATTTCTGGATCGGAGAGGGCGGCTTGCAATGCGTTCGGATCGGGTAATTCCCACAAATCAACGACTGTATTGAGACGTCCCGCAAACGTTGCGTAACTACCGACTAATTTCCAGCCGTGTTTGCCAACGACCGGTATCAGCGAATTGAGCAAATTAATGAAGTCCTGCTGTTTGCCCGGATACAACTTGATCGACGCTTGAAGATACACCATAGTGAGCCCTCCTCGATTGAATATATCTGGCCAGTTAGCACCGAGAAGAAAGTTGTGTCAAGATTAGCTGTCATTGGGGAGAACCTGCAGCATAAGAAAGGAGCCGAACAAATGGATCTGGGTCTTAAAGGAAAACGAGCGATTGTTACTGGGGGAAGCCGCGGGATCGGTCGGGCTATCGCTGAGCATTTGGCGGACGAAGGGGTGAGTGTGGCGATTTGTGCGCGGAAGTCAGACGGGCTACAGGAAGCGGTCAGCGCACTCCAGGCCAAAGGCGTCTCCGTCTTTTCAAAGGTTGTGGATGTGAGCAAAGCCGAGGAGTACAAAACGTTCATTACGGAAGCAGCGGAAGCGTTAGGTGGACTCGACATTTTTGTGCACAACGTAAGCGCTATGGTTGGGCAGGGCGAAGAAGGATGGATGAAAAGTTTTCAGATCGACATGATGGGGGCCGTGCGTGGCGTGGAGGCTGCCCAGCCGTATCTGGAAAAGTCGCAAGCTGGCAGTGTCATTTTTATTGGCACCACAGCGGCGGTGGAGAGTTTTGGTCCGCCGAACCCCTATAGTGCGATGAAACTGGCGCTCGTCGCCTATACTAACGACCTCGGTCAGGCGCTCGCTCGCAAGGGGATTCGCGTGAATACGATCTCGCCTGGATCGATCTACTTCGAAGGAGGAGCGTGGGATCGAGTCGAAAAAGGCATGCCGGATTATTTCGAGCGGGTTAAGAAATCGATTCCTTTTGGGCGCTACGGTACTCCGGAGGAAGTGGCCCGAGTCGTTGTATTTATGGCGAGTCCGGCGGCGAGTTGGGTGACCGGAACTCATGTCATCGTCGATGGAGGACAACATAAGGGTGTGGATGCGTAGCGAGTTAGAAATGGAGGAGGAAAGAACAGGAGCAAATATGGGGAAAGAGCACGATTTGGCCAAAGCCTTTCGCCTGACTGATGGCCAAGGCTTTCGTCTCAAGGATTTTGATCCGAAAGACACGAGTGGCATCAAAACCAAGGCGCAGGCCCAACAATTGCTGGCCCACGGTATTGTTGCGCTGAGTGAACTGCAAGAGAAACTCTATGCACAAGACCGCTGGTCCTTGCTCTTGATCTTTCAGGCGATGGATGCCGCAGGGAAGGACAGCACGATTAAGCACGTTATGTCCGGGATCAACCCCCAAGGGTGCCAAGTCGCCTCGTTTAAGGCACCCTCTGCCGAGGAGCTTGACCATGACTTTCTTTGGCGTACAACACGGCGCTTACCGGAACGTGGACGCATCGGCATTTTTAATCGCTCTTATTACGAAGAAGTGCTGATCGTTCGTGTTCACCCAGAAATTCTGGGGAAACAGAAGTTGCCGTCTGCGCTCGTGACAAAAGAGATTTGGAACGAGCGCTTCGCGGACATCAAGGCGTTTGAACGCTATCTTGCCCGCAATGGTACGGTCATTCGTAAGTTCTTTCTTCATGTCTCCAAAAGCGAACAAAAGAAACGCTTCCTCGATCGATTACATGAGCCGGAAAAGCATTGGAAGTTTGCTTTGCCCGACGTGCAGGAACGCGCGCATTGGGACGACTATATGCGCGCGTACGAGGAGATGCTTCAGCATACCAGTACAGATGACGCGCCGTGGTATGTCGTACCTGCAGATCACAAGTGGTTCACTCGTTTGGTCGTGGCTGCGGCGATTATTGACACGCTCGAAGGGCTCAACCTTGCATACCCGCAGGTTGATGCGGCAAAGAAGACAGAACTCGAAACCGCACGCAAGCTGCTACAAGAGGAGGAGAAAAAAGAGAAAAAGTAGGCGTGGTTCGTGCGAGTGGTTGTTGCCCCACCATTTTTCGTTGTCTCTTGTCGCGCACCGTTGATAGAGTGGCGTATTGATGCGGTAAAGAAGATGATTTTTCCATGAGTCAACTGCTCAGTGCTGCAGTGACACAGTTTGACAATGATGTAATCCGATACCGCTTCAATGAGCCAATCCCTCATGCTGTCGATGAGTCACTCACTCAATGATGCGGTCTGGCAATCTCTGAATACTGTGACTTCCTGAACCCCCACCTGATCATAGGAGAGTCCCATGATACGTACCGTGCTGGTGCTCTGTTTCTTCTTCGGTAGTTGTGTGGCTGCCCTCGCTGAGCCGTTATCCCAACAAGACGTTCCTGAGCCTCTCCGCCCGTGGATTAAGTGGTCGCTGCATGGATACAAAGAACAGGAATGTCCATTTTTCTATAATGGGATAGCCGACCGCACGACGTGTCAGTGGCCGTCGCGTCTCGAACTCAAATTGGCGAAGGACGGCGGGGAGTTCTCGCAACGCTGGCAGGTGTTTGCGGAAGGATGGACGGGCTTGCCTGGCGAGCGAGAACACTGGCCGCAGGAGGTACAAGTCAACGGTCAACCTGTGGTTGTTAATGATCGCGGTGGAGTACCTTCTCTTTACCTGCAGCCGGGAGAATACACCGTGAGTGGGAGATTTGTGTGGGAATCGCTTCCGCAAGCACTGCAAATTCCCGCGACCACGGGCTTGATAACGCTGACACTTGATGAGCAGACGGTGGAATTTCCACAGATTGATGAGAGTGGCAAAGTGTGGTTACGCCAAGGTGTGACAGACCAGGAGAAGGTCGAAGATCGTCTCGACCTGAAGGTGTACCGCCGGATCACGGATGAAATTCCCTTGATGGTCACGACGCGCATCGATCTCCAAGTGTCCGGCAAGCAGCGAGAAGTGGTGCTCGGACAGGCTTTGACGGCCGAGTACATTCCGATGTCATTGAACAGTCCGTTACCGGCTCGGCTGGAACCCGATGGCCATTTGCGCATACAAGTGCGAGCAGGGGAGTGGACCGTTATCCTCATTGCGCGACATACGGGAACGGCACTGCACGCGATTCCCTTGCCCAGGGTAACCGGCGGTCAATGGCCAGAGGAAGAGGTATGGGTGTTCGAAGCCCGTCCCCATTTACGGCAAGTGGAGATCTCTGGTGTTCCTGCGATTGATCCTCAGCAAACCACTCTGCCGTCGGATTGGCGTTCGTTTCCTACTTATATTGTGAAGGCAGGTGAGGCCCTACAGTTAGTGGAGAAAAAACGTGGAGACCCAGAACCCGCGCCAGATCAGCTGATGCTCCAGCGGCACTGGTGGCTCGATTTCGATGGTCGTGGCTACACGGTGCAAGATACTATCTCTGGCATTATGACCCGTGGCTGGCGACTCGATTTGGATACACCCGGAACCCTGGGTCGAGTGGCGATTGACGGACAAGAACAATTCATTACCAAAAGCGATACGGCTGGGCGGGCAGGAGTTGAGCTTCGGCGGGGACAAGTCTCCTTGGTGGCGGACAGTCGCTTGGAAGAAGCACGCGCGATCGTGCCAGCTGTTGGCTGGGACCACGATTTTCATCAAGTGAGCGGGCAGTTGCACCTCCCGCCAGGCTGGCGGGTGATTACGGCGTCAGGTGTGGATTATATGCCTGGCACTTGGCTGGAACGCTGGACCTTGATGGATCTGTTTGTCGTTTTTCTGATCGCGCTAGCAGTGGCCAAATTGTGGGGTCGTCTTTGGGGGATCGTCGCTCTTCTAGCGCTAGCGCTTATTGCCCATGAGTATCGTGCTCCGTGGTGGATGTGGCTGCATGTGCTTGCGGCGACAGCGTTGCTCCGCGTGCTTCCTGTTGGCTGGCCACGCCGCCTGGCGATTGCGTATCGTGTCGCTGCGCTTGTGCTCCTGCTGATTATTTCTCTGACCTTCATGGTGCAACAAGCGCGTTGGGGACTCTATCCGCAACTAGAGCGCGGATGGGGGGGAAGACAAGGCGGGCTTGTGGGTAGTGGGTTGGGAACTATTATTGGTGGAGTTGCCGGCGAACCTAGAGACAGAATGGAGCCTGCACTTGCCCCGGCACCAATGGTACAAAGCCAGATGGCGCAAGATGAAACGTTACTACCGGAAGAAGGGAAGCTCGAAGATCTTTCGGCAATGGTAGCGATGGACAAGGCTACGTCGAAGAGAGCTGAGGCTATGGCCCGTCGAGCGCCGACCCCTAGCAGTCCAGACGTGTATGAATATGCGGCACGATCGAAGCGTGTGGTAGCAGAGAAACCTGCTCAATACGACCCCAACGCGGCGATTCAAACTGGACCAGGCTTGCCGCGATGGGAGTGGACTACCTTGAACTTGGGATGGAGCGGGCCGGTCGAACACAGTCAAACTGTCCATTTCGTTTTGTTTTCGCCGCGAGTCAATCTCTTGTTGACCCTTGTTCGTATTCTGCTGGTCGGAGCGGTGCTGCTCTGTGTTTTTGATATTCGCTATACTGCTGGGAAGTTGACGTTACCCTCGCTGCCGAACGCGAGTGCCGCAACCGGTCTTCTGCTGTGTATGCTGGTATTCCTGTCGCCGCTATCGAGCAGGGCGCAAGAGACATTTCCCTCGCCGGAGTTACTCAACGATCTGCGCAACCGCCTGACACAGAAAGACCCGCCGGAGTGTATCCCTATGTGCGCGACGAGTCCGCGGCTGCGCGTTGAAATTATTGGCGACACGCTTCGTTTGCGACAAGAGGTACATGCGGGAGCACAAGTCGCCATACCGTTACCCGGACAGCAGCGTCATTGGTTACCGCAGACCGTACTGCTTGATGGCAACCCGGCCCGCGGTCTCAATCGTCATAACGGTCGTTTGTGGATAGTGCTACCCACTGGAGCACGCCAGGTTATTATGGAGGGAGTGTTGCCTGCGCGTGACTCGGTTGAACTGGCTCTTCCTCTCCGCTCGTACTTTGTTGAAGTATCGGCCGCAGGTTGGGAGGTCGATGGTGTCCATGAAGATGGAGTAGCAGACAATCAACTGCAATTGCGACGAGTGCGGAGCGCAAATGACCGGGCTGCAGCGGTGACGCTAGAACCCGGAACATTGCCACCATTCGTGCGCGTCGAGCGGACGTTACAGCTAGGGTTAACCTGGAGCGTACAGACGCGAGTGCTACGGGTCTCTCCACACGGGACGACTGCTGTCATTGAAGTCCCACTGTTGGACGGTGAGTCGGTCACCACCGCAGGCACTCGGGTGGAGTCGGGCAAAGTCCAGGTGAACATGGCGCCCGGTGACACTGAGGTTGGCTGGTCCTCGGTACTTGAGCAGCGCGGGCAACTCACGCTTGCCGCACCCGAGACCACCGTGTGGACAGAGATTTGGAAACTCGATGTGAGTCCGATTTGGCGTGTGCTGCCGACCGGTATTCCGGTCGTGCATCATAGTGACCAAAGCTCGGGCCAATGGCTCCCGGAATGGCATCCGTGGCCAGGAGAAACGGTTACTCTGGACATTACTCGTCCGGAAGGGGTACCCGGGCAGACCTTGACGGTGGATAAGAGTCTTTTACAAGTCACTCCGGGCCGGCGAGCCACGGACGTTGTCCTCCACCTGACACTTCGTAGTAGTCGCGGTGGGTCGCATAGCCTGACGCTACCGGAAACCGCAACAGTTCAGTCGGTGCATATCAACGGACAGTCGCAAGCGATTCGTCAAGAGGGGCGCACCGTGACTATTCCACTGACGCCAGGGACGCAGGAGGTCTCTGTCCAGTGGCGGCAAACTGATGGGGTTACCGCGTCGTATGTCACTCCCACGGTTGATGTGGGCAGTGACAGTGTCAATGCGGCAATTCAATTGCAGGTGCCGCGAGACCGTTGGGTACTTTTTTGTCACGGTCCGCAGATGGGACCCGCGGTGCTCTTCTGGTCAGCAGCCTTTGTGGTGCTGCTCGGCGCGATTGCGCTTGGACGATTACCATTTACTCCCTTGCGAACTCATGAGTGGATCTTGTTGGGGATTGGGTTTAGTGCGGTGTTTATTAAAATCATGCTGGTCGTGGTTGGTTGGCTGCTGGCTCTCGAATTCCGCAAGCGTCTTGCGGCAGAGACTCGCCCGTTGCTCTTCAATCTTATCCAGCTAGCTTTGGTCGCGCTGACAATCGTTGCGTTAGGGGCGTTCTTGTTTGTTGTTCAGGGGGGCTTACTGGGGGCACCCGAGATGCGCATCGCCGGCAACGGCTCTAGTAATCTTTTCCTCCATTGGTATCAAGATCGGACCGGGCCGGTTATGCCGCAAGGGTGGATGTTTTCTTTGCCGTTATGGACGTATCGTGTGGCAATGCTAGCGTGGGCATTGTGGGTGGCGTTTGCACTGATTCGCTGGCTACGCTGGGGATGGGAGTGTTTTAGTACCAATGGGCTGTGGAAGAAGGTGCGACGAAAGGCGCCGGCAAGGGGGGAAAGTTCCCCGCTTACGCCCGCGCCACAGACGGAACCAACGGCGGAGTGAGACGACAAGGAGTATGGATGCGGAGTCGAGAAAGAAGCTCTTCTTGTGAGGGCTATTGGAACAGGGTGACACCAATTCAAGTCATGATAGGGGTTCTGGGAATTGCTGTTATGGCGGGGGTGGTCGCGTGTGTCTGGCCCGTGCAACTAGAAGCACAAGATAGACAGGAGCAACGTCACGTTGCCGTACAAGCAATCGATCCATTCAGTTTGCCGGCGCAAGAACGTGAGAAACCCCCGGTAGTTGAGGAAAAACAATCCCCGGAGCGGCCACGTCTGCGTGAAACCGACTTGCCCGAAGAAGAACCTGTTTCTCCGCAGACAGAGCCGCAGGAGGTTCCACGTTTTGTCGAGCCGGTGGAAGAGCAGCCACCCGCGGAACCGACGGTCCCTTCTGAAGCGATGGAAATACAGACTTCTCCCGCTGTCCCAGAGGTGCCAGAGGAGACAAGACCACCAAGGTTCACAGCACCGGACGAGACCCCTGAAATCCTGCCAAAAGAAGCTGTTCAGGACGCTCCGGTATCGCCTGCCGCGCCAGACACTGAGATACTCCCCACCGAGGAACAAGAGGAGTACTCTCCAGCGGCTCCGCTCTCACCAGAACAAATCCAAGAGGGATTGCCACCATCCCATCCGCCGCTTCCGAGTCCGCACGAAGGAGCAGGCGAAACCCAGCCTGCTGCAGCAAAGGAAGAGGAGCGCTTGCTGGCCAATGTTCGTCAAGTGACTTTCGTCGGGCAGCGTGCCGGAGAGGGATATTTTAGTCAGGATGGTTCACTCTTTGTGTTTCAGAGCGAACGTATGGCTGATAATCCTTTTTATCAGATCTACCTCCTCGACATGCAGACCGGCGATTTGCGTCGCGTTTCCTCGGGGAAGGGGAAGACTACGTGCCCGTGGATTCATCCCAGCAAGAAGAAAGTGCTCTTTGCCTCGACACACCTTGATCCGCGAACCACAGAGAAGCAGCAGGCTGAGCTGGCCGAGCGCACCTCTGGTCAGGAACGCCGCTATTCTTGGGACTTTGATGAGCAGTATGACATTTTTGAATCTGACTTAGGGGGTGGGCAGCTTAAGAACCTGACCAAAGCCCGCGGGTATGATGCCGAAGGATCGTGGTCGCCGGATGGTTCGCTTATTGTTTTTGCCTCGAACCGGCATGCCTACACTGAACAATTGTCTGCTGAAGAGCAAGCGGAGTTTGCCCGTGACCCGTCTTCGCAGCTAGACATTTATGTGATGAACGCCGATGGGTCGCAGGTTCGTCGCTTAACGACCAGCCCCGGCTACGATGGTGGCCCATTTTTTAGTGCGGATGGCCAAAGGATCTGCTGGCGGCGGTTTTCCCGCGACGGCCGTACAGCAGAGATTTTTACGATGAATGTTGATGGTGCCGATGTGCAGCAGCTTACGCATCTCGGGGCGATGTCATGGGGGCCGTATTTTCACCCCTCGGGAGACTACCTCATCTTTGCCAGTAATCTGGAAGGAATGAAAAATTTTGAATTGTATGTTGTCGACGCGAGCGGCGTCAAAACGCCAGTACGGGTGACCTTCACTGATGGTTTTGACGGACTCCCGGTTTTTTCCCCGGACGGTAAAACCCTGGCGTGGAGTACCGGTCGTGGTCCGCAAAAGCGACCGCAAATCTTCTTTGCTGAGTGGAATGACGCGGTGGCGCGCCAACTGCTTGGGCTTGCTCCGGTAATGACGACCGTTGAGGAAAACGAAACGCCAAAGTCCCCAGTTGGGTTGGCGGCAGACATGCTGCCGATCAACGCGAAAAGCATGCAGATTCATCTTGCTGCGCTTGCATCTGAGAAAATGGCTGGACGCCTTACAGGCACCGCTGGTGAGCAACGCGCGACAGAGTATGTTGCCTCACTCTTTCAGTGGTTAGGTTTGGTTCCAGCGGGGGATAATAACACATTTTTTCAACAGTTTTCTTTTACAGCAGGGGTATCAGTGGGAGAGAACAATCGGTTCATTGTGCGTTCAGCCACTGATGATCAGGAATATGCGGTGGATCAGGACTGGCGCCCGTTGGCGTCCTCTAAGACCGGTACTTTTGATTCTGCTGGCGTAGTGTTTGCAGGATACGGGATTGTTGCTCCGGCTGCGGATGGTCACGGAGCATATGACGTCTATACTGACCTTGATGTGACGGACAAATGGGTGATGGTCTTGCGCTATCTCCCCGAGGATATTTCACCGGAGCTACGCCAACATCTCAACCGCTATGCGAGCCTCCGCTATAAGACTATGGTGGCCCGTGACAAAGGGGCGCGTGGCGTAATCGTTGTCAGTGGTCCAAAAGCCCAGGTAAAGGAGCAGCTGGTACGATTAGCGTTTGACGCCACCCTGGCGACCAGTAGCATCGGGGCAATTTCTGTCAGTGATGCCGTCGCCGAGCATCTTCTCCAACCGAGCGGGAAAACGTTGCGCGAGGTGCAAGACGCGCTGGATTCAGGCGACGTAGTCCCGGGCTTTTTACTTTCCGACCTGGAACTTGAAGTGACTATTGATATGGTTCAGGAGACGCGCACCGGCCGGAACGTGCTGGCGCGATTGCAAGCCGGGATAAATCCAGCGCCGAGTGCGGTGGTTATCGGTGCGCATGTCGATCATCTTGGGCGTGGCGAAGGAACAGGCTCTCTCGCACGCGAGGAGGAGAGGGGGCAGATTCATTATGGAGCTGACGATAACGCCTCCGGAGTAGCTGGCCTGCTGCAGATCGCACAAGTACTGACGGAAGCGAAAGCCAAAGGTGATCTCTCACTCCAGCGCGATATTCTATTCGCCACGTGGTCTGGGGAGGAGTTGGGATTATTGGGATCGAGTCACTTTGTGCGGACATTTGGAGGTGCGACAGAGCCGACGGTACTGACCCCGGGAGTTGTCGCCTATCTGAATATGGACATGATTGGCCGCCTCAACTCAGCGGTCATTCTCCAAGGGATAAGCTCAAGTACCTCCTGGCCGCGAGATATTGAACGCCTTGCCGCACCACTCGGTCTTGCGGTGAAACTGCAACCGGACAGCTATTTGCCAACTGATGCGACTTCCTTCTATTTGAAAGGAGTGCCGATTGTCAGCGCATTTACTGGCGCCCATGCTGACTATCACACTCCGCGAGATACGCCTGACAAGATCAATGCTGAAGGTGCGGCAACAATTGCCCGCTTTATGGCGGCCCTGACCCGCTCCCTGGCAACTCGCTCTGATCTCCCGGATTACGTGGCGGCGACGCAGCCACCGAGAACTGTCGGGAGGGTAGCTGTCCGGGCGTACTTAGGGACGATTCCCGACTACACACCGAGCGATATGTCGGGTGTCAAGTTGTCCGGGGTGATTAAAGGAGGGCCTGCAGAGCAAGCTGGAGTCACAGGTGGAGATGTCATTATCGCGTTGGCTGGGCGTAAGATCGAGAATATTTATGACTACACCTATGCGTTGGATGCGTTGAAAGTTGGCGTGCCAGTGGAACTGCGGATCGTGCGGGACGGACACGCACAAATCGTAAAAGTAGTGCCAGGATTACGAGAGTAATTGCCAGAGTCATAAAGATAAGGACAGGTTGTGAAGATAGAGACGTTTGTTCATCGTACCCGAATCCCTGCCCCGGCGGATGTCGTGTTTCGTTGGCACGGGCAACCTGGCGCCTTGGAGCGGCTGACTCCACCATGGGAGTCGGTCGAGGTTGTCGAGAGGGCCGGTGGCATCCAGAATGGCGATCGAGTTGTGTTGCGTATGCGACTTGGTCCGCTGTCGCAGCAGTGGGTGGCCGAACACCGGGACTATCAGGAAGGCGTGCAATTTCGTGATGTGCAGATCTCAGGTCCCTTCGCACACTGGGTGCATACGCACCGTATGCGGCCCGATGGACCCGCGGCCTGCTATTTGGAAGATCAGGTCGAATATGCGTTACCGCTCGGTGTCCTCGGATACTGGGGCGGAAGTGCTTTCGTGCGCGAGAAGTTAGAGCGTTTGTTCACCTACCGTCACCGCGTTACGGTTGATGACGTGACCGCGCATGCGCGGTGGACAGGAAAGGCGATGAAGATTTTGGTCACGGGAGCGAGTGGCTTGGTGGGTTCGGCTCTGGTGCCTTTTTTGACTACCGGCGGCCATCAGGTATTCCGACTGGTTCGCTCTAAACCTGTTCTCACGGAGAACGAAGTGTTGTGGGAGCCGATGAGTGGAGTCGGGGATTTCACTCGTCTTGAAGGGCTGGATGCTGTTGTCCACCTTGCGGGTGAGAACATTGCAGCAGGTCGCTGGACTGATGAGCAGAAAGCGCGCATTCGTGACAGTCGAGTCCGGGGCACAAAGGTGCTGAGTGAAGCATTGTCGCAACTGGTGCTCCCGCCAAAGGTGCTCGTGAGTGCATCCGCGATTGGCTATTACGGAAATCGTGGCACAGAAATGGTGTCAGAAGAGAGCCCGCCGGGGAGTAGCTTTTTGGCTGAGGTTTGTACAGCCTGGGAAGAGGCAACTGCGCCGGCGGAGAAAGCTGGAATTCGTGTAGTCCATGGTCGGGTTGGGGTTGTGCTGAGTCCCAAGGGTGGTGCCTTAGCAAAAATGCTGCTGCCATTCAAACTGGGAGCAGGCGGACACGTTGGCTCTGGCCAGCAATATATGAGTTGGATTGCTCTGGATGATGTTGTCGGCGCATTGTTTCATGCCGTGATAACGGACACACTGCGCGGACCGGTGAACCTGACAACTCCGCAGGCAGTGACCAATCGCGAATTTACGGCAATCCTTGGAAAAGTGTTACGCCGACCGACCCTGTTACCTGTACCAGCGTTTGCGGTACGGGTGGTCTTGGGAGAAATGGCAGAGGAATTGTTGCTGGCTGGGACTCGTGTTGCACCGCGGCAACTGGTCGCGACTGGTTATGAATTCCGCTTCCCACAGCTCAAGGGTGCGCTGCGGCACGTGTTGGGAAGGCCAGAGGCGACATGCTGAAGGGGAGGGCGAGCCAAGAGCTAAGAGCTAGCTATGAATAAATCTCATCTCAATAGTGTAGTCTTTTTTTTGGAAACCCTTGGTGTTGGTGTCTGGATTGGGGCTCTGGTGACATTCGGCTTTGCCGTGGCTGCACCGGTGTTTCGCGGATTGCCGAGCGTGACCCTGGCGGGAAGTATTACTGCGCAAGTGTTGCATCGTATTAATGTGCTCGAAACCGTTTGCGCGATCTTGATGGTGCTTGGCACTCTGGTATTCCTGGCCCAGCGTGAACAGCGGACGACGATTCGTATACTGAAAGCCGTGATCGTTGGGTTCATGGCCGGGATATTTCTTTACTATGGCGTCACGCTCATGAACCGCATGGAGTATTTGCGCACGGAGGAAATTAAGAACTTCGATCAGTTTGAGGAGTCGACCCGCGCCGCGCGTGATGAGTTCGACCGTCTCCACAAGCGTTATAGCCGTCTCGCAAGCGCCAATGTCTGGCTAGGTGTCGGGTTTTTGCTCCTGTCAGGTTTTGAGCGCAAAGGGGGAGTGAGGAACGAAGGACAAGGTGCCGAGATAGCGCGTGGCTAGAAACTCTGGGTACTGCGTCATTGTGGGTCTCCTCGAGTGTTGCGTACTCAAAAATGGACAGAAACAGAAGGAGTCTGCTGGGTCGTCATTCCCGCGCAGGCGGGAATCCAGACGGACGGCAGTGGGTGGGCATTTTGTTTCTACGTAATCCTTCGGCTTCACTTCGTTCCGCTCAATATAAACTCCGCGAGGCAATCTGTCTCTATCATATTGTCCTTTGGTACTGATTGTGACGGTCCCAATTGTTCGTCACATTTAGGACCTATCAATTCTCTGCAGCGGTCTGCATTTGTTTGAAGAGGTTGTTTTGGGTTCCCTCTCCTCTTGCGGGAGAAGGACAGGGTGAGGGGAAAAGCAACGGTAACAAATCCACTCATCCAAGCGAAAAGTGCTATAGGCCTCTTGACTGCGGTGGTCCTAACCTTTCGCACTGTCTCTCTACAAACACTTGCTTTTCGTAACGAAGTTGGGGAAGAATATCACAAGAAGAGGGGTATAGGGGGTCGACCTAATAAGTTTTGATAACCGTTTGGCAATGCCTTGAGCGTCAAGAGTTGACTCCCAGAGGCAACTTGCTGCCAGTGTGTACCGTGCGAATAACCGCTAGCCTCTCAAGTTATGCTCCCAAGGGACCTGAAATATGGAAGGAAACCCCATGACAGCAGTAAAGTCGCCGAGTAAGTTCTATGCTGAATATGATTTGGCACTCCTTCGGAGGGAGCACCAACAGCGGCAACCCGCTCCTCACCAAAACGCTGCTCTTGGAAAGCTACGTCAATGGTACGGGAACAGCTCTGAACGAGGGCGCGGTGGCATTTTAGTTTTGCCTACCGGCGGCGGCAAGACGTTCACCGCTGTGCATTTCGCTTGCAGCCTTCCGCTGTCGGAGGGATTCAAAGTCCTCTGGCTGGCTCATACCCATCACTTACTCGAACAAGCGTTTGACGGCTTCACCGTTGGGGCTCCACTGATCACGGAGCCGAAGCGACAACTACACATTCGCGTTGTTTCGGGTATGGAGGGCGAACACTTTCCCGTCCATACAATCCGTCCCACGGACGACGTCGTCATCAGCTCGTTGCCTATGGCGTGTCGTGCATTCAAGAACGAACACGAAGCCCTACACACCTTTCTGAACAATTCTCAGGGGAAGCTATTAGTCGTATTCGACGAAGCTCACCACGCCCCAGCCCCCAGTCACCGTGAGCTGTTACGAGAGCTACGAAAGCATTTTCCCGGAATGTGCCTGCTTGGACTTACGGCTACACCCGCCTATGGCGACGTTCGTAAGCGAGGATGGCTTACCGAGCTGTTTCCTCAGGGGATCGTGCATCAAGTAACAGCCGCAGAATTGATGGCAGTAGGTATTCTGGCAAGGCCGGTGCTGCACGAGGAGCGAACCTCTTTCACGCCTGACTTCAGTGACCGTGAGTATAGGAAATGGCTTGGCACTTATAGAGATATCCCTGAGGAGCTTGTTAACACTCTCGCCACGAACCAACAGCGCAACGATTACATCGTGAATGCCTATTGTAACCAGCGAACAAAATGGGGGAAAACCATCATATTCGCTGACCGCTGGTATCAGTGCGATTACCTGCGCGAAGCTCTTATTCGGCGTGGCGTGCGAGCCGATGTCGTTTATGCTCATGTTGATGCAGACCCAGGAAGTGCTGAAGCTCGTAACCGCCGCAAAGCAGACGAGAATACTCATGTCCTACAATCGTTCAAAGAAAACCAACTCGACGTACTTGTCAATGTCAAGATGCTTACAGAAGGTACGGACATCCCCGATGTACAGACAGTGTTTCTCACTCGCCAAACCACCAGCCGTATCCTGCTGACGCAAATGGTGGGGCGGGCACTTCGAGGTCCCAAGTTTGGAGGCACTGCCGAAGCACACCTCGTTTCATTCATCGATGACTGGAAGCAACAC
Source organism: Binatia bacterium (assembly GCA_050187625.1). Classification (GTDB taxonomy): domain Bacteria; phylum Desulfobacterota; class Binatia; order Bin18; family Bin18; genus JBFWXH01. Next base: position 32,105 of record JBFWXH010000004.1, read on the forward strand.
ATTGACTGGGCAGCATATGATCAACTTGGTACTGGCGAAATAGATGATGAAACCCGTGAACTACGGAAACGGCCACCCGTTCACCTCATTTCCATCGAACTAGTGCGTCGCCTTGCCCGCCAGATGGATAGCGGAGGGAACATCAATCCAGGGCCGTACCGGCAGTTCCTGCCTATTGGTTGGTATCTTACTGAATATATGACTCGGGTAGCGGGAAGTGACGACGAAGTGTCAGTGCAGCAACAGGTCATGGTTTTTGAGCATGATAAGGACAAGTATGTGGCTCTTTTAGCTGCTCTTTCTGATGCTGACTTGAAGAGCTGGCAGGAGTATGAACTCGCCTTTGAGACAGTTCGAGATCAGATCGAGACCTGGCAAAATTCCCACTTTGCGGAGGGCGTGGATCACATTGGTAGCGATTTACAACGGGACCTGTTTGCCATAGGTCGACATATGGCTCAGAACGATCAGCAACTACCACGGTTTATTCCTTTTGATGCCCACAAATTACATGACTTAGATCAGGTAGCTCATGGCCATTTAGAAAATAATCTTGGGGCGCTTCAGATCTACGATCAATTGCGTAAGGAATACTCTCGAAAAGATCGCTTTTGGTCTGTATTCTACCCTTCTTATGACATGTTTAAGTCACAGTATGACGGCTGCGTAAATCGCTTGATTAAAGAGTTAACGAGCGCTGGCCCAGCTGATTTTTCCCCTGCGGTGTCTCATCCCGAGTACGTGCCCGATCCTGAACCTGACGAGGATATTAAAAGACAAGTCAAGCAACGTGACAGAAGAAAGTGCCTTTGTTGTGGAGTTAGCAGACCACTTCAAGTGGACCATATCAAGCCGCGGTATCTGGGTGGAACGAATGCTCCCGATAACCTGCAGACACTATGCAAGTATTGTAATCAAGATAAAGGAATCATCCAGATTGATTTTCGCAAGAAAAAGACACCCCTAAAGGACGCACCGTCCTACCTATTGCTCACCTCGATGCCTTCAGGTGATCTCGTCCGCGATGTCCGACAATGGGAAATGTTTGTGCGGGCGACTTTCAATCTATTTTACCGCTGTGCGGCAGTAAACTCGGTAGAGATTGGCCAACGTGGAGAGAAGTTCCACTATTGGCGAGTGACTTTACTGCCGGGTAATAAATCCGAATGGATTGTGCCCCATCTCGTTGGCTTTGTTGCGCATATCCGGCAAGCCCGCGCAGAGGCTGGGCTGACGCCTGCACCAGAGAAAATCATAGTGGAGCAGGACGCGTAGCACGCATCATCTTCTTGCACCCCTCCTGTATTAGTACGCCTGGTGCCACTGGCGACTTGTTCGCCAGTGTTCAACGTGGCTCACGGGCAAACGAGCTGCCCGTGGCACCCTGGATGTGATCGAATTCCGCCCTGGATTGAAACCCATGGCTACCATCATGGTGTTGCGACGCGATGAGAATCCTGCCTCGAAGCGGCAATGCGAGGGTAGCCCGGCCTTTTAAGGCCAGGACTCAGGTCTCCTCTCTCTCCTCTCCCTTTTCCCTTCCGCTTCCTACTTCCTACTACTACCGTCGCGTCGCGACGGTTGACCATTGCTATCTCGCAAGGCACAGTCACCTCATAATCCTGAGGTTACCGATGGCGAACACCTACACCTGTCTTCACTATCATGTCATCTTCAGCACTAAGAATCGCGAGCGATGGATAACGGCGGATATCCAAACCCGCATTTGGTCATACCTGGGTGGGATTGCACGAGAGCATTGTGTGGTGCCGTTGACCATAGGAGGAGTCGAAGATCACGTACATTTGGTGCTCAACGTGCCGCCGAGCATCGCACTGAGTCGAGCCCTACAATTGCTCAAAGGCGGCTCTTCGAAATGGTTTCATGAGACGTTTCCTATGCTCCGGGGGTTTGGATGGCAGGACGGCTATGGTGCGTTTACGGTTAGTAAGTCTAACCTGGCGGAGGTGGTCAGGTATGTTGACGACCAGCGAGAACACCACCGGCACAAGACTTTTCAGGATGAATTCCGTGCGTTCCTTGAGCGTCACGGAGTTGACTATGATGAACGGTCCCTATGGGGATAAGGAATCAAGCATCGCTATGCGATGCAAACGGTTGAATGGTTTTCTGGGCCGTGGGTTAAAACCCACGGCTACCATCGTGACCTCGCAAAGCGAGGCTGCCCATGAAGCCCGTAGGCTGGGTTGAGGTTGACGAAACCCGGCCTCCTTGGCTGAGATTGGCATCCCCACATGAATTGGGGACCATGAGGTATGCCTGGTGCCACTGGTGACTTGTTCGCCAATGTTCAACGTGGCTCACGGGCAGTCGTGCTGCCCGTGGCACAACTGTCAAAGAAGAGGGCTGCTTCTATTCCTAACAACAACGGACTGCGGTAAGCATTGCCTGAAGGGACTCTCGCGCAAATCGTTTCTGCAGTCGTCGTACGTACGGATACCCGAGGTAGGCGACCACATGGTGTGGCCGCGATAGAGCGAGAATGTCATACCAGACCGAGTTATCTTCCTGAGCCCAGTGTACGAGGAAGCGTTCTTCTCCCTGCTCGACATGGGCTGGTAACGTTCCATACGCAAAGCCAAACGTTTCGATTGGCCCGTGTTCCTCGACAACGTAGACGATGCGGCAGGCATTGAAGACCCACAAACCAAAGACATGGGCGAGGACGCCGACTGTTGACCCGACCGCGACTGGCATCGTCGGCCAACAGAGGTGAATCCACCTAAGATTGAACATCTCCCAGTGTTGCAGTGCAGCGACCGCTGACCTGAACGTGTTGTAACCTGTTCCTAGTTTGATGCGGTTATGGTCGATAGTGTAGCCGGACGGGGCCCCGTCTCGTGTTGCGCCGGGGGAAGCATACGAATAGGGGCTCTCTTGTTGCTGGGCGAGGAGTCGTCGTATGATCTCATCTGAGGGGTGGTGCAAGAACAACATGCATGCGCCTTTTCTCTGGAGTACTCTCCGGGGAGATGAATATAGAGGACGTATGAACGAGTGTGAGGAGATATACCTCAACTGGTTTCTGGGAACGATAGGGGGACACCGTCGGCGCAATCTGCGTGGCCGAATGGCTTGCCTGCGTGGGTTACGGTGGGGTGCGAAAGGACAGGAAGTGAAGTTTTGCATGTTTTTTGCCAATGAGATGGACATCCAAGCCACAGGCTCTGGTCCACGGACGGTGTGTATATTAACTGCCTATCGGCAATGAAAGCGGTACTCATGAAAAAACATCATGCACTGGCTTCATTGCGACATGGCAAGCGGAAAAACCGACCGTTTCGCCGTCACACGCCACCGGGCTCACCACCAGGCACCCTGGTTGCTGATCCGACTTCTTCGCGACCTCACGTCACGTTGCTGTTGTACAGTCCGCAGGAACTGCGAGAACAGCAAGTGTCGGACCTGCGGGAATTGGCCAAGAGCGTAGGGAAATGGCCAGTTACCTGGGTCAATGTTGAAGGACTAGGAGATGTCAACACGATCAGTCAGATCGGAGAGCTATTTGGTCTGCACCGGTTAGCCTTAGAAGATGTTCTGCATACCCATCAGCGACCAAAAGTGGAACAATACGGCAACCATCACTTCATTGTCACCCGTATGGCTATGCTGACCGACCATCTGGAGACTGAACAACTCAGTATCTTTCTCGGAAAGAACTTCGTGCTGACTTTTCAGGAAGGGCTTCCTGGCGACAGTTTGGAACCGGTGCGTGAACGCATCCGCCATCAAAGAGGACACGTGCGTGAGGGAGGCAACGATCACTTGGTCTATGCCCTTCTCGACGCCGTAGTGGATAACTATTTCCCGGTTCTCGAAGCATACGGCGAGCGGCTTGAAGCGCTCGAGGATGAAATCGTCACCCACCCGTCACCAACTATTGTAACGCGTATTCACGCGATCCGGCGCGACCTCTTAACCATCCGGCGTGCAGTGTGGCCGCAGCGAGAAGCCTTTGCCATGTTGATGCGAGAGGAAACGCCGTTGATCACCGCGGAAACCCGCGTGTATTTGCGTGATTGTTATGACCACGTGACGCAAATTATTGACTTGGTAGAAACCTATCGCGAACTTGGCGCCGATCTGACCGAGATTTATCTCTCCAGCGTGAGCAACCGTACCAACGAGATCATGCGGGTCCTCACCGTCATTGCCACGATCTTTATTCCGCTCACCTTTATTGCCGGTATTTACGGCATGAATTTCGACACCAAAGTGTCCCCTCTCAATATGCCGGAACTCGATTGGTATTGGGGATACCCGCTAGCACTATTTCTGATGCTAGCAGTGGCAGGTGGGCAGCTGATTTTCTTTCGCCGTCGTGGTTGGCTGGGAACACCGAAAACTATGAACGACGACGACAAATCTCGGGTATAAAACGGGGCGAGTAGCTCGCCCCTGAAGTTTACTGCCCTGCAGCGGCATCAAGAGCCTTGTCTGCGACTGTATCCACAGCTTTGTCGATGGCCTGGTCGGCGGCTTGTTTGACAGCGGTAGCCGCGCTTGCCGGAGTTGCGGCTGCGGTTGCTCCTGCTTGCGTCAGTTCAATATCGAGTATGATTGAGACTTCATCGCCAACCGTGACCCCACCAGTTTCGAGGGCTCTGTTCCAGGTCAGACCAAAATCCGAACGCTTGATTTTGGTTGTAGCCATACCACCAAGTCTAGTTTTTCCCATCGGATCTTTGATCGGAGTGAGACTGCCTTCGTAGTCAAGCACTATTTCCTTGGTGACACCGTGTAACGTGAAATCGCCGGTTATTTTCAGTTTGTCGTCTCCTGCTTTTTCTACCTTTTTGGATTTGAAGGTTATGTGAGGGTATTGAGCGACATTAAAGAAGTCGGGACTCCGCAGGTGATCGTCGCGTTTCTCAATGCCGGTATTGACGGAGGCCACGTCGATCGTGGCTTCGATAGTTGACTTGGTGACATCTTGTTCGTCGAGGTTGACAGTTCCGGTCACTTTAGGGAAGTTTCCCCGGACAGTCGACACCATGAGATGACGAATAGCAAACTGTGCACTAGTATGGTTGGTATCGATCTCCCACGTTGCCGTTCGTCCTAGGGTAGGTAAGCCTAACACGAGAACCATTACACTGATCAGAAAAGTACGTCGCATCGTAAAACCCTCCTCCACGAATACGGGATCTCTTTTGACAGGATAAAATCTTTTTGTGACGGGAAAAATTCCCACTCCCATCGGGCAGCTTTTGTATTAAACGCGTTGCGGCGTCCAAACAAGACCGTACGAGAGGTTTCCTGCACTGATTATGGCGCACCTTTAGAAGGAAGAGCCGGGCTGTTGGAGGAAGGTGATTTCGGCGGGGGTGGAGAGACGACCAAGAGTCGCATTGCGATGAGGGAAACGGCCAAACTGACGGATGATTTCTTGATGTCTGCGGGCAAACGAAAGGGAGTCGAGGTACGCACGCTCCTGAGCAAGTTGGCTGAAGAGCGAGACCGAAAGTTGTTGATCCGCTATCTCTTCGCTGTGCATGAACGGCATATAGACGAAACTGCGCTCGATTGGCAGGAGGTCGCGATCAAGCGCGGAGGTCACCAAGTGTTTTGCGACTTCGCGCGCATATGCGTCGGTGGCAAATGCCTGGGCCGTGCCCCGAAACATATTGCGCGGGAATTGATCGAGTAACACCACTAGCGCGAGCCCAGAACGGGGAGTTTCCTGCCACTGGTGTAACTCTCGGGCTGCGGCGCGATGATAGTCATCGAGAAAACGCTCACGAATCTCTTGGTCAAAGTGTGGATCGGTGGTGAACCAGCGCTTATGCCATGCCTCATAATAGGTCTGATCATCCCGCGGCTCACCAAACCAGAACGTAAGAATCTCCTCGGCGCGGGACGGTGTTTGCATAACCTTCTCCTCAATCGTTAGTGGTGACCGCTGTCAGTTTTGCCGAGGCTAGGAGAGCATAAATCATTCTTATGCGACCATCAGGTGTAAGGGGGGACTGCGTCACGTTTGAGGAGGAGAAAAGGTTACACTCCAGACAAAAAAGGGGGCATGAACACCCCATTTTTTGTCTGAGATATCTGCTTCCGTGGGCATGACAGTCATAAAACGACCGCTCAGGGGACAGACTCGCTACGCGGCCAATAACTGTTGTCCGTTAAAGCCGTACAGTTTTAGACAGTTCTCCCACATAATCTTGCGTTTGGATTCTTTACTGACACCGGGGAGATCGAGAAAGGTCTTAATGCCGTTCGGGAACGGTCCATCCGCGTGTGGATAATCAACTGACATGACGACGTTGTCGTCGCCGATCTCATCAACCACGACTTTCAGCAGGTCTTCATCGACATCGGTGCCGATGAAACATTGACGACGGAAAATGTCGCTAGGCTTGACCGATAGTTTGATCGTTTCTCCGCCACCATACTTCTTCCACTGATCATCAAGCCGGTGGAGCCACCACGGGAGCCATCCACAGTTTCCTTCGAGGAAGCCCACGCGGAGATTCGGGAAGCGCTCGAGCACGCCACCGACAATCATAGCGCTCATGGCGAGCATCAATTCCAGAGGGAAGGCCGCTGCGTGATTTTGCGTACGGAAATTTGGTTTCCCGCGAAAACGATTGCTGACGTAATCCTTCGAAGCTCCACCGCTGGTGCCATGAAACGCAAGTGGAACATTGAGGCGGATAATCTCTTTCCACAATACATCGCATTCTGGTGAGTGAACGTAGCGATCTTTGATCGGCATCGGCATGAGAATCACGCCAACGTGCCCCTTTTTTTCGACCGCCCGCCGGGCTTCCGCTGCCGAGAGTTCTGGGTCGTGTAATGAGACGATGGCCGCAGGTTTCAGTCGCCTCGCGTCGGCACTACAGTAATCGGCGAGCCAGTCGTTGAACGCGGCACAGTAGGCCGTGGCATAGGCTGGTTCGAGGTCATCAATAGAAACGACCATATGGGCAAACGTCCGATACACAACGCCAACGTCGATCCCTTCCGCATCCATTGCTTGGAGCGTAGAGACCGAATCATAGCCTTTCTCTCGCACGGATTTATACAAGTGCTCGGTCGGTGCATCGAGGTACTGTTGGGCCTTGACGACATCTTCAGTCCGCGCCCAGGGGGGAATGAGTTGGCCTTGTACATCCCAGTGCGGGAAGTTGGTGGGACTTAACCCCAGATACTTAGGCATTTTATCCCGGTACTTTTCATCCAGGTACTTGTCGTAGATCTCGCCCGTTTCAATAACGTGTAGGTCGCTATCGAGTACATGAAAACCGTCTTTCATTTGCTTTCGCCTCCTCAATATTCTCGAACGCTGGGTACAAGTGAAACCGTCCGTTTGTCTGGTCAATGTCTCATACCTGGTGAGGCCTGGCAAGGAATGCGACCACATTGCGAATCAATCGTAACCCGACGTCATTCCCCAGCGTCAGAATTGATTCGGGATGAAACTGAACGGCGGCAAGTGGAAGGCTCTCGTGCTCGAGTGCCATGATGACACCATCGTCACTTTCAGCGGTCACTTGCAGTGCTGATGGCAGATGTTCTCGCACGGCATAGAGCGAGTGGTAACGAGCGGCTGTAAACTCACTGGGCAGGTTGGCAAACAGTTTTCCGCCGAGCACGTGAACCCGCGATGGTTTACCGTGCATCGGGTAGGGAAGTATGTCGAGTTTGCCACCGAAGTGCTCGACTATGCCTTGTAAACCAAGACACACGCCGAAGACGGGCACGTTCCGCTCGATCGCTGCCCGCAACGTATCAGACACGGCGAAATCTTGTGGGGTACCTGGCCCTGGAGAGAGCACAACCAGATCCGGGCGTACACTGTCGAGTTCTTCGTGAGGAAATCCGGCACGCAATGTCCTCACCTCTGCTCCGGTTTGCCGCAGATAATTCGCCAGGGTGTGAACGAACGAATCCTGGTGATCGACAAGGAGAATACGTTTGCCGGAGCCGGATTCAGCAATGGCTTGGGCAGATTCCGGGGCAACCCCACGCGGACGTCGGAGAGCGTCAAGAAATGCTTCGGCTTTGAGATGCGTTTCACGCTCTTCCTCGTCTGGATCTGAATCGTAGAGGAGCGTTGCCCCGACGCGGATCTGGGCGACGCCGTCTTTGATGCGAATGGTGCGTAATGTGAGGCCAGTATTCATGTTGCCATCGAAACCGAGAACCCCAACGGCACCGCCATACCAGGCTCGCGGAGACTTTTCGTGATCTTCGATGAATTGAATCGCCCATGCCTTTGGTGCCCCAGTGACAGTGACAGCCCAGGTGTGCGCAAGAAACGCATCAAGGGCGTCGAACTCTTCGCGGAGGTGACCTTCAACGTGATCGACGGTGTGAATCAAGCGCGAGTACATCTCAATCTGGCGACGGCCGATAACGCGTACGCTACCGGGTTTACAGATGCGGGATTTGTCGTTGCGGTCTACATCTGTACACATGGTAAGTTCGGACTCGTCCTTGGTAGAGTTGAGTAGACGTTGAATTTGCAGAGCATCGCTAATCGGATCTCCCCCACGTGCGATCGTACCCGAGATGGGGCACGTTTCGACCCGGTCACCTTCGACGCGAACGTACATTTCTGGTGAGGCCCCGACCAGGTACTCTGCCTGTCCGAGGTTAATGAGAAAGCCATAGGGGGCAGGGTTGCGTTCGCGTAGCCGGCGAAATAACTCTGACGGCGGTGCTGGACAGGGGCTAAAAAATGTTTGTCCCGGAACAACTTCGAACAGGTCACCACGACGAAAAGCTTCACGAGTAACGCGCACCCCCTCGGCGTATTCACCAGGTTCGTGATCAAATGGGCTCTCCACACGTTCACTGCTGACATACGGCCGAGTACGGGTCTCCCGCGCGAGACCTTGGGTAGACTGTCCATGGGCTTGAAAATCATAACGTTGGCGGGCTGCATGTTCGCGACGATGATCAACCAAGATTAGTTCATCAGGCAGATACAGGACAAGGTCACGCTGATCCGTCGGACGTTCCAACCGTAACCGTATCGGCTCAAATTGAAACGCGAGATCGTAGCCAAAGGCACCGTAGAGCCCTAAATGCGCCTCGTCAGGATGAAAAAAGAGATCAATGATTGCGCGCAGCACCGAGAAAATTGACGGTTGTTTACTCCGTTGTTCTTCCGGAAAACGTCCGCTCGGTATGGTAATTGTCCCGATGAGTTCATCACCGTGGAGGTCTGCCTCGCTGACAGCAGGGAGGGGGCGTAGTGCAGCGGTAACCGCCGGGAGCAACACCTGTCCACGTTGATTCAGAGCCGAGACACGAAAATTTCGCTCACGAGAAGTGATGACGAGCGGAGGGTTAACGAAACCCATATCCCACCGGGTGTAACGACCGGGATACTCATAACTTGATGCAAGCAGGACGCCACGTTGACTATCGAGCGCATCGATAATTGGTTCGATGGCTCCATCGGTGGGAATACCTTCAATAACGCGACGAACGGTCAGGCCACCACGGGTAACATACGTCTCGGCGCTAGGAATAACCGCTGCTCTACCGGCCATATTTTCCTCCAAGGTTATGAGCCTGGCCCTGTAAAACAGCAGGACCGCAGCCTCTTCAGAGGCGGCGGTCCTGAAAAGACCGAAGCCGCCCCGTGTCCAAGGCGGCTCCGTTAATGTTCAATGTATAACGTCCGGGCCGCCAGTTAGGGCAGCCACCACCAGCAACGTTTGGTGTCTGGACGATTGTCTCTCATGGAATGTATGGTGACAGGATGGTGTTGTAACGTCAAGAGGCGATACAGAGAATGCGTAAAAAGTACCACGTAAATGAGGGACGTGGTACGTGAGGCCTGAAAGGTGGAAACTGGGATATCCTCCGTGGTACCTGAAACCTGGAGCATGGACCGTCTTACGCCGTCTCTTGCGGTTGTTGCCGCTGCCGCAGTTGCGTGAGAATTTGTTGATGGGACTCACGAGTAATGCGGTATCGGGCAACGAACATCAAGCTCAAGAAACGTAAGAGCATCAAGCCAGGGCCGACGACGAGGCCGAGCTTAAAAATTGTCTCGGGCGGTACAGCGCCAACTGCTACGCCCTTTGGAAAGGCAATGAGATCAAGTGCCACGCCCGCGATGAGTCCACCGACGCCTGAGGTCGCTTTGTCAGCGAAGGTCACGGCTGAGAAAAACAGGCCTTCTTGTCGTTTTCCTGTCGTGAGTTCATGCTCATCGACGATGTCGGCGATCATAGACGCAACAACAATGCGAATAATGATGGCCACGGCAATAACAGCGAGGAGATGGAGAAAAATAAGGAAGAGCAACAAGGGCGTACCATTGTCGGGCATGAGGTCTAACAAACGGAGAAAAATTGGGAGTGGACCAACCACAACGAAAAATATTGCCAAACCCAGCACCGTCCTTTTTTTGTCAAAACGAAGGGTGATAGGGCGGGCGAAAGCGAAGGCAATCAAGGTTGCGAGCATGTACGCGTAGGTGAGGACTGACAGTTGTTTGGTCGAAAAGCCCCAAAAGTAGGTGCCTATGTACAACGCGACGACTTCCTGAAACCCGTCGGTGATAGAGCCAAAGAGGGCTGCGACAAACAGCATGGCATACGAATAGTTGCTCAACACAGAACGGATCTCTCCTATCAGGCGACGAAAAGAGAACGGTTCATTGTCCTGCGGGAAGCGTAACGACGGAATGAGGTGATGCGTTCCGAGACTGGAGACGAGGATGGCAAAGAGGAGGATGACACTGCCTACCAGGGCGAACTTTCCATAGGCATCGGGATCGAGTCGGCCGTCGGCAAATTGCGCTGAGGGAGCGAAAAAATACAGGTATCCTACTTGTGCGATAAGCACGGCGCCAATGAGACCGAACAGATAGCGATAGCTGACCAATGAGGTGCGTTCGTCGTAATGCGAGGTGATTTCCGGCATCATCGCGCTGCTTGGGACTGTATAAAGCGTCATCGCCGTGCGGACGCCAATGGCCCAGGTCGTCAACCAGACAAAAAGGCCGGTTTGTGAAAGGCCAGACGGAGGATTGAAGAGCAAGGTAAAACACACGGCCATCGGGACACCGGCACTGTACATGAATGGATGCCGTCGGCCCCAGCGTGAGCGAAACCCGTCCGACAAGGAGCCTACCAGGGGATCGGTAATGGCGTCTACACACAGCGCAACGAAGATTGCCGCGCCGGTTAAGGTGCCGGACACGCCGAGCACTTGGTTGTAGTAGAACAGCAGGAAAACATTAAACACTGAATTCTTGATCCCCTCGGCCATTGCCCCCACGCCGAAGAAGAGTTTGGTTGTCAGCGGGACTTGGTCATGTGTCGTTTGCACGCAGACTCTCCCATGATGCCGTCGTTGCTACGGACTCGCGTCATAGCACAGGGGATGAACGGGAGGCAGGGTGTGGCGAATCTCCACGCTTTGTTGCGGTTTATACCCGGCAAAGGCGGTGCGTACGTGGCGCGTTATTTTTTCTCCTTGCTTGTTTCGTGAGTTGAGATCTGTTAGTTTTCATCTCTCGATAGCAATTGGTTACCGAAGAGCGGAGTGAAAATTAGGCTCCTGGAACCGTACTCGTGGTGTCAGGAGCTTTTTGTTTGTGCCGGAAAGGGGTGTGCCTATGGCCAAGAACCGAGCAACTTTCCAAAAGCGGGAAAAAGAAAAGCAACGCCAGCAAAAACAGCGAGAGAAAGCGGCCCGTCGGCTAGAAACCAAACAACAAAAAGCGACGCGCGGGCCACGGGGTGCCGGGGGAGAAGATCCTGATATCGCGGGTATCCGTCCAGGACCGCAGCCGTTGCCGGAACAATGGGGAATAGACGCAGAAGCGACGAGCGAACAGCAATGACGGCGGGCGCGGTCTTCATCTTACTCCCTTACGAGTTGGTACACTACGCGCCCAACCCGCCACGCGTTATTCTGGCAAGACAAACTCGGCGACAACCGGTGCGTGATCTGATTCGGGAAATTTTTTGTCGGTAGCAAAAGCGACCGACTCATCGTGTAACAACTCGTTGTGAATCTCGGTCCTGTGGTAGTAGGGGAGAAGCGCCCGCGAGGCGAGAATATGATCGAGCATGGTGCCGTGTCCTTGATGAATCAGTGAGTAGCGTGAAGATTCGGGGACCGTTCGTTCGCACGGAACCAGTACTCTAGGCGCAAGCTCGGGGTTGTTGGTGTTTTCGACATCACCGCGAAGAGCGGCTAAGGGGACGTCGTCAGCTTCTGCATTAAAGTCCCCACACACCGCCAGGAGTGCCTGCTCGTCAAGGTCAAACGTAGCGTCAATGAGCTTACGGGTCTGCACCGCTTGCCCCATACGTTTCATTGACGACACAAATGATCCTTCAGCCCATGCCGCGCAGCTCTTCCATGTGTAACTGTCCGTCTTCTGACCGGGAATATCGGTTGGCAGTTTCGACTTGAGGTGTACGTTAAAGACGTGCAACGTGCGTGCCACGTCCAGTTTGATCTGTGCAGCTAGAATCGGACGTTCCCAAGAAATCTCCCGTGCCTGGGTTTGTGGAGGGGTCGCGGTAATCATGCGATACAGGGGTTCGTCGGTCGGACGGTGTTGTTCATGAGCGAGAACCTCATAGCGGCTGAGGATCACCAGGTTCCGTTCGTCGTAGACGTGGTGGCCAGCTGTAGTCACGGTGGACACGCAGTGATAGTGGCTATAGGGAGTAGTCGCGATGAGCTGTTGCAGGGCCAGGAGTTGACGTGGTTGGCGAGGCTGTTCCTGGCCGTTCACCTCCTGCAAACAGAGAACATCGGCATTCAGGCGGAGGAGTTGCGGACGCATGAGCGCGATGCGTTCAGCGAGCGTCGGCTTCTGATTGGGCTTGTCGTCAAAGTTCTCGAGATTGAATGTGGCGAGTCGCAGTAGCCGGGGCATGAAGCACCTCCGTAGGAAAATTTCACTATACTGTCTTCGCAAGGGACATACCACTGCGAGAATTCCACCGAAACGCCTTCTTTCGTGAAAAAACTGTCAAACGCAGGTGACACTCTGTCGCGGATACTGAGATAAGAGATCAGGAAAAGCGTTGTTAGTTATTAAGAATTAGCGATTAGGTCTTCACTAGCAAGAAACGAGGGCGATCCAAAAAGCCGCCCTGCGAGAAACCAGCGTAATGGTCAATTTTCCCACGCACATGCACCAGGGCCGCGCGGGTCGCCACACGAGCCACACGCACCCATTGCTGGTTGGGGATCTGTTCCACCGTTGCTGCTGACAGCAAAGGTGGAGAGCAGTTTCTCCAGCTTGGCACTATTGCACGCCGGACAACTGGGTTGGGCCGAGCCCATCACCAGCGTTTCAAATTGGTGACCACATTTTTTGCAGGCATACTCGAAAAGAGGCATGGAAATCTCCTTTGGTTAAGCTGACAACTACAAACTAATAGCTCTTTCGCGCTTCCTGAATCAAGATCTAGGCTGTAGCAATCAAGAACTGGATGGGATAGAAGACTCGGCCATATCTGTTAAGGGGAAACCATGAGTCAGGCCGAGACCATCTACAAAATTTCACCCAGCTTGTTGCGGGAACTCTATCAACACACATGGTACCATAACCTGAAAATTCCGCTTTTCTACAGTCTACTCATCGGCTGTGGTTATGTCGCCTGGAACACTCGTAGTGATGGCCTGCGCTGGTTGCTGTACGGAGCAATGGGCTATTTGTGGATGAGCATTGTCACCTTCATGCACGACTGTACCCACAGTGTGCTCTTCAAGGCGCGCTGGAAGAACTGGGCCTTCGGGATTTTTTCTACCCTTCCGATCATCATCTCGTTTGTCTCGTTCAAAGAAGATCACCTCGAGCATCACCGCTATAACCGCACGGCCAAAGATCCTGATGCGTTTACCATGGGACAACGCCGTATCGGTGACTTTATTCTGTTCTACGCGTATATACTGATCGGTGGCATCCTGACAATTATTCAGTTCACTTTTATTTATCCGCTGCAAAAGTTTGACCGCGAAACCATGGCGATCCATGTGGCTGAATTGCTGCTGCGGGGCGTCGTGTATTCGACACTGCTATGGTGGACCGCACAACTGGGGGTACAAGGGAAACTTCTGCAAGTGTGGTTGATTCCGGGCTACATCTTTTCACTCCTCAATAGTGTCCGGTTCCTGGCTGAACACTACGCGACTCCGTGGAATGCTGGGCAACTCGCTGGTACGCGGACGATCATTAGTAACCAAGTGAACAGTTTCTTCTGGAACAACATTAATTATCATATTGGTCATCATGTCTATCCCGCCGTGCCGTGGTACAACTTGCAGAAACTGCACGCTGCGCTGCTGCCAGAAATCAGCCGTCAGAGAGCCGTCGTCGATCCGAGTTATTTCGGGGTGTTTTTTCGTGCGTGTCTCACCGGGCCGGAGTCAGTGGAGAAGACCAAGAAAGCTGTTAGCCCTTCGGTAGCCCTAACACCCGATCGCCAATGATATTGCGCTGGATCTCGCTGGTGCCACCGGCGATGGTGTACTGCCGGGCACTGAGGAGTCGGTTGAACCAGCGCGGGGCATCAGGCACGGAAGCCATCGGGTGATTGACGATCGAATGGGCACCGAGTAGCTCACTCGCGAATTGGGCGATGCGCACCCCTAGTTCGGAGCCGCACAGTTTGAGCATTGACCCCTCGGGTCCTGGAGGCAACCCTTTGAGCTGACGTGTCAGCCCGCGCAGGCGAGTGTATTTCAAGCTCTCGCTTTCAGTCCACAATTGGGCAAGCCGCTGTCGCACCCAACTTTGTTCCCAGGCGGGGTGTCCGTCGATATGAAATTGCGTAGTGAGTGCTGCCAAGCGCAGAATCTGGTCCGCATAATTCCCGCCGCCGGCAATAGTGCGTTCGAACATGAGGGTGGTGATAGTGACTTTCCAGCCCTCGTTTGGCGGTCCGACTAGGTGGGCTTTCGGCACTCGGACATCCTCAAAAAAGACTTCATTGAAATGAGCATGACCGTTCGCCAGTACTAACGGACGTACGGTGATGCCAGGTGTCTTCATATCTACTAGTAGGTAGCTGATACCGTTATGCTTAGGCGCAGTGGGATCGGTGCGCACGAGCATGAACATCCAATCGGCATACTGGGCACCAGAGGTCCATACTTTTTGGCCGTTGACGATAAACATGTCGCCGTCTTCAATCGCACGCGTTTGGAGACCAGCGAGATCGGACCCGGCACCCGGTTCGGAATAACCTTGGCACCAGATGATGTCGCCGCTGAGGATACGCGGGAGGAACGTGTTCTTCTGTTCTTCTGTCCCCCATTGCGCGAGGGTTGGACCGCAGAGCGCAATGCCTGAATAGCCGGGCAACACTGGAGCCCGAGCGCGGGTGTATTCCTCATCAAAAATTACTTGTTCCATCAAACCCGCACCGCGCCCTCCATACTCCTTGGGCCAGGCAATCCCCACCCAGCCTGCTTTATGCATGGTTCGCTGCCATTCCCGTCGCCGAACGAACGTTTCGTAATCTGGGGCAATACGTTCGTCGCGTGGATCATCGACGCACAAATCTTCCGGCAGGTTTGCTGCCAGCCAGTTGCGTACTTCTGCACGAAAGGCTTCTTGCTCGGGGGTATATTCAAAATCCATGAGACACTCCCTCCTTCGGAATTCGGACTGCCTGGCAAGGTCTGAGGATTGCGCAGCGAAAATCGTGATCGCAGTCGCATCTCCGTGCATAGGTAATTGCCTTCCTTGCTCCCTGGCTCTTATACGCTTTTGTCCAGAGGCGCTCAACGGATTATCGTGCTTCTCTTGACGGTGTTGCTCCTTCCAGACTACAACGCCAAGAGCAGTGGCGTGGGAACTAATAGTTATCCACAGACTTTTTTGAGGAGGACCAGAACAATGATCAAGGTGGTTGCATTTTTTAAGCGAAAACCTGGAATGTCGGTTGAGGAGTTCCAACAGTACTGGCGAACCACCCATGCTGCCATCGTGAAGAAACTGCCCGGACTGCGTCGCTACGTGCAATCGCACACTTTACTATCGGGGTATCGCAAGGGGGAACCGGCGTATGATGGTACCGCCGAGCTCTGGTACGATAACACTGATGCCTTACGAGCGCTCGTCGGCACCAAAGAGTTCGCGGCAACACAGGCTGACGAAATCAACTTCATGGATCATGCAACGGCGGGGCAAATCTTTACTGAGGAGCATGTGATCAAAGACGGTGCGATCCCATCTGATGCGGTCAAAAATATCGAGTTTGTGACGCACCGAGCGGACCTGTCGATCGAAGCGTTTCAGAAACATTGGAAAGAAATTCATGGCCCACTTGGGGCGGCAATTCCAGTGGTCAAGCGTTATGTACAGAGTCACACGCGGTTGTCGGCCTACAAAAGTGGGAAATCTCCAGTATACGACGGCGTGGCGATTACTTGGTTCGACAATACGCAAGCGATGCGTGTTTCAGCGACGACACCCGAATACGAACGTACCCGTGCAGACGAGCCGAATTTTATCGCCCTTGGGACGTTGCCGTTCATCATTACCAAGGAGCATGTCATTATTCCGTAGTCTTCAGCCCTCTGGGCTTTGCTTAGCGCTGCGTGACTGTTTGTTGTTTCTCGATTGCGATAATTTGGTCGAACCGTTCCTCGCTGGGGAGGCCTTCGACGAGGCGACCGTTAACGACGAGGGTTGGGGTAGCTTTTACCCCAATTCTCTCGGCTTCTTCGATGTCTTTACGGACGAGAGCTTTGGTCTGCCCGCTATTCATGCATGTATTGAACTGATCGACGTTGAGCCCGACACTCCGGGCATACGCTTCGAGGTCCGGCCGGGAGTATTCTCTTTGTTGCTCAGTAAACAGGATCTCTGCATACTCCCAAAATTTCCCTTGCTCGGCTGCGCATTCAGACGCGAACGAGGCCAGACATGAAGCGACGTGGACTTGTCGCGGCAAGTTGCTATTACATTCATTATCTAACGGATAGTGGTGGAACACGATACGAACGTCCTCAGGGTATTTTTCCGAAACTTGTTTGAGCACCTCACGAGCCCGTGCACACGAGGGACAACGAAAATCGACGAACTCGCTGACCGTGACTGGTGCCTGGGCTAGGCCTTTTACGTGGCGTTCGGCTGCAGTGACTGTCACGCGTGGTCGTTGATTATACCAGCTCGAAAACTCGCCCTCCGACACGACTTTGCGTACAGAGGCCTGCGTTTGAACCCAGCCTAGACCAACCGCGAGAACCAAGCAGACTGCGAGGGTTGTCAGTGCCTTCTGGAAAGTGAAATCGAGGACAGAACGCGATAGCGCCACGGCGCTGATGAGCAGCCCGGTGTTGATCGCATACAAGCTCATACAAAAGAGGCATGCAGCTTTAATAGCAAAGAGTGAAATGCCTGCCATGTAGACTGAAAAAGCGAATGCCCAGCAGCACAGCGTAATCAGCATGCTACGGGAGCCAGCAAAAGACACGCCGAGCATGATGAGATACGTCACCGCGGCCCACACCGCGACCGGCAAGCCAAACATTCGAGCATAGGCGCTACCAAGGACGGCATTACAATTAATCGTCGTACTGATGGAGCAGAACGGCGAACTGAAATCCCCGTGATCGCCAGCACGGAGATGCAGGACCGAGAGATAGACCGTGATACTCAGCCCCAAGACCGCTAGTATACGAATAGCCAGGAGGAGCTTTGAGTTGGTTAGTGAAGGGGTGGCGCGAGGCGCACCCGGAGAAGATGTTACTTTGCGTTCATCTTTCATTTTGCTATCAGCCATATGCAAACCCTACCACAGCTGTTTTGCAGCGGCAAACCTGGGATGTCGCTTGCACAGGGGCAAGAAAAGCGGTAGGGGCGGAGGGAGTGCGAAGTCGAAGAGAACGGTGGTCGGAGTTGAAGAAGACAGGGAGCTGGGCACTCGTTGTTGTAAGGGAGGGGACTATGGCAGGGAGACTGACAGGGAAAGTTGCGCTCATTACCGGAGCAGGTGGAGGACAAGGAAGAGCTGCAGCGGTTTTGTTTGCCCGTGAAGGGGCAAAGGTGGTGGTCTCTGATGTGAAGGTTGATGGCGGCGAAGAGACAGTTCGCCTTGTGCAGGCGGCTGGGGGGCAGGCGGTATTTAAAGAAACTGACGTATCCCAAGCCGTACAAGCAGAGGCTGCGGTACGGGTAGCGGTCGAAACGTATGGCAGTTTGCATATTCTCTATAACAATGCAGCGGTGTTGCATCGTAAAGATGCGTACGTGACGAACTTGGAAGAAGACGTCTGGGAGCGGGTGATCGATGTAAATCTGAAAGGGGTGTACCTTATCTGCAAGTACGGCATTCCTGAACTGGTGAAAGCGGGTGGTGGATCGGTCATCAACATTTCCTCAACGGCGGGGTTATTAGGAGTTGGCAATGTCCATGCCTACACTGCGTCGAAAGGCGGAGTGATCTCGCTCTCCCGGGCTATTGCCATGGCGTATGCCAAACAACAGGTCCGGTGCAATGTGCTTTGTCCAGGTGCGGTAGATACACCAATGATGGCCCATGTGTTACATGGGTCGAACCCGAAACTACGAGAAGGGTTCGAACGGGGGCATCCGATCGGACGTATCGGTACCCCGGAGGACATCGCCAACTTTGCCTTATTTCTGGCGTCTGATGAATCCGCTTGGATCACCGGTGGGGTTTTTCCTGCCGATGGTGGATATTCAGCGCAGTGAGGTGCAGTATTGAGTTCTGAGTTCATGGGCAGGCTCTTAGGATTTCCTGACCCTTGCTTTTACTAACTAAAAATAACTTCTTCAGAGGAAAATACATGAAATTTGGCCTTTTCTACCAACTGCCATGTGCGCCGGAACAGAATGAAGTCACCCGCTATCACGAAACCATTGAACAAATTGTATACGCCGACGAACTCGGGTTTGACACCGCCTGGCTCGCGGAACTGCATTTTAATCGGCCCTTTTCCATCATGCCGGCCCCGCTCTTGTTGGCAACGGCCATTGCTCAGAAGACGAGCCGTATTCGTTTAGGAACAGCCGTCGCGCTTCTGTCATTGCAACATCCGTTGCGAACAGCAGAAGATGCGGCAACACTTGATATTCTCAGTCAAGGACGTTTAGAGTTTGGCGTCGGCCGGGGGACTATCGCTCTTCACTTTCAGGGCTTCAATGTCCCGCGTGATGAGAGTCGCGAGCGCTTTGAAGAAGCGTTAACCATCATTGAGCGAGCGTGGGCAGAAGCGTCTTTTTCGTTTACTGGCAAATACTTTCAGATTCCAGAAACTTCGGTTGTCCCGAAGCCGCTGCAAAAACCTCTCCCTCCGATTCGCATTGCTGCGAATAGTCCTGAGACCGCGGTCTTTGCTGGTGAACGCGGGTATAGTGTGTTTATCGCTTCGCCAATTAACCCCTTCCCAAAATTGCCCGAACATGTCGCTTCGTATCGTCAGGCATTTCGGGCGGCAGGGCATCGGGACAAGAAGGAAGATGTTGCTATCTTATTTCCCCTCTATGTGAGTGAAGAGGGAGCGCAGGTGCGGCAAGAAGTTGAAGAAAGCTTTATGCACTATTTTCACACAGTGAACCATCAGGCCCGGCTTGGGCAGCGCGACCCGTCGGCATCGTACGCTTATTTGCGTGATGTTCGTAAACGCATGGAGTCGATTACGTGGAATGAGATTGATGCGAACATGGCGCTCTACGGTTCCCCAGAAACATGCATTCAGAAGCTGAAAGCGGCACACGCGCAATGCGGTATGGATCAAGTGATCTGTTGGTTCAATCCTGGGGGCCTAGTGCCACACCGCCAAGTGCTTGCGAGCATGGAACGGTTTGCTAAGGAAGTCGTTCCGGCGGTGCGACATTTGTAGAGTGTCTTGAAAGTCGAGTCCCGAGCCCTAAAGATCGAGTTGCGCCACTCAGAACTCACGGCTCGGAGCTCGGAATACCTTATTGGGCCGCCAACGCCTCCTCGATTGCTTCTTGAAACGCTGAAAACGGCTGTGCCCCGGACAGCATTCGCCCGTTAATGAAGAAAGCCGGGGTTCCCGTCACTCCGACCTGTGATCCGTCTGCCATGTCTTTGGCAACGGCGGCCGCATGTTTTCCGCTATCGAGACAGGAGTCAAACTTTGCAGAGTCGAGTTGGAGTTGGGTAGCAAATTTTTTCAGATTATCCACTGCGAGGTCTTGTGTCTTGGTAAACAAAATATCGTGATATTCCCAGTATTTTCCTTGTTCGCCGGCGCAGCGTGAGGCTTCTGCGGCCTTTTGCGCATTCGCATGGAATGCGAGAGGGAAGTCCTTATAGATAATCTTGACCTTGCCTTTGTAGGCTTCACGAACTTTGGTGAGTTCAGACTGAACTCGAGCACAGTACGGTCATTGGAAGTCCGAGAACTCGACGATGGTTACCGGTGCATGCGTAGGCCCACGTACGGGTGCCCCCGTTAACGAGATATCGAGCGGTGGGGGTTGGAGAAGCATTTTGACGTCGGCCTCTTTGCGAAGTTTGGCAATGAAATCTTTGTAGAGTGTTTGTCGGCTTTGGGTTTGGAGGTGCGAGGATATCGCGGTCTTGGTTTCGTCGAGCGATTTACCGCCGAGCCGCGCCTTATTGGTCTCGTAAAACTCTTTGACCTGTGCCTCCGTTGCTGGTGATACTTTCGCGTCGACTTCTTGCCTGATCAGTTGCTCACGAGAGAGGCTTTGTGCTTTTGCTGTTTGGTCGATGAGTTCGTCAACGATGAAGCTATCGAGGGCCTGTCTACGGGCAAGATAGAGTTGGTTTTGCAGATTACGCACCAGTTGCTTATTCGACATGTTCAGCAAGTCAGTCTCGGTAATGTTGCGACCATTAATTGTCGCCAGTGCGGAAGATGCAGCACTCTCTGCCTGCAGAGTAGGAGGCAAGCTCCCCAGAATTGTCAGTAAAAATGCACTGCCGCTAAGGTATTTTTCCCAGGTTCTCTTTTTCATGCAGTCCTCTATTTGAACAGAACTCGCTATCGTACGTCCAACATAGGCAAAACTCAGCCTACACTCAATGGTGCCGAAAGGGGGAGGGGCACCTGCCCGCAAGTTGCCTGCAAGTCCTATTAAGTTTGCCTCCAGTCACGAAAGACGGTACAGTCGCCGGGTGCTAGCGCCAGAATCTTAATAGGGTGCCAGAGAGAAGCTTTTTCGGGAGCTGAGCTCGCAGGGTGAGGAAAATCGAGCGTAAATTCGCGAAAGACTGCGGGAGTTACGGAGTGTACGGGCCGAGTATGATCGGATAGGATCGGCAGCGGTGGAAAAACTGGCGAAAGCGTGGGAGATTCGGGCTTAGGAAGAACAAGCCCCCATCCATGTAGAAGGGATTAGAGTGAGGGTAGGACCGTGGTGATGAACAAGATCATGCAACTTGTCAAACATCCATTCACGGTAGCAGCAGGTGTTGCCATAGTCGCTATTTGGTTGTGGGCGGCATTCCTCGCTGAGCAGCGTATGCAAGTGGAGCGTACGATTCGTAAGGAGGCTGCCAATGTCAGAAATGAAATTATCGCTCGGGTGCAGTCCCGCATCCTCGCGCTGACACGGTTGTCGCGGCAGTGGGAGGAGCGAGGGCGACCGACACAGAAGGAATGGGAAGCTGCGGCTGAACTCAATTATGGGTCTTTTCCTGGCTATCAAGCGATTGCGTGGCTTGATCCCTGGTTGTTGACGCGATGGGTCGTGCCGTCGCTTGGTGGAGAAGTAGCGCGGGAAATTGATATGCTCTTTCGCGAGCGTCAACGACAAGTCATTGAAGCAGTGCTTGCCCGGCGTGAGGTAGTGGTGACAGGAGCTATCGACCTTGCGCCTGGAAAAAAAGGGTTTCTTGCCTATGTGCCTATTTTCCGCGAAGGGGGATTTGATGGCACGATTGCCGGGATCTTTGTCTTTCAGGAGTTGTTCAGTGCAATTTTGCACGAGAACCTTGCGCCGGAGTATTCAGTGGTTGTCCTTGAGAATGAGCGTGAGATCTACAGTCATACCGATTCGAGTCGCAAGTATGAGCTCGATTGGGCACAAGAAGTGTCGGTTGATTTGTATGATCTTCATTGGAGTGTTCGTATCTGGCCACGACGAAAACCCCTGGCTGGTGCACGTTCGCTGCTGCCAAGTGTTGTATTAGTCGGAGGATTGGTGTTAGCCGGGCTGCTGGGGTTTCTGACGTATCTGGCGCGTACCGCTCGGGCACGAACGAAAGAGGTTGAAGCAGCAAATCGTTTGAAGTCCGACCTGCTCGCGACGATGTCGCACGAACTTCGCACCCCAGTGAACTTAATTATGGGATATACGGAGCTGCTTTTGCAGCAGAACTTTGGACGACTGGCACCGGAGCAAGAGGAACCACTCAGGCGAGTCGAACGAAGTGCGGCGAGCTTACGTGACCTCATTACCGCCTTGTTGGATGTGTGTCGGATGGAGGCGGCACAAGAAGCGGCGGACCTCCGTCCTGTGCATCTCGGTGAAGTGATGGCGGAAGTCGAAGAAGAAGTGCAGGAATTAAACGAGAAACCCACTGTGCGGTATTTGCGTAGAGTGCCAGAGGTGTTGCCTCCTGTCTACTCGGATCGTACCAAGCTCAAGGTGGTACTCAAGAATTTACTAAGTAATGCAGTGAAATTTACCGAGCGAGGCCGTATTACCGTGGATGCCTATCTACGCAATGAAGGAGTGGTGGTGACGGTGTCAGACACAGGAATAGGCATTGAGCCTGACGTATTACCAGAGATATTCGATATGTTTCGCCAGGGTGATAGTTCAATCACTCGTCGTTATGGTGGTATGGGCATCGGCTTGTATGTTGTTCGCCGGCTGCTTGACCTCATGGGGGGAAAGGTCGAAGTTGAGAGTAAGGTCGGGCAGGGATCAACGTTCCGAGTTTGGATTCCCCGCAATACTCCTGAAGAAGAGCCGAGGGAAACCGTGCATGTTGAAATGGAATCTGAGACACGAGTTCCTATTGGCCGGGGAGAATATGCCTAGCCCCTTCAATGGGAAGTACCCGTGCAACTCAGTTCTACAGATTGCTAACGGACAATGCCTGAGGATAGAGTGTGCCGTCCAGCTATCGCGAAAGAACGTGTGCGGCTCTTACCCCACCCGTCCTGCATAATTCTCTTCGATCGCCCGAATCGCTTGATAGGCAAACTCAGTATACGGCACTGGAATACCGAGTCGTTGCCCTTCCCTATAAACATAACCGACAGTTTCCTCGATCTCAGTCTGTTTGCGCGCTAACACATCCTGTAACATCGAGGGAATGATATTGGTGCGTCCACTAGCGGCAACCTGTTGCCCCACGTTGACAAGCTTTCCTACGGCGTCGGCCAACGGTGCGTCGCGCATGAGTGTCAGGTCGAATAAACTCCAGGCGGGATGTTCAGATAGTGTGACGCCTTTCGCCCGGGCAACGGCAACGACTTCACGAAACATATGCACCGAGAGTGTGGCAAGCTGCGGACTTCCCCAGACAAGATGCATCGGCAAACGAGTCATTGCTGCCAGTGGGGCAAACGGATTCTGAAACGCTTGCTTTGTCCATTCAACCGAAATGATGTCATCGGCAGCCGCTCCTTTCAGGCCAGAGTGGACAAATGCTTTAACGATCTGGTCTACGCGGTCGGAACGTCGTTGGTTCAACTCGCCAAAAAAAGTGACCCCGTCAAGCGTGTATTCAACGACGCCATCACGAGTTAAGGTTGCACCGATCATCGTTGTTGCCCCTATGACCTTGTCTTGGCCGAACACTCGAGCGATCTGCTCGTTTTTCACTATCCCATTCTGAAGCGAGGCAGCGCCGCCAATCTTCAGATGTGCGACTCCAGCTAAGGCGCGCTCCATATCTTTGGTTTTGACAGTGATAATCAGGATGTCAGCTTCGTGAAGGTTGCGTGCGTCGGCGAACGCCGGAACCTTGACGTGAAAATCTGCGAGACCGCTGATGTGCAGGCCGTCACGTTGGACTGCGGCGGCATGGCCAGGACGAGCCAGCATGACCACGTCATAGCCAGTCCGAGATAGATAGCCTGCAACGACCGACCCAACTCCTCCTGCGCCAAGTACAACTACCCGCATAGTGCTCCTCCTTAATTTATTGCAGGGTGAATTATTTCGCGTACAGGAAAGGCTTGTCAATCAATCAGTTCATCAATCCGTAGATACTTAAGGGAGGTCAAAGGGAACCCGCTGACAGGGGAAACAGCGCGGAGGATTTTATGCGGCAGAACGTCTTCTTGTTTCAGTCCCTATGTACTCTGCTTTTATGGACAGTAGGGCCTGTCCTCTCCTCAGCTGTAGCTCTCCCTTCTTCTGCTGTAAGGAGCCTTACGGGAGTCACGACCGTTCGGGTCGTTGTGGAAGATTTAAGTGAGACTATACAGCAGACTGGGTTACGGAAAGAGCAATTGGCGGCGCTCGCTGTTGATACCTTGCAAAAGAGCGGTGTGACTGTACTTACTGTCCAAGATCGACGCCGAGTCCCGATTGTGTATATCCGCCTCAGTTCCGTATCTGCTGGTGGCTCTAGTAGTGGACCGATGAGTTTTTACCTTACGCTACAGATGAAACAGCTTGCGATTCTCACCAGCATGACAACGACAGGACCAGCACGACCGCCAGTCGCGGCTAACCAAAGACCTCTCCTCGTGACAACATGGGAAAATGGCACAATGGCTATGGTGAATCCCTCAGAACTCTTTTTTTACGTAAAACACACGTTGATCAATCTTATTGGCGAACTCGTATACGAGCAGAAACTAGCTAATGACGGCAATTCCAATCGCTGAGAAGAGCGGCTAGAGTTTTCCTCTTTTTTTTCACATCGCGAATCGCACTTTTGATCTCATCCACTTCTTTCGACCAAAGCATTGGGGATGATCACACGGTAGACATCGGCTAGGTGTACTAAGAACCCCTGTCCTGTTTTGAGCGCAACAATATCTTCTCCTGAGACTTTCCGTCCAACAGCTCGGCTTACCGTGTCTGCCTGTTCGTGAGTGGCACGAAGTAGGATGACCGTGTTATAACGCCCAAAGACCAGGGCATTCGGTGTTGGTAACACCTCGACAATCGTTGCCCCAGCATTGAGTAAGAACTGAACTGTGCGTTCCCAATCCGGAGTTTCGCGAACACTATCAAGAAGAAGGAGTGGAGGAGGCGTATGACGTTGGGCTAATCCTTGACTGACGACGTTGAGAGCAGTTCGTGCCATTTGCGGTGGTATGGTCGGAGATTCTGAGAGGCGCTGATATATGGCTCGTTGGCGAAGCAGTAAGCGAAACTGTACTTCTGTCAGTTGATGGCGGCTGGCATCAATACACAAAACGTTTCCCTGTTGTTGGCAATGTCGGAATGCGAGGTTAACAAGAAGCGCGCTGGTCTCCGTATGATTGCCACTCAACACGGCAACGCGACTGCGTAGTTCAGGCAACGGTAGAGAGACTGGAGCGGTAATATTGGGTGGTATTGTGTCCATGATCGAGCACCTGAGCATAAAAGTTGTTCCCGCTTGAGAAAAGGGCGCTTGTGAGAAGGAGCAAGGTCTTTTATGGAGAAGCTATGACTGAGGTACACAGTGCTTCCAGCAAACGGGGGGTGTGGCTGGTCGTTGGCATCCTGATGCTTATGGCTATTACACTTGTTGTTTCCTGGATGATGTATGTCCCTGATAGAACGACTGAGTTCCTTCACCAAGAAGGAATGCCGGCTGCACGGCAGGGAATGGTCTTAGCGCAAGAGGGAAAGAAACTGTTGCCGCCCGAAGAGCAGCGGGAGATGGATGCTATTTATGCTGAGGCATTCCAGGCCCTGACGGCTGAAGAGCGACAACGTTTTCAGTCTGTGACGCAACAGGGAGCACGTTCGACTGATCGTGATATCGCGGAGAGTGCGACTCTCTTAGAAAAGGCGTTACGCTCGTTACCAGAAGAGCGTGGAACACGGTTGTGGGCATTGGTGAATAAGGCGGTGAAACTTGCGCAAGAGCAGCCAGCAGCGACACCCGCCACGCCATGAGCACTGGGTGTCGTGGGTACGGTGCTTTTTATGACGGAGTTTCGTAATGCAAAAGATGGAACCAACTTGGTCTATATTCCAGCTGGCGAGTTTATCATGGGCAGCGAAGACGGGTTTCCTGCCGAGCGGCCGCTACGTCGGATTACAGTATCTGAGTTTGCCATTGGGCAGCATCTGGTCACCAATGTGCAGTATGAACAGTTTGTGAACGACACTGGACATCGAGTGCCGTTCCTCGACGACCCGCGGGCGCAGTCTGACAATTGGGATCCGCAGCGCCGTACCTATCCGTTCGGACGAGCTCAGTATCCGGTCATTCTTGTCAGTTGGTATGATGCTTGTGCCTACTGCGCCTGGGCCGGGGGACGCTTACCAACAGAAGCGGAATGGGAAAAGGCCGCACGTGGGGGGCTAGAAAACAAACGCTATCCCTGGGGAGATGAAATTTCCCCAGACTTGGCGAACTATGACAACCGTCGGGGACCCACCCCGGTTGGCTCGTATCCCCCCAATAATTACGGTTTGTACGATATGGCAGGGAATGTATGGGAGTGGATCACGGATTGGTACGACCCTAAGTATTATGACTATGCGCCGCTGGTGAATCCGACCGGACCAGCACAGGGAGTGACTCGCGTGCTACGCGGTGGAGCGTGGTTGCTTTTCCCTCAATTCTGCCGGGTGGCGTATCGTTTTCGCGAAAGTCCAGATTTTCGTTTTTCCTTGATTGGATTCCGTTTAGCCCGGTCAATGTAAAGCGGAATTTTACTTTTGGCCTTATTTTTGCTCTGCTTCATCCTGAGAAAATAGGGGTGGAAATCTTATGTTATCTGCTGTGTCAAAATTTCCTGCACTTCTGCTAGGTTCCGCCTTTTCGAGTCCTCTTCGAAGAATCACTTAGGCCGTCAAAAATATGACGATAGTGACGGTTTTTTGACAGTGAGGAGGAACTATGGTGGCCGTAACACCCACAATGGAGGCGTTGCGCGTAAGGGGGAGTGGTCAGGTGCAAGCTGGAATGAGAGAGGCACTGAGAAACAAGAAAGATGCAGCTCTCGACAGGGAGTGGCCTTTTACTTCCTCTGAGAATGGCCAAGAGCACCACGAATGCCCGACGTGTGTAGCGAATCGTCAGCACCAGCAAGGGCTCCGTCGAATTGGGCATTTTCTGAGTGCAACGATCGATGCGTTGTCAGCGCACATCGCGGTCTTGGATGGCACTGGCACGATTGTGGCGGTCAATGCGGCCTGGCGCCGCTTCAGTAAAGAGAACGGGGGGACTGATGCGAGCTGTGGCGTCGGGGTCAGTTATTATGCTGTATGTACGATGGCATCAGGCGAGGCTGCTGAAGAGGCGAGCGCGGTATCCGAAGGAATCCGCCATGTCCTTACGCAACGCCGCAAAGAATTCTCTCTGACGTATGCTTGTCACAGTGACACAAACGAGCGTTGGTTTACAGTACGAGTGACTGGCTTTGAAAACGATGGGGTTATCTGGGCCGTTGTTGCTCACGAAGATGTGACCGCCCTCAGAAAGCGAGAAGAAGCAATTCGGCAACGCGAGGAATGGTTTCGTTCTCTCAGTGCATCATCGCCGATCGGTATCTTTCAGACTAATGCGGCAGGGTTATATGTCTACACCAACCCGCGCTGGCAGGAGATTTATGGTCTTTCGCTCGCAGAAAGTTTAGGCAGTGGGTGGAGTCGCGCGATTCATCCGAAAGACCGCACCGATGTCCACGCGGAATGGGTAGCGGCGGCAAAGGACCGACGTGACTTCTGTCGCGAATTTCGCATTGTAACTCCAGGCGGAACCCCGCGATGGGTCCGAGTCCACTCTCGTCCTAGTATGGTTGATGGTCAGACTGTCGCGTACACAGGGACAGTGGAGGACATCACGACGAATAAACAAGCAGAAGAAGCCTTGCGCCGGAGTGAGGAACGCTGGCATCTGGCGCTCCAAGGAGCAAATGACGGGATCTGGGACTGGAACGTACGAACGAACGAACTCTTCCTGTCGACTCGCTGTAAAGAGATGCTGGGCTTTGCTGATAGCGAAATCGCGAATCGGTTTGACGTGTGGGCAACCTACCTTCATCCGGCAGACCAGGACCGTTTGACGCGAGAAATTAATCATCACTTTGCGAAGAAAGCGCAATTTTTTTCCACTGAATATCGCCTGCGCTGTAAAGATGGCAACTACAAGTGGGTACTCGCACGCGGAAAAGCTGTGTGGGATACCGCAGGCTATGCTGTTCGCATGGTCGGATCTCTTGCGGATATCACTGCACAGAAACATGCGGAAGAGCAAAAAGCCGAATTCGCCGCCAAGGTGATGCAGAGTAATCGCGAATTACAGGAATTTGCCACCGTTGCCTCTCATGATTTGCAAGAACCATTGCGAAAGATTCAAACGTTTGGTGAACAACTGCGCGCTTCTTACAATAACTGCCTCCCCGAAGAGGGGAATGATTATCTGCAGCGGATGTTAACTGCAGCGGATCGGATGCAGGTGTTGATTAAGGATTTGCTTGCCTTGTCGCGAGTGACTACACGAGTCCGCCCCATGGTGCCAGTTGATCTCACGCAAGTGGCCCGTGATGTTGTTGCTGACCTTGAGGTCCGTGTTACGCAAAGTAGAGCGCGTGTTGAGGTCGGTTTGTTACCGACGATTGAAGCTGATCCGCTGCAGATGCGGCAATTGTTACAGAATTTAATTAGCAATGCGTTGAAGTTTTGCCGCAAGGAAGAAGCCCCTTTGGTTCGTATTAGCGGCATCCTTTCTGGGCGAGAGCAACACTGTCATCTCCGCGTCGAAGACAATGGTATTGGTTTTGACACCAAGTACCTTCCGCGCATCTTTCAGCCGTTCCAACGGTTACATACACGGCGAGAGTACGAAGGTTCGGGAATGGGGCTGACGATATGTCGCAAGATTGTTGAGCGTCACGGGGGAAGAATCACGGCGACGAGTACCCCTGGACAGGGGGCGACATTTATCGTGACTCTTCCGGTGAAACAAAGCCACGAAGAGAGGGCAAGCAATGCAACAACAGGCTCGGCATGATTCGGGCGCGTCACTGGTGTTGACAGAGAGGGTCATACGTTCCAGCCGACGCTAGAAATGAGGAATCTCACAATGACCGACGAAACGATAAAGGTTCTGCTCATCGAGGACGACGAAGACGATTATCTTATTACGCGAAATTTGCTGAGAGATATTGAGACGTCGCGGTTCGTTCTCGATTGGGTATCCACGTATGACGAAGGAGTGGCGCGGTTGCTTGCCAATCAGCATGATGTATGTCTCCTCGATTACAGCCTTGGAGCTCGCACTGGGCTAGAAGCCCTGCGTGCTGCAACGGAGGGGGGGAGCAAAATCCCGATTATTATGTTGACGGGCACAGAAGATCACAATGTAGATGTCGAAGCAACGCAAGCTGGTGCCACCGATTATCTAGTGAAAGGCCATGTGAATAGTGTATTGCTCGAACGAGCCCTTCGCTATGCCTTGGAACGAAAACGAGCGGCGCAGGCTATGGCCCGTCAACGTGCGGATTTTGTCGCTATGCTCACCCACGATATCAAGAATCCATTGTCGGTGATCCTGGGGT
This sequence comes from Binatia bacterium, assembly GCA_050187625.1. Classification (GTDB taxonomy): domain Bacteria; phylum Desulfobacterota; class Binatia; order Bin18; family Bin18; genus JBFWXH01. Next base: position 61,727 of record JBFWXH010000004.1, read on the forward strand.
ATACGGATCTCCTGATCGAGGAGACAAAAGCCGGGCAGACTGCAGATCATCTGTCCCTCCTTGAACGACTGCAGAGTAACGCACTGACGGTTCATTCTCTCGTGACCAATTATCTCGACTTGTCGATGATTGAAGCCGGCTATGTTGTGATTAATAAGCAAACTCTCAATATTAACGACATACTTCGCAAGATTGGCAAGCAGTATGAGGCCGAGGCGCGACTGCGACGCCTGCAGTTGGATATTGAGGTACAAGACAACGTAGAAGCCGTGGAAGGAGACGCGTTGGCATTGGAACGAGTTATGGCTAACCTCGTCTACAATGCGCTGAAGTTTACCCCTGCCTTGGGCCGTGTAGTCATTCGTTCGGAACAACGGCAAGGTTTTATTGTCGCCTCTGTGTGTGATACCGGCAAAGGAATTGCGCCGACAGCCATTCCTCATTTGTTTGAAAAGTACAAACAAGCAACGGGGGAGCATGCACGTGACGGAACTGGACTCGGGCTTTGCATCGTGAAGGCCCTGGTGGAGGGGCATGGTGGCTACGTCGATGTTGAAAGTACGCTTGGACAAGGAAGCCGCTTCTCTGTGTACTTGCCCACGACAGCGCAATGTCAGCCTGTTGTCGTCGTACCAGCGGAAGTGAGAATTCCTTCATGATACAAGCGAGCTAGTACTTGTCGGACTTCCTCGGGAGAACAAGTATGTTCCCCTACAGTGTCGACATAACGACGAATGACCTCAGCGACGGTATTGTGGACCCGAACTAGTTGAAGCAACTGCGGAATGTTAATCCCCTGCAAGAAACGGATGCCCCGCGGATAACGTGAAGTAACAATTGCCTCGCGCAGTTCGACATATGGGCCTTCGATGACCGGGCAGGCCTGAATCATTACATCAGGTGCTATCTGGAGGGATGAAATTTTTGCCGAAACGTGGGTATCGAACGATGATGGTTGTGTTGTTTGCTCAGGGCGTGGATTGTGAAACGTTGAACGACCAACTTCCTTGCATGACCGTTGTTGCCAAAATAGCTCGGCTGGCCAACGCTGCTCTTCTCGGTAGTACTGAGCAGCCTGCTGATAGTACGTGTCATACGTAGTCCGTTGACTGTCTTCATAGAACGCGATGGCGATACGTCGTTGCGCTGGTCGTTTGAGAATCGTGTTCACAACAGCAGCTCCGGTAATCGCTGATGCCATGGCTTTATGGACGCCTTCTGAGGATAGCGGGTCGATAAACAAACCGGCGTCACCTACCAATAAAAAACACTCCCCTGCGAACGACGAAGCCATATACCACGAGGCATCGAACACGACAGGAGACTGCACGAGTTGAGCTTCAGGCAACAGGCTTCCTATATAAGGAAGAGACTGGAGGGCAGTGAGGTAGAACTTTGTCTTGCCAGAGCGACGGATTCGACTGCCGTCGCCCCAATCAACCAAGAGCGTGACGTTGCGTAATCCGTTGTGCAGGGGGACCGACCATACGAGTCCATGCTCGTAGGTTTCGAGCAACGTATTTGCGCAGTCGATCCCCTGTGGATTGGACGCGTTTTGCCAATACCCGGTGAGCGCCAGGGTTTGGTATATTGAATCTCGTCGCCGTAACCCATGCCGGGCGAGTACCCCAGCATGACCTGTGGCATCGATAAAGAAGGCACCTGTTACCTTTCCTTGTCGGGTTCGGACCTCGACGTGGTTACTGTTGATGAACGCGACGCTGCTGACCGCGAGATTCTCAAACACCTCGACACCAGCGTTACGCGCCTGGTGTAACAGAAGTTGGTCGAAGTCTTCACGCCAGACCTGAAATCCTTGCCGCGTATGATCCGGACTATAATATGCGGTACGCGGCTGGTTGCTTCCCCAGCAAACGGTATGACCGATCATGCGGAGGAATCCGGCAGCTTCGATGTGCTGCCGTACACCCAGAAAGTCAAGAATCGGAAGAATGTGAGGTGTCAATGACTCACCGATTTGATGACGAGGAAAGTGCCGCTTTTCTAGCACCACGACATGGAAACCCAAGCGGGCGAGAAGTCGCGCTATAGTGGAACCTGCTGGCCCGCCACCAGCGACAATAATGTCTACGTCCTCAGGCAATGATGGAGGCGTTGCGAACATCTCTTGTTCCATGGCATAAATTGGTCCGAGGTGCAAAGACGGACGTGAAGACACGCTGCGGTTGGGTGACCACTGATTCCCTTTATATTGCATATCACGACACCGAATGGGGAGTGCCGAAATACGATGACCGTAAACTTTTCGAGCTCTTGATCCTTGAAGGGGCGCAAGCTGGGCTCAGTTGGCTAACGATCTTGAGAAAACGTGAAAACTATCGACAAGCATTTCGGCACTTCGATGCGCGTCAGATTGTAGCTTTTACTGAGAGCGATGTCGCTCGCTTGTTAACAAACGAGGGGATTGTCCGTAATCGTCTCAAGATTGCCGCCACTATTCAGAATGCTCATGCGTTTCTTGCGGTACAAAAAGAACGGGGGAGCTTTGCAGAGTATCTGTGGCAATTTGTTGGTGGACAACCCCGGTTGAACAAATGGGACACGCTCAAAGCTGTACCGGCGAGAACTCAGGAGTCTGATGCAATGAGCAAAGACCTATCCAAGCGGGGCTTCAAGTTTGTGGGGTCAACGATTTGTTATGCGTTTATGCAAGCGACCGGAATGGTAAACGATCATCTCGTGAGTTGTTTCCGTCATGCGGAGCTAACCTGCTAAGACATAACGCGTAAAACGTGACAGGGAATCCGTACGGCATAGTCTACAACTATCGTGGCCTTTCTCTCCATGTTTACTGCTATTCGTGCGACTTTGGTTCGTTTTTCTCACCTCTGGTCGTTTGTTGCTCCGTTCTTCCCACGACTCGTTGCGGTTTTTGTCTTATCGTTGTTTGGTACAGTGTTGGGGCTACTGTGGCCGCTGTTTACAAAGATCCTTATCGATGATGTCCTGTTGGCGAAGAACCTTCGCCTGTTGTGGATACTCAGCGGTGTGATGCTGCTGACTACGGCCATTGGGTATGTAGTCGGCGGGGTCAATCGTTACTATTACACTCAGGTAACGGCGCGAATTCTATTCTCTCTGCGGCAGTACCTTTTCGCGCATCTCCAAGCTCTATCCGTGCGGTTTCACACGCAAGCCAGGGTAGGAGATGTCATTTCTCGGTTGAACACAGACCTCGCTGAAGTGCAGTCGGTGCTCACTGATGCGGCATTCGCGTTTGTCTCGAATATCTTTGTCTTGTGTGCGACAGTAGGTTTTCTCTTGTGGCTCAACTGGAAACTGTTTCTTGTTAGTCTACTGGTGGTCCCACTGCAGCTTTATGCTGTGGCGAAGGTCCGTCGACCAATGGTGGAAGAGACACGGAAAGTGCGCGAGCTGAACGCCTCTATTGGTGCCTTCCTCATTGAATCATTATCGGCTATTCGCTTTATCAAACTGTTCACCGCTGAGGCGCTACAACAACAGCGATTCAGTGGACTCGGCGAGAACTTCGTTCACGTTGTGACTCGATACGAGATGCTTGCGTATTTGGGCAGCACTGCGTCGACGGCAACCTCATTCCTCGGCGGTACACTGACGACTCTCTATGGTGGATATTTAGTCATTCAGGGACAACTCACCATTGGTGGGTTGGTTGCTTTTTCTGCGTATCAGTCACGAGCCTTTAGTCCCCTACAAGCGCTCATGGATTTGTACTTGCGTTTTGAGCGAGCTGGAGTGTCGTTAGATCGGATCTTTGAGTTTCTGGATATCGCCAAGGACCAGATTGAACAGATGGGGAAGGGCAAGCGACCTTCCGAATGTTTGGGGAATGTCGAGTTTTGCGACGTTTCTTTTTCCTATGATTCTCACCGACCAGTGTTACAGCATATCAGCCTGGCAATCCGTGCTGGTGAACGGGTAACGATCGTGGGACCGAGTGGAACCGGAAAATCGACGATTCTTGATCTGCTAGTCCGATTATACGAGCCAACCAAAGGGAGAATTCTTCTCGATGGCCACGAGATTCATGAGTTAGACCTCGCCTGGCTACGCAACCAGATCGTGGTTATCAGTCCTGATCCGTTCTTGTTTCATACATCGGTGGTAGAAAACCTTCGCTATGCGAACCCTGATGTCTCCATTGAGGAAATCGTTGCGGCGGCAACAGCAGTTGGCCTCCATGAGTTTATTACAAGCTTGCCGCAGGGATATGATACTCCACTGGGTGAGCGGGGGGCTCGCCTTTCTGCTGGACAAAAACAGCGTGTCTCTTTGGCTCGTGCCATTCTTAAACGGCCACGCGTCTTGGTGCTTGACGAAGCTGTCTCTGGACTCGATGTCACGAGCGAAACCGAAGTACGAGCAACGCTGACTCTCGTGTTGGGAGGAGCGACAACTCTCGTGGTCACGCACAGATTATCATCTCTGCAGGATGATGACCGAGTAGTAGTGCTGGAGAACGGACAAATCACCTGGGATGGTCTGTACGGCTCACTCATCGCCTCATCACAAACCACACGGGAAAAGCTTGACGAATGGGAGCAGCAAAAGCGCAATCCGCAGTCGAGCATGTCTCAGCAATTCCCGACCGAGGTTGATTTAGTCGGTAGATAATGCGGATTCTTTTTCGTACCCTGTTCTGCCCTTCAGGCGTTGGCTCCGCTGTTCATGTAGCGATGTTCAGCCCCAGGCGGTTAGGTGGCAGGCCAGACAACTCTGCTCGCTTTCTTACGCTTCCATACCTTGAATAACCTTAATAAGAAGTGCACGGGCATCATCGCCCGTAACGCCCGGATGCATTTCGAGTAGTAATGCAAGAAGAGCAGAAACATGTGCAGAGGCAAAGCTCGGACCGCGAAAGTTATGAGCCTGTGCGGGGCCAGGAAGCGGACGTGGACTGGGGTGAGCCCGAAAGGGAATCGGAGCGTGCGCAACATACCGATACTGTGCCCAGCTGCAGCGGTCATCGTCGGCCACACCGATGACTCCGGGAAGGACCGCAGGGAAAACCGCACTCTGGCCTGCAGGGGCAGAGGCGACGATCATTGTTCCGGCTTCCCGGGCCTCAGCGACCAAGACGGTGAGGCGGTCACGGTGCTGAGAGTTTGTTGTTCCTAAGCTCAGGTTAATGATGTGCATCCGCTCAGTGATTGCCCATTGGAGGGCTTGATCGAGCACCGGAAACGACACTTGCAAGCGGTCGGTGAAAATTTTGACCGCGTATAACTCGGCTTGTGGAGCTTTGGCTTTGAGAATCCCGGCCAGGGCAGTGCCATGACCGATCCGATCACCGAAATCTGCATGCCGTTGAACGACGCGGTCTGCGTTTACAGAAAAGCCTACTCCTCCGGCGATTCCACCGACATGAGAATGTTGCGGATTAACACCGCTATCAATAAGCGCGATGCGTACTCCCGCGCCGCGTGCTTTGCGCCAATCCAATTCCTGTTTCATCTCTGTTGTCATATCCTCTGTCTCTTGTCTGAGTTCAAGGGGGCGAATGGATAAACCGCCTTGCACTGTGGAGGCAGGAGGGTAGAATTCCGGTACGGACTGTAACGAGACGTTTTTTGGGGGACGTGTGTATGGGGGTAAAAAGAGACACAAGCGTGAGATGGCTCTGCCTGTTGACTGTTGTGCTCGTGCTCCAGACCGCGCGCGAGGGAAAAGCGCAGAACGCGGCGAAAGAAATGTTCACTCGTTGTGTTGCTTGCCATGCGCCGAAAGACGATGCCGTCGACGTGGTCACGATGCAACGCAAGACGCCCGAAGGATGGGAGATGACTCTCGTGCGTATGATGCGAATGCATGGGGCCCAATTGCAACCAGACGAGGTCCGCTTGCTGGTAAAGTACCTGAGTGATCACTATGGGCTCGCTCCCGTTGAAGTCGAACCCTTTTCTTACATGGTGGAAAAACGCAATGCCAAGGTGGTGCAGCATGACATTCCCAAATTCATGCAGGCTGCGTGTACGCAATGCCATTCCTATGAGCGGATCGCCTTGCAACGGCGTACCGCAGAATCATGGGAACACCTGCCGGATACCAAACTTGCCCTCTTTGCGAATACGGAGAATGTCACGGCTTCGTCAGGATTGCTGCAAGACTACTGGTTTGAGGAAACCAAGAAGACGGTCGTACCATACCTCGCAAAACAATTTCCCTTTGTGACCGAGGCTTGGACGGCTTGGCAGGCAAAACCCACGCCTGATTATGCGGGAAACTGGAAAATTGTTGGGCATGACCCTGGCGAAGGAGGAGATTACGTTGGACACATTACTTTAACGGCGCTGGGAGATGATCGCTATGAGGGAGATCTCACCCTGGAATTCTCTGACGGGAGAAAAACGACTGGGAAGACCACGGGACTCGTGTATACCGGATTCCAGTGGCGGGGTGCCAGACAAATTGCAGACGGGAAGAGTCAGCGAGAGATTCTCTTTGCTTCTGAAGATGGCAGTAGCTTGCGAGGGCGGCGAATCGTAACTCCGGTTGGTGATCTCGGCATGGACGAGACCTGGTACAGAAACGACAAGGAGGCGCGAGTGCTGGCGATCGCACCCGTAAGTGTGCGTAGCGGGGAAAAACGGACAGTCAGAATTTTTGGTATGAATCTTCCGACTGCCATTGAGCCCACCGCCATAGATTTTAGCGCGGGCGTAACTGTGCAATCGGTACGTCAAGAAAATGTGGATGTCGTTCTTGCAGAGGTTACGGTTGCGAATGAGGCGCAGGTTGGCGTACGGGAGGTGCGACTTCAGGGAGCAAACGGTACGGTGTCACTGACCGTATATGACGTTGTTGATTACATCCGGCTTGTTCCCGAGATGGGCTTTGCACGTCCTGGTGGAGTGAATGTCCCGAAAGTACACCAGCAGTTTGAGGCCTTCGCGTACCACAATGGGCCTGATGGGAAGAAAGGAACACGCGATGATATAAAGCTGCACAGGGTAAGCCTAGTCAAATGGAATGTGAACGAATACGTGAAGCGTCTCAACGATGATGATGTGCAATTTGTTGGTACTGTTGACGCGCATGGTTTGTTTGTGCCGGCCAAGGACGGACCGAACCCACAGCGTCACATGATGGACCACAATGTCGGTGATGTCTGGGTGGAAGGGTGGTATCGGCCTGACGGAGCGAAACGTCCGATGGGTGCGCGAGCGTATCTCTTGGTGATGCCGGAAAAATTTAATTTTCAGCCAATCGAATAAGAGCGACAAGTAAGGGGCAGAAAATGGAAATCTCCAAGAATGTGTCGAACGAGACGGCGCAAGTGCGATCCGAGATATGTAACGCTGATACCATGAGAGAATTTTATTTCCGTCCCGAGAATGCCCATATCGTTCTCCATGGCGAGAAGCAAATCTTGGTTGCCGCGAAGAGCATGTCGCTCTTTGTCTTGGACGAGGTTGCAGAAGCAATCCTCTCGTATGCGAACGACCACCCGCATCTGGCGATGCCGGAGGTAGTTTCTACCTTCGCTGCTCGATTTTCTTTCGACGATATTGCCGAAACGATAGCCGAGTTGGTGCGATTGCACGTATTTGTACGCCAACAACCTCAGTCCTCACCGATACGTCCCCTTGTCGATGTCGAGCGTTTTCCGCTTGGATCGCTGGTCCTCAACGTGGCCAATAAGTGCAACCTACACTGTACGTATTGTTATGAACCTGAGGGAGCCAAATACAGTGCCGCAGCGGTTCAGATGGATTGGGATACCGCTCGTGAGAGTGTCGATTTCCTGTTCCGCCGTGCGGGAGGGAATCGTGACGTTAGTATTGTCTTCTTTGGTGGTGAGGCATTGCTGAACTTCCCGTTGTTACAGAAAGTGGTGGCCTATGCGGAAGAACAGGGCCACGTGTATGGCAAGAACGTCGATTTCTCACTAACCACGAACGCGACACTCCTCAGTGATGTGTTCGTCGATTTTTTCCACGCCCACCGGATCGGCATCACCATCAGTATTGATGGACCGCAAGATCTCCATGACAAGCGACGAGTTTTCTTGACCAGCCACGGACAGAAGAGGGGATCGTACGAGCAGATTGTGCCGCGCCTTCGACGTTTGTTTGAACGCTACAATGCACGTCCTGTGGTTGCTCGTGTCACGTTGACAAAAGGGACAGTTGAGATTCCCCGCATTTATGCCCATTTGACTGAACTCGGATTCTTTGAGGTCGGCTTTTCGCCGGTGACGGCCCGTACTGGTGATGAATATGGCTTGGAACCGGCGGACTTACGTCAGGTGCTAGCGGGGTTTAAGGAGCTTGGTGCGCTATACGTTGAACGGGGGCTACGGAATCAGTACACAGGATTTTCCAACCTGAGTACGATGTTGACCGATCTGCATACAGGAACGAACAAACTGTTTCCCTGCGGAGCAGGGCTGGGGCTTCTCGATGTAGACGGGAATGGCGACATCTATCTGTGTCACCGTTTTCCCGGAACGGAAGAGCACAAGTACGGGAATGTGAAAGAGGGGATTGCCTACGACCGGTTAAATGAATTTCTCAATAATGCACATGTTGGATGCAAGCCTGTATGTCAGACCTGTTGGATTCGTGGGCTCTGTGGTGGAGGATGCTATCATGAAGCCTACACGCAATTTGGGGACGGAGCATTGCCGAATCTGCATTATTGTGAATTCTTGCGAGAGTGGACGGAATACGGTATTCGCGTCTATATGGAACTTCAAGAGAAAAATCCAGGCTTTGTGGAGACTCGGGTTCTGCGTGGACGTGGTGATGCTCCACGGGAACTGACCTAGCGTGGACGAGGAAACGCATGCGATAACGTAGCGGCCGATCTCTGTGTGGGGCGAAAGCGCCGGTGAAAGGAGTGACGGTATGAAGCATCTAAAAGCAGCGAATCAGAAGGCAGAAATTGTCGAGAAAGTCCACGCTGAGGAAGAAGATGTTGTGGGTATGGCAATGCCAGCGGGTTGTACGACGATCTTTAACCCCGGCTGGGAAGCCAACATGTGGGGTGGAGTAAACGGCATGTGTGCGCCAATGGAGGCGGACTTATTAAGTTGCGCCAACATGTGTTGGTGGCCGGCACAGGTACCCGACAGTTTACAGAGTTCTCCCGAATGGGCGAAAGCGTGCTCCGGGGCACAGCAAGAAGATTGGAAAAACTTTGAGGTTATCTTCCCAAAGGCGAACTAAATAGAGAAAGAAGTCGTGATGGGTACCCAGAAATTCTGAGCTTTGTACTTTCCTCCCTCACGGTCATGTAAACTTGTCGATGTTTGCCGCGGACAGGAGCTGAGTGTGGTGCTGCTACGTTATTGGATTGGCCTGCTGGTGGCTGCTTTTCTTTGCGTTGTCGTGCTTGGGGTTTCGTCTCCTGCCTGGGCGAAATGGTATCTATTGGCGTCCGTTCATCCCAACAATCTCTTAGTGATTGACACTGAGACCGATACGATTATCAAAAACATCGCGCTCGAAGGGCGAGGGCCGGCGATGAATATCGCGCCGAACCCACAGCACCCGCAGTTTGCGTATGTTGTCAATGAGCTGGCGCAAAGTGTCGCGATTGTTGATCTAGATGAGGGGAAGCAGGTTTCTAGTTTTCCTCTGTCGTCTGCGCAGGAGTTAGTGCGGACTATGGCGATTGACGTGAACGCCCGAGGCTCGCGTCTCTTTATCCACGAGATGCCGGTCCAGAAAGAGCCCGGACGTTTTATTGCCAAAGAGAATCGTATCCGCGTTATTGATTTGGAGAAGAATGCAACCCTCCGCACCTTTCCCGCACCACGTCAGGTGATGGCGATGGCCTCTTCTCAAGATGGCAAGCGGCTGTATGTGTTCAGCATTGGGCAGGATATCTTCGTCTACGACAGCGAGAAAGGGACGTTGATCGATACTATTCCGTTAGCTAATCGCAACATCACCGGTATTGCTCGCACCGATGGCCTTCCTGTATGGAATCCTTATCAGGAGAATAACTATCTCTTATCGTTCGGTATTATTACAAGTGACGCGTTGACCGGTCAAATGACCCTGGGGATTGGCTCACTTGATCTGACACAGCCCTCTCCGGAACTACAGACGACGGAACTGCAACCTTTTCAAGCGGAGAATTACAACCTCACTGGTCTGCTCTCGTCCAAGACCGGGAAAGTGTATTTTAGCTATAACAGCCTGTGGAAGATGGACCCCAAGACGCGGAAAGTTGAGAAGAGCACGGAACTCTCAAACACGTATTTTGCGCCGCTCTTACATCCTGAGGGAAAGAAGCTTTACTGCGGGGCAAATTGGCACGACATTGCGGTTTTTGATGCGGAAACGCTTGAACTTCTGAAAAAAATTCCACTTGGCCATACCCAGACTGGGAGTGGGAATAACTTACGGTTCGTGAACCGATGAGGAAGGCAGGAGAAAAGCCTGTTTGCTCTGGCGACTCCAGGCTGATGACGCGTCGGACTCCAACGCTATCGCGCCGCCAGCTTCTCCAAAGCGCGACTACGCTTTTGGCCGGGCAAGGACTAACCGCTGGCCTTGTCGGGGCAGCGGACACCGCCCCTTCGGTGAGCTTTGCTGATATCGTGCGTCGTCGGGCCATGATCCGTGTGTACAAAGATGATCCGGTCGCCGACAAGAAAATTGAGCATTTGCTCAAGTATGCTGTGCGAGCCCCGAGTGCCGGCAATTTGCAACCGTGGGAATTTGTTGTTGTCAAGAATCCGGAGATACGGGCTCAATTAGCGAAAGCAGCGATGAATCAGACCTCGGTTACCACCGCGCCAGTGATTATTGTTACCTGTGCAGATATTCAGCGGGCGGGTAGTCAGTATGGTGCTCGTGGCTCTTTCTACAGTCTGGTGGACACTGCGTTCGCCTCATTGTTGATTTTGCTTGGAGCTGTTGAACAGGGACTGGGAGCATGTTTTGTTGGCTCGTATAACGCTGAAGAAGTAGCAAAACTCCTGGGTCTGCCGATGCATGTGCGTCCAGTTGGAGTAATCACCTTAGGATATCCAGCTGAGTCTCCACGGAAACCGGCGCGAGCAAAACTTCCCCTTGGTAAGGTGGTGCACCGAGAAAAGTGGTGAAAGAGTGTCTTTCGAGAACAACGGTTAACGGAACTGCGTGTTGGCGTGAAGCCTCGTGATGCGACAGGCAGAATCGTCACTGAGTGTTCCGTTACTTTCGTCGTTTTTCGTTCATCGGAGCGAATATGAAAACATTTCTAGGACTAATTTTCGTTGGCGTTATGGGTTTCGCGGGTGGTTCGACCCACGCAGAGGTCTCGGAATCTACATTGCAGAAGCTTTTTTATCCTTATGAGAAGGATTGGCACTCGGAGGACCTACCTGTGCCAGGAACAATGATTTCTCGGGAGACTTGGCAGCCCGCGCAACAGTATCTGCCCAGAGAAATATTGGAGCGAGTTAAAGCCGGGGAGCTGTCATTTGCAATACAGCCAACGACGAACCTGCCAGTCAGTGAACCGTATATTGCTGCGACACGCCGCCATGCTGGGCAGGCACGGCTTGACGCCGAGGGACACCTTGAAGGGTATGTAAGCGGCCTTCCATTTCCTAGGCTTGATCCCGCCGATTCGCAGTCTGGCCTAAAAGCTGCGTGGAACCTGCGGCATCGGGACTTCGGGGATGTTATGCAGGTGTGGAACACGTTTCGACTGTTGCCGGAATCGGGATCTCCTGATCGCGAAATTGAAAACTATTATGTCGTGGCGTACGGCATGCACCGGCCACGGACAGAAAAGGTAAACCCGAACCAGTGGGAAACTGATGGGGTTTTGTTCAAAGAGTTTTTTCACATTCTGGCACCATTCGACCTGAAGAATTCTATGTCACTGAAAGTGCGGTATACACAGGAACGCTACAAGGACGACAACTGGGTCTACAGTCCGGCAAGCCGGAAGATCCGAAAAGTGATCGTTACAATGGATGAGGCCGCTTACGACTCTGGGTTTTTAAATGAAGATTATTTCGGGTATTGGGGATATGTGCGCTCATGTCACTGGAAGTTCTTGGGTGAACAACGTTTGCTGGCACCCATCGGGGTGAAAGCTGCGCGTGTCACCTTCGGTGGGCGCGGAAACTGGTACCCCATCGATCCGTGGGAATTACGCGAGGTGATAATGTTGGAATGTGTTCCCCGTGCTCATAGGCATCTCTATAGCAAAAGGGTGCTGTATATCGACAAACAGACCTTTACCCCGGTCTATGTCTTGTTTTATGACGAAAAAGGGAGACACCAAAAGACCTTGTTCGAAGTGTATGGGGACCCCAAATACAATCCTGGTAATGAAGAGGTGCGCTTTCCGGTCTGGGTTGGGGAGTCGATGATCGACTACCATGATGCATTTGCGACGATTACCGAAGTGACGAAGATTTCCTATACCGAGCCGTTACCTGCTGATTTTTTTAATCTCGATAGGATTCTGGCGCGCGGACAGTAAATACGATGGCAGAGCGCCAGAATCAGAAAACAAAAGTCAAAGAGCAAAGATGAACAATACGACGCTGGTGGATGGAGTTCGTGGGGTATGGACTTGTTGCCTTTTGCCCTTTTGCCTGTTGTTGCTCGCCTTTTCCCTGAGTCATGCTGATCTGAACTACGGTCCGTTGTCGTTTTCAGGAAACCTCCAAACACAACAGATTTTTCGCCATCCAGAACCGGAGAAGTGGTCGATCATTCAACAGCGTAACGTGGTCCGCGTCCGCTTGGAATACGATTGGATTGACGAAGGGCAAGCCTTCCGGTTGTTTGCGACGCCGTGGATTCGTCGAGCGCACCTCGTGGCACTGTATCGGGGAGTGTACGATAGTGCGTATGATTTTCTTCCTGGCCCTCGTCAAGAAGCATTTCCTTATCGCGGACCACTGCGACGTGATGGAAAACTTGCAGATTTAACGCAGGGCGCTGCTCACGCGTTACGCTTTGAGAGCATTTTCCGTGAAGCATATAGCGACATCGAGTTTGCCGATATTCCACTCTCTTTACGGTTGGGGCGGCAGATGGTGGTGTGGGGAGAGTCGGATAACCTACGGATTCTCGATCGTACCAACGCGCTGGATACCACTTGGCATGCCGGTGGACTTGGGGTGGAGCCTTGGGATGACTTGCGCATACCGTATTGGACTATAAAAGGTATCTATAGCTTCGGTCGTGTTGGTCCATTGATCGATACGTATCTTGAAGCCTATTGGGTGCCTGGTCATTGGGTACCGGCGAAGATTGGGTTTTTACCTGGACGCCCGTGGGGAGTGCCAACCGTGAACCCTTTTGCTGGGAGCCCGACCGGCGGAAACTTTCGTCTGCTCAACGACACAGCGTTAGGTCGTCGCGGCGATTATACCAAGAATCCTGGTGAAAATAGCCAGGTTGGGGTGCGGGTCGCTGCCATGACTCCTCAGGGGCTCATCTTTACGTTTAACTACTTCTATCAACGGCTGTCACAGGACGACGGGATGAACACGGCTAGTCTACGCGGGCGGAACCAATGCCTGGTAGGAACCGTGGAATGTCCCACTGTCAGTGATATTGCTCAACAAAATTCATTGCTGATTGAGCAGGGAATCCTTCCGGCAGAAGCGTATTACCCTTACGCCCATATTCTTGGGGTCTCCGCCAGTTACGCGGACAGCACGTATACCGAAGGGGTGTGGCGGATGGAGATGATTTACGAGTTCGGCAAACCGTTTGCCGATAAACGTAAACCTATTTTCATCCTTGATGAGACTGGAGCGGCGGTCCCAAGTGGCTTATTGGGAATCAAAAAGAGTGATGCCTGGCAAGGGTTCGTCGGCTTTGATCGGCCCACCTGGATTCGTTCGCTCAACCGCCGTACGACATTTTTCCTGACTTCTCAGGTGTTTTGGCAGTACATTCCGGAAGGACCTTCGCGTTTTCAAGGGCAGACTTCGTCAACCGACAAAATACGCAACTGGGAAGTTGTCGGGACGCTGGCGGCGAGCACGGTGTACAGGCGCGGAACGCTCTTGCCATTGATGTTTGTGGTCATCGATCCCATCAACCATTACAGTACCCAGTTGTCGTGGATCGTTGACTATTATTTCACACCACGGCTGATTCTGCGTTTGGCACAGAGTTACTTTTTTGTTCCCGGCTTTGGCGGACAGGTCGATGAAACCTGGGGACTTGGCGGATTATATCGTCGGCGTGATGAAACCGTGGTCAGGCTGACCTATCAATTTTGAGGCAGACCTTGATCCCGAAAGAAAAAGGGCTCCCGGCTATTTCCTCGACTTTGAGGACTTTTGCTTTCGGCTCCCTGGACTTTCCTGACTATTTTTATTAGAGGCGACGCGTGCCTCGTACGCTACTGCGACTTCTCCAAGGCGTTCCGTAGCTTGGAATACGCGTACTCGAGAATCGTAGGCAATTTGCAAATCCTGTTCACTCGTCCAGGTTGCGATGACTGGTGGCCCGCCACTTGGTAAAGCTGGGGCTGCGCCGTTATCGGTGTCGCCACTGAAGACATTTCCTCCAGCAATCAGGTGGGCCGTTGGAGTCGGGAGGATAGAAATCTGTGTACTGGTTCCGCCAAACGTACCGCAATTCCGTTGGAAAATGACAGCTTTGCGATTGCCACTAGGATTTTTTAGCTCTTGGAGAATCCGGTTTTCACACGGATCGCATCCTGCGGACGTGCTCACAAATCCTGCACACAGAGTAATAAGAAAAACAGCTCGTGCGACCATGCATCCAATGCTCTCTGCCTGTCATATCGGTACGTACGTTCTCCTTCCTTAATTTGGTAGGCGCGTCCGCGCTAGGCTGCGTGTGGTCGGAGGAGCGTTGAGCAAAGATTGTGGCCGCCATTTCCCTTACATCGCCGATACTCCGCCATCCACCATGTACACGCCTCCGGTACAATATCGACTTTCGTCACTGGCGAGAAACAGCATGAGCTGAGCGACTTCCTGTGGGGTACCATACCGTTTGAGTGGTACCCAGGCAGAGAGGTTCTCCTTGGCATGCGCGGCTGCACCAGGGGCAAATCCTTCTTCGAGTGAACGCATCATCCGTGTATCTATCGGTGCAGGATGTACGGTGTTCACGCGAATGTCGAAGGGAGCACATTCAAGGGCTGCCGTACGCATGAGACCGACGACTGCGTGTTTGCTGGTAATGTACGCTGAAATTCCAGCCGTGCCTTTAATACCAGCAACTGACGATGTAATGATAATACTTCCTTTGTCGCGTTTCTTCATCTCTGGGATCACGTATTTGAGCCCGAGCCATACTCCACGAACATTGACCGCCATAACGTTGTCAAATACCTCAATTGGGTATTCGGTGATAGGCTGAACAACACCCTCAAGCCCTGCATTGGCAAGATACACATCGATGCCACCATATCTATCCACGGCAGTGCGGAGATATTGTTGGGTCTGTTCTGGTTGGGTGACATCCGCAACCGCGTAGCTGACCATATCACTTCCGATAGATGTGACTACCTTTTTCAAGGCTTCTTCGCTCAAATCGACGAGAAGGACTTTTGCTCCTTCGGCAACAAATAGACGACCTGCTTCAATACCTATACCGCCGGCACCACCAGTAATGACTGCTACTTTTCCGGCCAATCGGGTCATAGGTTCAACTCCTATTCACAGTAATGGATGCGGGCTGCTCTCTTAGGATCGTGCGGGTATTGAGAGTCGCGGCTGTCGGCTGAGGAATTCTTGGAACACTTGTACGAATTTGTCACGGACAGAGATAAAGAAACCATGTCCAGCGTTCTCAAAAATAACCAGCTCTGCGCCAGGAATCTCTCGGGCCAAGATCTCGGAGTTTGCAGCGGGAATGAGAATATCATCTCGTCCAGTGACAACAAGGGTAGGAGCTGTGATCTCGTGGAGCCGTTTGAAGACGCGTAGCGTCATTGTTGCCTGAAAATGCCGTTCATAGGCAAAGCGTGGCGTGGAATAGGCTAAGGTACGTTGAAGATGCGCTTCAAGTTCGTCACGATGCTGAAGAATAAACTCATCAGAAAACGACAGTTTCCAGCCTTCCCGTCCTGCCTCTTCAGCGGTCATCCCAGCCCGTCCTTGCAACATTTTCATCGATTCCGGCGGAGCAGGGACAGCATTTTTTCCACCAGGGGTTGTACATCCTAAAGTAAGACTTGCAACATAGTCTGGGTAATGAATAGCGAGTTCCTGGGCGATCATCCCACCCATCGAGACGCCAAATATATGTGCCTGTGGGAGGGCTAATGTATTGAGTAACCTAGTGGCATCTCTCGCAAACAAGGAAATCGAATAGGGTTCATCCGGTTTATCTGACAGTCCTGTTCCCCGATTGTCGTAAGTGATCACCTGATAAGAGGAGGCCATCGTGCTGATGAGGTCGGGGTCCCATGCGGCCGCGGGTTGTCCTAACCCGGCGATAAATAACAAGGCTGGTCCTTGACCTTCGATCTCATAATGGACGCGAATGTCGTTAATCTGAGCGTACGGCATGCCTTCCTCCTCTTATAGGCCCTTGTGATATGTGTTCGACGTTTTTAGCAGGGGGACGCAGGTATTGCCAGGGAAACGTGAAGTGCGATAGATCTGCACAGCTATGCTGAATACTGCTGCGGAAGAACGCGACTCTTTCACGCCTCCTCAGTTACGACATAAGATTAAGAGCCTGTCGCGGGTATCACTTCTTGTTTCTCTGTACCACTTGTTAGAAGTGTGGTTGATTGTCGGACTGGCTGTGTACTGCAGCGTCGTGGTTCTGCCACCTACGTCTAGCGTCGGAGGAGGTGCACTCTATCTCCTGGTGGTGGCAATTATTGCCTCTCGTCAACATGCGCTCATGGTGTTAACGCATGAGGCCATTCATAAACGGTTGGCCCGTCCCTTTTGGCTGAACGACTGGATCGCTCGATTCGTTGCAGCTTTCCCCATCTTTATATCCTTGTCGAAATGGCGATTCATTCATCTTTATCACCATCAATACACACATACGGCTGCAGATCCCGACCGGGCTATCTATGGTCGCTATCCGCTTACCCGTACAAAGTTTTTTCGTGTCCTGGTGAGAGATACATGTGGTCTTAACGTAATCGCGACGCTGAAATACTTCATCGATATTCCGTTTCTGGGTAAAGGATTTAATCGTCGTTTTTTGGGTAAGGAGCGAGAATCTCAGTATCAACGAACTGCAGATATGCGAGCTTTTGCTCTCTTTTGGATAACTGTTGTTGGTATAGGGGTTGCAGTTGGTGGAACCCGATCAGTCGGGCTCTTTGTGTGTTATTGGCTGGTGCCGTATTGTACAATTACTCAAATCCTCTTTCGTATTCGTGGGGCGATAGAACATGGGTCGGTGCCAAATCCAGGAGATTCATATCGCCAAACACGCACCTACTTGATCAATCCAGTCTGCAGCTTTTTCTTTTCACCAAAGAAGGTCAACTATCACCTAGAGCACCACTTGTATCCATCGGTGCCGTTTTACAATCTTCCTCGTTTACACAAGCTATTGCAGCGAGAAATATATCCGAGCACAGGAGGATATTGCGAAACCTTCTTGGTAGGGATGGCTAAGCTTATCACCAAGTAAAGGAGAGGACTCTTGTAGCTGACCGCGGAAATCTTCGCGGGAGTAAGAACATGGCAGCGTGTGTAGAAGAAAATAAATGAGGAGCCAATAATGTAAATGAATTTTTTTCTACCGGCGCCGTCTAACCCTACAAAAGGAGAGATAGGTAGTGATTCCTTCTCCCTGCTATGCCCCCTACCTTCTCTCCTTGTCTCCTCCCTTCCTTGCCCACGGCCGGAGAATTTCTACTTCTCCGGCCGTATCTCTTGTGCCTTTAGGCAGTTGGAGTTTTGATTGAGAGATCTTCTTGCGCTAGGAATCGGAAAACTTTTTCCTTGACAATATTTGAGTCCATAATCGGTTTGGCAATGTAATCGTTACAGCCTGCGGCTAGCGCACGGTTTTCGTCTCCGATCATCGCTTGAGCTGTGAGAGCGATAATCGGAATCTCTTTTGCCGGGCCTTCCATTGTACGAATGCGGCGAGCGGTTTCCCAGCCATCAAGCACAGGAAGCTTGAGATCGAGAAACAGAAGGTCCGGGGGGTCTTTGGCAATAAGGGCAAGGGCCTCCTCTCCGTTTTGTGCTTCTCGAATATCGAAGTTTCCTATTTTTCTGAGACGGTAGACGAGAATATGGCGGTTATCCTCATTATCTTCGACAACTAAGATCTTCTTCCGACTCATGGGCTATCCTTTTAGTCAGGGTAAGGTAAGAAGAGAGAGGGGATTTTTCTTTCCCACGAGAAAACACCCACCTTCTTTACGAAAGCGTAGCAACTTACATTTTTGAGGTCAAATAATGCTGCGGAAGAGAGAACAGATGGTGAGGAACAAAACATGCCCTCGCCGGGAATCGAACCCAGACTACAGGTTCCGGAGACCTGTGTGATATCCATTTCACCACGAGGGCCAGTGAAGTGTGGCCTTATCATATCGAGCGTAGATGGGCAACGACGTAAGGAGAGACGCTGTTCGCACTAGAACCCTATCTGCCCTACCGGACGAGCAGTTCCTATGGCAAGATGCACATGGCGAACAAGAGGATTGGAAAAATGCCAGTCTACGTTCGGTGATCATTACTTATAAAGGAGAGACATGTCCCTGTGAATGTAGTGCCAGCTGTGGTGGTTACTCATGTCCGTCGTTTGTACGGAAGTCGTGTTGCGCTTGATGATGTCACTTTTTCGGTGTTCCGTGGCGAGATCTTTGCCCTCCTGGGACCGAATGGTGGTGGAAAGTCAACGTTGTTTAAAATTTTATCAACACTGCTCTCTCCGACAAGTGGTGAAGTGAATGTTCTTGGGGAAAATACGCTACAGAACCCTCACCTTGTTCGCCAACAGATTGGTGTCGTGTTTCAACATCCGAGCCTTGATGGGAAGCTAACGGTCGCGGAGAACATTACTTGTCATGGCCACCTCTATGGGATGAGTGGAACAGTATTACAAGAACGCACGCAGGTCGTATTAGAACGTTTTGGACTGCAGGATCGCACACACGATTTGGTCGGGACGCTATCAGGAGGTCTCCAGCGTAGGGTGGAGCTCGCCAAAGGACTATTACACCAACCCGCATTGTTGTTGTTGGATGAGCCCAGTACGGGATTAGATCCTGGTGCACGCCGAGATTTTAATGACTATCTTCAGTCGCTGCGCGAGCAAAGTGGCGTGACGATTATTCTCACAACTCATATCATGGACGAAGCCGAGCGCTGCGATCGGGTAGGTATCCTTCATCAAGGCAAGCTCGTTGCGCTAGATACTCCTGAGGCTCTCAAGTCCCAGGTTGGTGGAGATGTTATTGCCATCCGTACTCCCAATACTGCCGCGTTACGAGAAAAGCTGATTGAACAGTTTGCCTGTGAGTCGGTGATTGTTGATGGAATGTTGCGTATCGAACGACCTCAGGCGCATGAGTTCATCCGTGATATTGTTGAGAAATTTCGCGGCGAGGTTCAGTCTGTGACGTTCGGTAAGCCAACGTTAGAAGATGTCTTTATTCATCAGACCGGACAGCCTTTGTGGGATGTGGGTACGAACGGGGAGTAATAGGTATGAGCTGTAGTTTTTGGTTACCGGTAATGACCTTGTGGAAGCGTGAGATCCTGCGTTTTATTCGACAGCGAAGCCGTCTTATTGGAGCCTTTGTGCAGCCGTTAGCTTTTTGGCTTTTGTTGGGAGGGGGATTTAGTGCCTCGTTCCGTCCACCAGGAACGCCAGGAGGAACAGGCTATCTCGAGTATTTTTACCCTGGAATCATTCTCTTGGCGCTGCTGTTTACCGCGATTTTTGCGACGATCGCTGTTGTGGAGGATCGCAAAACAGGTTTCCTACAGGGCGTCTTGGTTGCTCCAGTTCCTCGTATGAGTGTCGTATTGGGCCAAGCCCTCGGAAGCTCAACGCTCGCCGTTCTCCAAGGCACCTTACTGCTGCTCTTGGCGCCGGTTGCGGGTCTCTCGCTCAGTATTACCGCAGGGGTTGCTGCTATCGGAGTGATGTTTCTCGTAGCGTTAGCCTTAAGTAGCCTTGGTCTTATCATTGCGTGGCGTATGGATTCGGTTCAAGGGTTTCACGCAGTGATGAATCTTATCCTTATGCCCATCTGGTTTTTGTCGGGCGCGTTTTTTCCCGCTGCCGGACTCCCCGGCTGGTTCTCATGGATCATGCAGTTGAATCCTTTAACCTATGGGATGGCTGCTTTGCGGAGATGCCTCTACTTTCAAACCCCAACGGCAATAGGCCAGGTTCCTGCTCTCGCACCATCATTGGTGATTACCATCGCCTTTGCGATCGGGTCTTTCCTCTTAGCCTCGTACAGTGCTCGCCGTCACTTCCAATAGAATCGTCCTCTAAAGAGAGACATTCGCGTGGCCGATAACGATAAGCAAGAGCAGGCAACGCGAATGTCGGGGGACACGTGCAGCTGACTTTTTTCAGCATCAGACCATGCATTTCGGTAATCTTGTGGGAGTAGGCGACGATGGATGCAGAAAGCAGAACTATTTGGCAGCTACGAATATTGATGGGCGTGGGAGTCCTTTTGTTGCTTTCCGATCTGGTCGAGCGACAAAGCTTAGGTTTACGGATTCCTTGGTTACTATCTTGTTATCTCATTGGTGCGAGCTTTTATTTTGCAATGTACGCGCAAAAGATGGTTCTTAACCGTAAGGAAGAGATGCTGACCTATATGCTCTTCCCCGGCGCTTTTGTGACTGCGTTGGTGCCAGCCTATACCCTCTTCCTCTTTCTTGTCGGATTTTCCGACTGATAAGACCACAGAACAGACCTGAAAACCTCTGCTCATCATCGCCAAGGTGAATAGGATGGGTAAGCATGGTATAGCAGCCAATAAATCGCTACGCCTGTGAGTGAGACGTATAACCAGATCGGGAACGTCCAGCGAGCAATGCGCCGATGTTGATCAAATTGCTGACGGAAGGCCCGGTACAAGGTGAGCAGCGCTAATACTGGAACGACAGCAGCAAGAACGGTATGGGACAGTAAGATGGTAAAGTAGACTGGGCGGATCAAGCCTGTTCCTTGAAACCGAGTTGTACCAGCATGGGCGTGATAGACGAGGTACGACACAAGAAAACAAACAGATACGAAAAACGCTGACAACATGCAGATTTGATGGGCTGTACGGTTCTGTTGACGAATAAAACGATAGCCCAGAAGTAGAAGGATTGCACTTGTAGTGTTGAGGGCCGCATTCACGGCTGGAAGCTGGGCAATTTCCACCATAATGTATCGCCTTACCGTTCGTTCACCGTCTTTTCTGTGGGTTGAGTTTGAGTTGCCTTCGTTTTAGGTATATGTATTCAAGCCCTATGTCTTTGCAAAAACGTCATACTACTGCGAGGCGAACACTGTCCAATCCTCCCTCATGGGTCACGTTAGATAGATCAATGGGAATAAGACTGCCCACACCGCGCCGACAAAGTACCAATACATCCCACATAATTCTGCTCTAACAAACTGAGTCTGGGCGAGTTGTTCTTTTTGGGCCCAGGTGAGGACGATCAGTAACCAGATGACCGCTCCAAGCACGTGCAACGCGTGGCACCCAATAAGCAGATAAAAAGTAGACCCATAGATCCGTGCGTGGGTCATGATTCCTTCGCGGAGGATCTGAATCCACTCGTAACCTTGGATACAGAGAAAAAGAGAGCCTAATCCTCCAGTGAGACTGAGAAATGTAAGCAATTGGCGTTGATCACCGATTCGTCCTGCCGTCAGTGCACGATGCATCGTGTAACAGCTCAGGAACAAGAATCCGGTATTGATCCAGGTCATTGTGATTGGAAGATAGTGGTGAGCTGACGGCCAAGTGAGGGTACTCAAACGCAGGGATAAATACATAGCGACGAGTCCCGCGAACAGCATCGTCTCTGAGCCAATAACGAGGGTCATACCCAAACGTGCACGGCTGGCGGATGGTGTGACGGTGAGAGCAAGCGATTGCGTAGCACGAGTTGTGGATCGCCGTTTTACCGATCTCTGCGGGAACGTAATAATCTTTCCGGACGAAGAGGGGGGGTGAGGCATTGCCTCCTCCTATATCGCTCATACCCTTAATTATAAGCGAAGAGGCATACAACTCGGCATGACGAAAAGCAATTGTGGCAATAGACACGATAGAGCTTAGCTATCTGTAGGTGTTTGTCGAATCCCTCAGAACAATCTAGAGGGGAATTTTATCTAGGGCCATTGCTGTCAAAACCAGCGGTAAATAAATGAGCGAAGCAAACAGCAGGTGTCGGGCTGCGGTCTGTGAACGCGAACGGGCAAAGCTGATACCATACCACAGAAATAGGAGACCGAGAAAAAGGGCAACTCCCAAATACCACAATCCTGCAAAGCCAATGAGAGTTGGGAGAACGCCAATCGCCAAGAGAGCAACACAGTTAAGGATAACTTGGCGACCGGTCGTTTCTCCGTGCAGATCGATTACTGGCAGGAGACGAAAACCGGCTTTCGCAAAATCTTCACGATAAAGCCACCCAATGGCCAAAGAGTGGGGAATCTGCCACAGGAACATAATAGCGAACAAAGTCCAGGCTTCGATACCGAGTGAACCGCGAACTGCCGCCCAACCGATGACCGGGGGAAGTGCCCCTGGGATTGCACCAATCAGACTACAGAGAGAGGTTTTCTGTTTGAGTGGGGTGTAGATGACTAAATAAGATACAACAATGGCCGCAGTGACAATCGTACTGGACAGCGACACTTTCCATGCAAGGTAGATAAGGCCACATACGGTGATGACGACCCCGAACACCAATGCTTCTATTGGTTGCATGCGACCGTCAGGGAGAGGACGCATGCAAGTACGAAGCATTTTTGCGTCTGCCTCGCGTTCCAACAGTTGGTTGAGGGCTAGTGTTCCACCACCAGCGAGCGCAGTTCCAATCAGAGTATGCAACAGGATCAGGTAATCCGGGTAACCTTTGGTTCCCAGGTAGAATCCTGCGGCTGTTGTGATCAGAATCATAGCCACAATGCGTGGTTTCGTCAGGGCAAAAAAATCGACTACACGGCGGCGGATACCATAAGCCAGAACATCGACGACGAAGTCAGTATTTATATGGGGTGTCATACAGAAGCCTGCTGTGAGACCATTTGTGAGGAACGTGGCACTGAGTCTACAGTGAAAAAGCGAAATGCTCGCAATGTGAGTATGAGGCTCGTAACCAGCATGAGGGCGCCGATGACCACGTGTACAGTCGCAAGGGGAACAAAATATGGAGCTAAGAACGCTCCGGACTGAGTAAATTTCCCGAGATAAGCGCCAACGCCAAGAAGAAGTTGCACGACCAGAAACCAGCGGAGAGCCAGCGCTGGGCGAGCCATCGATGGAAAATCAGCGTGGTGGCGTAAGATTCGAGAGGCGAACAAAAGAATATGAATCGCGACGAGCACTGCTCCGACAATATGAAGGACGGCGGCTTCGCCATAGTGTCGTAGAAGTGCGCCGAAGATCAGCTGCAAATATAATAGGCCAGTTGTGACTAGGCCAAGTCGTTGTACGCGCCGGGCGCCAGCCGTTATGTGGGGTTCTATTGACGTGCGCCATTCAGCAGAAGTAAACAGCGCCAAGCTAACAGTTAACGCAAAAAACGCTTGAGCAAAGCAAGCATGGATAATCGCCAAGGTTTGCTGCAGCAGTACAACCCGCAAGCCACCTAAGATTCCTTGGAGAACGACCGCAACAAGAGCGACAATGCCAAGCCAGCGAAGCCATTGTCGAGACTCGTTTCTCCACAGTGAGACGGTTAACAGAATAGTCAAAAAGCCAACTAACGACCCAAACAGCCTGTGGCTATGTTCATAAAAAATTCCTCCGACCATTTTGGACCATGGATAGAGAAACATGTTCTCCCCAAAGGTTGTCGGCCAGTCGGGTACAGCCAAGCCAGACCCGGTACTGGTAACCAAACCGCCGATAAAAAGGAGCGGAAGTGTGGCAAGCGCGGTCAATACTGCGAATCGTTGTGGCCAGGGTGACGGCGTGTCAACAGAAACGGGCATATTTCTCATAAGCTTTTTTAATCAATAACGTCCGCTGAGGAAGACCAGAATCCTGCGAAAGGAGAGCTAACACGGAACATGGATATGTGTGTTGTATGGGAAAACATCTTCCGGAAGCCGCAATAATGTTCAGAATCAGCTCTGTCTTTTCCGGATTCTTCCCCTTTATATCGCAACCCTTCTTCCCTGCAAGAGGAGCAACGTTACTCCCCACGGAACGATTTGAGTACAAATCACGAAAGCGTCAAGAAGTATCAGAGGAAAATTTTCCTGTAGGGAAGACAATGATCTCAATCCGACGATTCAATTTTCTCCCTTCTTCTGTCGCATTGCTGGAGACTGGAAGCGTGTCAGCTCGTCCGACCGCGCTGAGTTGTTGAGCGGGAACCCGGGTGTGGGACAGGAGATATTTTACTACCTCAGTTGCTCGTGCAGTTGAGAGCTCCCAATTTGTAGGAAAACGAGATCTGAGAGCAGAGCCGATCGGGACGTTATCAGTATGTCCTTCCACGAGAAGACGCTGGTCGCTGATCTTTTCCAGTACCGCCCCCACTTTATCGATAATTTGTGTCCCTTCTGGCGTAAGGGTTGCCTGGCCACTAGGAAAAAGAACACGTTCTAGGATACGCACGGTCAACTGTCCTTGAGCTTGATGTAAAGCGATGTTCTTCTGAGCAATTTCGTTCTGCAACGAGGACACCAGGCGATTATAGATTTCCTGTATCTCAAGCAGTTGAGCTTCCTGTCGCTGTTGAGTTTGTACCAACTGTTGTTGAATCGCAGTTGTTTGTTGGCGCTCATCGGCGAGTTGAGACTTCAGTTCTTGATTTTCCTCGTTGAGGGTAGCGAATTGTTCGGCAAGAGCCGTCTGTTCCGCTTTGAGAGCTGCTACTTCTTGCACGTAACGTTGGGCCATTGCTGCTTGGTGACCAAGCGTGTGTGTCAGGGCTTGTTCTAGTGCGTTTGTACGGGCGACGGCCGAGGCACGGAAAGTTTGTAACTCCTGTAACCTCGTCGAAGTGTCTGGTACGGGGGAAAGAGAGGATGGAGGTTCAGGGATGAACTCGACGGTCATTGTTTGGGAGGGTCGTGCTTCTGTCTGTGGAAAAATGTCTTTCCAGGCGATGATAAAAAGTGCGATATGGAACAGGATCGCAACTCCTGTGGCAACTGAAAGTGTAGAGAAATGATGCTGCGATCGCTTCCTTAATGGTTGCCTGCGATTGTACTGCTGATGATACGACGGTGATTGATTGGCGGCGAAAACGTCCCCCAGTACCCATTCCTGCGAGGTGACAGAGTAACTGGAATGGCGGTTCCCTTTGCGCATAGTTCTACGGTGTTGAAACAGTTGATGGTGCGGATGGGATGGATACTCCAGTTCGCTGATAACGTAAGCGCAGCAAACTTGTGGCTGTACAGAGGAAACCCAACGCCATCATGAGTTGTCCTGCGCTGAGGACGACTCGATAAAAGTCTCGTTTGGCTCGAACGATTTCCCACCGCTCATGAGCTTCGCTGGGGAAATAGGTTTTATCTTTATAAGGGAGAAAAAAGGGAGTTTGTCTGGAAGGTCCTATTGATTGCATCTCGACTTCATAGTGCCCGACTTTTGCGAGCGCGACGAGATAATTACCGATACCGAGAAGAATAAAGGCAATTCCCGCCACGAACGCATAGTTTTTGTACAATGAACGTACGAGTGCCATATCGGAATGAGTCAGCGCTACCATTCATAGGGAAGGGAGTCAATACTTGGTTGTATCCGTGTTGCTTGTGTGGGATAGTGAGGAACGTGAAAGTACCATGGCTGAAATAATTGTCGTTTATCGGCTGGGCATAACGAACTATGAGGACGCATGGCGATTACAACAGACTATGCATCGCCGTTGCCAAACGAGTGGCGAGAATATTCTTCTTTTGACAGAACACTTCCCCGTTGTGACATTAGGTTATCGTCGACCTTACCATCAGCTGCGCGTCCCTGTTGACGAATTAAGAAAGAAAGGGGTTGCGCTTTTTGAAGTCGAACGAGGAGGAGGGGCAACGTATCACGGCCCTGGCCAACTCGTCGCATATCCAATTTTTTCGTCGCTTTTTCGATACCTTGGAGTGCGACGGTTTATCTCTTCGCTGGAAGAGGTGATGTACAGAGTCTGTGCACGCTACGATGTCCCTACAGTAAGAAAGTCGGGATATCCTGGACTATGGGTTGACACGCGGAAAATTGGTACGGTTGGCATTGCGGTACGACGTGGGACAGCATTGCATGGCCTGGCGTTGAATGTAAACATAGAAATGAGCGCTTTTTCCGATATTGTCCCCTGTGGATTAGAAGGATGCCGTGTGACAAGCTTAACGGAAGCAGTGGGACGAGAGTGCACTATGGCCGAGACGGTAGAGTTTCTCATTGAGGCATTTAACGGAGTTTTTGCTGCGCCTATAGAGGAGAGGTATGATGTCGGATGTAGTGTTGAGCGAGAGGCGCTCACAGGTCCAGTGGCTCACCATTAACCGTCCAGAGCGACACAATGCGCTGAATCGTGAGACAATTTTTGCGCTCAAGACAGCGCTCACCGAGAGTGCACAAGACCCGGAGTCGCGTGTCATCGTTCTTGCAGGCAGCGGACGGGCATTTTGTTCAGGAGCAGATCTGCGCGCGGGACCGAATAGGCAGGAAGAGCCAGCAGTTGATGTGCTTGAAGAGGGTTTTAACGCCGTTATTCGTACTATTTGGAATATTCCTAAACCTGTCATTGCGGCGGTTGGCGGCGTCGCCGCGGGGTTCGGCTGCTCGCTGGCGCTGGCGACCGATATCCGCTTAGTGTCTTCAACGGCCCGGTTTTCTTTGATTTTTATCACGAGAGGCCTAACGGTTGATGGAGGGGCAAGCTATTTTTTACCTCGACTCGTAGGGCTTCGTGGCTTGGAGATGGCCTTGACTGGGGATATGGTCACTGCGGAAGAAGCGTTACGTTTAGGTCTGGCCAATCAAGTCGTGCCTGATAGCGAGTTTCTTCCTTATGTCGAAGCATATACAGAGCGATTGGCAAAAAACGCTCCGTTGGCACTGGCGGCGATAAAGGCCTCTTTCCATAAAGCTCTCACAAGCGACCTTGATACGGTGCTTACCTATGAAATGGATGAACAACGACGTATGGGCCAGACCGAGGATTTTCGCGAAGGAGTAGCTGCCTTTCTTGAGAAACGGGAACCTGTATATAAAGGAAAATAAAGAGCGAAGCGGTAATGGGACGGATATTTATCGTTGGTGACATCCACGGATGTCCGCAGGAACTCGAGACGTTGCTGACGGCCTTATCTTTACGGCCAGAGGATCGACTTGTGTTCCTGGGCGATTACATTGATCGTGGACCAGGATCACGTGACGTTATAGATCTGCTATTGAGTCTGAGATCCTCTCCTGTCTGCGATCTGACATTCCTAAAGGGAAATCACGAAGATATGTTTCTTGATTTCCTCGGCTATGAAGGACGCTATGGTGAGGCATTTGTCGGCAATGGTGGACAAGCGACGTTGCGGAGTTACGGTGTTCCTCCTGACGTTGCGGGAGACGAAGTAGCAGAATTACTTCCTCCTGTGCATCTCCAATTCTTTCGTGAGTTAGAGACCTTTACCGAAGTAGCCGGTGATTTTTTATGCGTCCATGCTGGAGTGAATCCTTTGCTGTCTTTAGGCGAGCAAACAACGGAAGAACTCTTGTGGATTCGTCAGGAATTTATTGCCCACTCGCATATGCTACCGTATACGATTGTCTTTGGTCACACGCCACATCGGTCGGTACGATTTGATTTACCATATAAAATAGGGATCGATACTGGCCTAGTCTATGGTGGGAAACTGTCCTGTCTAGAGGTGACAGAAAAGCGGTTGTTACAAGTCTCTAAAGGAAGTTCTCGGGTACAGGAGTCAGATGTTGCTCGTCACTGGAACAACGCCGCTGCTTTCCCCACTCGTGCGGTTCCGTCTTCCCCGGTCCATCAGGCGATTCCGAGCAGCTTGACTCTGGACCCGAGTGTTTTCAAGACAGTATTTTCTTCTGACTCGCATTTCTTTTACAGCAACCCTGTCTATGAAGAGGTATATAAAAATGTCCTGAACGCGATCCGCGAGCGCAAGGGACTGATACTGTTGGTTGGTCGGCCTGGTACGGGAAAATCGAAGCTCATACACTTGTTGAGCAATTCTTTAGAAGAAACAGTGCACAAAATTTCGTGTAACGCTCTGAACACCGGTTTCGATACCCTCCTGCAGGAGTTAGGCGACTGCCTTTCTCTGCGTTTGATAGGGCAAAGTGAGCAACAGCAAATCGAAGGGATCGAAGATTCTTTGTGGGCGTGGACGAGCCGCTCAGGGGCACAAGTTCTTATTATTGACGATGCCCACCACCTTGCTGCTGACGCACTGAAGAAATTACCGTTGCTGTTAGACCGGGAAGGCCCGTATGGAAAATTGTTGCAAATTCTGCTCGTTGCGCGACCAGAACTAGAAACTCGCCTGGGACGCAAAGAGTTTCTGCCCTTGCAAGAGCGCATAGGGATTCGCTGTCGACTGACGCCCTTACGACGGAAAGAGGTCGATGCTTTCATCCACCACCGGTTTCGTGCGGCTGGCCTTGAACGGCAAGATCTCTTTGTGCCGGAAGTGATCCAAAAGATCGCCACCCACTCCCAGGCAATTCCTCAGCAGATTAATGCGCTTTGTGATAACGCAATGGCCGCCGCCTATGCCACTGGTCAATCAGGGATCTCCTCCCTCATCGTCGAAGAAACCGCGGCCGCACTCAAAGGGTCGACAGAACTCGAAATGGAGCTAATAGACCATGAAGCGAAGGGACCCACGGTTGCGAATGCTATCCAGGAACTTCGTAACTCCCTTCCGCCCCCCAGTCCACCGTTAATGTGGCGTATACGGCAAGCGCTTGCTCGCCTTGGCAAGTCGCGGATGATCATTGGGTTCTTATTGTTGTGCTTAGTTGCGGGGCTGTTACTTGTCAAACCTTTAGCACGAGCGTGGAAAGGGTACGAGAGTGATCGTCGACCAGGCGGAGAACGTATATTATTGCCGGAGACTCCTACCAATGACACAGCGGAAAGAAACTCATTTGATCGTCAGTCCGAGCTGAATCGCCAACATAGGCAGACAAAGTAAGCGCTTTCGTGGCGAGGGTGAGGGGATGAAAAATAGCGAGTGTCATCCTTTGATTCCCTCATCCTGACCTTCTCCCGGGGGGAGAAGGAACCCTGTCGCGCACCAAGGTGCTGAAAAACACAGCTATCTTCTCTTAAGTTGTGACCAATGGCGGCTAGTGCCCCCACGTTTTTGAGCCGGAGATTCCGACCTCATTCCGTGGCGTTCGTTGAGTCAAGAGAAGGAGCGTGCTCCGTGGTCGTAGGTTCGACCCCAAGAGGTTCGGTCAGAGACGACGCTGGAACAGGAAGTGACGGGGTAGGACGAGAGCGGCGAAAAATTAGGCGACGCTGCGAAGGCTGAGGCGTGAGCGCCGTCGCGTTTCCGCTCCCTTGTCGGTTCTGATCAAAGAGGTTGAGGGTAGGGGCCGGCTCTTCGGAGCCGCTGTAGACAATAACCGGCAGTCGTTCTTCAGGTGGGGGCGGAAGATAGTATACTTGCTGTGCGGGTTGTTCGCCTTGGCGAGAATAGAGAATCGCGCTCGTGAGAAATTCATCAAGATCGAGTTCTTCGTAGACAAATTGTTGGGTTTTGGTCTTGGTGGTGTAGATGACTGCTTCACGCATCGTCAGGTATGGACCGGAGGGTGTGGTCAGTAGGCTTCGCCACGAGAAGTGGATACCGTAGCCTGCCACCTTTGGATCGTTCGCAATTGCTGTATCGCTCGACAAGATGAACAAAATTTCGTGTCCATATTGGGAGAACAGACGACGAACGAGCGCGTTGAAGTCAGTAGTGTCATCAAGAATATCTGGCATGCCGAGGATGACTTCCAGATACCGTTCGTCCGGTGGTTGACTCGCCGCGTGCGTAAAGAAGCCGGTGCTCATGGAAATGATCGCGTTGGCAAACTGGAGTTGTCCGAAAGAACTATGAGTGAGTTTTTCAACGAGCTGATTCAAGTTTTCACTATAGACCTCCCCTAAGAGGCGGGCTTTCTGCGTTGAGTAGTAACGACTGTAGTGTGAGGGAGGGGTGAGCGAGGTGCCGCCGGTGGCAACGGGGCGAGAGGTGCTAGCACTACACCCTCCCATTAGTACCAGTGCGCCGACGATACCGATGAGTTCCCATCTCATAGAGAGATATACATTCATAATTGTTTGTTACTGTAGTGCCTTCTTTTGAGAGTGGATAGGGGGGCAGCTGAAGACCTTTGCGCAACAATTTGTAGGGAGCGATGGAATGTTCGGAGCGTGTTCAGGATTTCCCGTATATAGACTTTTCTGGACTTTTCTTGCACAACTTGCATAGTGTCTCTTCTCCATATACTTTCCTAGTGAGAGGTCCCACGGATGGGGGACGGCTAAAGTGAGCCACGAGAACGGCGATCATCTCTTGAGGAAAGGAAAACCGCGACAGGAGGCTCTTCAGCCGGTGCGCGTAAGGCTATTCTGGAGCGCAATTAATTGCACATATGTCATTAGGAAAAATCCTTCTCGAAAGAAAGTTGATCGATCAAGGACAGATGGAAATGGCGCTCGCCCGTCAGAAAGCGACGGGCGGGAAATTAGAGGACCACTTAATTTCATTAGGATTCCTGGAACAAGACAAACTGGATGCGGTCATCCAAGAGCCGCCACCGTTGCCGCAGACCATTGCTGACACTGGGCTTGATACCCAGTTCCTCCTAAGAGCTGTCTTGAAAGCGATGCTCGTGGAAGGTCTGCAGACGGTGCCGGACATCGCCCAGCAAATTGCGCTCTCTCGTCGTATCGTGGAAGAACTCCTGCAGGTCGCCAAAAAGGAAGCCCTTGTCGAAGTTCGCGGAGCAAGCGATGCGAACCTGGCGATCCTTCGTCATGTGCTGACCGGTGCTGGGCGGGAGCGTGCCCTGGAAGCGTTACAGCAGTCGCAGTATACCGGCCCGGTCCCTGTGTCGCTGGCGGATTATCGGAGCCAGGTACAAAAGCAAACCGTGACGATCGAGCGGGTAACCAGTGAACAACTCGGTCGTATTTTGTCCCACCTCGTGTTACCGCAAAAAGTCATTCGTCAGCTCGGACCGGCGGTCAATTCGGGAAAACCGATCTTGTTGTATGGACCGAGTGGGAATGGCAAAACCTCGATTGCTGAAGCGATAGGCGAAGCCTTTCGTCAGACCATTTATCTCCCGTACTGTATTGAAGTGGGGGGGCACATCATCAAGATTTTTGATCCAGTGGTGCATGAAGAGGTGCCCACCCTGCCACCACAAAACGGACGCAATGCCAGCCCCCTGGCCTTGCCCAATGCTGCGTTTGATCCCCGCTGGATTCGCTGTCGCCGACCGGTGATCATCTCCGGTGGTGAACTTACCCTCGAAATGCTGGACCTCAAATTTGACCCCGTCTCTCATGATTATGAGGCCCCGCTGCAAGTCAAAGCAACGGGTGGAGTGTTTGTCATCGACGATTTTGGCCGTCAGTTGGTCCGTCCTGCGGATTTGTTGAATCGTTGGATCGTTCCCTTAGAGAAACGTGTGGACTATCTCACCTTACACACCGGGAAAAAATTCGATGTTCCGTTCGATGAGCTTGTGGTCTTTTCGACCAACCTCTCGCCTGAGGACATTATGGATGCCGCCTTTCTGCGCCGGCTGCACTATAAGTTATGGATCGGGCCCCCGTCGATGGAAGATTACAAGAAACTGTTCCATCGCGTATGCATGCTGCGCGGGATCGAGTTGCCCGAGACGATTCTTGATTACATTCTTGATATTTTTTATTCCGAGACCAATGCGCGACCCGCCGCGTTTCATCCGAAATTTGTGGTCGAGCATGTCCTCGCAGCCTGTAACTACGAGGGGATTCCGCCGCAACTACGCGAAGACATGGTGAAGGATGCCCTGCAAAACTTGCTTATCGTTGATGACGATGACGAGGTCCAAGACGAGATGTAGCGACGAGATGCATTATTCGTCGCATTCTTCGCATCTTTTCTATCATCTATCTCTCGCACTTTTTGGGGAGAAAAAGTTGGAGATAGGTGCCACCAACCAGCGATGGGGGAATAGAAGATAAATCGCTAGAGAGTAGGGGTATGACAGCATATCAGGTCTTGCTTGTGCACTCTCCCGGAACGTCCCCAGTGGCGATTCAAAAAGTGCTTGAGGAACGCAGTTTCCTGATTCATCTGGGCCGCAGTTGGGAAGAGGCGGAACGCATTGTTACGCACATTCCGAAAGACCAGCTGAAGTATGTCTTTATTGACCTTACACTCTGTACTGGGAGTATATGGGAGCAGTTTGTTCGCAATATCCATGCGTCTGTTCCGGAGGCCGTCTTTATCCATTTTCACCCCCGTAATCCCCACGGGTTAGCCTATCTCCTCAATCGTCAAGCCGGTGGAGAGGGGGAATCCACTACCAATGGCGGTGAGCAACATGCGGTCGTCGTAGGGGACAGTGGGCGTTTTCGTGAGGTGTTGAGCCTTGTGCATCGCTATGCCCCGTATGATATTACGGTGCTGATTACCGGGGAGACCGGGACCGGGAAAGAAGTCATGGCCCGTTATATTCATGAGCACAGCGCGCGGAAGGATGGTCCGCTGGTAGCGTGTAACATGACTGCGATTCCTGAAACGCTGGTGGAAAGTGAATTGTTCGGCTATGTGCGGGGGGCGTTTACTGGGGCCGAGAAAAATAAAAAAGGCCTGATCGAGGCCGCAGAAGGGGGAACGCTTTTTCTCGATGAGATCGGCGACCTACCGTTGACGATTCAACTGAAGTTGCTGCGGTTTCTTGAAAGCCGGGAATTTTATCGGGTCGGGGAATCAACGCCGAAAACCGCGGATGTCCGGATTATTGCGGCGACCAACAAGCCTATGGAAAAGGCGATTCAGGAACAGCGCTTTCGCGAAGATCTCTATTATCGCTTGAACAGCGCGAGAGTGATTCTCCCGCCCTTACGAGAGCGGCGTGAGGATATTTTGCCCCTGGTCGAGCATTTTACCGCGCAAAGCTGTCGCGAAATGCAGAAGCCCGCCAAAAAGATCAGCCAGTCAGCGCAGGCGCTCTTACTTGACTATTCATGGCCGGGCAACGTGCGCGAAGTGAAAAATGTCGTGGAGAGCGCGGTATTAGTATCGGATAGTGAGTACCTCACGATCGGCGATCTCCCCATGCACCTGCAGCAGTATGCGACCGGGAATCGCGAAGAACTCAGCGCCAAAGTCGTCGGCCGGATCGATGAAGCCGAGCGTGAGGTGATTCGTGCTGCCTTGCGCGAAGCCGGGGGCGATAAGACCGTTGCTGCCAAACGCCTCGGCATTTCTGTCCGCACGCTCTATCGCAAGCTCGAAAAATTCTCCGAATTCAAGGATATCAAAGGCGAAGCCGCCTCGACGGTCTCTTAACCCACCCGATTGAGCAGCGTATCCTTCAAATCGTCCATTTCCGACGATTCGGCCAGCAAAATCTCCAATTGATCACCGACCGTGGTCGATGATTTTTTGATCACCCCGCGAGGCAGTTCGAGCACACTCTGGGCGCTGAAATGAATACGGGACATCCGCCGTGGTTGCATTTCGCAGATTGTCGCAATAACGCGGTGATTCCGGTCGAGAAAGACTACGTCAATGGGGAATTTCATCCCAATGGTGTGCACGCCCTTACTCGGAATTAACCATAGCGCTTCTTCCGGTCCCAGCGACTGCCGACGCAGCAGGCCAACCAGCCTCGTAAAGAAGCTGTCGGCCTTGCGCACGGTCGTCGCTAGCCAGGTTTTCTTGGTTAAATTGAGTGCAGGCATGTTATTTTATCGCCCCGCGCCTGGGAGACTGCCAATCAACTTCGCTATATTGATAGCAGGTGGTGAAAAAATCACGCAAAACATTGCTGGCATAATACAGAAGGCCAAAGGAAGCAAGAGTTTAATCACCAGTTTGCGAGCAGTTTCTTCGGCGCGTTGAATGCGCTTTTGCCGCATCGTTTCCGCATAGACCCGTAGCGAGCGGGCGATGCTACCACCGATCTCTTCGGTTTGCACCAGGAAGGCGGTGAGTCCGCGTACCTCTTCCAGGTCAAGTCGATCGGCCAACCGGGTGAGAGCTTCTCTCCGTGATAATCCAGCCTGCATCTCGCGACTCATGAGCAGAAATTCATCACCAATCGCTAAACCCTGCCCTTGTTGTTCTTCTGCCACTCTGACTAACGCGTTATCGATACCGAGCCCACCCTCAACACAGACGACCAGCAAGTCCAAGGTATCCGGGAAGGTTTCACGGATCTCACGCATGCGCAGCCGGGCTTTGCGACGAATATTGCTGTGTGGCAACAAGTAGCCAACACCGGCAGCGGCTACAACGAGGAGAACTGTGCTAGAGAGGGGCGCAAAAGAGAACGAAGCGAGAAGAAAGGCAGCAGCTGCAAAGGCGAGAGTAGAAAAGATGCAAACTCCCCAAAAGATCCGTACCGCCC
The DNA here is from genome assembly GCA_050187625.1 of Binatia bacterium. Taxonomy (GTDB): domain Bacteria; phylum Desulfobacterota; class Binatia; order Bin18; family Bin18; genus JBFWXH01. The sequence goes on from JBFWXH010000004.1 coordinate 96,404, forward strand.
GCTCACCCGAAAAGCCGGCTTGGTGCAACGTCCGACTAACGGCGTTGTAGCGTTCAGGCAGTTCTTTTTCCCCTAAGAAAAAATTGGCGGTCTGTTCCCAGAAAGTCTTCTCTCCATCATCAAAGAGTCCGATCTGACCATTTCGGCCTAGGCTACTACTGCTAATAGAGGCGAGTCGCCGCTGGATAATCTCTTCTTCGCTCTCGATCTTTGGCGCCAGAAAGAGAAGGGAAAGGCCGCCGACAAAACCAAATGTGCCAATTGCAACCAGCAGTAGTTCCATAATCTTTTACCTTACGCGATGTGCTCCGGCTAACCAAACCGTCGCTCTAGATATGCAGACGAAGCAGGCGACGGAAGGCTAAAATGCCAATAATTTCCAATCCGAGCGCAATCATCCACATAGTCCAGCCGACATTGCTTTGTGAGACCTCGCGCATTAGCTTAGGGTTCAATGTATACATTCCGACAAACAGCACCGGCGGTAGTGAACATACCACCCAGGCCGCCATGCGGTTTTGTGCCGTCAAGCTACTGATCTCGCGCTCCACCCGGAATCGCTCGCGAATCACATCTGCGAGGTTGTTTAATAACTCTGCCAGACTACCTCCCACTTCCCGCTGCACGTTGACCGCCGTGCTAAACAAGCGCATTTCTGGCAGACCCATTCGTTCGTTAAAGTTTTTCATCGCTTCGCTAATTGGTCGACCGAGGTTGAGTTCTTCCATGAATACCGCAAATTCAGTACCGATCGGGTCAGCCATTTCCCGTGCCACGTAGGCTTGCGCCTGACTCAGACCGAGGCCGGCTTGTAACCCTTGCGCCATGATATCTAAACCATCCGGCAGTTGTTCAAGAAATTTGCGCATCCGTCTACGAGCTAGATAACTGACATAGAGATACGGACCTACTGCTGTTAGTACCGCTCCCAAAAGTGCCAACCCGAGGGATTGGTTAAAAATAGTTAATAATACTGTAAATGCGACGACAGCAGTCGAAAGTGAAAGCAGAACAAACAGACCGACTCCAATATTGAGGTTTGCCCGGTCTAACAAGAGATCGAGTTTCTTGGCAGCAGGAACGTCAAGGAGAAAACGGTTGAAACTCGGGACGGCGCTGTAGGAAAAACTTTTCTCTAATCCTGGTAACGGTTCGCGAGCTGACTCGCGAACCGTAAGCCGCCTACGCATCCGTGCTTGCGGCGAACTTTCCAATGACTGCGCCAACAAGATCACTGCGATGAATAAGCTTGACAGTGCCAGGAACGCCAGGATCGCCAGAATAAAGATGCCCATACTCACATCGCTCTCTTCTTAAAGGTTAAGGGCATAAAATAACTCGCCGGGATCTTCTGCCCGTAGCGCTCGAGTCGGTCGAGGAAAGCCGGGCGTACGCCAGTGGCAACAAAATCGCCTAGTACCTTGCCATTCTCAATTCCTGTCTGATCGAAGCGGAAAATCAATTGCGTGGTAATCGTGTTGCCTTCCATGCCTGTGACTTCCGAGAGTTCCACCACTTTTCGTCCACCATCGCTCAATCGCGAGAGCTGTACGATCACATCGAGGGCAGAAGAAATTTGTTCTCGCAGGGCACGTTCCGGTAGATGTAGCCCGGCCATCAGCATCATGGTTTCAACCCGCGAAAGTGCGTCACGGGAGCTGTTCGCGTGGATCGTGCTGATCGATCCATCATGGCCGGTGTTCATCGCCTGGATCATATCCAAGGCTTCACCACCGCGCACCTCACCCAGAACGATCCGATCTGGACGCATACGCAAGGCATTCCGCACCAAATCTCGTTGGGTGATGGTGCCTTTTCCTTCGATATTAGGCGGGCGGGTTTCCAAACGCACCACGTGTTCCTGCTGTAATTTCAGTTCCGCCGAGTCCTCAATCGTCACAATCCGTTCTTCAGCTGGAATGAAGTTCGAGAGACAGTTGAGTAATGTGGTTTTCCCCGCTCCGGTTCCTCCCGAAACCAAAATATTGAGCCGTGCCTTAACACAGGCGGCCAGGACTTCGGCAATCGGTTCTGGTATCGAATTGAGCTGGATAAGGTCTGCCATAGTCAAAGGGTCAGTACCGAAACGGCGGATCGACAGAATCGGGCCGTCGAGCGCCAGCGGCGGGATAATGGCGTTCACCCGTGATCCATCTTGCAGCCGGGCATCAACCATGGGCGAGGATTCATCGATGCGTCGTCCTACCCGCGAGACGATCCGTTCGATAATCTGCATGAGATGTTCATCGTCGTGAAAACGAATACCGGTCAGTTCTAAACGCCCGTTACGTTCGACGTATACCTGCCGATGCGTGTTCACCAGAATATCGCTCACGGTCGGATCGGCCATGAGAAACTCGATCGGTCCCAGGCCGAACGCTTCATTTTGTACCTCGACCACCAATCGTTCCCGGTCGCTGCGGCTCAGCGGCAGGGCCTCGGCCATCACCAGATCTTCAAGAATGCGGCGAATCTCGCTTTTCACCACCTCGCTTTCGAGTGTCGAGACCTTGGTCAAGTCGATCGAATCGATCAGTTTACGGTGAATTTTGATCTTCAGGTTCTGGGTGAATGTATCTGGCGCCGGTGTACGATCGTGACGCGTGAAAGGTCGCACGGTCGTCTCGACCCGTGTACGTTCGCTTTCTCTTCTGGCAATCTCAAAAGGAGAGGGGGTGCGCATGGGGTACCTCGCTTATTGGGCACTTCGCATGGGGAGTAGGCGACTCAAGAGCCCCGCTTTTTTCGTATTTTCTAGCAGTTTGTGACTGGGGACCACTGAAAGTTCACGAATCAAAGCATCAGCCAGACCACGGTAGCTTTTTGCCAGTTTTGAGCTCGGGCTCGCCTCCTGGATTGGGATACCCTGGTTAAGTGCGGCAATCGCGGTCGGGTAATCGTTAGGAAGAGCGTAAAAGGTTTGGAGGCCGAGAGCTTTCTCCACTGCCTCTGGCGTCAACAGTCTACTTTTCTGATAACGATTCATGAGCAAGCGTACTTTCTTGGTATCGATGCGTAAGCGTTCGAGTGACTCTAATGCCTTGTGCGCACTCCGCAATGCCGGAATGCTCATTTCCAGAACAAACAGGATGAGGTCTGACTTATCCAGAGCGACAAACGAGGTCTCGTCAAACTCTTTTGGACTATCGACTAAGACGTAGTCAAACGCCGGGAGTAACGCATCCAGGACTTGCTCGATGTCTCCGGCTGTGATTTTCCCGGCCTCTTCCGCGTAGGACGGTTCAGCCAGGACGCGCAATCCCGACCCATGCTTGGCCAGAGACCCTTCCAGGAACATATTATCTATGCGCTGCACATTTTTGACGAAATCAAGAATCGTATAAGATGCATCCAGGTTCAAAAAACTGGTCAGCGCACCAAACTGCAGGACCAAATCAACCAGGCACACATCCTTTTCGTGGGCTGTGGTCAAGCCGATCCCGAGATTGGTTGTCACCGTAGTGGTGCCAACTCCACCTTTGGAGGAGAAGACCGTTACCAGGTGTCCGCTTTGTTTGTGGCTACTCATCTGCACAGAGATGCGTTCTCGCAACCGCTCGAGTGACTGCACAACCTCAGGCCAGTTAAAAGGTTGCGAGAAGAATTCTTCCGCTCCACTGCGTAATGCCTGCAGGATCACCTGGGAACTACTGTCCGCCGACGTCATGACCAGGTGGACGTCAGGAAACCGCAGCTTAAAATCTTGCGCGGCCTGAAACATTTTCTCGACTTCGCGTCCCAGATCCACCACGACCAGGACCGGTCCAGATGTCTTGCGGAGAACTTCGGTTGCTTCGCTGAACTGTTGCGGCTTCTTCTGGACAACAAAACTGAGGTCTCGTTCGAGTTGTTGTCGTAAAGAGGCAAGAGCGATGCTGTCTTCGCCAACGAGGATGACAGGGATTTTCATCATGACTCCTACTCCTTCGGGTACACTCTATGGCATAGTTGGCCCACCGGACACGGGTGGGGGTTGGGTTGGGGTTGGGGCTACAGGAACAACAGACGGAATGTTGTGCGTAGTAGCAGGAACTTGGCTGGTTGGCGATGGTGAGGCTTGCCCAGGGACAGCAGAACTGTGCACTGGAGTAGTCTCTCCCAACGTCGATTCGCGCAAAGACGACTGTGGTTGTGGCGCCGGTAACGGGGTGTATGAGGCCGGAGGAGGAGCTATGGGCGGTGTCGGTACCGGAATCTGGCGAAAGTCTGGGTCATGATATTTGCGGATCGAGGGAATCGGCGGTTGTACTCCTGGTTGCATGGGTTTGACAATGCGCGGCGTCACGACAAAAATTAATTCCGTTTCGTTGTTGCGAAAACGCGTGGTACGAAACAATGCGCCAAGAATTGGCAGGTCACCGAGAAAGGGAAGCTTTGCGACCTCTCGCAAGATGCGCCGATCGAGTAAACCGCTGAGAATCAAAGTCTCGCCTTCGCGCATTTCCACTCGATTGACACTGCGTCGCACTGCTAAGCCAGGAATTGAGACTCCAGCAAATGAGACGGACACACTAGGGTCAATATCACTGACTTCGGGAAAGACGCGGAGATCAATCGTATCCGACCACGTAATGGTCGGCACGAAATCGAGGCGAACGCCAAAAGGTCTATAATCGATTGTAATATCGTTATCCGTAGCAAATGGGACGGGAAACTCTCCTCCAGCTAAGAAGCCGCCCGATCGTCCATTCTTCATCACCAGCCGTGGTTGCGCGAGAATCTCCGTGATGTTTTTATCTTGAAACAGTCGAAAGACGCTTGTCAGAGCAACGTTACCGGTGACATGCGACAGTACCGCCGATGCCCCGTCGCCAAAGACGGTAGTTGGTGGAAACTGCGAGGGGTCCTCAAAGAGGGTGCCGCTCGGAAGACCTCCCTGCGAACCTGCACGACTCAAGAAGGCTGTATGTTTCCCTACCACAGCGAGATCCACCCCAATTTCTCGTGCCTTTGTCAGTGAAATTTCTGCGACAATCACATCTAATTGAATCTGGCGTGAGTCACGAATGACCAAGAGGTCGATGAGCCCTGGAATGCGTTGTTTCTCTCCCCAGCGGTTCACATCAGTGAGTGCCGGCTCTTCGAGAAAGGCGAGTTGGCCACCGCCGGCAAAGGCCGTTCCGGTCTGTGGAAGTCGCACTTGTCGTCTTGTATTGACATTAACTCTTTGTGATGTAGTAGGAGGAGCAACCTCTCGCGACTGTCGCGGAGGAAGGTAGGTACGGGCGACCTCCAACACCTTATCGTAGATAACCTCATTAGCCACTTCTCCCTTGAGGACGACTGCGGCTCCCGAGGAGGATACCTCGATCTGTTCGTCAGGAAACAGCGCCCGCAGTTGGCGTTGCAGACCAGCCATATCGGGGGTGACATTGAGACTAAAGTGAGTAAGCCCGCCTTGCTCATTCCACACAATAAGCGAAGTCGTCCCGACCGTTTTCCCGTTTATTAATAATTCCGTTGGTGACAACACAATCACATCCGCAATATCTGGTTGAGTTACTGACACCGTTTTTGATCGTGCGCGCAATTGTAACACACGCGATTGATTAACCGTAATAGTAATAGAAGGGTAGTTTTCTTGACTCCATGCGCTTTGTCTCGTACAACACAGCCCGAGCAGCACCCCGATCATAATCCTCCAGAACGCCCGTCCTGCTCTCCCTGGTGTGCAACTTCCCATAAGCCCGTGCCCCCTTTAGTGAGAACTACTTTAGAATTCGTATTCTGATCGTCGCCCGCCAGTGTACACTTCCACGCGATACCGTACGGCTGCAGCTGGAGGAGGTGGTGGCGCTTCGGCTTGAATGGGAGCCGGAGGCGGGGGAGCGGCAATGTTGAGAAGATCTCGCGTAGTGCTTCCTTCCGTACGAACAATCCCCTCATCTTGTGATGCCCGCAGGGCCAAGACAATTTGTCCCTCTAGAGAAGCCAGTGATAACTTTTCGGCTTCCTCTGGCGTCAGTTCAAGTGTGATCGAGCTAGCCACTTGCGGTTTTCCTTCCTTGCGTTCTTCGACTGTCTGCGCCACCGACAAGACCCGTTTATTCTGTAAGACAATTTTGGAGATTTGCTTTGCGTCTTCATTGGCGATCGCTGGTGGCGTCACCAGAGCAATGACATCGACCCGGTCATTGGGAGCAATAAAGCCGCTGACCCCAATAATCTCATTGACGCGAACGGCCATCGCGCGATAACCCGGAGTGAGAAGAACCGTCAATCCACCTTTATCTCCGAGCCGGGCTGGTAAGATCGGCTCGCCCGCTACGATAGTCGTTTTAGCAATTTTGCCGGTCACTTCCCCAGGAGAAGAAAAGGCTCCTGGGGGGATAGAGGTCTTAAGATGCAGCGACATTTTGAGCATATCTGCCGTAATTGCCGCCCCCGCAGGGATCTCCTTGGCTGCGATCACCACGTTTTGTGTGGAGCGGCGAAACTCTTCGGCTTGTTCTCGTTGTTGACGGAGAAAGTTGAAAATTCCATAAGCTGCAATCAGGCCGAATGAGAGCGCGACAACTATAGCCAGTCGAAGCCGATTTTGCATACATGCCCCCTATCCATTATATATCTTAGAACCCCGCCCAGTATCCTTGCGGATCACCATAAAACGCTAGCAGGGTTCCGAGGCCGATAGCAACTCCGTACGGAATTGTGTTGACTCCCCGACCCGTTCTTGTTTGGACGGTTTCCGGTGCGATCTTTCCCCGACTCATGATAAATAGTTGTATGTCACGAATAGTTGTTGTGATGTTTTGGAACTGAAAACCATTGACTACTACGGAACAGAGAGCCAGTATGCCTCCAGCTACAACCGAGTAAAAAGCGATGCGTGGAATGAACGACGCACCGAGGATCGCTCCTATCGCACCAAGAAATTTAACATCGCCAGCTCCTAGCAAGCCTAGGGCAAAAGGAATGAAAAATATTCCTATCCCCAAGCCGAGACCATACAAGCTTTTAAGAAAAGAAAACTGTCCTTCTACTGCATTTATCAGAAAGCCTGCAACCAGAGCAAGCAAAACCAACCAGTTCGGGATTTTTCGTTCTCTTATATCGAAAAACACGGCGAGCCCAACGAAGAGAAAAAGGGTGCTATCGAGCAGATACGGGAACACTACTCTTCTCCCTCCTTACCAGAAATTCTATTCTTCTATTGTTAGGGTATTTCTTTGCTGAGAGCAAAAGAGGCACCCCGTAGATAGGGTGCCTCCTGTGGAAACAACTGAAGTGTGAAGTGGTCGAGAGATTGATGAAAACAAGTAAGTAGGAGAATCTGGTTAGGGAGGTAGGAGCGATCCTATCCCCCTAATATTTGTTTTTGCTTACGGACAGCCCGACGAGGTGCAATTATTAATCGTGTCTCCAACTCGACTAAATAAAGACGTGATTGCCTGTGGAAGATTCGTTACTGATACGGCAATCCAAATAGCGAACACCACAAGACCCAGAATCAACGCATACTCTGTAATCCCTTGACCTTCTTCCTCGGCAAGAAAACGTTTGAGCAGATCATTCATCACAGGTTCCTCCTTCGCAAGATTTATTGATTTTCTGCCCGTCTAGACTAGCTGACACAGAATATGGAGCACGATCCGTGCCAAAAACGGACACTAAGGTTTTCCAGGTATTAAAGGATTTTTCGTCGGTTCTGTCCTTTTACTTTGCCAAAACTGACAGTCAGAAGGTGTCAGTTTTGGCAAAGACTGTTTGTCAACATACGTGCACTGGGGACATGTTCTCAGTCATTGCCAGCTTCTTTCTTCCCAAACTGCGTGTTTTTTGCTGGGTCCTAATTACAGGGATAAAATGAGCTGATATCGCATTATTGGTAAGGGTTTTGCTGGATTGCGAAGAGGTGATATTTATGTTCTATCTTTGTATACGACTTTCTTATTTACCTTGCCGTTCTGTCGTACCCACCATCAAGGGTCAGACTGTACCGGTCAAGTACAGGGACCACTGGGCCTTTTCTCAGAAAGGAGCTGGCAATGCGTTGGATATTGTCTTTCCTGCGTAACCGTCGTGGACAGACAATCGTTGAGTTTGCGCTCATGCTGCCATTTCTTCTTGTCATCGTCGGCGGCATTATCGATTGGGGGCTTGCGTTCTTTGTCGGTCAGGTCATTGAAAATGCTTCGCGGGAGGGGGCAAGGGCAGGGGCAGTAATCCCCCCCTCTGGTACCCCGCCGGTAAATCCCCCTGCCGACGCTGGTCCGGCAACCTTTCCTGGGTGCGAATCGGATAGTTCGCCAATGATTGCCGCAGCCTGTTCTCGCCTCCCTAACGTCGGTCTCTTTAATGGCTTTTCTGTGCAAGCGGTTTTTGATGACAATGGAGGCCCACCCAATCAGCTTGTACGCGTGACTGTCTCCGGAACCTATAACTGGTTTCTCTTACAGATCATCGGATCTGGGCTGCCGCTTACCGGAAGTACAAGTCTCGGCAGTGGTGTCGACATTACGCGCAGTACTGCCATGCGTTGGGAATGGCAACCTCCGTCATGACGTGAAGGACAGAAGTGGCAAAGTGCGACAAGTCTCACGAGCTACCTACCTAATAGGAGAATACCTATGAACATCCTGAACAGTGAGCGCGGTGTGGCGATAACCTTCGTAGCGATGGGGCTGTTTCTCTTTATGCTCTTTCTCGGTGTTGCCCTAGATACCGGCTGGACAGTCTACGTTCGTAGTCAGGGACAAGCTCGCGTAGATGCGTCTGCCCTTGCGGCGGCGTCGGGCTTGTTCTCTCAAAATACCGCGACTCGGGAGACGGAAGCGAAAAATCGCGCTGAAACCTTCAGTGATACCGAAAATCCGGTGCTGACAACCGACACGGATCCTACGACCGATGTCATTCCCATGCATTACAACCCGGCGACTCAGGCACTGACTGATGCCCCAAGCTGGGCGCCACCTCCGAACGGGGATTTTACCCAGCCTGGGGCGAATGCGGTACGGGTGGATAATGCGGTCCCCACCCCTTTGTTTTTTTCCGGGATACGCAATGTCTTTGGGGCCGCGGAAACCGGACAAACCGATATCAACGTCAGTGCCGTAGGATTTTTGGGGTGTCCTGGAGGAGCCTTGGTCAGCGGACCTGGGTTTGCTCCGATTGCTTTACGGGCGTGTCGTGTGGGATTTCCTGGTTCGTGTGGGCAGGTCAAAACGCTGTGGCAATCTCCTGATTCCACAGGGAGCGCAACCGACAATTCTGCTTTCACCACGTTATTTGGCACTGGGACCAATGTTTGTCGATCGCTGGTAAACGGCACCCAAGATCCAACCCAGGTTGCTGCCTGCGATCCGCCAATTAATCTTGTTGGGAGCGGGCAAACAACTGATTGCCTATGTGAACTGAGGCAGAAGTATATTATCAACAATGGGTGTAACGAGGATAGTTGCACAACGACCCCTCCTGACCCTAACTGTACAGCGACTCTCCCGGTAGTTGACACTGGTTGTGCAGGAGACGAAGGGTGTGGAACACCTGAACCGGAATCGAGTAGAGGGCAAGTCGTAGGGTGGGCTAGTATCTGCTTTACTGAGATTGTGACGGGAACGGGTTGTGGCGGTGGGGGCAATAGCGGCGGGGGCAATAGCGGCGGGGGTACTGGTGGCAGTACCGGCGGTAGTACCGGGACGCCAAATAAATGGATCAAAGGGGCGCTGGACTGTGGCAAATCTGTTCCTGGCACCAACACCGGGACCCAGTGTTTCGGGACCATTGCCCAGAATCCCATCCTGATTCGGTAGACAAAGTCAGAGTGAGCTAGAGACGAAATTACGGTGGTGATTTGAAAATGAGAGAGAATATTCTGATAATGAAAAGGCAATGCGTAATCAGAATATTCCGTCGGATGTAAAACCGAAAGACAGCTCTTTAACTCTTTCAGTCATTGTTCCTGTCTACAACGAGGCGGCCACGATCCGCGAAGTCCTGCATCGGGTCGCCCTTGTTCCCATTCCTAAAGAAATCATCGTTGTCGATGATGGTTCTACTGACGGGACGGTAGCAATCTTACAGCAGATTCAGAGTCCCGCAGATATTGAGCCGAGCGTTCTTCCTGAACCCTGTCGGATCAAGGTCATCTTCCATGAGCGCAATCGAGGCAAAGGGGCAGCGATACGCACCGGGTTGGCAGCAGTGACCGGTGATGCTGTCATTATTCAGGACGCCGACCTTGAATATAATCCGGCAGAGTATCCCATCTTACTAGAACCGTTGCTGCAAGGGCTCGCGGATGTTGTGTATGGATCGCGATTCCTTGGATACCCACGTCGTGTTCTCTTTTTCTGGCATATGGTGGGAAATACCATTTTGACCCTGCTCTCGAACATGTTGACCGACCTCAACCTGACCGACATGGAGACCGGGTACAAACTGTTTCGTGCTGAGGTAATCAAGAAAATTCCGTTGCGGTCGGATCGTTTCGGGTTTGAGCCAGAAGTGACGGCGAAAGTCGCCCGCCTGGGCTGCCGGATTTATGAAGTACCAATTTCGTATCATGGGCGGACATATGCAGAAGGGAAAAAAATCAACTGGAAAGACGGGGTGTCTGCCATTTGGTCGATTCTTCGGTTCAATCTTGTGAACGATACGAAAGATGGCCTGCTCAATAGCGCAGGGGTATCGAAAGAGAAAGGATCCTTATCGAGCGTAAAGGAACCGAATGTTCAGTGGCGAAAATCACCATAACCAACCCAGGGATCTATGCGATAACAACTCCAGTTGCTCGTTTGTGGAGGAAACGTTAGAGGACAAGAAAATTTGCGATTCAGGAGAGTGGCTGGTGTGACAAAGAATCCTCTGTTTGCAGCAGGATTGTCTCTCTTAGTTCCGGGGGTAGGCCAAATTTACAATCAACAATATGAGAAAGGACTCGTACTTGTGGGGGTAGGTGCAACTCTAGGCGTTGGCGCCTGGTGGGCGACGGGATTGAATCGTTTATCGTTAGGGATGGCGCTCATTTTCCTCTGGATGTCCGCCGTAGCTGACGCGTATAAAACCGCCCAGACCTTTGGTCAGCCCCTTGATTGGTACTATCGTCGCCCGTACGTCATAGCGATGCTCGTGCTTGTGGGGCCATTAGCGCTTCCACTGTTGTGGCGGAGTCCGTATTTCTCCCGAGCTGCACAGTGGCTATGGTCCACTTTCGTTGTAGGAATCCTCTTGCTTTTTTTGTCGACGCCGTACTTGTTATCTTGGCTTGGTCAGAAGATTCCAGAATTGCAAATGGTTCTACGCACCTTGGGACACTAACTCTGGATTAACCGGAAGTTCAGTGTTTTGCAGGTGCGGTTTAGTTGCAAATTCCAACGCAGATGCGCGACAATGACTTTTGTGTCTGATGTAAAAGAACACCCTGAGTTGGAAAACGGCGACAAAGCCATGCTAGAAAAGCTTCTAAGACCTGGGGCGCAGAAGTCTCTGGGGATTCCAACAAGCGATCCTGCTGCTGCGCTCCGGTTTTGCCAAGCGTTGAGTCGAGCACTGGAGGCTATAGAGTACGAGCCTTGTGTAAACGATACATCAATCTCGTCCAATAGGAGTGCTATTGTTCCACCTGTCAATGAACCACAGCCAGATCTCTCAGTTGTCATCCCTATCTACAATGAAGCGGAGAACATAAAGTCTCTTTACGAGCATTTACTCAGCGTCTTAACGTCAGTGGAACTGACCTATGAGATAATCTTTGTTGATGATGGCAGTCGAGATAACAGTCTCGACCTTTTACACGATCTAACTGGAAAAGATCCTCGAATCCTGATTATCGAACTTGCGAGGAACTTTGGTCATCAGGTGGCCATCTCTGCCGGCCTTGACTCAGCACGGGGAACCGCTGTTGTTGTCATGGATGCTGATTTGCAAGATCCTCCAGAACTGCTGCCGCAATTCGTTACGAAGTGGCAAGAGGGATACCAGGTCGTCTACGCGGTCCGTGAGAAGCGGAAGGAAGGGTGGTGCAAACGAACTGCCTACACGACTTTCTATCGCCTTCTGCAACGGGTGGCAGATATTAGCATTCCTCTCGACGCTGGCGACTTTTGTCTCATGGACCGCAGGGTGGTTGACCTGTTGATTGCCATGCCTGAACGAAACCGTTTCATTCGCGGCATTCGCAGTTGGGTAGGGCTCAATCAGATCGGGATTTCCTACGAACGCCCGGAGCGGAGTGCGGGGCAGCCAAAATACACATTTGCGAAGTTGATCCTTCTGGCGCTTGACGGGTTCGTTTCCTTTTCTCACGCGCCATTACGCATTGCCTCACTTGCAGGAGTAGGAATCTCGCTCTTTTCGTTCTTCATGGCTTTATTCTTTTTCTCTAAGCGTTTGATTACCGGCCTAAATCCGCCAGGGTTCACGACGCTCGTCGTCGCAATTTTCTTCCTCGCCGGTATTCAGTTGATCACCATTGGTGTTATGGGCGAATATATTGGTCGAATCTTCGATGAAGTGAAGCAGCGCCCGCGGTACGTGATCCGGAAAATCAGCCGGGCAAGGAGTGAGTAGCCGTTGCGTATCTTGATGTTAAACAATGAGTTCCCGCCGCTTGGGGGTGGTACGGGGACTGTAAACTTGATGCTGTTGCGTCAATTTGCTTCTGTCCACAATCTTACCATTGATCTTATTACCTCGGCGCGTGGACGGTATGCGGAAGAGGAACGATTTGCCGCAGGGATACGCCTGTTCAAGGTGCCGGTGAATAACCGGAATATTCACCACTCGACGGCGCGTGAGCTCTTGATGTACGCCTTTCGTGCTTTTCCACTTGCTTTCAACTTGCATCGAAATTGCCGCTATGATCTTTGTTTTGCCTGGAGCGCGGTTCCGGCTGGGCTTGTGGCTTTCCTGCTTCGCGCGTTTACTCGTTGTAGCTACATTGTTCGGGTATGCGGGCCGGATATTCCTGGATTTGAGCGGCGTTACCGCTTGCTCTATCCGATGCTTTCCCCGGTGGTACGCATGATTTGGCGTGCCTCCAAGGTTGTCGTCGCCAAGTGTGAGGGTGAAGCTAATATGATCCGGGCAGTGGATAGCACTGTGCCTCTCTCTATTATTGCGAATGGGGTGGACATTGCGCTGTTTTCTCCAGCCCTTTTGGATGAAGAATCGGGGCCGTTGCGGATCCTTTGCGTTGGCCGTCTTATCGAAAGAAAGGGCCAAGGGCATCTTATTGAAGCCGTGAAACGACTTGTGGAAGCTGGTGTAGATGTCATATTGACCCTTGTTGGTACCGGTGACGCGCTTTCCTTGTATCAATCGCGTGCGTGCTCTTTAGGAATAGCAGACCGAGTCCGTTTTGTTGGCTATGTGCCACGCGAGGAGATTCCCATGTACTACGCGGCTGCGCATGTGTTTGTTCTTCCATCGTACAACGAAGGGATGAGTGTTGCTACTCTGGAAGCAATGGCGGCTGGGCTTCCCCTTGTCATCACGCGGACGGGCGGGAGCGCCGAATTGGTGGAAGAAGGAGTCAATGGGTTCACTTTTGCGTGGTCAGATTTTGATACACTAACGATGTATCTACAACGGCTCGCCAGTGATCATGCAATGATCCGACGGATGGGAGCAGCCTCTCGTAAACGGGCAGCGCAATTTGCTTGGGAATCTATAGCTGTGCAATATCTGAACCTGTTTGGAGCAATGACGAACGCCCTACAGGAATGGACAGAAGACGCTCGGGTGAACGTCTAAAGCGAGTGCTCGTGGCTCTCGCAATGGTCTTGGCATTGAGGCTCGTATCAATCGTATGTGTGGAATTGTTGGTATCCTTCACTCCGGTGGTCGCCCGGTTGATCCCCACCTGATTACAAAAATGTGTGCTCGCTTAGCGCACAGGGGACCTGACGACGAAGGCACCTATGTCTCAGGAAGTGTGGCAATGGGCATGCGTCGCCTTGCCATTATTGACGTTGCAGGTGGACAGCAACCTATTACGAACGAAGATGGCTCTGTCATTGTGACGTTTAACGGAGAGATCTATAACTTTCGTGCGCTACGTACCGAGCTTGAGCAATACGGTCATAACTTTTCTACTAACTGTGACACCGAAGTCATTGTCCACGCTTACGAACAATGGGGTGATGAAGCACTGCGTCGCTTCAACGGTATGTTCGCCTTGACTTTGTGGGATGATCGACGAAAGCGACTCTTGCTGGCACGAGACCGTATGGGTAAGAAGCCATTATACTGGCACCTCTCGCCAGCAGGATTAGTATGGGCTTCAGAAGCGAAAGCCTTGTTGGTAATACCGTGGATCGAGCGACATATTAATGCACTGGCACTACATCATTACCTCACTCTCCAATATACCCCTGACCCGTTAACCATTTTCGAGGGGATATCCCAACTTCCTGCTGCCCATAAGCTCGTTGTTGAGTATGGCAAAGAACCGACAGTCTCACGTTGGTGGAAACTGCAGTTCGAGCCTAAGATCGAGATGACTGAAGGTGACTACATTGCTCAAGCGCGAGCGTCGCTCGCGGCGGCGGTTGAGCGGCGGCTTATGTCAGAGGTGCCACTTGGTGCCTTTCTGAGTGGAGGGATCGATTCCTCCATCATTGTGGCTCTGATGGCAGAACGACTGTCGGAGCCTGTCAAAACCTTCTCTATCGGTTTTGAGGAACCCGGATACTCGGAGGCGCAATATGCCAAGCAGGTAGCTCAACGTTATCATACCGAACACCATGAGTTTATCTTTCGCCCCAATGATTTGGTCCGTGTGATTGAGGGGGTTATCGCAGCGACAGACGAACCCTTTGCTGACCCTGCGGCTCTCCCACTCTACGAGTTGGCGCGACTCGCACGGCAATCTGTGACAGTTGTACTATGTGGAGATGGTGGTGATGAAACCCTTGCAGGTTACTCTCGTTACGCATTTGATAAGTTCTTTCGCTTCTATTCAGTCCTACCTGTATGGTTTACACAGCGTCTTGTCCCGTCTCTAACTGGCTGGCTGCCAGAACCTACATGGTTACCTGAGGATCGGAATCCCGTCTCGGGTTTGAAACGTCTAGGACAGGTTTCCGCGACTACACCTAAAGCCTCGCTGGTGCGCTGGGGATCGTATTTTCCCCACGAGGAAAAACTCGCTCTCTACACCGATCGCTGGCGTGATGAATTTTCCGGTGTCGATACCGCCGAATGGGTTGCCGCAGCTTATGATGAAGCCTGTGCAATGAACCTGCTCGACCGTACCCTCTACGCGGATCATGTGACATACCTTGCTGGAGATTTATTGCCCAAGACCGATCGTATGACGATGGCCCATTCGGTTGAAGCGCGTGCACCATTCCTTGATACGGATTGGGTTGAGTGGACTGCTCGGTTACCACGTCACTACAAAATTCGAGGTCTGAAGACCAAGTGGCTTCTCAAAAGTGCATTTGCCGACAAGCTACCGTCAGGCATTGTAAAGCGAGGTAAGCAGGGCTTTAGTCTGCCTATAGGCGCTTGGTTACGCCACGAACTACGTGGCTGGGCTCGGGCTTACCTTTTAGAAACCCCGGCACTAAACGAGTGGTTTTGTTCGACTGGAATCCAACGTTTATTATCAGAACATGATCGAGGTTTGGTTAATCACGGCAAACGCCTCTGGGCGCTCCTCATGTTTTCCCTCTGGCTGGAGCAATCTTTTCGAGAACGATAGTAATGGCGCAGGTTATCAACTCCCTCTATTTTCAACTTCCCCTTCTCCTTTTGTTACAAGCGACCTTGCATCACGCTTATTTCAAGGTGTGCCGGCTTCCAGTAGATGCATATTTCTCTCCTAACATCTTTACTCATATTCCCAGTAATTCGCCGCTCTTTGTTTTCTTTGTAGCTCACTCTGTGATAACGATCCTACTCTATAAACGAATTAGCTGGAACACTATTGATGAGAAAAACGCCGCGCGGAATTTTGTCTTCATCATTTGCTTTGTGATCGGCTGGTATTTCACCACATACGATTTTAATTTTTACTACAACCAAGCTCATCTTACTGATCGCTTCATTCTAGTTCTCCTGACCTTGCTCGTCTTCATTCATCCTCTGTTCGTTCCGCCTTTCATCATGTTTGTTCTGTTGATCGCATATCAATTGCAGTATCCTCTTCCCGAGGCTGCTTGGCTCTGGCCGGATAAAAAGCTTCTTATTGATGGGATCTTTGTCTTTCACGCATTTCTTTACCTTCATATTCTTTTGAAAAGTAACGTTTCTCTTCTGTTGTTTTCCACCCTATGCCTAACCGGGGGAATCTACTTTTACGCTGCGATATTCAAGTTATCTATCGGACCAAATTGGTATAGTTGGATGGTTGATAATAAATTGTCAAACTTGGTGATCTCAAGCTATCTGTCTGGTTGGCTTGGTTTTCTTAACCAAGAATCGGCTATCCGGATTACCCACATCGTAGAGACATTTGAACGACCACTCCAGTTCTATACGATCATTAC
The DNA here is from genome assembly GCA_050187625.1 of Binatia bacterium. Classification (GTDB taxonomy): domain Bacteria; phylum Desulfobacterota; class Binatia; order Bin18; family Bin18; genus JBFWXH01. The sequence goes on from JBFWXH010000004.1 coordinate 112,840, forward strand.
CGAGATTTCGGGTCTTCTGATTCTCGCCAGCATAAGATCAAGTCGAATTATCCTTATGGGTTTCGTCCTTATGCACTTAGGAATCCTTGCAAGTTCAGGCATTTTCTTTTGGAAATGGGTGATATTTGATTTAGCTCTTTGTTTCTTTGTTACGGCCCAGAGCCAAAATGAAAATGTCCAAATCTATAACAGAAAATATTTTGCTCTTTCCATTGTAACCATTGTAGGCGCACTTTTTTATTTTCGACCCGTATACTTCGCTTGGTTTGATTCGAAAATGAGCAATTTTTTCGAAATTTATGCTGTAACAGAAGATGGGAATAAATATCGAATCGAACCTCGATTTTTTTCTCCCTGGGATATCATTTTCACTCAGAGTAGATTCTACTATTTGACTGACAATAAAATCCTAGTTGGAACCTACGGTTCTTCGTTCAATTACGAACTCACAAAAAAATTGGAAAGTGCTCATAATGAAGATATTGATCATCTTAAAGAAATATATGGGAAGTCTTTTTATAGTTCTCACTCGCAAATGAGATTTATTCAGTTTGTGACTGAGTATATGAAGAATGCTGAGGTGAGGAGAGAAAAGTTTATATGGCTGAACTCCTTATCACCCCCGTATCACTTTCGTATTTTTGAAAACGAGAATCACTTTGATTTTCAAGCGAAAATAAAATTTATTGAACTTCGCCAAGTGGAGTATCTCTATACAGGGAAAGAAATCATTAACGTGGGAAACGAGACGATAATGAAATTTCCGCTTAGTTCAAGCCCTACGCAGGGGAAAACTGGTTTGTAACAGTATCTGCTTTAGAGATCAGTTGTGTCTGTTCGCTCTGTAAGGAGAGTTGCGATGAGGATGTTCGATTTCGGCTCGAACTGGGAAGCTTTTTCCGAGGAAAGGGTAGATGGGCGGAGGCTCGCCTCGGCTGTAAAATCGCTCCAGGTCCTGTTACAACGCGAAACCCTAGAGGGCAGCAGTTTTCTTGATATAGGCTGCGGTAGCGGCCTTTTTACCATTGCGGCGTCACAGTTGGGAGCTGAGAGAGCTATCGGGATAGATATTAACTCGCGTTGTATTGCAGTGTCCGAACAGAATCGTGCTCGATTGGCGCCACAATCCTGTCTTACCTTTTTACAAGTCTCAGCTTTGGACCCGGTCAGTCTCCAGAAACTGGGAGAGTTTGATATTGTCTATGCGTGGGGATCGTTGCACCATACCGGGGCAATGTGGGGCGCTATTCGCAATGTAGCGCGACAAGTTGCCCTACGCGGGACATTTGTACTGGCAAACTACAACAAACGTGTGACTTCATCGATATGGGCCGTAGTCAAATGGCTCTACAATCACTCCCCTCCTATCGGACGGGGACTGATAGCTCGAGAATTTGCTGGGATCATCTATGTCGCAAAGTTGGCGGTAACACATCAGAATCTGCTGGACAGAAAGCGTAGCATAGACTTTTGGTACGATGTGATCGACAGGGTTGGTGGTTATCCATATGAATACTCTCAGCTGTAGGAAGTAGGGGTATTTGTGAAGAAACAGGGATTAAGGTTACGTCACTGTGTGGTGGCTCGGGGTCCAACCGGTTGTAATGAATTTAGCTTTGAGAAGACGGCTGAAGGTGCGGTAGTATATAAAGTGTGAAAATATAGAGGAAGAGGTGTACTAATCACACTCCAACAGCGGGTATGAAAACAACGACTATGTCTAAGTGGAATATAACCTCGGAAGCTTGTGTCTAATGTAAAACTCTTATTAATTTCAGAGAAAAAAATAGAAAGTATCTTCTATGAATATAGTAAAATTACTTTCGCCTGATTTCTTCACTGGCAGAGTACTAGTTGCAATAAAAGCGATTTGCGACAATACCGCTATGGTTGCTCAGAGCCCCTCGCAACAATCAATTTTGCTCGCGAGAAACATACTAAAGGTCAAACCTAGCTACACCATGGTGACAAGTAAGAATCTCGCGAATCTCTACTCTTTGGTCCAACAGTTGAATAGGATGGACATCCAGGGAGACATCGTTGAGTGTGGAGTTTGGAATGGGGGATCTGCTGCGATTATGGGGCTTGCTTGCTTGGATGGTGACAAGGCAAAGACGAGAAATATGTGGCTGTTCGACTCTTTTAGTGGTCTTCCCCGCCCCGGTGCAAAAGATGGGGAGTTGGAAAAGAAAGCTTTTTTTGAGGGATGGAATAAGGGGGAGATAGAGAAAGTCAAACAAGCGTTTAGAAAGCTAGGGGTACCGATTGATCATGTTCGGATTATTCCTGGGTGGTTTGAGGAGACTCTGAAAACTGTATCCTTACGTCGTGTTTCATTGTTACATATTGATGCTGACTGGTATAACTCGGTAAAAGTAGCCCTAGAAACATTGTACGATAAGGTTGTCCCAGGGGGCTTCGTTGTCCTTGATGATTACGGATATTGGGAAGGGTGCAAGAAAGCTTTGGATGATTACATTGCTGAGAATGGCTTGAGGAATATCTCGCTCAAGCGAGTTGACCGGATAGGCGCATACTTTCAAAAACCTCAGCTGACATAGATGGTGATCAGGAAAAGTCTCGCTGCTAGAGGGTGGAAAACAACAGTAATGGTACAAGGAGCAAGTCCTCTGCGTCTTGTTCAGTGGCTTGTCACGGTAAGCTTACTTTTGTTGGTACTTCGACACCTTGAATGGAGCTTACTTTTGTCGCTGTCCGCTAATTTAAGCTGGGCATTTCTCATCCTGAGCTTAGGATTTCTTTTCGCCAGTCATATCCTCAATGTTTCGCGGTGGGCCTATCTTCTGCAGGAACCGTGCGTCGAGTTTCGCACTCTTGTCATGTGTTATGGGGCTGGTCTATTTAGTAACAACTTTCTACCGACCGGTGTCGGTGGAGATGGAGTACGGGCTATGCTGCTGGGCCGTCGCATCTCCTTAACACGAGCGCTGTTTTCGGTCGTGCTAGATCGTGGGATTGGAACGGTGGCGTTGGCCGTACTGCTTGGGGGAGGACTGTGGCTTGGTTTGCCGCCGGGGTTCGTTTTTGCACCCGGCTGGGTTTCTTCGCTTGTGAGCTCTAAAGTAATAGTCTCGACTGGGGCGTTTATACTCGGGGTCAGTATTTGCATCCTACTCATGGGCAAAACCTCTGCTTACCTTCGTGACCGATGCAACAAAGTATTTTTGATGTCGGTTGATTTTGGTGAGGGCTGCAAATGCACATGGGGCAGCTGGTGGTACCTTCTAGGTGGAGGGTATGTGATCTCTATGTTCTCTCATGCTGGAATTGTGGCTGCCCATTGGGCAGCGATGAGAGCACTGGGAGTTGAGGTCTCGATGGCTGCAGCGTTGTGGCTTGTCCTCGTTGGTTCAATGACGTTGTTAGTGCCTATTACGATTAACGGACTCGGACTACTCGAAACTGCTTACGTGGTGGTTTTGGGATGTTACGGGATATCAGCAACCCTAGCACTTGGAGTTGCTCTGCTGATACGGTTGCTGATGACGTTCTTCAGTGTTCTTGGAGGGCTTCTTTCTTTGGGTTTGGAGCTGCCTTCGACTGACAAATAGTGATGATCTTTATATGACGGTGCAGAGATATGTATCCAACGATGAAGGGGAACATCTTTTTACACCGGCTCTGGGAGGGTGAGCTTGCGACTTATGATCGGGACGATCTCACCTGCGGAAGTTATGTCATCCTCGCACGCAAAGCGTGAGGGTGAATGCCAGAAGAGTATCTCACATTTGGAGAGAGTTATCGATCTTGCGGGTCTTTGGCTATGAGTGAGACGGTAAAACGCTACGTCCGCGTCGGAATCGTTGTCGCCTTGATTGTTGCGTTTTTTCTCGCCATGACCATTAACCTTGAGAGCACCCCGCCCCTCTGGTGGGACGAGGGGTGGACGTTGACAGTTGCCCGCACTTGGGTTGAACAAGGGCACTATGGCCGACTGCTTATGGGACAGTTGGCACCACCGGGGTTAGAGGCAGCCCTTCCCGTAACTGCGGCGGTCGCATTGAGCTTTAAGTTGTTTGGGGTCGGTGTTTGGCAAGGGCGAATGGTGGGCGTAGTTTTTGCGCTCGGTGCCTTTGCCCTGCTATATCATCTCACGAGCAAAGTGTATCAACCGAAAACTGCGGCAATCGCTCTCGCTAGTTCTATCCTTCTTGCTCCACATTTTGAGTGCCATCCGATTTTTTCGGGACGCCAGGTGTTGGCGGAAATGCCAGCTTTGTTCTACATCCTGGCTGGCTATTGCTTTTTTCTATCTGGTCTTTGTCGCTCATTTTGGTTTTTCCCCTTCGCCATGCTCTCCTGGGGGATAGCGCTATTTACAAAACTACAAGTGATTCCTTTTTTGCTTTTTTCTTTGACCGTTCCAATAATAATTAGTGGACTGTATCGTCAAAGGCGTAACGCAGCTTTATGGGGAATGGGACTGCTGGGATCATTCCTGACGTGGCAAGGACTTTTAGTGCTGCGACAATTATTTATGCAGAATTATAGTTTTCCACCAACTCCGGTGCCGGGAATATATGAAGTAACTGCGTTTGTCCCGCTTGTTTACGTTCGCTTCACTGCTCTGATCCTCTCCCTGTTTTTTGGTTTGTCTGCGCTTCTTGGACAAGCTTATGCTGTGGGAAAACTTGTTGTGAATTGGGAGAAAGAAAGTAAAGATGTGGATCTCGCGATGATCAGGATATCTCTACTTGTTCTCGCCAGTAGTTGGTTCGCATGGTACACGCTTTTCTCTTCAGGTTTCCGGCGATATCTGTTGCCGCCACTTTTTTTGAGCAGTATTTTTGTCGCGCTGATGCTTCAAGATATTGGAAGGAAAGTTATTTTACCCATGTTAGCGAAAGAGCATGCGTCCAGCCGCTGGGTATTCCGATACGGTCGGAAGACTTTCTGTTCCATCATGGTGCTAGCGATTGTTGTGCTAACCGCTGGAAGGACGCTGCAAATTCTCTACCAGACGTATAGATGGAAGGGGATGGAGATACAGATAGTAACGGCGTTTCTTAATACTAGCACTTCTCCTCGGTCCCTTATTGAGACGTACGATCCTGAACTGTTCTTTTTCCTCGATCGCCCATACCACTATCCTTCCGATCAAGTCCACATTGAACTCATTCGTAGAATATCTTTGAAACAGGACGTGCCCATACCTTACGATCCTCTTGCCGCGAATCCTGATTACCTTGTAGTCGGTCCTTTTAGTAAAGTATGGCAGTTGTATGATGCTGTATTAGCCAGGGGGGAATTCCGACAGGTCTTAAGTACGAATCGCTATAAAGTGTATGAGCGGATACGCTGAACAAGAATACTAATAGGATTGGCAAGAGAAATCTCTCCTTGAAACGAGCAACACTCCTGGAAAAAGTGATCTGTTGTGTGTGTGCCTTTTATTTCGTGCGTGGGTGCAAATGATGCAACATGAACAGCACACCGCTGAATCGAGTCCGATGTGGTCTTTCTCTCCGCTAATCTTTTTGAGAAGAGATTGTTCACCCGTTCAGAAGGGCCTGATCGCGCTGATTCTACTCCTCTCCTTCATCCTTGCTGGGGTGAGCATCTGGAGCATGAACAATCCGGTGCTTGGGCTTTTTCACGATGAAGGTCTCTATGTGACATTGGCAAAGTCACTGAGTGAAGGCCAAGGCCTGCGGTTGTTAAATTTACCTACGGCACCGGTTCAAACCAAATATCCGATTCTGTATCCGTATCTTCTTTCTTGGGCGTGGTGGCTGAACCCTGCTTTTCCTGACAATGCCTTTCTTCTGAAGAGCATCAATGGTGTATTTTTCTTTGCTGTGCTTGTCATTACCAGTCTGTGGATTTATCGATGCTTCAACGAGAACAAGAATGCCGCACTTATTGCTGCAGCCCTTGCGGTCGCTCTCGTTGGTAGCAACCCTGCGATCTTTTCGATTGTGAATCGTCCACTGAGCGAGACATTATTTCTCATGTTCGTCTTGCTCGCTTTGCTCGGATTCGATCAGAAGGAAGATGCTCGTTTTTCATTCGTGCACGTCGCTTTTCTCGGGATTGTTGCCGCTTTGGCATATCTGACACGAACAGTTGGTGCAGCGGTAATAGGGGCTGGGGGGCTTCACTTGCTTGTCCGTCATCGCTGGCGATTGTTAGTGATATACAGCTTGACAGTTGCTCTTTTCTTCGTGCCCTGGACATACTGGCAACAACTTCATAGACCTGACCACATCGAGAGCCAGATACTCCTCTACTACGTGTCTTACAATTACCAACCTCCTGCTTTTATCTTGATCTGGTCGGATTGGAGCCGAGCATGGCTCATTGTGTGGGGGAATCTGCGGTACACGTTCGATTCTTTTGCGTCGCTTTTTTTGCTTAATGCTTTACCGATTCTGAAATATTGGGTCTATCCGCTCCTTGGGATCGGAGCCGTTGTATCGCTGCGTAAACAGACGGTATTCCTCTGGTCTTTTCTGCTGCTCTATGGTTTTCTGATTCTAACTTGGTCATGGCATCCGGCGCGGTTGATGGTGCCATTGATCCCGCTCTTGGTGCTATTTTTGTTGAGGGGAGCGTATGCCATGCAGACGTTCCTGCAGACACATATTCAGGTGCCTTGGGTGCAGAACCGCGTAGGATTTTGGGTGATGCTGCCGTTTGCTGCTCTTCTTACCTTGAATGGAATGTGGTTGTCACTCTACGTGTCAGAAAGTCCAGAGAATTCCCTTCGACTCTGGTTCGGAAAGCAGGCCTTGTATAGCTGGCAAGGGTTTGAGGAGACATTTGCCTGGATTCGGGAACATACCAAAGAGAAAGATATTCTCGCTTCAGCTTACGACCCTCTCTATTACTTACATACAGGGAGGCAAGCGATCCGACCCTGGTTCTATAAACCGGAAACATATTTCTATCCCTATGGGAAGGCGGTGGCGGATGTTGGTTCTGCGCAAGAGGTTAAGCGAGAACTTGTGGCTTTAGGGGTAGACTACCTCGTCATTGATCCGATTGACAGTTTAACCGCAGAGGAAGCCGTCTCTCAACTGTTTGCGGAGTTACTCCGTTCGTATGAGGGACAAGCGAGAGAGGTTTTTGTGAGTGCTGATGGATTTCACAAGGTATATGCTCTCCCGTGAGTGGCATCCGATTCTGCGCTTTGGCGAAACTCAGGATGGTTACTGGGCTGGGTGAGGTACTCCACAAAGTTTTTGTGTCAGACGTCATGAAAGTGACTCGTAGCGTAGTCCGGGCTCATGTCTTCTGCTGCACAGGAGATGGATCCAAGCAGCGGACGACAAACCCGGACAATCGCCAAATCCCGTAGGTCAACGGAATGGCGACATAGGCATCCACTGCGTAATGCCACGCTAAGTGGACTGAGCCCACAAGTATGATGATGAAGTAAGAGGTCAGGAAAAAAGCATACGTCCCACCCCAGTGCCACGCGACGAGCACCATGAGGAATGCGATGGTTACGTGCATGCTTGGCATCGCAGAGATGCCAGAGCCCATAATAAGTTTCTTTTCCGTGTACGATTGCCAAAGCATCTCCTGTGTCTTTAACGCCCACACCGGGTAAATCTCATTGGTCTCCTGAAGGTAGGTCATGAGTGCATCGTAGGGAGTCTCCTGTGTCCCCGTCACAGCTGCGTAATAGCATGGGCCGGCCGAGGAAAAGAACGTCGCAAGCACGTGACCGATAATGATCCAACTGAGAAAGAACGAGAGCAAGAATTGCAGCCGGATACGCGGGAGGTGTAACGTCAAGGCTTGCCAAAAAAACACGACAATCAGCACGACAAGCCACAAATTGTACGAAATGTTAATAGCACTGGTGACGGGAGGATAGGCAACAACTTTGTGCAACAGTCTCCAGGGGTGAATGCCTCCATGAAGCATAGCATCGAGAGTGGCAAACGTCTGATCCCATGAATAAGGATTCAATACCGGAATCATATCTTTCATGCCGGTAAAAGCGCCGAAGAAAACCATAAAGAGAAAAAACAGCGGAACACCGTGCATGAGACGTTGTGGATGCAGAAAGGTATGATGGAAATCTTGCAGGATGGTTCTGGTCAAGTGAACCGGATGCCGCCAGACCATGATCCATAGGATACGGAGGAGGACATAGGGGAGGAAACATAAGAGGAGAATCTTCCCTGAGACCGGCGCGTATAGGAGACCATGAAACGCCTCTGGACGGTCGTACAGCTGAGTGATCAGCCACGCGCAGAAAGCATACAGCCCAACCAGAACAAAGATGACGTATTCCGTTTTACTCCAAGTGTGAAAAAGCGTCTGCTGAGGTGCGGAGACAGGATTTTCTTCTAATAGATTCACTGTAGTGCCCGCTGTTGTCGTGTTACGGTTAGCATAAAAGATTCGCGGTTGCCGGTGCAAATTTCGTAATCCCACAACAAAGGTTGGCCTTTCCGCCTTATCGCAGGATCGCTGGTGTTGAGGTTCGATTCGTGTGTCGCGTGAACCCGCGGGCTTGGGGCGATTAGCTGAAAATGGTTTCTTCTGAATATATTGATGCGGAGGTTTTTTAAGAGGGCGGTTCGCGAGCCCTTATTCTTTCTGCCAGTGATGATGGCATCACGGCTCGTTGGACCTTGCTGGTTTGTTTTTATTGGTATCTTTGGGGTAGGATTTTTGCTGCTGTCATGTCCGATTCTACAGAAACCGCGATAGACGATGGGTTTGCGTTATTCCTTTTTCACGCGTGCGTATCTCTTCGCTTGGGTGAGCAGACGTCTTGGTTGGAATGGTTGGAAAGGTAAGGTACACGAATGCGTGAAAGGGCTATTGGCAAAGAATACATAGGCAGTGAGTCAAGAGGATGGATATTCAATCTGTGGCTTGAAATGCGGCCACAGCAATGGGTGAAAAACCTCACGGTTCTCGCGCCGCTGTTGTTCTCCCAGCAGTTGTTTAATCCGAGCGATGTTGCCTCTGCCTTTGGTGCTTTCGCGTTATTCTGCCTGCTTAGCAGTTCTATCTATGTGTTCAACGACATTTGCGACCGTGAGCAAGATCGCTTGCATCCTCAAAAGCGACACCGCCCCATCGCTTCTGGACAGCTCAGCGTAAGAATCGCGACCAGAGGTTTGGTAGTACTGGCAACGCTTGCGCTTACGGCGAGCGCTTTTATCGGTTCTGCCTTTGTTTTTGTTCTTCTTGGTTACGTGGGGCTCAATGTGTTGTATACGCCGTGGCTCAAGCATCAGGTGATTCTCGATGTGTTTGCCGTTGCTACCGGCTTTGTGCTCCGCGTTGTCGGGGGTGCGGTTGCGATTAACGTGGAGATCAGTCACTGGTTGCTCCTCTGTACGTCGCTGCTCGCCCTGTTCCTCGGTTTTAGTAAGCGTCGTCACGAGCTGTTGCTCCTGAAAGAGGAGGCGGGAGCCCATCGCGAAGTCCTCGGTGAGTATGATCCCCAGTTTCTCGACATGATGATTGGCATTGTGACCGCTGCGACCGTGATGAGTTATGCTTTATATACTGTGAGTGAAGAAACCGTGGCGAAATTTCATACGCGGGGTTTGCTGCTGACCCTGCCTTTTGTCCTATATGGAATCTTTCGCTACCTCTACCTCGTCTATCACAAAGACCTTGGTGGAGACCCGACGCAGGTCTTACTGACCGACCGCCCGTTGATCGTCAACACCCTGTTGTGGGCCTTAACTGCCACCGTGATTCTCTATTGGCACTAGCAACAAGTGAGGAAATGATGAAAACGACCGTTGTGGTGTTGAAAACCTCCCCGGCGACCGTGCTCGATGATTACCGTCGTCTCATGCATCTGGCCGAGTATGAAGGATTCATCAATAAGAGCAAGGAGACGGTCCTCAAGCTTAATCTGTCGTGGACGAAGTATTTCCCCGCATGTTCGAGTCAACCCTGGCAGCTAGAGGGAGTAGCCCGGACGCTGCTGGAGGACGGTTTTGAACGGCAGAAGCTCATTCCGGTCGAAAACAAGACCGTGGTGACCAATCCACGTAAAGGGGCACGCAACAATCGCTGGATGCCAGTCCTGGAACGGTATGGACTGCCGTTTACGCCGTTACCGGAAGTTGAATGGATGGTCTACCGTTTCCAGAGTCCGTTGCTGAAACTCAATGAGATTTTTCCGCAAGGTATTGAGATTCCCAAACTCTATGTTGGCAAGCAGATTGTTCACTTGCCAACCGTCAAGACGCATGGACACTCGACGACGACGGGAGCGATCAAGAATAGTTTTGGCGGGTTGCTGAAAGAAGTGCGACACTACGCCCACAAGTACATGCACGAGGTGTTGGTAGACCTCATGTACATGCAGAAAGAGCTGCATCCGGGGATCTTCGCGGTCATGGACGGGACAGTGTGTGGCAATGGGGCAGGGCCCCGGACGATGGTGCCGGAAGTAAAGAATTACATTCTGGCGAGCGGAGATCAGGTTGCGATCGACGCGATTGCGGCCAAGATGATGGGGTTTGACCCCTTGTCGATTCCGTATCTGCGCATGTGTCACGAGCGCGAGCTTGGAATTGCTGACCCAGCTCATATCCAGGTGCTGGGAGAAGATGTGTCCGGAGTGAATTTCGGGTTTGAGGTGACTCGGAGCTTCGTGATTTGGGGAGACCAGTTGATTCGTAAAGGGCCGCTGCAACCGCTGGAAAAACTCCTGCTCCACTCGCCTCTGGTCGCCTGGGCACCGTTTGCATCGAACGTGTACCATGATTTTCTCTGGTATCCCTTGGTTGGGCAGCAACGGATTCGTGAGTTCCGGCGCACCGAGTGGGGAGCGTTGTGGGATAGCTACGGGCGGCCATAGCCGCCGGTGCAGGCTGCCACACGTATTCTCCCTTCTGAAGCTTGAATATGGGAGCGACTTCACCTTGTATCTTCCGTTACGAGATGAAAGAATACAGGTTACTGCACAGCAGGGAGGAAATTATGAAACGTAACTACCTCATATCGATAGCAACCGCGCTCTTTTTGTTCGGGCAGGGCGCCGCAGTAACGAATGCGCGAACAGAAGGGCATGACTTTCCGACCGCCACCAGCGGTGCAGCGTATAGCATCATCTCGACAATTATAGCGATACCTGTGAAGATCGCCACCTGCGCGACCCTAGGGGTTGTTGGTGGTGTAGGACACGGGCTCTCTGCTGGTGAGAGCGAGGTTATCCAGTCGGAATTTCTCTCGGCAATTCCCTACGCGTGCCAGCCGGTATTGAAGACCCTGCCGCCAGATATTGATCACTATCTCGACGGGCCACAACCGCAAGATATGGATTGGTAGAGGCACGTGCTGAGTTTCCTACCTCGGGCCTCGTACGTGCGGTAGTGGGGAAACTGAACAGGAACCGTCCCCTGACAGGAACTGCCTCAATACTGTTCGGTACAAATTTTGTTGCCGGGTATTGGATTCCCCTCTCCCGCCGGGCAATGCCATTAAGTTAAGCCGGGATGTCATTGCGAGCGTAGCGAAGCAATCCTTGTTTTCTGCAGAGATTGCTTCGTCACTGGCGTTCCTCGCAATGACAGACGTTCACTAACTTAATGCCATTACTCCCGCCGGGAGCAGGCTAGGGTGAGGGAGTGGAATAAGGAATACCATATCTTTCTTCCCCCCATCCTGACCTTCTCCCGAAGGGAGAAGGGACCCCAGGGCCTATGCGTAAGAACTGTACCGAACACTATTGGGAACCCCCTCCTTTGGGGTGCGTCGCTACCTGCCGTGTCTGTGTGGCTGTCGATTGCTATGGGCGGTCCAGGTCTCATGGCGCACTTAGCTAAAGCGGCGTCTCCGCCGCCGCACTCCAAAAAATACCCATCGTTCTTCAACGGATAAAAGAGATTTTGTGTGATGGCCATGCATTCTCCGTCTGCTGCGACTCCGCTACGGTCGCAGCGACGCTCGGCATGAGCTGGACTCTGTCGCCTGACAAACAGTTATCGTATCCCACTCACAGGGTTGTCGGGTCTACCGCGACAATTCCTCGCGCGCGGTAGCGAATGAAATCCGAGGCGTTGAAAGTCAAGATGTATGTCACACCGTGAACACTCATGGAAGCCACAATACGTGCGTCGTGTACTTGAATGCCCGAGACCCCGAAAGCAACGACCAGTCGACGCCATTCAGGATACACCGTGGGCGAATCTGGTAAGAGCGGAAAAAGCCGCTCTACAAGACGGAGAAGACGGTCTGCTTTTGCCGGGACCAACCCAAACCCGTTCCTTTCCGTTGGCCTGGTAGCGACATTCCAGAACTCGACAAAATTCTGCGGCGTGGCGCGCAGTCTATGGCCACCAGTAAGCAACTTATGTACTGCGGCACGGACAGTCGGATGAAGTGGGTGCGTACGCTCCGCAAACCGGAGTAAGATGTTGGTATCTGCGAGGTAGATCACGGCTACGGGTGGTCTCCATAGATCCCCGCACGGCTGACCGCATAGTCTGACAGCGGCGGAGTATTTGGTTCAAGGCTTGCCATAAGTTCATCAGCTAGTTGATCCGCAACTGCTTCAAACTCAGCCTCTGGTAAGTCAACAGGCATTTCCTGTAGCAACGCCTCTACTGTCGGCGTAAGCGCATCTGCCAACAAGCGGCGGGCTGTCTCAGTATCGCCATGGGCGATACTCTGACGTAACCGTGCCTCAATATCAGGTGATAGTTCAAAAGTAACTTGCATGCTAATCCTTTTGTGGGATTATCGCTACACAAAACCATATGAGCCGACTAGCGCAAAAGTCAACGCTGTGGGCTATCCTGTGCGCGGCCATAAATCAAACACATTACCTTGGCATGCCTATAAACACGCCAAGATGTGGATTGTGCGCACTCTTCGTTTTCTCCTCTCCCTTGATGGGTAATGGCAGGACATTAAGGGCTCGGATCGATGCTTCGACTTCGCCGCTCCGCGGCGACGCTCAGCATGAACGGCCTGTTTCGCCCGTCCTGAGCGTAGCAGAGCGGAGTCGAAGGGCAGGAATGACGATCCAGATAACGCCCACCGTTTCTGCTGCTATGCTTAGCGTTCGTGCTATGGAAGACTCGCAATGACGCCCCCTCCTGACTTTCAAAACAGTCTCTGACAGAAACTGCCTCCCTTGGGGTGCGTCGCTACGGGCGGGGTCTGTGTGGCTGTCGATTGCTATGGGCGGTCCAGGTCTCATGGAGCGCGTAGCTAAAGCGGCGTCATCGCCGCCGCACTCCAAAAAATCCCCGTCGTTCTTCAACGGATAAAATAGGTTTCGTGTGATGGCCATGCGTTCTCCGCCTGCTGCGACTCTGCTACGGTCGCAGCGACGCTCGGCATGAGCTGGACTCTGTCGCCTGACAAACAGTTATCGCATCCCACTCACCGGATTGTCGGGTCTACTACGGCGACAATTCCTCGCACGCACTCTACTTTTTGCCCGTCCTGTTTCACTCAGGCCTTACTCTTTCACGGTTGATTACGCTGTTGACTCCGGCAAGCGAAAAATCCGCGCGGCATTCTCCCGCAAGAATTTCCGTTTCGGTTCCGGACGTAGCTCTAGCTCCTCAATCTCTAGCGTTGCGCGCTCGGGGTCGATCACCGGCCAGTCGGTACCGAACAGCACTTTGTCCTGTCCCCAGGTGTTGATGAAGTGGACAAACGGTGGCGGCCAGTGCCGTGGCGCATAGGCGTCGGAACCGATGTACACGTTGGGATGTTTCCAGGCGACGGAGATCATCTCTTCCGTCCACGGATAGCCCAGGTGAATCCCGATCAGCGTCAGTTCAGGAAAGTCGATGGCAATGCGGTCCAGGGTGATCGGTCGCCCGACACTCGGTAGTACCCGATCTTTCTGGTAGCGCAAACAATGGCCCACCTGCATCATCAGCGGAATCTCGAGCTCACAACATTTGGCGTAGATCGGGTAATAGCGGGCATGATCTGGGGCCAGCTCAAACCAATGCGGGTAGAGATGGGCTCCGACAAAGCCATATTCACGTACTGCGTGAGTGAGGTCTCGCAAGCCCTGCATGCCCCGTGTGGGGTCGATTCCCGCTAGCCCCGAGAAGCGGTCGGGATACTGCTGGCAAATATCCGCGACGCGTTCATAGGGGATTTCAAAAGAATGACGAACTCGTAGGTCTCCCGCCCGCACGGCGATGAGCAGGGACCGTTGAATCCCCGCGCGGTCCATCTTTTCTATATAGGCCTCGATGGACACCCCGCGTCGCAATTCCTGGGGAAAGCGCACTTGATTGAGAAAGTGCTCGTCAACACCGGTGCGCCCAAGACGAACTTCTTCTTCGGTGAATAGGTTGCAGACAATGTCGATCGTTCCGATGGTGGTCATTGTACTCCTCCCAAAAAAGGGGAAAAGGCGAAGAGGGGAAAAGGCGAAGAGGTAAGAAAAATGGAAAAGAAGAAGGTTGAAAGCTTCGAAGATCTTCTCGTTTGGCAAAAAGGAATCGCACTCGTCAAACAAATATACGTACTGACTGGAGAAGGAAAACTGCATAGAGATTTCGGCTTACGCGATCAGTTACAACGTGCCGCTGTGTCGATTCCTACAAACATCGCCGAGGGGTATGAACGAGCGTCACGTCGAGAGTATTTACAGTTTCTTCACATTGCCAAGGGGTCAGCGGGCGAAGTCAGAAGTCTTCTGCGAGTCGCCTTGGAAATTGGTTACCTTGATCAGCCGCGCTATGATTTCCTCCGCGAAGCGGTTCTCGAACTGAGTCGATACCTATCCAATCAAATCCGTTCGTTACGAGAGACACTCTGATCCCGCCCTTTTCGCCCTTTCGCCGTTGACCCGTTTCGCCCTTTTCTTCCGTCCTTTCCCCATTTATCCCTTTATCCTTTTCCCGTTTCGCCATTTCCCCGTTTCGCCCCATTTATCCCTTTATCCGTTTATCCTTGTCCCCGTTGTCGTTAAACAACTTCGAACAACCCCGCGACGCCCATGCCACCCCCGACACACATCGTTGCCACGACGTGTTTGACGCCACGGCGTTTGCCTTCGGCAAGGGCGTGCGCGACCATCCGCGTGCCACTCATGCCGTAGGGGTGACCAATCGAGATCGCTCCACCGTCGACATTGAGCCGTTCCATCGGCAGCCCAAGCCGATCGCGACAATAGACGGTTTGGACGGCAAATGCTTCGTTCAGTTCCCATAACCCAATGTCGTCGATCGTGAGCCCGTGTCGCTGCAGCAGTTTCGGCACGGCGAAGACCGGTCCAATGCCCATTTCATCTGGCTCACAACCAGTCGCGACCAGCCCACGGTAAATGCCCATTGGCTGCAGCCCTTTTTTGGCGGCGACACTTGCTTCCATCAGGACACACGCCGCTGCCCCGTCCGACAGTTGGCTCGAATTGCCGGCGGTAATGCTGCCATTCGTCACCGAGGGAAGGACGGCAAGCTTATCGAGTGTCGTTTCTGGCCGATTCCCTTCATCGCGGGTCAACGTCACTTCGCGCAACGCGGTTTCTCCGCTGGCTTTGTCGGTGACTTCCATTTTAGTGGCAAACGGGACGATCTCATCTCTGAACTTGTCTGCGGCTTGGGCAGCGGCTGTGCGTTGCTGACTCATGAACGCGTATTCGTCTTGCGCTTCTCGCGAGACCTTATAGCGTTGGGCGACGATCTCAGCTGTGGACAGCATGGGATAGTAGATCGACTTCAAGTTGGCGTGCATCCACTCCTCGACGAAGTTATTGGTGTTGAGTACGCCCTGCACTAAGCTAATCGACTCGACTCCCCCGGCGACCATGATATCGGCTTCGCCGGTCATAATTCGTTGGGCGGCAAAGCTGATCGCCTGCAGGCCAGAGGAGCAGTAGCGATTGATGGTCACCCCAGCCGTGGTTTTTGCTAAGCCTGCGCGGAGAGCGGCCACGCGGGCGATATTGTGACCGGTTGCCCCCTCGGGCAAGCCACAGCCGATGACGACATCTTCCACTTCGGCGAGGTCGAGCTTGGCCCGTTCAACCGCATGTTTGATGACATGGGCCGTAATTGTTGCTCCATGCGTTTTGTTGAGACTGCCGCGGAATGCTTTGCCAATGCCGGTGCGAGCGGCGGATACAATGACTGCTTCTTTCATAGAAAACGCCTCCTTGTCAGGCAAAGGGGAAACGGCGAAAAGGGAAAAACCACCACTATCCAGCCAAAATTTGTTTTTTTAGCCAGTTCTTTTCTTGCCGCTTTCTTGTTCCTCTATCAGGTTGGAGGGGAACTGTCTGCCCGGCGTTAGGTTCGGCGCAGAACCTGTTTTCGTCGCTGGACTTGCCGGAGTATAAAGTCCTCTGGTAGAATATCTGCCTCACATGGCGGCGTAGCTCAGTAGGCTAGAGCGAGGGTCTCATAATCCCTAGGTCGGCAGTTCGATTCTGCCCGCCGCTACTTTTCTGTCTTTCCCTTTCTTCGCGAGAAGTTCTTTTTCTGTCCCCAGCGCTACATGTTTGTTGGTGGGGCATATGCGTCGGTGCTGCCTCATGCTCTCAATATGAACCGAAGGTTGAACCACTCGTCACTACGCCTGAACCATTTCTCGGAATACTTTCTAGCGTAAGGGGTCGAGGATCTTTACCATTACTCGGAACGTGTTCTCCTGGATTTCTCTGTCGCTAGATCAGAGTCTGAGTGCCCGAGGATGCAGGATCTCTCAAGAATATACCGAAGCGGAGCACTGATGGCTTTTCCGTCGAAAGCGAAACCTCGTGTTTCGCGATTGTCTCTGTCTAGGCATAAAATTGTCGAGCACGCAGTCCAGCGAAAAGCTGTGTCTGCGCATCTTGCCTTTGCCATTGAGAGTGGCGAACGAACAAAGGACCTGTCGCAGCTCCTCTCTCGTCACTTATTGCGCGCGCAGGAAGAAGAGCGCCAGCGCATTGCTCGCGAACTCCATGACGAAATTGGTCAAGCGCTGACCGCCTTGAAAATGGAGTTGCAGGCAGCGCGGCGGAATCCGCTAGAAGTCATCCGTCATTTAGAAGGCGGTATGAGTCTTGTCGATCAGGTGCTGAGCCAGGTGCGGACGCTCCTGGTCGATCTCCGACCAGCACAACTCGATAGCCTTGGACTGGTGCCAACCCTACGCTGGTATGTAAACCGTCAGGCCCAACGAACAGCAATGGCGATAGAGTTGTTTATTGACCCACAGCTGGAGCGGTTCCCTGCGGATATCGAGCTTGCCTGTTTTCGCATAGCTCAGGAAGCGCTGACTAACGTGTTTCGTCATGCGCAGGCGCAGTCTGTCCAGATTGAACTACAGATGGCTCATCGTGCTCTGTCGCTACGCGTTTGTGATGATGGGGTTGGCTTTGATGTCGGTGCTACGCAGAAGCGTGCTCAGACTGGAGGATGCTGGGGAATGGTTGGGATGCACGAACGAGCCCGCCTCGTCGGCGGAACGCTCTCCATTACCTCAAAACGACAGCGAGGAACGGAAATCCGGGTGATTTTTCCACTCGAAGTCGGAAAAACACAAAATATGAACTTAAAGAGCCTGGGGAAGCTGTCAGCCTAGCCTGCATCTCCCTGTTGTGCTGAATGCTGGGAAACATACCCCTGAGTGGCTGGAAGGCCCTCCACTCGACGTATTGCCAATCTTCTACAGACGAAGGCGAAGACCATCGAAGTGCATCGTTCGCAGTTGATGAAAAGATTGGATATTCACGGTACCGCAGGATTGGTCCGCTACGCTATTCGTCATAGCCTTATTGCTGTAGATTAAGAATCCGGAGAAAGGATCTCTCCGACCCTGTTGTTGGAGTCGTTTGGGAGTGTCGCTTCGGTTGCTGGGGCTGGTAACGCCCATTTCACTGGAACATCATTAACGAGAATGACGGACCCTTGAATCAGCTCGGCGGCTGACAGTTTCTTGCCGAGGTAAGCGCGGAGCGGGTCCCCCAGAAAATAAAATTTCACGTCCTCAACTGGTCCCGGGTCGTCAACATGATCGACTAACTGTTCCCCTTCTGCAATCGCTTTACAGTGGGAAATGAGGTCCACCAGCACCCCGTCAGTGGGAATTGTCAGCGTGTCGAAGTGACTAAACGCGCGTTCGAGCAGATGTTGCCATAGTGAGGAGAGCCGATCGGCTTGCTCCGCTGCCCGTGTGTTAAAAATAATGCCGGTCTCGACACGGAAGGTCAGAAACGTCGCGTTATTACTCGATTCTTGGCCAGGGATGCTGACCGTGGCAGTGAGAACCGAACTCTGATGGTGAATGCTTGCATCGTTGAGTTGACTCAATAATGCGACCGTGTCGGTCCCATACAACGCGCTCAGCTCTCGTAGGAGTTTGCCAAGCTCGGGAGAACGTGTACTGTCCCAAGGAGTATCCTCTGCGCCATGCGTAAGAGAGGGGAACACCAGGAATAGGAACAACAACATCCAGATTGTTTTTCTCATGATTCGACATCTTGCCAAGACTGCTATTATTGCTCAAGTGCTATGAGTGCCGTGAACAGGTGCGTGAAAGCTGCATTGTGACAAGCTTGATGGCAAAGGTTCCCTTTGTTCGCAAAGTTGCGGGTGCCCTTGAACGTGTGTTTCCGCAGGTACGAGGAGCGAGACTCGGAGTAGCGGTGTCTGGTGGGCCGGATTCGGTTGCGCTGCTTGCGGCGGTGTCTGCGTTGGTCCCGGAGTTGAGGTGTTCCTTACGGGTCCTGCATGTGAATCACGGATTGCGAGACGAGGCAGAAGATGAGCAGAAGCTTGTTGAAGGGTTGTGTGAACGTTGGCAAGTTCCCTGTGACGTAACGCGGCTGGTTCCGCGGGAAACGCACACCGGTATCGAGGCGTGGGCACGTAGCGAACGCTATCGGTTTTTTGGTGAGATTCGCGACCAGCAGCGATTGGCCGCTGTCCTGCTTGCCCACACTCTAGATGACCAGGCCGAGACCGTGCTGTTTCGGTGTCTACGGGGAAGTGGACGCCGCGGGCTCGCTGGTATCCCGCCGGTCCGCGACGGCTGGATTGTTCGCCCGTTGCTTGATTGCACCCGGCAGGAAATCCTGGAGTTTTTGCACGCTCAACGTTTGCCCTTTGCCCTTGATAAGAGTAATGCTGATGTCCGTCATACGCGGAATCGCATTCGTCATCGTCTGATCCCATTGTTGGAACGAGAGTTTTCCCCACGCATCCGCTCCCACTTAGCAACCCTGGCACGGATCTTTCGCGAAGAGGAGCAGTGGCTAGACGAGATAACGACGGCAGCGCGCGAGCGAGTGCTCGATGCACCCGAGGTGCTCTCGTTATCGCGGTTAGGAGCCGAGCCTCCCACTTTACAGCTGCGAATTTTACGACAATGGGTTGAACGACAGGATAAGGCCTATGATGTGACATTTGCGCACCTGATGCGGTTACAAGCTCTTGGGACAGGGGACCGAACAACTGGTATTGTCGAACTTCCAGGGGCATATTGGGTCCGCCGCGAGGGCGAAACGTTCGTGCTTGAAAACAAACGATCAAGAGAAACGGTTCCTACTGTTGTTCCGCACTATTGTTACGTGGTGGTTCCGGGACAAGAACTCACTATCTCTGCTGGTCCAGGCGGTAGATGGCACATCAAGGTGTCTCCTGCTGTAGAATGGAAGGCGAATCTAGAAACCGCGCGATTGTCCGATCCCTGGTGTTCCCTTTTTGATTTGGGAAAGCTGAATGAGGGAACTGTCACACTCACAGTCAGAAATTTTCGGCGCGGGGACCGTCTGCAACCCCTCGGATTGCGAGGGCATAAGAAAGTCCAGGATATCTTTGTCGATGCGAAAATCCTGAGGTCTAAGCGCCAATTCTGGCCCCTGGTTGTTATGCAAGGAGAAATTGCCTGGGTGCCGGGTTGTGTCCGTGGTGAGCAAGCAAAAATTAGGAGAGATACGCATATTGTATGCCGGATGGAAATTATCCCATTGCCGGAGAAATAAAAACTATGTTAGTCTGTGACCGTTAGATGAAAGGGGAAAGGAGTGAATAGGGTTTCACACAACCTTGCTTTGTGGCTTTTGCTTGGTCTCGTGTTTTTGGTTCTCTTTAATGTGTTCAATCGTCAGCAAATGCGAGAACCAGAAAGGCCTTTTAGCGACTTTTACACGGCCGTAGAAAAAGGGGATGTGTCGGAAGTCGTGATTCAAGGGCGCACTATCCATGCAAAGCTGAGAGACAGAAACGAACACGAAGGACGTTTCAAAACGTTCGCTCCGGAAGATGATCCAGAGCTTATCAAGACGCTCCGAGAGAAAGGAGTACGAATAGAGGCGAGACCGGAAGAAGGAGAGCCGTGGTATATTACCCTCCTCGTGCAGTGGTTTCCCATGCTGTTGCTTATTGGCGTATGGATTTTCTTCATGCGACAAATGCAAATGGGTGGTGGGAAAGCGATGTCTTTTGGTAAGAGTCGCGCAAAACTCCTCACTGAAAATCAACATCGCGTCACATTCAATGACGTTGCTGGGGTTGAGGAAGCCAAAGAAGAACTTGAAGAAATCATTGCTTTCCTAAAGGATCCGAAGAAATTTACCCGCCTTGGGGGTCGTATCCCCAAGGGAGTGCTGTTGGTCGGCGCTCCAGGAACAGGAAAGACACTGCTGGCACGGGCAATCGCTGGTGAAGCGGGAGTTCCTTTTTTCTCTATTAGCGGGTCAGATTTCGTTGAAATGTTTGTGGGTGTTGGCGCATCGCGGGTACGCGACCTGTTCGTCCAAGGGAAAAAGCAAGCGCCTTGTATTATCTTCATTGATGAGATTGACGCGGTTGGACGACATCGTGGCGCAGGACTCGGCGGTGGACACGATGAGCGAGAACAGACGTTGAACCAGCTGCTTGTGGAAATGGATGGGTTTGAGACGAACGAAGGGGTGATTCTCATCGCTGCGACCAACCGTCCCGATGTGCTTGATCCGGCCTTGCTTCGTCCTGGGCGTTTTGATCGTCGAGTTGTCGTACCACGTCCTGATGTGCGAGGGCGCGAAGAAATTCTCCGTGTGCATAGTCGTCGCGTCCCGTTAGGTGAGAGTGTCGATATTGCGCAGCTAGCTCGCGGCACTTCTGGCTTCTCTGGCGCAGATTTAGAGAACTTGGTGAACGAAGCGGCCTTGTTAGCGGCACGGAAGAATAAGGACAAAGTCGATATGCAGGACTTTGAACTGTCGAAAGACAAAGTCCTGATGGGCGCAGAACGTCGCAGTATGATTCTCAGCCAGGAAGAGCGCCGGAATACGGCATATCATGAAGCGGGACATGCTCTGGTCGCGAAATTGATCCCTGATACCGACCCAGTCCATAAAGTCACCATTATCCCGCGTGGGATGGCTCTCGGAATAACGCAGCAAGTCCCGTTGGACGATCGTCATACCTGGTCGCGAGACTATATTTTAGATCGCATCGCGATTATGTTTGGTGGCCGTGTTGCTGAGGAACTCACATCTGGACATGTGACGACTGGGGCGGGAGATGATATCGAAAAAGCGACTGAACTCGCTCGTCGTATGGTGTGTGAGTGGGGAATGAGTGAGAGTCTTGGGCCGATGACTTTTGGCAAAAAAGAAGAACAAATTTTCTTAGGACGCGACTTTACGCAAACGAAAGATTACTCAGAACAAACGGCGATTGAAATTGATGGTGAAATCCGACGTATTTTGCGAGATGCATACTTACGCGCGAAGAATCTCTTGCAATCGCATATTGAGATTCTTCACAAAATGGCTGCAGTCTTGCTCGAAAAAGAAGTGTTGGATGGAACAGAGATCGACGAAATCGTCAAAAGCTTTGGCCATAATAATGGAGCTGCTGATGCGTCGCAGCCTGCGGCTTCGTAGCTGCTTGAGAAGTGCTCTCCGTAATTTATAGGTCCTGTCTAGAGTCGACCCGACGACATAATTTTCTCGATGTCGTCGAGTCCTGATCACATAGATGGTGTTTATGCAGTATCTCTCGCCATTGCGGGAGATACTGTAGTTGCGTTTTCGAATGAGGAAGAGGTGAAGGGGGACCTCCGGCATCATGACCGACCTGCTTTCCCAGCTCCGTTGGCAAGATGCTGTTGATATCGCTGTCATTGCTATCGTCGTTTACAAAATTAGCTTGCTCATCCGTGGTACCCGTGCGGTGCAAATGTTGATCGGTCTAGCGATTCTTATCGGGACCTATCTCGCCTCGCAAGTGTTTGAGTTGTACACGCTGAATTGGTTGCTTGATAACTTTTTGAGTTCGATCCTTCTCATTATTGTCATCTTATTTCAAAGCGATATTCGGCGTGCGTTGACGCAGGTTGGACGCGGACCGTTTTGGGGGTTACGCGTTCGGCCTCGGTATGGGCCGGTTTTGGAAAGCCTTACGCAAGCCGCGGTGAGTTTGGCGAAGCGTCGGGTTGGTGCGCTCATTGTCTTAGAACGAACAGTGGGACTGAGCGATTACATTGATACTGGGAACAAGATTGATGCGGAGGTCAGCAAGGAGTTAATTGAAAGTATTTTTCATCCTGCTGGGCCGATGCATGATGGGGCGTTAATGGTTCGGAACGGACGGATTGCCGCCGCCGGATGTATTTTGCCACTCACAACCAATCCGAGCGTGAGTAAGACTCTGGGAACTCGTCATCGGGCAGCGATTGGAGTGACGGAGGAAACCGACGCGGTAGTGATCGTTGTTTCAGAGGAGGGGGGAACCGCTTCCCTCGTGCGAGAAGGAAGAATTACCCGAGATCTTGATGCGGATGCCCTCCGGACGGCGCTCCAGCAGTTGTTTATTCATGAAACGGAGTAGCAAGAGATTTCACCTAACGATTTTTCGCAATAGCAGGCTGAAGCTGTTTTCCCTGGCTTTTGCGTGTGGACTGTGGCTGTTTGTCAACTATGCCGAACGCGATACCGAGAAGACGCTGGTTGTTCCGGTTGAGTTTCGTAATCTGCCCTCGCAATTTGTGATCGTTGGCGATCGAGATGAGTATGTTGATTTGCGCCTGCGAGGTCCCAGTTCGTTGTTAAGTCAGCAGAATTCAAAAAAAATTAGACTGGACCTCAGCGAGGTGCGCCCTGGCGTTGCGTCATTTCGGATTAATGCTGATATGTTGAACCTGCCACGGGGGGTGCGCCTCGTGCGTATTAGCCCTGCTCATCTTAACCTCAACATCGCGCGGGTTGTGAAGCGAAAGGTTCCTGTCCAGCTCCATATCGACGGCGAGCCACCACATGGATATATGGTAAAAACCTTTACCCTCGAACCGGAGAATATTGAAATAACTGGACCTGCCCCGCAAGTAGAACGGGTGCGGGAGCTCAGGACGGAAACGCTCGATGTCAGCAAATTGACCCAGCCGACTGTTCGTGAGCTTGGCCTGATTGGCCCAGAAGAAGAACTCGTGACCTTCGCGGTCGACCACGTGAAGGCGCAAGTCGACATTAGTGAAGTGGTCCTCACCCAGAAGTTTCGTAATCTCAAGATCGAAGTAAAAAATGCTCTACTCCCAGCGAAGCTCTCTCCCGCGCAGGTGTCGGTAACGTTACGGGGCCCACAGCGGATCATTGAATCTTTTGCCTTTAATGGCGGAGAGATCTTTGCCGATGCTAACGGAAAGGAGGCAGGGACGGTGGAGGTTCCTGTCTCCGTTATCGTCCCACCGGGGATTGAGATACTCTCACGGGAGCCCGAAGTGGTCTCCCTGACCTTAGTGGATGACAGTAAAAAGAAACCACGAAAACCCAGGACAAGGGGAAAAACTCAGAGATCAGGAGTCCACCGATGACCGGTACAAATGGCACAGGAATGAGCACTGGTACGCAACGACAACGACTGTTTGGTACTGACGGTATTCGTGGCGTTGCGAATATTGAACCGATGACTGCGGAAACGGCGCTGCGTATGGGGCGTGCGCTTGCTCATGCATTTCGTGACCGCCCTGGGCAACACAAAATCTTAATCGGTAAAGATACGCGTCTTTCTGGGTATATGTTAGAAAATGCCTTGGCTGCCGGTGTGTGTTCGATGGGGGTCGATGTCCTACTGGTGGGCCCCATTCCGACTCCGGGAATCGCGTTTCTTACGCGGAGTTTACGGGCTGATGCTGGGGTGGTGATTTCAGCCTCGCATAATCCTTTTCAAGACAATGGCATAAAGGTGTTCTCTCGCGATGGGTTCAAACTCCCGGATGATGTTGAGGATGAGATCGAGTCTTTGATTCTCGATCAGAAAATTGATCATTTGCGACCGACCGCCAGCGCGATTGGCAAGGCCTACCGGGTCGATGATGCGCTTGGCCGCTATAACGTATTTGTCAAACAGACGTTTCCCCGGCAACTGACACTTGATGGAGTAAAAGTCGTCATCGATTGTGGCAATGGGGCCGCATACAAATTGGCTCCCGAAGTGTTGGAAGAACTCGGTGCTGAAGTCATTGCCCTAGGAGTGTCTCCCAACGGTGAAAACATCAACCTGGACTGTGGGGCCCTGTATCCACAGCATGGGCAACGACTTGTGCGAGAGTCTGGTGCGCAAATCGGTGTGGCGCTCGACGGCGATGCTGACCGCTGCATCTTGATTGATGAGACGGGGGAGCTTGTCGATGGTGACGCCATTATGGGCATTGCGGCAGCTGAGATGCTCCGGAGCGGCACCCTGCAACGAGATACCGTAGTAGGGACGGTCATGAGCAATCTGGGGCTCGAAGTGGCACTGCGAAAAATGGGAGCACACCTGATTCGGACGCCGGTTGGGGACCGCTATGTGGTCGAAGAGATGTTACGTGGTGGATATAATGTTGGTGGAGAACAATCTGGCCATCTCGTTTTTCTGGACTACAATACAACAGGAGACGGAATGGTGACGTTGCTCACTATCCTGGCGATCATGCTCCAACGCCAGCGCCCGTTGTCAGAGTTGAAACGTATCGTGCAGCGTTATCCCCAAGAGTTGATCAATATAAAAGTCCGGGAACGCAGAGATCTGGCAACGATTGAACCAGTGGCAAAAATGATCGAGCGGATTCAAGGAACCCTTGGCGATCGTGGACGGTTGTTGGTCCGTTACTCAGGAACCGAACCGTTGGTTCGTGTCATGGTTGAAGGAGAGGATGAACATATGGTGCACACCTGTGCCCAAGAAGTGGCGGAAAGTGTGCGGCTTCACCTTGGCATGTAAAGAGTATTCTTTCAGAGAGCGACCATCGGGAGCGAGCTATGAGCCACCGGTCACAACTTACGGGTAGATACCCGTTTTTTCAATTGTTTCGCAACGTGTAGGGGTTCCTTCTCCCGAAGGGAGAGGGAATTGTGCTGCTGCCAACACCTTAAGTTGTGACCAGTAGCCATGAGCGTCATATTATGAGCGCAGCGAACGGACCATGAGCGGGCTACGGCTTGATCTTGCATGTCTAAGACAGTATTCCCTCCTGTATTGTGATTAGCGAGCAAATCGAAGGACGGCCCTCTCCTTTGTATGTGGTCAGTGCACGCGAAATGCGCGAGCTTGACCGCTTGACCATAGAACACTACGGGACTCCAGGGCATGTTCTGATGGAACGTGCTGGAGCTGGAGCAACGGTCGCGCTGCTCAAAGCGTTTCCGCAGGTACGGACATCGTCTGTTCTCGTTATCGCCGGAAAAGGCAACAACGGCGGCGACGGTTTTGTTATGGCTCGTCTCCTCAAAAAGGAGGGCGTCGCTTGTGAAGTGGTTCTGGCAGCGAAGAAATCAGAATTGCGAGGGGATGCCCTTCGCAATCTCCGAGCTTTTACCCGTCTTCGTGGTCGCGTGACCGAAGTGACAGAACCTGAGCAGGGTGTTCTCGTACAAGAGAAATTACGCGGTTGCGGACTGGTCGTCGATGCCCTGCTCGGCACCGGTCTGAACACCCCGGTTCAGGGGACGGTAGCCACGCTCATTGAGTTGATCAATGCCAGCGGAGTTCCTGTGGTGGCGGTCGATATCCCTTCTGGTCTCGACGCTGATCGTGGGGTGCCACTGGGAACCGCTGTCCGCGCGGCGTTGACAGTCACCTTTGGCTATCCCAAATTTGGCGTGGTGGACACTGCTGGCGCAGCCTATGTTGGCCATGTGGAAATTATTGATATCGGTATCGCTGCCGAAGCTGTCGCCACGGTGAATCCGCAAACGATGTTGTCGAGCCCTGCGGCGGTTGGCCTGCACATACCCGAACGACAACTGACCTCACATAAAGGCGACTTTGGTCATCTTCTTGTTCTTGCTGGAGCACGGGGAAAAAGTGGAGCCGCGCTTTTGAGCGGTGAAGCGGCATTGCGTACGGGGACCGGCTTAGTCACCCTGGCTGGCCCTGCATCTCTCAATAGTATTTTCTCTTCGGTACTGATCGAGGCAATGACGATTCCCATGCCAGAACGTGAGGATGGGAGTCTGGCATTAGAGGAGGGCGCCCTTACTGAAGCTCTCCGGGGCAAGAGTGCGGTTGCCTTTGGTCCCGGTGTCGGTGTGTCAACCGACACGATCGGTATAACACGGTGGTTACTGCTCAATAGCACCGTCCCCCTCGTGCTTGATGCTGACGGACTGAACTGTCTGGCGACAGACTTGAGTGTATTACGGAAAGCACGCGTTCCGGTTATTCTGACGCCGCATCCTGGGGAGATGGCGCGCCTACTGAACGTCAATAATGCAGACGTGCAGCGGCAACGTTTGCAGCTCGCGCGGAGGTTTGCTCAGGAACATCAATGCTATGTGGTCCTCAAAGGAGCCCGGACAGTCATTGCCGGTCCAGGTGGGCAGGCATGGATTAATCCGACGGGCAACCCGGGAATGGCCAGCGGCGGCATGGGTGATGTGTTAACTGGAATTATCAGCGGATTGCGTGCGCAGGGGGTTGCCGCCGAGGCGGCGTGTCAACTTGGTGTTTACCTGCACGGGTATGTTGGTGACCTTGCGGCTCAAGACCAGGGCGAAGCAGGCATTCTTGCTCGTGACTTAACTGAGCGTCTTCCTGCTGGTTTACGTACCTTACGTCAGATGGCCGGACACGCTAAGTTGGCCGAGCATGACGTATGAAACGAGATCTTCTTCTACTGAAGAAACACAAGCGTGGGGGAGGCGCCTCGCCCATGAGTTGTCTGCCGGGGCCATTATTGGACTTGACGGGGACCTCGGTACAGGAAAAACCTGTTTTGTGAAAGGACTCGCCACTGGACTCGGTATTGCGGAAGAGGAGATTTCGAGCCCGACCTTTACTCTGATAGCAGAACATTATACGGGAAGATTACCGCTATATCATATTGATCTCTACCGTTTGGAAGGGGGAGAGGTCTCAGAGCTGGGAATCGAAGAATATCTCTTTGGGCAGGGAATTTGTGTGATTGAGTGGTTTCAGTTCCTGCCTCCGACGATTGTTTCGGAATATGTGCACGTTTCTTTTGCGTTTGCCGCGGAGGAGGCCCGCGTCCTCACCTGGAGCATCCGCGGGAAGAGATATGAAAACGTCATCCAGATGTTGCTGACAGGACGGGCACTGAAAGATAAGGTGTAAGACGTTTGAGTCAGGATACAGTGAGGGATTGTTGCTTGGTCAAGGGCTTTTATGTTGGTTGTACAAAAATACGGTGGAACGTCGGTAGGGTCGATTGAGCGTATCAAGGAAGTTGCCAAACGTGTTACCGCGACACGTGATGCCGGTCACCAAGTGGCAGTAGTTGTTTCGGCTATGAGCGGGGAGACCAATCGGCTACTCGCTTTAGCAAAGCAGATTTCTGCGCAGCCGGACGAGCGAGAAAGCGATGTGTTAGTGGCCACTGGGGAACAAGTGACGGTTGCCTTATTGGCAATGACGCTAAAGGAGATGGGGTATCCTGCGTTTTCCTTACTCGGGCATCAGGTTCACGTAGAGACCGATAGTGCCTTTGGTCGCGCACGGATTCAACATATTAGTACGGATCGTCTTTTATCAGGGCTGCGAGACGGGAACGTGGTTGTTGTCGCGGGCTTTCAAGGCGTTGATGCGTTTGACAACATTACGACCCTCGGACGTGGAGGATCTGATACCTCTGCAGTGGCTATCGCTGCGGCGGTGAACGCTGACGTGTGTGAAATTTATACTGATGTCGATGGAGTCTACAGTGCGGATCCGCGTATCTGTCCGCACGCACGAAAGCTGGCGCGCATCTCGTACGATGAGATGCTTGAACTCGCCAGCCTCGGCGCGAAAGTCCTACAGATCCGCTCTGTTGAATTTGCCAAACGCTATCAAGTCCCGGTGCATGTCCGGTCGAGTTTTTCTCCTGACGAAGGAACTTGGCTGGTAAAAGAGGAGCCCAGTATGGAAGAGGTGACAGTCTCGGGTGTAACGTCTGATCACGATCAAGCCAAAATTACCTTACTTCACGTGCCAGACCGGCCGGGGTTAGCTGCCCGGGTATTTGGGCCGATCGCGAACGAGAACATTGTCGTCGACATGATTATTCAGAATGCCAGTGCCGCGGGATTTACCGATCTCACGTTTACCGTTCCGAACGGAGATGCGCCGAAGGCGCTTGCCTGCGTAAAAGCGGTGGTGCAAGAGGTCGGTGCCGAAGGGGTGACGTTCGATACCGATGTCGCTAAAGTTTCGATTGTTGGCCTCGGCATGCGTAGTCATGCGGGGGTGGCTGCCCACATGTTCGCAGTTCTGGCCAAAGAAGGAATCAACATCCAAATGATCTCAACTTCGGAAATTAAGACTTCGGTTGTTATTGACGCCAAATATACTGAACTCGCGGTACGTGTACTCCATGACGCGTTTATTCCCATGAGCAAGTGAGGCAGGCATGAAACGGATCTCCCTCTATGACACAACCTTGCGGGACGGATGTCAGTCAGAAGACGTCTCGTTTACCCTTGAAGATAAACTCCGTATTGCTGAAAAGCTCAATGACTTTGGCATCGATTACATTGAAGGTGGGTGGCCGGGGTCGAACCCGCGTGACGAAGAATTTTTTCATGCCGTAAAAAAGCTCCACTTGCGGCACGCGAAAATTGCGGCGTTTGGCTCTACTCGCCGTGCCAATATCGCTGCTGCGGATGATTTTAATATTCGCTTACTGCTGAAAGCCGAAACACCAGTAGTGACGATTGTCGGAAAAACCTGGGACCTGCACGTCCGTGATGATTTACGGATTTCTAAAAAGGCGAATCTGGAAGTGATCGGTGACTCGATCGCGTATCTCAAGAAGCGAGTGGACCACGTTTTTTTTGATGCTGAACATTTTTTTGACGGACACAAAGCCAATCCAGAATATGCCCTTGAATGTCTCGCCGTAGCAGCGCAAGCCGGAGCCGACACGCTCGTGCTCTGCGATACCCGTGGCGGCAGCATGCCTCATGAGATTCGGGCGGGAATTGAGGCGGCGACGAAGACGACAACAGTGCCACTGGGTATTCATTGTCATAACGATTGTGAACTCGCAGTGGCGAATTCCTTAGCGGCAATCGCTTCTGGGGCGGTTCAGGTGCAAGGGACGATCAATGGTTTTGGCGAACGCTGTGGGAACGCTAATCTGTGTTCGATTGTGCCAAACCTGCAGTTGAAATTAGGGTATCAGTGTGTCAATCCCACGCAACTGCAACAGCTTGCCGAGCTGTCGCGGTTTGTGTACGAACTGGCGAATATCGAACCAAATAAACGTCAAGCCTATGTGGGCGTCAGTGCCTTTGCCCATAAAGGTGGGTTGCACGTGGCTGCGGTGCAAAAAAATCGCGAGACCTACGAGCATATCGATGCTGAACTGGTGGGCAGTCACCAACGCGTGCTGGTTTCCGATCTGTCTGGTCGTAGCAATGTGGTGTACAAGGCCAAAGAGTTTGGTTTGGATGTTGATACTGCCAACCCGGCGGTGAAGACAATTTTGGAGGAGGTAAAACGGCTCGAGAATGCCGGGTTTCAATATGAGGGGGCGGAGGGCTCGTTCGAGTTGCTGATGCAAAAAGCCCTCAATGGCCAGGTCCGTCATTTTCGCTTGATCGGGTTCCGGGTGATTGACGAGAAGCGGAAGGAAGATGAACCACCACTGTCCGAAGCGACGATTATGGTTGAAGGACCAGATGGTGCGGTTGAACACACTGCGGCGCAGGGCAACGGACCAGTCAATGCGCTTGACCGGGCGCTGCGCAAGGCGTTAACGAAATTCTATCCGCAGCTCGAGCATGTCGTTTTGCACGATTACAAAGTGCGTGTCCTTGGCGATGGCCGTGGGACTGGCTCAATGGTGCGAGTATTGATCGAGTCGGGTGATGAACATGATCGTTGGGGTACGGTCGGGGTTTCTCCTAACGTGATTGAAGCAAGCTGGCAAGCCCTGGTCGATAGCATTGAGTACAAGCTCTATAAGGACAAAAAACGGAGCACGGTGAGCCAGTCGCAGTCCGCTCAGCACCGCACGCCGAGCGCATAAATTCCGAACTGAGTATCGCCCATGTTTTGGCACGACCTGCGCGAAGATATTCGAGCTGTTTTTGAACGTGACCCGGCGGTGCGCTCAACCTGGGATGTGGTCCTCGCCTATCCAGGATTTCATGCGGTTGTTTTCCATCGTCCCGCCCACTGGTTATGGGAGCGAGGGTTTACGACCCTTGCTCGCGTAGTGAGTCACCTCGCCCGGTTTCTCACCGGGGTTGAAATTCATCCCGGAGCACGTATAGGGCGACGTGTCTTTATCGACCACGGAATG
Organism: Binatia bacterium; assembly: GCA_050187625.1. Taxonomy (GTDB): domain Bacteria; phylum Desulfobacterota; class Binatia; order Bin18; family Bin18; genus JBFWXH01. The sequence continues at coordinate 143,470 of JBFWXH010000004.1, forward strand.
GGCGTCGTGATTGGGGAAACTGCCGAAATTGGCAATGACGTAACGCTCTACCAGGGCGTTTCCCTGGCTGGGACCAGCACGGAACGGGGTAAACGGCACCCGACAATTGAGGACTGGGTACTGATTGGTGCCGGAGCGAAAGTGCTCGGGCCGATTACCGTTGGGCGTCACAGTCGAATTGGTGCTGGATCAGTGGTGGTGAATTCGGTTCCTGCACATTCGACGGTTGTGGGTATTCCGGGCAAAGTAGTCAAAGAAGGCGGGCGCCACCAGCCATCGGGCAGGCCCATTATCGATCTGAATCATGCGAACTTGCCTGACCCGGTTACTCGTATGCTATCCACTTTACTCGATCACGTTGAGAAGCTTGAGCAGCGCTTAGACGAGGTCTCTTCACGACAAGGATCACTGGAAGATCGCTTTACCGAAGGAGATGAGGAACTGCAGCGCGTCAGGACGTTATTGAAAAATGGCAGTCCTAATGACGTTTAGTTTCTTGACAAATCTACTGAACCTCTTGACAATGGACTTCTCACTAATTTGACGCGGGCATGAGAGCGGGGAAATGCGCAATTGGAGCGTGGTGAGGAGGTTGTGGTTGTGGTATGGAAACCGCCCGGGGTTAAGCTGTGTATTCTGGTTTGTCTCTGTTTGATGTTCGCTGCGTGTTCGTCGCAGCGCGGACGTCCGAAACCTCTTCCCAAGGGGAAAGCGCCTTCGCTTGAACGAGAGACAGAGAAACAACTCTCGAAGCGGCCGAGCCGGTATAGAAGTCGTGACCGACGATGGGAAGACGAGGCGCGCGAGGCACGTGGTTTTTTCTTGTGGCCAATCGAAGGGACGGTGACGTCCGGCTTTGGCCCACGACGTGGCAGCTTCCATGATGGCGTGGACATTGCGGCACCCCGTGGTACCCCGGTGTATGCGGCAGCGGCGGGTGAAGTCATTTTCAGTGATGTGCTTCGTGGGTATGGCAATATTGTGATCCTCCGGCATCGTAAGGGCTACGCGACGGTGTATGCCCATAATAAGAGAAACCTCGTTAAAGAAGGGCAACGGGTACGACGCGGGCAACGTATTGCCGAAGTAGGGCAAAGCGGTCGCGCTACGGGGCCACATCTGCATTTCGAGATTCGCAGAAATAACACGACCCGCGACCCGCTGGTATTCTTACCAGATGACCGTCGTACAGTGTCACGCGAGCGCTAGAAGAATGGAACAGGCTATGCAAGATCTCAAAAAGCTCATTCGCGATATTCCGGACTTTCCGAAGGCGGGCATTGTTTTTCGCGACATTACGTCGTTGCTGACGAATGGGCCGGCGTGGCGTGAAACAGTAGATGCGATCGCGACTCGCTATCGCGATAAGGTTGATGTCGTGCTGGGCATTGAATCGCGCGGATTTCTGGTTGGTTCAGCGGTAGCGTATGTCCTAGGGTGTGGAATGGCGGTTGTCCGGAAACCCGGCAAATTACCGGCGGCAACGTTCAATGCGAGTTATGCACTTGAATATGGCACGGATACCTTAGAAATTCACCAGGATGCGTTTGTAGCTGGGAGTCGCGTCCTGGTGGTGGATGATTTGCTGGCGACGGGCGGCACTGCCGAGGCGACAATTTCTCTCGTCCGGCAACTGGCCGGGGACGTGGTTGGGGTGGCGTTTATTATTGAACTGACCTTTCTGGGTGGACGACAACGTCTGGCCCCATGCGAAGTCTTTTCTCTGATTCAATATGACAGTGAGTGAAGAATCTTGTAGATGCGAGACTGATCGCATATTCCCCACCGGCGACTCCTCATAGTGGGAGTGCGTGACGCCCGTCGTTCCTCTGAGCGGTAGCTGCTATCCCTCGCAAAGCTGGAATCTTTTCGTGTTCTCTGCTAGAGGCTTGACTATCCTGAAGCGAGGGGAGCGCGACGTGAAAAATTCATACCGAACTATACTTTTTCTTATCGTGTTGATGGTGTGTAGACCTGCGCAACGAGGCCAGGCTCAAGACACGATACAAGACCCACTCCCACCCCCTCTGGCAAAGCCCCCAGCTAGTGCTGAGGACTGGCAGTATCCGATTGTTGAACCCACGTTGACCTGCGAACAGGCGAACCGTGTGGCGCACAAGAGTATCGCGCGGTTGGGATATAAGGTGACAGCCTTTACTCCTGCGACCTCGGAAAAAGAGGGTGAAGTCAAAGCTGCGCGCCCTGGGCTGTGGGGTGGCGAGGAAGCGGTACGGGTCACGTTAGCCTGCAAACCGGATGGAGTGCAGATCAACGCCTTTCCAGAGGTGCCCCCGTGTGAACAGGGGAATCGTATCTCGCGCCTAGCGATTGAGCGGCGCGGGTATAAAATCTCGGAGTTCACTCCAGCCGCGATTGGCAAACCAGGAATTGTCAAAGGGACCCAAGACGGCCACGAGCCAGTCATGATTACGATCGCATGTTTGCCGAATCAGAATGTGGTTATGGAAACCTCGATGGATAGTCCTGTCCCCCGACATAAGGACTTTTTCACTGGAATCTCCAACTTTTACCAGGGATTTTACGCAGTTTTCAAAGGTGAACGAGGGATGACTGTGCCAGAAAATATTCCTATGTCCGATAATCAGGTGCATGTGGCCTTGAAGCCGCTCTCTGATGTTGACATGAAGATTGCTTTCGGTACGGAACTCAAGCAATTACTGCCGGTTTTGGTCGAGATTGCGAATCGCACGAAGAGGGCCTACGTGTTTGAGATCGAACAGGTGATGCTCTTATCTGCCGCCGGAAAGCGCGTCAAACCGGCTGCCGCGAAAGCGGACAGCGTACCGGCGCCATCCTTGATCAATCAGACTATCGCTCCAGGCACCAGTGTTAAAGGGTATCTCTATTATCCGGCGGGGACCTATACTGGGGCCCGGGGGACGTTGACCGAAGAGCAGAGCCATGAACGCGAAGGATTTGATGTGCAGTTTTGAACCCTGATGGTGCTAGTGGAACGTTTGTTCTCACGTTGGTGTTTCTCGTACAGTGTCAGTGAGTCGAACCCTGGAGCATTGTCGTCCCGATTCCGTACGTGACGCGATTGACAGTTGTTGCATTCCCCGCCGCACCTTTTCTCTGTATAATGCCCGGCATGGCTGAAGCACAGGTCCGCGAGATCGAGCACACGGCCGACCTGGGGATCGAAGTAGAAGCGGATACGCCGACAGAGCTGTTCCGATGCGCGGGCCTCGCGCTCTTTTCCCTCATGGTTCACCCGGCGGGAGTGCACGCCCGTGAAATGCGGGAGGTGAGTGTTCATGCCGACGACTGGGAAGATCTCTTGCATGAATGGCTATCGTGGTTGTTGCACAGCTTTTTACAGGATGGTTTTATTGCAGTGGCGATCGAGGTGATTGTGATAAACGAAACCACTATTCACGCGCGACTCAGCGGTGAAAAACTGGATTATATGCGCCATGAGTTTGAAACGGAAATCAAGGCGGTTACGTATCACCAGCTTTCTGTACGCCAGGAAGACGGTCGGTGGAAAGCGCGAGTGATTTTTGATGTGTAGAGGGATATGACCACTATAAAGATTCGTCAGATTCACGAATATCTGTGGGAGATTCCGCGGCAAGGGGGCATGCGCGTACCCGGACGGGTGTATGCGACGCAAGCCATGATGAACGATCTGCAGCAGGATGCGGCGCTTGAGCAAGTCGCTAATGTTGCGCATCTGCCAGGCATCGTTGGTTATTCCTTAGCCATGCCCGATATCCACTGGGGCTATGGATTTCCGATTGGTGGTGTCGCTGCTGTCGATGCCGATGAAGGAGTGATTTCTCCTGGTGGCGTCGGGTACGATATCAATTGTGGCGTGCGCTTGGTGGCGACCAATCTTTCTGAGAGAGATATTGCTCCACGGATTGCGGTGGTGGCGGACTCCTTATTTGCCGCGATTCCCTGTGGGGTCGGGGCTGAGGGCGCAATCCCAAAGTTGAGTAAAGCCGAAGAAAAGAAGCTGACCCGCGAAGGGGTACACTGGGCGATTGCCCAAGGCTACGGTCAGGCTGCGGATGCTGAACATACAGAAGAAAATGGCTGTCTCGCCGGGGCCGATCCCGAGGCGTTAACCGATCAAGCCTTGAGCCGGGGGTTGAATCAGATTGGCACCCTTGGTTCAGGTAATCATTTCTTAGAGGTAGATCGGATCGAAGAGATATATGACCACAAGGTGGCCGCGGCCTTGGGCCTGGCGGTTGGGCAAGTGGCGATCATCATTCACTCTGGTTCGCGCGGCCTTGGACACCAGACGTGTGAAGATGCGCTCAAAGTGATGGGTAAGGCGATGGAAAAATACCGCATCTCCGTCCCTGACCGACAATTGGCGTGTGCGCCGATCTCTGCGCCCGAAGGGCAACGATATCTGGCAGCAATGGCCTGTGCGGCCAATTACGCGTGGGTGAATCGCCAGGTGATGATGAGTCTCGCAGAAGATGCGTTGATGAAAGCGCTGCGCATCTCACCACGGGATCTCGGTATGCGACTCATTTATGACGTCTGTCACAATATCGCGAAACCTGAGACGCATGTCGTGAATGGGAACCAGAAAAAAGTGTGGGTGCACCGGAAAGGTGCTACACGGGCCTTTGGTCCAGGACATCCAGCTATCCCCGACGTGCTGCGACCCCTTGGCCAACCAGTTCTGATTCCTGGAGATATGGGGAGATATTCCTTCCTGCTTATCGGCACGGAGAAAGCGATGCATGAAACCTTCGGGTCGACGTGTCACGGCGCTGGCCGGATGATGAGTCGCGCCCAGGCGAAGAAAGCGGCACGGGGGCGCGACTTGGAGGAGGAACTCGGCAAGGTCGGAGTGATTGCACGCTATCGCGGTAAAGGGACCTTTGCCGAAGAGATGCCGTATGCGTACAAGGATGTGGCGGATGTGATCGATGTGGTCGACCGGGCAGGTATTAGTACGAAGGTGGTGAAACTGAAACCTCTGGCAGTGATTAAAGGGTAGGGGAATGCAGCCGGCGACAACCCTCTTCTATGATGTCGATACACAGCGTGACTTCTTGTCCCCAGAAGGGAAGTTGCATGTGCCAGGAGCCGAGCGGATTATTGCGTCGCTGGCGACGCTGACGCACCTGGCCCGACAACAGAACATTCGCCTGGCTGGATCGGTTGATCGTCATTTTTCCAGCGACCCGGAACTGCAGGCCAACGGCGGTGCGTACCCGGAACACTGTATGGATGGAAGTCCCGGACAATGGAAAATCGTTGAAACGCTCCCGCAGCATCCCGTGTGGATAGAGAATCGTGACTACACGTCGACAGAACTCCAGACCCTGCTCCTGCAGAAAGGAGAAGTTTACCTCGAAAAGCAACGTTTCGATGTCTTTATTGGCAACCGGAATGCGGCGCAGGTCTTGGGCTGGTTGCTGCGGGGCATGGCCGACGTCGTGGTCTATGGCGTCGTCACCGAGGTTTGTGTTGACCAGGCCATTACCGGGCTCAAAGACCGTCCGGTGCGTTTGCATGTTCCACTTGACGCCATTGCGGCGTTAAGCGCCAAAGATGGCAACGAAACAATTGAGAAGTGGCGTCGCTGGGGTGTCCATTTGACTACTGTCGCAGAGGTGGTGGCAGAACTCCAGCAGTAAGCGCATGTTTCGTTTCTGGTGCGCGAGGAGAAATCCGAGCAGTCGGGGCAGCATCAAAATCAGGGACGCTCGCTCAGGAAGGAGGGGATGTGCTGTGGTGACAGCTCTTAAAGTTGCGGAACCTGCTGACGTCGACCTGATCCTCCACTTGATGGAAGAATACTGTGCATTTGACCACCTGCCTTTCGATGAACAGGTCAGGCGCAAGGCGATACATGTTTTCCTGGAGGCTGGTATGCTGGGGAAACTGTGGCTCATCCTGTCTGAAGGGGAGACGGTCGGATATTTGGTCCTGACCTTAGGGTTTAGCTTTGAATATGGGGGGTACGATGCCTTTGTGGATGAGGTTTACCTCCGTGAGAGCCACCGGGGCAAAGGAATTGGCAAAATGGCCCTGGCCCTTGCCGAGGAGGCCTGTCATACGTTACATGTTCAGGCGCTTCACCTGGAAGTTGAACGTGAAAATGCCAATGCCTATGCATTGTATCGTCGGGTGGGGTTTACCGAGCACGACCGGTATCTGATGACCAAAATCCTCTGACGTTGTTTGCGTCTCCCCAGCATCCTCTCGACCTTGCGACACGGCGAGACGCTGCCGCAGTTATGTAGCTGTGTATGCTCTCTCCGCTTTCACAATGCTGGTATTTGACGGCACTCGCCACCGTGAGTGGGCATCGCGCGGTAGTATTCATGAATCTTCTGCCGATTATTGTGTTGCTTTTTTCCGCTGTGGTGCTAGGTGAAAAAACTACGCCCGTGCAGATACTCGGGACAACGATGGTCCTGAGTGGGGTGATTCTTACGACACGTTTCTAATTGCGAAAGGCGGTGACGTGTAGCAAAAAAGGGGGTTGTCTTGTATTCCCTCCCAGGGGTATGCGATACAAGAGTTGCTCGTGTGAGAGAGTCGATATGCCGGAGCATGATGAGCCAAGAGTTATTAGTCCGCGAGTGAGGAGTACTCGCCGTCATTCGCCGTCTTTTCGTGTGGTTGCTACCCTGGTGTTAGTTGTTTTTGCTACGCTTGTTCTGCATGGGAATTGGCTATTAGCGTGCCTGTTGACTGCGGGTGGTCTCGGCATCTGGCAGGTGACGGAAGGCGTGCGGCTTTGTCGGCGGCGGCAGCTGATGCTCCGTGATGCTGATGCCATGTCTGATGAAGAATTCCGCTTGTACATCGTCGACCTTCTCCGCGCCCAAGGGTATGGGGCACTGCCAACGAATATCCAGGGAGATCATCAACGCGATTTGTACGTCGTGTACGGGGCTGAGAGCTATACGTGCCGTTTGGTGCGGGATGCTCGTCGACTCGGCAAAGGCGAGCTGGCCAAACTTCTCGGCCGCATGAAACTCTATGGTGGCCGTCGCCCGATGGTTGTCACAAACCGTATCGCTTCCTTTCCCGCTGCGCGCTTTGCCTATCGGGTCGGCTGTGTGCTGATTGATCGTTACGCACTGATCCAGTTAATCTCACAGTATCGCCAGGGGCATCGGGTATACACGTTCCATCGTGAGGAGGCGACGAAGCTTCGCAAGCGACGCTAGTCTGGACTGTGGGGGTGGAGGAGGAGAAAGCAACTATGGCAATTCTCAAAGTTGCACGGCTAGGCCATCCAGTTTTACGGCAGGTTGCGGCTCCGGTGGCGCCGCAGCAGATTGCTCAGCCGCAGTTCCAACAGTTTATCGATGATATGATTGAGACTATGCATGAGTACGATGGGGTGGGACTTGCCGCGCCGCAGGTTCACGTCTCTTTGCAAGTTGCCGTGCTGGAAGTCACGAAGCACCCGCGGTATCCAGATGCGCCGTCGATTCCACTCACGGTCTTGATTAATCCCCGTGTCACGATGACTACGGAAGAAACCCTGGACGGCTGGGAAGGGTGTCTGAGTATCCCAGAGATGCGTGGGATAGCGCCACGTTACCGCGAACTTCGGGTCGAAGCTCGCGATCGCCACGGCCAGGCTCTCGATTTTGTTGCCAAGGACTTCCATGCTAGGGTGATCCAACACGAATACGACCACCTGCAGGGGAAGGTGTACGTTGATCGCATGCCTTCTCTCGAAACCCTGACGCATCTTCTTGAATGGCAACGATACTGGGTAAAAGGCTAGCGTATTCCTAGTTCTCCTCGATAGGTATTCGGGAGAGAGGAAGAATCTTTATGCCGTGGCTTACGCTGACACTTGGCCTTGCCTTCCTTCTATGTGTTGGGATCGGGATCTGGCGGCATGCGTATCGTCTCGGGTTCAAACACGGCAGCACGGGTGCGGTGCCTTTTCACTTAGTTGACGAATTGCTCGATCACCGTATCCAATGCCGACAACAAGATCCGGCCACCGCACGTATCGAGGTTGGCACGCTCTTGGGCATTCACGAATGGCAAACTACTCCGCTACGGAACCAACTCACCACCAATGAGCACGATATTCCCCTCTCTCACGTTTATAACTAGTAGTGAAAACAAGTTGACCGAAGTATCGCGCTTGCTCGCTTCTCCGGTTGCACGGGTTGCGCTCTCCCTCGAGGAGATTCAGGCGGTCGCGCTGGAGCCGGTGGTGGCTCATAAAGTTCGGCAAGCCTATGCGCAGCTCCAGCGTCCGGTGTTGGTTGAAGATACTGGACTGACGTTTACCGCCTGGAATGGCCTCCCCGGTGCGTTGATCAAGTGGTTTCTGACTTCCCTGAGGACTGACGGTCTGTGTCGCCTGCTGCAAAACGACAACGATCGCCGCGCGACGGCAACAACGGTGTTCGGCTACTATGATGGCACGGTGTACCAGTCTTTTACTGGGAGTGTCGAAGGCTGGATTCCTGAGCACCCGCGTGGGACTCAGGGGTTCGGCTGGGACCCGATTTTCCAGCCTGTGGGGAGCGCGCTGACCTTTGCCGAGATGACACCGGAAGAGAAAGACCGGTTTTCCATGCGCCGACGTGCGTTAGCGCAACTCCGCACCTCAGGTCTCCTGGACCAGCGATAATCCGGGGGTGTTTTTTCTTGTGAGACGAGCGATTCTCACAGAGAGAGTTACTACGGAGTTCTGCCTTCGTGCTTCTCTGTCTTGAATGGGAGACAAAGATAGCATAGAAGAAAGGATCGCGTGGCGGGCATGCCGCGCAATTTTCGTTCGCAGGTGCGAAACAAGGAGTGATGACTATGCATTTCATGTGGTTTACCGAACGCGCCTATCACTACGACATCGAATCAGAGCCGGCGAAATACCGGGCACTGGAAAACGAAGTCGTGCGCAAGCGCAGTTTCTATGGGACACCGAATAACTTCTTTGAGCGGGCGCATGGCGCCAAGCTGCTCAATGAGTATTTAGATGAGAAGATTTATACTGATGCTGAACTGCTGAATTTTGACGGCATTATGCTGAATGAGCATCATGGCACGCCGTTCTGCCTGGGGGCAGTGATGGATGTCGAGGCCTCGGTGCTGGCCAAGACCACCAAGCGCGTCAGAATGGCGCTCCTCGGGAATCCTGTTCCTACGGTATCCAACGCGCTGCGATTGGCGGAAGAACTGGCGATGATCGACCTCATTTCGAATGGACGTCTGATCTCAGGTTGGGTGCGTGGCGCCGGGTCGGAACAACTCGCGAATAATGCCAATCCTGCCTACAACCGCGAGATGTTTGAGGAAGGCATCGATTTTATTATCAAGGCATGGACGACCCCCGGCCCGTTCCGCTATGAAGGCAAACATTTCCATTTCCGTCACGTCAACCCGTGGGTGTTGCCGTTGCAAGAACCTCATCCGCCGTTTTGGATTCCTGGTCTGATCAGTCCCGACACCGCGCACTGGTGTGCCAAACGCCGCTATCCCTACGTGGCGCTGGCAACGCGGTTGGAGCCGACCTTAGAACTATGGGATTTCTACAACGAGGCGGCAGCAAGAGAAGGCTATCAAGCTGGACCAGAGAATTTTGGTTATCTCCAACCCGTGATGGTAGCGGATACACAAGAACGTGCCGAGGAGTTAGGCAAGCGCATTTTGTACGGGGGTGCTTTTGCCCATTTTGCCCGTCCGGAATGGATGTTTCCGCCGGGGTACAACTCGAAAGAAGCGACGCGTCGCTTGGCCCGGTCTAATTTCGGCATTAATGCTTCCGCGAAACCGCTCTATGGTGAAGGCGGAGAGGAGACTGAAGAAGAGATCGAGGCAGTGAAAAAGACGATTTATTCGACGTACCCGGAAGTGTTGAAAGACAGGGTCATGATCGCCGGGACGCCTGACGATGTGATTCCTAAACTGAAGAAGATTTTGGATATCTTGCGTCCAGGGATCTTCTCCTTCTGGCTCGACGGTCCGGTGCCGTTTAAGGATCGCCAGCGCTGCTTGCAACTGCTGAATAGCGATGTCATTCCGGCGTTGCGCGAGCATGGCAAAAAGCTCGGCTTGGTTGATCCATTCGAACGCAAGCCGGGCTCCGTGCTTTTGCGTGGAAGCAAGCCTGAGCCGGTCAGTGACCCGGCGGCACTGGCAGAGTTAGCTGCGTAAGCTCAATAACACTTTCCTAACTAAAAATCCCGTAGTAACAGCAGAGGCGTGGACCGCAGACGATCCACGCCTTTCTCCTTGCTTGGCAAAAATCTCCAACCTCTAATCTCATCTGGTCTCATCCGAGCTGGGCGTGAACAAACGCAATAATCTTCTCCACGGCTTGTCGCGAGGTGGGTGAGGTGGGGTTGCGAATAGGAAACCCTTCGGCTTCTCCTTCGAACAGCTCCAGTTGCACCGCACCACCTGCCTTCCGGTACTGCGTCACGAACCGATCCAGGTCGACACGGGGATGGGCACGGTCTTCGGTTCCTTGAACATAGAGGACCGGTGGCTTCTCAACCTGCTCGCCTCGTTCCAAGGCCAGGACCGGGTTGCCTTCGGCCATTGCCTCTTCCGTCTGCCAGTATTTGTCGTGCAAGGGGACGACCACGTCCATTAAGTCCGGATAGGGTTTGCCGCCCGCGATGAGCTTCTTGGCATAGTGGTAGCGAGCAAGCGGATCAATGACCGGCCAACCAAGGATGACACAGCGTACACTGGCATCTACTGTTGGCGAGCCCGCTGGCAGTGAAAGTGCGCTATAACGAGGATCGTGCGGTCGCATGCCGAGTAACATGGCTTGATGGGCGCCGCTGGAGCTGCCGAAGATGCCCACACGATCAGCGTTGCTTCCCCAGGTCGCGGCTTTGGTCTTGAGCCACCGAATTGCGTAGTTAATATCAACCAGGGACCCGGGGTACGATGCCTCCGGTGGAACGCGAAAATCGAGCGCGGCGACCACTACGCCGCTTTTGGCCAGCGGTTCGTTGACCGGTGTGTCCATCAGACGGTCGCCCAAGCACCAGGCGCCGCCGTGGAGATCGACGATCAGGGGAAACGGTCCTGAGCCGCGTGGCTTGAAGAGACGTGCAAGCAACGGTTTGTCTCCATGACGGAGATATTCAACATCTTCGATATCAACGTCGTACATCTTCGGGGTCTTTGCTGCCATGATTCTTACCTCCTTTTTGTCAGATCGACCCTACCGCCCGAGTCCCTCGGCGGTACCTGCTTGGCTCTTATACAACCTTGAGGGCAAACGCAATCTTCTCAATGTATTTCTCCTTTACAGCGAGCGTAGAAATATCCTACAGTGCTGGCCATGGAGGGGTACATGTCATTGCAGATATGGTGGACGGCGCTCGTAGGTCGCGTGCAGCGGAGGGGATGGCTTCTTTTATTGGGGACTGGAGTATTCTTCTCCGTCAGCTCGTCATGTCCTCTATGGGCTGAACGTGCGCAAGAACGCTCAGCCCATACGTGGAAAACCTTGAAGGAACTCTCGCCGGCGGAGTCCGCGCAGATTGATCTGCGCACTGACACGCCACGGCACGCCGAGTTCCCGTATCTGCCTGCCGAGGCTTACCCCTTCTCTGTTCCCTTTACTGCCGAGGAAATGGGGTATCGCAGCATGGAATTTACCCAGCGACCCCGCTGGTCGTGTGCGTTGGCGAATCTCTTTGGCTCGATTTCCAGTGAAGGTTCGCTTCTTGGCCAAGGTCGGGCAGTGAACCTGATTCACTACCCGACCCCTGAAGGTGCGGCGGTCGAACTGAGCAAAAAACCGGGAGAAGAAGTCTATCGTCAACTGACCCAGCAAGTCTTCCCGCCAGAATCGTATACGTCACAAGTTCTGGTGATTCGGTACCGTACTGATCAACAGTTTGTGAAAAAAGAAGATATGTTTTCGTACTCGCCGGCGTTACGGCGCGTGCGTCATCAGAATTCGATGCGTCGCAACGATCGTTTCCCGCAAATGGCTATGACCCTGGACGATGCCTCAGGCCGGAGTGCTTGGGAGTATAGCTGGACCGTGCTTGGGACTGATGTCTTGTTTACCACAGTGCGATTTCCGGTCACGCGGCCAACGGTTTTGATTACCGAGGCCGATGGTTCGTCGCACGAACGGACGACCAGCGATCTGAAACTGATGGGGGACGAGTATCCGTACTATACGCCAGGTGGAGGAGTCGAGTGCTATGTGGTTGACGCGCGCCCCAAAGCAGAGTGGTTGCCAGATTACCACGCTTCACACATTGTCTATTGGTTAGAAAAGCATAGCTTCTTTCCGCTACGGACAGAGACTTACGATCAAGACGGAAAGCTCAGCCGTGTCGAAGTTCGTCTCACCAAGCTCGTCCATAAGGCATTGGGAGAGCGTGGGTACAGTCCATTCATTCAAATCTATTGGGATGTTGCCTCGGACATCCTTACCTATAACATCCGTGACGGTATTCGCTTGATGCCGTGGTCTCCGGCCGATACGCGTACGTATTTCAGCCCCGACTTCATGCGCCGGAAGTGGTATTTGGTGCCCGTAAAGAACCTCGCAGCAAGCTGCGAGGCATTCACGAAAACAATTCTAACTGCAACGGTTGCTTGTGTAGCTGCTTGTAGTCCTGCTCTTGCCCCTGGTTCCGAATGTACGCCGCAATCACTTGCTC
>JBFWXH010000005.1:0-154628 GCA_050187625.1 Binatia bacterium
ACATTCGCCTAAAATCATTGCGCTCGCTCCTGGGACTCGCCCCTTCTGTGGGGCATTCCCCTGCAAGCCTCTATCAGAGCAAAACCGCTGAAATCATGAAAGATTCCCACCTTTACAGGGATGGCATTGATGGCCCACTGTACATGGGGAAAGACACCCACGCATTGTCCGGGCCGGCCCTCCGGCACCGAGAATATTTACAAGATTTACACCGAGAGCTTCAAAGATCAGGTGCACTTAGACGCAATCGTCAGCGAAGCGCAAGATATCGTGAACGATGCACTAAAGTCTTTTGATTCAGCACAGTAGGGCGCATCGGCGATCTGCATAATTATGACCTGTCCGCTCTGCTCGTGGGCTAGTCGTCGGCCCCACATTGCTCTGGAGGTAACACGATGAAAGCAACCCAATTACTCCACAACCTAGGCCAGAGTCTCTGGCTTGACAACATTACCCGCGACTTGCTCACCAGCGGCACACTGCAGCGCTATATCGACGAGTTCGCGGTGACGGGGCTCACCTCGAATCCGACGATCTTCGACCACGCTATCCAAAACAGCCCCGCCTACGATGCCGCGATCCGCAAAAAGCTCAAGCAGGGGAAGTCGGTGGACGAGCTGTTCTTCGAGCTGGCACTTGAGGATCTCACACAGGCCACCGACCTATTTCGCCCCATCTACGAGCGGACCAACGGTGTCGACGGGTGGGTGTCTTTGGAAGTGTCGCCTCTGCTGGTCCACGACACGGCCAGCACTCTCGCGGCCGCCAAGAGCCTGCACACCCGGGCAGCCCGTCCTAACCTGTTACTAAAGATCCCCGGCACCAAAGAAGGGCTGCCCGCTATCGAAGAGGCGATTTTTGCCGGGGTGCCGGTCAACGTGACGCTCTTGTTTTCCCGAGAGCAATACGTCGCGGCGGCTGAGGCGTTCGTGCGCGGCATTGAGCGGCGCATCGAAGCCGGGCTGCATGCCGACGTCGGGTCCGTCGCTTCGGTGTTCGTCAGCCGGTGGGACGCCGCCGTCGCCAGCACGGCGCCCGCCGCGCTGAACAACAAGCTCGGTATCGCTATCGCCAAGCGCACCTATAAGGCGTACCGCGAGCTGCTTGGTTCACCCCGGTGGCAGCGTCTCTATAACGCTGGAGCTCGTCCACAACGCCTGCTATGGGCCAGCACGGGCACCAAGGATCCCCACGCCTCCGATGTGCTCTATGTGAAGGCGTTAGCGGCGCCGTTCACAGTGAACACGATGCCCGAAGGCACTTTGAAAGCCCTCGCGGATCACGGCGAGATTAGCGACATCATAGCGGCCGATGGCGACGATGGTGAGGCTGTGTTGGCCCAGTTCGCCAAGGCCCAGGTCGACATCAATGCCTTGGCTGCTCGGCTCCAGGACGAAGGGGCCAAGGCGTTCATCAATTCTTGGAATGAGCTGATGGGTGTCATCGCGTCCAAGAGCGCCACCCTGGCGAAGGCCAGGTAGACACAGAGAGGTTTCGCCAGGAAGAGGCTGGTCGTTACGGACGCTGACTCGGGCAGTGGACGACCAGAGCGGAAGGAAAGGAGCTGAAAGATGCTCATTCTAACGGATTTTGTGGTCACAACCGTAAGCCTCCCATAGAAGAGGCGATCAAAAGATTCTGCAGCCAGTTGGAGTGATAGTGAAAGCCATTGAGATCGGCGAACGGCGACGAGCGGGCGGGCTGGTTCTGGCGCAAGCGCGGGCCGTAGGGATGAAAGTTCCACTCCAGGGCCCAGGCCCGTACAGCCACCCGTGCACTCGTGCTGCCGTACGAGCAGTACCTGAAGCGCTTACCCGCTTATCTGCAGCAGTTGACCATGGAGAGCAACGGCAAACACGTCACCATCGACGGCGAACACGTCGGCTACGATACCAGCCCCATCTACTGGGGCGAGCCAGGCACCAACGGCCAACACTCCTTCTACCAGTTGATTCATCAAGGCACGCGGCTTATTCCCTGCGACAAGCTCGTCGCCCTGTACGAGCACAGCGTATTCACGCAAGGTGTCATCTGGAACATCGACTCTTTCGACCAGTGGGGTGTGGAGCTGGGGAAGGTGTTGGCGCAACGCGTTTTGCCAGAACTGGACAGCACGACAGAGCCTACGCTTACCCATGACAGCTCAACCAATAATCTGATTCGCCGCTACCGAACACTGAGAAAGGCGTCATGAAAATTCCTGGTTTTAACAAACACCAACTGCAGACTATGCAGACCCATCCCGGGTTCATTGCGGCGCTGGACCAAAGCGGGGGCAGCACGCCCAACGCATTACGTCTGTACGGCATCCCAGACGTGGCCATGGTCCACCGAAGAGGAGATGTTTACGCTTGTGCATCTGATGAGCACGTTCATCACAACAACCCCGCCTCAGCGGCACTGCCAGCGGGCCGGATTCAGAGGATCAATGACTTGGTACTCGCCGACCAAGCGGCGGTAGGACTGCTGTGCTGCAACCAAGGTGAGAATTACGCAAATATACGGGTGTGGAGACGAGATATGCGCATTGGTATTGCCACGGATCATGCTGGATTTAGTTTGAAGGAGGAGTTGCTCGGCCAGCTTCATGCCGCGGGGCATGAAGTCGTCGATTTCGGCGCGCATCGCCTGAGCCAGGACGATGACTATCCCGACTACGTCGTCCCGTTAGCCCTGGCGGTTGTCGCCCAAGAGGTGGAACGCGGAGTGGCCATCTGCGGCAGCGGAGTTGGCGCAGCGGTGTGCGCCAACAAGGTGCGGGGTATCCGCGCAGCGGTCATCCACGACCACTTCACTGCGCGGCAAGGGGTCGAGGACGATCACATGAATATCCTGTGTATGGGTGGCAGGACCGTAGGACCCGCCGTTGCCTGGGACCTCGTCCAGGCGTTCCTCGCCGCCACGTTCAGCTCCGCAGAGCGCCACCTGCGGCGCTTGGGCAAGGTAGCGGACGTAGAGGCAAGAAGAGAGTAGGGACAACCGAGCGGAGGAAACTATGACAGACGAGAAAATGACACAACTGGCAATTAACACCATTCGCACCCTCTCGATCGATGCAGTACAGCAGGCGAAGTCCGGGCATCCCGGCACGCCGATGGCGCTCGCGCCGCTCGTGTACACGCTCTGGAATCGCGTCATGCGTTTCGATCCGCAAGACCCCATCTGGCCCAACCGCGATCGGTTCGTGCTCTCGAATGGGCACGCCTCGATGCTGCTCTGGTCCGTGCTTCATCTCACCCGCACGCAGGCGGTGAATGCCGATTACGAAAAGCTCGGTCACCCGTCAGTGTCCCTGGAGGACATCCGCCGTTTCCGGCAGCTCGACAGCAAAGCCCCGGGACACCCCGAGTATCATTGGGTGTCAGGCGTGGAAACCACGACTGGTCCACTCGGGCAAGGCGTTGCCACGAGCGTCGGCATGAGCATCGCCGAGAAGTGGCTTGCCCACCGGTACAATCGGCCAGGCTTCGAGGTGTTTGACTACAATGTGTATGTCGTGTGCGGCGACGGCTGCCTGATGGAAGGCATTGCGGCGGAAGCTGCATCATTGGCTGGTCACTTGGGGCTCGACAACCTGTGCTGGATCTACGACAACAATCACATCACCATCGAAGGGAACACGCGGATTACCTTTACCGAGGACGTCGCGGCGCGATTTCTGGCATACGGCTGGAACGTCTTGCGTGTCGGCGACGCCAACGATATTGAGCGCATCGAGCATGCCCTTGATATTTTTCGTAAGACCAAAGACCGCCCCACGTTCATCGTGCTGGACAGCCACATCGGCTACGGTTCTCCGCACAAACAAGACACTGCAGCAGCTCACGGCGAGCCTCTCGGTGAGGAGGAGATCCGTCTCGTTAAACAGTTCTATGGCTGGCCTGAGGACGCCAAGTTTCTTGTGCCCGACGGCGTCTATGAACACTTTGCCAACGGCGCCGGCGTGCGCGGCGCTGAGGCGCGGCACCAATGGACGGACCGGTTCGCCGCGTATCGCGCTCAATATCCCGAACTGGCTCACGAGATCGAGCAGATGCAACGGCGCGACCTTCCCTCCGGCTGGGACCACAACCTTCCGGTCTTTCCGTCCGATCCCAAGGGCATCGCGGGGCGGGACGCGTCGGGACAGGTGCTGAACGTTTTGGCGCAGAACATTCCCTGGTTCCTTGGGGGGTCGGCGGATCTTGGACCGTCAAACAAGACAACGCTGACGTACGAGGACGCGGGCGACTTCGAGGCCGAGAACCCGGCTGGGAAAAATCTGCATTTCGGCATCCGCGAGCACGCGATGGCCGCCATTGTGAACGGCCTCTCACTGTCGAAGCTCCGCGCCTTTGGCGCGACCTTCTTCATCTTTAGCGACTACGCGCGCCCGGCGATCCGGCTATCGGCGCTGATGGAGCTTCCTACCATACTTATCTTCACGCACGACGCGATGGGCGACGGCGAAGACGGCCCGACCCATCAGCCGGTCGAGCATCTGGCGTCATTACGAGCGATTCCCGGCCTGGTCACGCTGCGGCCCGGTGACGCCAACGAGGTGATCGAAGCCTACCGCTACATCATGCAGCTCCGTCACGAACCGGCGGTCCTGGTGTTGTCGCGCCAGCCGCTGCCAACACTGGATCGGAAGAAGTATGCGCCGGCTTCTGGAGTCTCACGCGGGGCTTACGTGCTCGGTGATGCGCCTGGCGGGAATCCAGAAGTGATTCTGATCGCCTCGGGAAGTGAGGTCAGTCTCACAGTAGAGGCGCATGAGAAACTCATAGCCGGGGGCATCCGCTCGCGCGTGGTCTCAATGCCGTCCTGGGACATCTTCGAGCAGCAGACGCAGGAGTATCAGGATAGTGTCTTGCCACCACACGTGACGGCGCGCGTCGCGGTGGAACAGGCGTCGACTTTCGGGTGGGAGCGATACGTCGGCAGATCGGGCCGCATTATTGGCATGCACACGTTCGGGGCGTCGGCGCCGCTCAAAGAACTCCAGAGAAAGTTCGGCTTCGAGCCAGACCGTGTAGTGACGGTTGCAAAGGAATTACTCGGTAGGAAGTAGAGCGGGCAGCAACAGTGGCACAAGAAACCAAAGAAGGGCGGAGTTCTCCTCGCATCAGGCACGTGATTCTTCGGGGAAGTGGCGGCTGCAAGATGTTGGCGTGTTCCTGCACGACCACATCTCCCCAAATCGCAGGAAAGAAAAACGAAACGTCAGAAGAGGCGGGAGAAGAGTATCGTTTTTGCATTTATTGACTTAAGCGAGTGAATCAGAATGATGAGGAGGCGATGAAAAAATCACAGCGAAAAGCAGTCCAGCGGGAAGAGGCTGCACCGACGTTTCCTACGGCAAAACAGCGGCTGGAAGAGAAGGAGCAGGCGTTCCGAAACGAGATTGGGCAGTTCCTCGAAACGCTCAAGGTGCTCGGCACACCCATGATCGAGGAGCCGGCAGTGCATTTTGTGCATTACAATCCCACGGCGCAGTCGGTCGCCGTCAGCGGGGAGTTTAACCAGTGGGACCTGCGCGGCACGCCCATGACCCCGCTGGGACAGACGGGGATCTTTTATCATACCACCGAGTTTCGTGGCCCGGTGCGCATCGAATATAAATTGATCGTGGACGGGCAGTGGATCGTCGATCCGTGCTGTCCAAACCAGGTCGACAACGGCATCGGCGAGCAGAACTCGTTCTTTGTGGTGGGCGATGTGCAGGAGCCGCCCGAGCTCGAGTGGGTGGCGACTACTCCCCACGGGCGAGTCGAGGAGTTTGACTTCACTAGCACTCTCCTGAACAATCAACGCCGGGTCTACGTCTATATCCCTCCAGGGTATGCAAAACAACCAGCCCAACGCTATGCGACGTTGTACGTCCATGACGGTGGGGAGTACCTCTCCCGGGCGCGACTGCCTACGGTCTTAGACAATCTCTGTCATAGCCGCCACATTCCTCCGTTGATGGCGGTAATGATCGACCCGGTTGACCGCATGACGGAGTACCATACCAATGAGCGGTACGCCCAATTTCTGGAACAGGAGTTGATCCCGCATATCGATCAGCGCTACCGCACGCGCGCAGAGCGCGGGGCTCGGTGCGTGATAGGCGCCTCTATGGGGGGACTCATGGCGACCTACCTGGCCTTGGCGCGTCCCCATCTCTTCTCCAAAGTAGCAGGGTAATCCAGCGCCTTCTTCCTGGAGCAGGATAAACTCACCGCACTGGTGAACGGACTCACTGCGGACATCAGCTTTTACTTTGACGTGGGCATCTAGAAGGCGCAGTTTCTTCCTGCCCACCGTTACCTTGTGTCGCTCTTGCAGACCAAGGGCTGTCCCTGCCTGTTCCAAGAGTTGGAAGGAGGGCATAATTGGACAAGCTGGCGGGCGCATCTGAAAGACTTGCTCATCTTTCTGTGGGGAAAGGAGACAGCGGAAGAGACCGAACACGTACTGGTTATCAAAAAGGTGAGGCCGCCGCGAAAAAAGCCTCCTGGCGCGCGCCGCCAGCCAGCACTTTCCGGGACGCCAGTGATTGGAGATATATAGAATCGAAGCGATCGTGTGAGACTTTATTCAGGACGTAGATCTCTGTTAGGAAGTGCCGGTGACCTCAGTCTCCCTCGAGCTCCTCGAAGCTCAGGAGATCGCTCTTTGCTTCTTTCTCCTCGGACAGAGGGATCCACCCGGGCAGCGACACAAGCAGGAACGTCGCCAAGGCGAGCATGGTGGGTTCGTATAGTCCACGGAGTGTGTTCAGCTTCGCTTCCATGTCTGTTCCCACTGGCAGGGTCAGGCCCGAGGACTCCAGAGCGGCGCACAGCCGTGGTACCTCCCGCGGTGACAGCCGCTCGCTCGCTGTTCGGTCAGGCGCAAGCCCAGCGATGCGGGCCAGATCAGTCGCCGTCCGCACCGCCATGCGGAACGTTGCGCGCGCCTGGTGCGATGGAACCCCACTCCGGCTGACCAGCAGCAGCGCGCAGCTATCGAGGAGCGTCGTTAGGGAAATCAGCCACGATCGGTCGAGGTGCTGGGATCGATAGAAGGCGAGCACGGGGTGGGCACGGTGGCTCTGTGACAGTTCCGCCGCCCAGCGCTCAGCCTCTAGTAGCATAGCGGTCAGTGTCTCAGTGCTTTCCGGTCGGCCAAACCGCTGTAATAGGCGCACCGCCCTCTGCGGCGATCCGGCCCGTGCCTCCAACAATTGCACGCCCACCTCACGTTGCGCGTACGCCTGATGGAGCATGGGAAGGTAGCTAATAATCATGGCCAGGAAGACGATCCCCGTTCCCACTTCCATCACGACCAGCGCTCGCCCCAGCGGGTTCAGTGGCACTACATCCCCGAGCCCCAGGGTAAAGAAGGTCGTCCCGCTCAGGTATAAGAACGTGTCGATCTCGCCCTGGCTCTCAGGAGCATTCAGCCGGGTCCCGAGCCCGAAATGGAGCAAGGCAAAGGCGGCCACAATCATGACTGCCCACAGACCGAGCAAAAAGAAGACGGAGAGTGGGCCGAAGGCAGTGAGAAAGCTCTCGCGCGCTGACCGATTGCTGATCCGGCAGCCAATAAACCGCCACAGCTGCCAGCCCACATGAGTGGAGACGCGTGCAGGCGCAAAGGCGACAGCGACCGTGCGCGGCAAGACTACCGTGGAGAACGCGTCCCAGAGGGCAATACTTAAGAAGAGGAAACCAATGCAGACAACAAGAGGTCCGATCATCATTTCACGAATGTCCCTTCTTTGATTTTCTCTTCAGGGCGAGGGATTCAGGGGTCGGTTCAACTCCTGTCCGGCACGCGCTTGGCCGTTGATGTTCGCCCGGAGATTTTCGCCAGAGTCAGCTCCTTGGCGGCGCGCCCCACCAAGCTGCCGTCCACGGGTAGAAGCTGGGGGAGCGGGAGCGCGGCGCGCCGTCTGCTCGGCCTTGATGCCGAGAGCCCGCAACGCGCTTGCCGCACGCCGCGTCTGGGACCGACTCTAGCTTCCCGCATCATCGACTCTCCAGCACGACCACGCTGCGCGGAGAGGCTGAATATGTCTGGGTCCTGATCTGCCGTTGTCGCAGCGGTGCAACGACGTCTTCCGGTGAGGCCTGTGCGGTGTCAACCGCGCGATGCCAGCTCCGGTCTGATAGCTGCGGCAATCGCATCTCGACTGCACGGTCTGACATGTTGAGCATAATATGCAGATCTTCTTCGTTCTCGTCCGCTGCTCCGAGCGTATAGGCCAACATTTGCGCGTTTGGGTCTCCCCATAATGGGGCATCGAGCTCAACGCCATGCCAGGTCACGTCCGGCAAGCGCCGCTCTGGGTCCGGTTTGCCGGTGAGAAACCGTCTCCGCCGCAGACAGGGGTGGCGTTGGCGGAAGGCGATAAGGTGTTGGACGAAGCGGAGCACGTCCCGCTGGGCGTCGCTGAACGTCCAATCGAACCAGCTCACCTCGTTATCCTGGCAGTACGCGTTATTGTTGCCGCGCTGGGTGCGCAGTACCTCATCCCCGGCTAACGTCATCGGGACTCCCTGGCTTAGGAACAGGATCGCCAGGAAATTTTTCGCTTGCTGTCGGCGCAGCGCGAGAATCACCGGATCAGTCGTCTCTCCTTCCTGACCACAGTTCCAGCTCCAATTGTCAGTGGTCCCATCTCGGTTGTCCTCACCATTGGCTTCGTTGTGTTTCTCGTTGTAACTCACCAAGTCGGCGAGGGTGAACCCGTCGTGACAGGTCACAAAATTGATGCTGTTGGTAGGCAAGCGCCCTTCTGACTCATACAGGTCGCTACTGCCACTGAGGCGTGTCGCCACTGCGCCGATGAGCCCCTTCTCGCCGCGGACGAAGCGGCGTATCACGTCGCGATACTGGCCGTTCCACTCTGCCCAGCGGAAACCCGGGAAATCGCCGACTTGATAGAGTCCGGCTGCGTCCCACGCTTCCGCAATCAGCGTGGTCTGTGCGAGCACACGGGAAAATTCGATGCTCCAGGGGGCGGGGGCGTGAGCGGACGGCGCGCCATCCTCGCCGCGCACCAACACGCTGGCGAGGTCGAAACGAAACCCGTCCACGTGCATCTCGCGCACCCAATATTCCAGACAATCAACCAAAAAGAGGGAGACGAGCGGATGGTTGCAGTTCACCGTATTGCCACACCCACTATAGTCGCGATAGAGACGCCGGTCGGAGGGATCAAGATGATAGAAGCCAGGATTAGCAATGCCCTTGAAGTTGATGGTCGGACCCTGTGCTCCGCCTTCGGACGTATGATTCAGGACCACGTCCACAATCACGCCAATCCCTGCGCGGTGCAGCGCTTTGACCATGTCGCGGAATTCCCGCCGCTGCATCCCCTTCTCTGGTGACCGGCAGTAGCGGGGATGCGGAGAAAAAAAGCTGTGGGTGCTGTAGCCCCAGTAGTTCTTGAGGCCGCGGGCGGCGGCACTCTCCGGGACATCTTGCTCGTCGAAAGCCATGACTGGCAGCAACTCGACGTCGGTAATACCGAGGGCTTGCAGATAGGGGATTTTCTCGATGACGCCGGAGAACGTTCCCGGATGCGCCACCTGGGCGGAAGGGTGGCGGGTAAATCCCCCAACATGGAGTTCATAGATGATGCTGTGCTCTAAGGGGTGATTGAGCGGTTGGTCTCCTTCCCAGTCATAATCGTCAGTGCCGAGGACAAGGCCGCGCATCGCATAGGCGCTGTTATCGCCTGGCTGGCTGGCCCGCTGCCGATCCCAGAGGTCATCGGTGACAGCATACGCCCAGGGGTCGAGAAGGGCTTTGTGTGTATCGAAGCGGAGACCGCTCTGTTGGGTATCGCGGGGGCCATCGAGACGCCAGTTGTAGCAGACGCCAGCCGGCAGTCCCTCCACGTAGACGTGCCAGCAGTAGAACGTGCGGTGGCAGGTAGGATCGAGGCGGATCACCTGGAATGGCGTGGTGCTCCGCGTGTCTGCGTACAGCAGCAACTCGGCGCTCGTCGCCCCATACCCCCAGAGAGAAAAATTGACCCCTGCGGCATCCACCGTCACGCCAAAGGGATACCGCCGCCCCGGCCGAATCGTGTAGGTCTTCACATGCCTGCTCCTCTTGATTTGGTTGCCTGAGTCCTTATGAAGGTGGGAAGATATCCTTATCGAGGAGCAGCTTTCCGTAATAGGCGGCAATTTGGAACGCTCCCAGGCGCCTCTTGCGAGATCATGCTGGAAAAACACCTCGACACGCTATTGTGCACCGCGCTGGCACACGTCGGCGTGAGCTGCTTCTTATACCCCACGGGCAGACGCTACGGCTCACGGCCGAAGCCACGACCCGCTATCCTGAACTGTGATCGACGGCGCAATCGTCATGGTGCGAAACATGGAGCGCGTCACAGCATCAGCACGATCCGACCATCGACGCGCCCGGCTTTCAGGTCCGCGAACACTTGGTTAATATCATCGAGCTTCTTCGTGTGAATCGTAGAGCGGACCTTGCCCGCACTCGCAAACGCAATCGCTTCGGCAAGGTCCTGACGTCCGCCCACGATGGAGCCGCGGAGCGTGATGCGCCCCAGGACAACGTCAAAGATCGGCGTCTGAAATTCCCCCGGCGGCAGACCGACGAGGGCGATCGTGCCCTTGCGCCGCACCATCTGGATCGACTGACTGAACGCCGGTGGCGAGACGGCGGTGACGAGCGCGCCGTGGACGCCGCCGTCAGTCTGCCTGACGACTTGCGCCGCGGCATCCGAGGCCGTCGCATTGATCGTCACGTCGGCGCCTGATGTCCGCGCCAGCGCCAACTTTTCCTCGGCCACGTCCAGCGCCACCACCTGCAAGCCCATAGCCTTGGCGTATTGGATGGCTAGCTGTCCCAGTCCTCCGATCCCCGAAATCGCAATCCATTCCCCGGGCTTAATTTCGGTCTCCTTGATGCCTTTGTACGTGGTCACGCCAGCGCATAAGACCGGCGCCATTGCTGCAAAGTCCGTCTGGCTGGGCAATCGCCCCACATAGTGGGCAGCTCCGAGCACATACTCGGCAAAACTGCCATTAACACTGTAGCCGGTGTTGTTCTGGGTCAGACACAGGCTGTCCCAGCCGGTGCGGCAGTATTCACAGTCGCCGCAGGCATCATGCAGCCAGGCCACGCCGACTGCATCGCCTTCCTTGAATCCCGCGACGCCAGGCCCCAAGGCCGTCACGATGCCCACCCCTTCGTGACCGGGGATAACGGGCAGCTTCGGTTTCGCCGGCCAGTCGCCGTCCCTGGCATGGAGATCGGTGTGGCAGACACCCGTAGCAACCACCTTGATCAGTAGCTCGCCATGCCCCGGCGTTGGGATGGGCAGCTCTTCGATACTCAGCGGCTTCCCGAACTCGCGCACCACTGCCGCTCTCATGGTCTTCGCCATCGTTTTGTGCCTCCATGTTAAAGAGGAGAGCAAAATGGTTGCCAAGGGAGAGACAGAGCCCCGTAGCCTGTGCGGCCAGGGCAGTTTCGGTCATGTACGACGTGGCAGACCGCATGTCGTTGTGGTCGGTCGCAGGATGCAACTAGCTCGAAGCCCAGGGGTACGCAATGCCGAGCACTGTCGCCCGCCTCGCTGCTGTGTCGCAAGGTGCGACACAGCCACAGGCCGCCTGCGACTGTTCACGGGCGTGGTTTCCATACTTTTCTTGCTTATGACCGGACCACACTGCTTTAGGCGAAGACAGCGCGGTTGCGGATCACTGCCGGGGTCAATTTTTCCAAGAACTCGGAACATTTGCTATATTTCAGAATCCCAGGAGTGCCCCAGAGCGAGGACAGCTCTGCGCACCCAGCCTGTTTGACCTGTTTGATCGGTGAGAGTTCAGCTGTTTTCGGTTGTTGCGCAGTCCGCCTCCCTGACGGCACAGTTCCTGCATTTCCTGCTTCTCCCTAGTTGTTGCCTGAAGATACCCTGAAAAAAAAGGCTCACATGATGCTGACTGAGGTTCTTCCTCTCTTCAGTAGGGGTCAGCAAGGGCTGGTCGCCGTGTGGTCGATTCAGCGCCGCAGCCGCTTCTCCCGGGAGGGGTTGCGCCTTGTCTGCCTGTGCGCGGAGTTCCGAGAGCACTCCGCCGTACAATCGCCTGTTTCCCAGCACTTGTATGCATCCAAAGGCATAACGAAGGACGGACTATGGCAAGCAACAGACCACGGAGGACTCGTACACTCGGCAACTCCAGATTATCCGTCTTCTCACCGCGCATGATTCTTGGTCCGGTAGGGACACTGACTCGGGAAATGTCTTTTCCGCACCGCCGGGCAGGTTGGTGCACTCGCTTCACGGGAGCGCGATGATGATGAAGGAAGCCGTAGAACAGTACAGGCCTTTCGATCAACCTCTTTCTGCTGCCACCGTGGAGCAGTCGGTGAGAGGGAAAACCGTTTGTGCCCGACGCCTGCCTAGCGTTTCCAGCACACGCGGTAGACCGTGTCACTCTGATGAGCACGACGCTCGGGCTTCCGGATGGAACGTGCCTATCCCGTGTATCGTCTTTTGGGTGTTGCTTGTCCTTCCCGCCGTGGCCTGGTGCCAGGAGGCGACTGCACCACCTGGTGAACTGCTCACGCTGGAGCAGGCAGTCGATGTGGCCTTGGCGCATAACCGCCAGGTGAACAATGCTGCACTCGAGGTGCAGAAAGCGAGCGACCGCGTGGCGGCGGCTCGCACCCAACGGCTCCCAGCGTTAAATCTTCACCTACTAGGGACGTATCGCTTGGCCCGAGAGGACTACACGTTCAAGGCTGGCCAGTTGGGCACCTTCCCGGCCACCGGCCCCATACCGGCTACGGATACGAAAATCCAGGCGGCAAATGATGAGACGGGCCTCTTGGTCACCGAGGTGGTCCAACCGCTGTCCCAGCAGTACCGCATCGGGCTGGGCATCAAGCGGCTCGAAGTCGTCAGCGAGATCGCTTCCCAAGAGCTGCAGGCCCGACGGCAGAAAATCGCCCACGAGGTCAAGCAGGCGTACTACGACGTGCTGCAAACCCAAAGCGCGCTGGCCGCTACGCAGGAGACCCTTAGGTTCGTCCGTGAACTGGACGGCTTGGTGGACCGGCAGGTGCAGGAACAAACCGCCCTCAAGTTCGAGAGCCTGGAGGTGAAAACCCGGCTGGCGAAAGCCGAGCATGAGGAGCTCACCCAGCGCAATGCGCTGGCCACGCAGAAAGAACGGCTCAATGACGTGCTCGGACGCGACGTCCAGACTGCGTTTTGCGTCACTGCCGCGCCAGACACGCCAGACTTTGCCGTGGATCTGACCGCCGCACAGGCACAGGCGCAGAAAAAACGGCCTGACCTCCACGCCGCACAACTGAAGGTGCAGCAAGCGGAGTATGATATGCGCATCAAGCGCGCCGAGTATATCCCTGACTTGAGTGCGGTCATGTATTACGCTCGCCCCTTGAATGTCAATTTCGTGCCCAGCGAGATCGCGTACGCCGGAGTGCAGTTCAAGTGGGAGTTCTTTGACTGGGGGCGCAAGCAACAAGAACTGGCCGAGCGCGGCCGAGCACTGGCGCAGGCGCGTAACGATATGCGTGAAGCGCAGGCGCAAGTGGAGATCGACGTGAACACCCGGGTGCGCGCCCTGCGAGAGGCGCGGTCGTCGTTGCACGTCGCTCAGCTCGCGCAGGAGACCGCACGCGAGAAACTGCGCTTCACCCTAGACCGATACAAGCAACAGGCCGCGCTGTTGCCAGACGCGTTGCAAGCCCAGGCCGCGCTGGCGGACGCCAACCACCAGTATCAACAGGCGCTGTTGTCTTTTTGGAAGGCACGGGCGGACCTGGACAAATCCCTGGGAGAGGAATAGGACCGACCGTGAGGGAAGAACGCGGCATGCTAATTCATGAACAGTCGCACCTCCGCGACCCACACCGACGCCACCCCAATTCCCGGCGCTCGTTTCTTTGCACGCTGTGTGTCGTGCTGATCTATGCGAGTTTGGCAGGGGGTTGTCGTCACGAACAATCCGTTGAGAGACCTCCGACGCCGGTGCGCGTGCAGGCGGTGAAGGAGCACGCCGGGGACGGCGGCGTGCGCTATTCGGCGATCATCTCACCATACGCGCAGGTGGACCTGACCTTCAAGGTTGGCGGCTATATCCGGGAGATTTTGCAGGTGCGCGGCGCCGACGGACGCCTACGTGATGCGCAACAAGGCGACGTGTTCCCCAAGGGGACCGTGTTGGCGCAGATACGCGAAAAGGATTTCATCGAACGGATTAACCAGGCCAAAGCCCAACTGGCCCGCGCCCAGGCCTCCTTGCAGAAAGCCAAGCAAGACTGGGGACGCGCCACCAACCTCTTCGCCACACACAGTATGACCAAGCCGGACTACGACGCAGCCCGTGCGCAGTTCGATGAAGCGCAGGCAACGGTGGCGGGAGCGCGTGCGCAGCTCGAGGAAGCGGGGCTGGACCTGCAATACTGCGCCCTGACCACACCGATGGATGGGGTGGTGCTGCAGCGGAAGATCGAAGTCGGGACACTGGCCACGCCCGGCTTGGTCGGGTTCGTCTTCGCTGATCTCTCCTCCGTCAAGGCTGTCTTCGGCGTGCCGGATGTGATGCTGGCGCGCCTGCAACTGGGCAGTCCCCTGGCCATCGTGACGGAGTCGATTCGGGGCGTCGCGTTTCCCGGACGGATCACAGCGATTTCACCGGCAGCTGATGCGAACAGCCGGGTCTTCAGCGTGGAAGTCACCGTGCCCAATCCCCGGCTGCAGCTCAAAGCCGGCGCGATTGCCTCGCTGCAAGTCGCTGACGGAAAGTTGCCCGCGCCTGTTCCTGTGGCGCCGTTGAGTGCGGTCATCGGCTCGCCGACCGACCCGAACGGCTACGCGGTCTTCGTGGTGCAAGAGGAAAACGGCCGGACAGTGGGGCGCATACGAAACGTGCAGTTGGGAGACGTGTACGGCAACGCCATTGCCGTCACCGCCGGAGTCCAGGTGGGGGAGCAGGTGATCGTGACCGGGGCAACGCTCGTGGCGGATGGCGAGCCGGTGCAGATCATCCCCTAGCCAGCGAGGACTGACGCCATGGCGCACAGAAGCGACGCCGAGCACATTCAGCAGACACACAACACCGCCCGGTTCTTCACCGAGAACCGGCAGATCTCCTGGGTGGTGTTGTGCGCCGTGGTCCTGTGGGGCGTCTACGGTTACATCAAGATGCCGAAACGCAAAGACCCCGACATCCCGGTGCGTGTCGCGGTGGCTGTCACCCCGTGGCCCGGCGTGAGCGCGGAGAAGGTCGAACAGCTGGTGACCCGTAAGGTCGAACAGAAGATCGCGGAGAACCTCTGGGTCGGCGAGCCCAGCGCGTATGATTATGGCATTCGCTCTCTTACCCTGAACGGCTTGTCTATCGTGTTTGTGCAGTTGGACGAGCGGGTGAGGCTGACCAAAGCAGAATTTGACAACATCGATCTCAAGTTAAAAAAAATTACCGCTCTGCCGGAGGGGGCCGGACCGATCCAATTCAACGGCGATTTCGGCGATACGGCGGCGTTGATGCTGACGGTCGCCAGCCCCAAGGAAAGCCCGGTCGCGATCGCGCTCCGTGCGCGTGAGATCGAGCGGACCATTGCCCAGGTGCGCGCGCACACCTCACCAGACCAGCCGAGCTCGCGTGCGACCCTGGTGGTCGCGTTCCCCTTGTCTATCGACGCACAGATGGTCCAGCGGCTGCGCGACGTGCTCGCCCGCTACCTGACCGATCATGTGGTGGCGCACGACCTCCGCTCACTTCAAGGCCCCGGCTTCGTCGGCCTCGACGGCGCCACTGACGTCGATGACGCCACCCTCCTGGCTGCCGTGAGGCAGTTCGCCCGAGAGCAACTCCATGCGGAGGAGCTTGACCCTGACGTCTGGCAGCCGATGGTGGTGCGTGACCCGCGACAGACTGCCGCGCAGTTGGCCACGGTGGCAGGCGCGAAGTACAGCTATCGGGAACTCGACGACTTTACTGACTTGATCCAACGGTCCCTACGGCCCGTGCCCCAGGTCTCCAAGGTGGAGCGCGCCGGCGTGCTCCCGCAATGGGTCTATCTGGAGTATTCGCAGGAACGGTTAGCGTCCTATGGCGTGCAGCCTGCGCGGCTCCGGCAAGTTTTGCAAGCGCGGAACATCACCGCGCCTGGCGGCGTGCTCAATGTCGAAGGCGCGAACGTGCTGATCGACCCGTCGAGTGAGTTTCGCAGCGCGGCAGAGATTGGCGAGGTCCTCATCCCCGCCTCTGGCGCGACGCCCTTGTACCTGCGCGATCTAGTGGACACGTGGCGCAGCTACGAAAGTCCGGCACGATATCTGAACTTCTATACCACCCGAGACGCCGCTGGCGCGTGGCATCGTGCGCGGGCGATCACCCTGGCCGTGCAGATGCGCTCGGGGGAGCAAATTGGCCACTTCGGGGAAGCCGTGGATCGGGCGCTGACGGTGGTCACGCAGCACGTGCCCGAGGATCTCATTGTGGCGCGCACTTCCGATCAGCCCCGTCAGGTGGAAGAGCACGTCGACTTATTCATGGACGCGCTGTACGAGGCTATCATCCTCGTGGTCTTGGTATCGTGGCTGGGCTTTTGGGAATGGCGCTCTGCTCTGCTGATGGCCATCTCGATCCCCCTGACGCTTACCCTGACGTTTGGCTTGATGCACGTTCTGCAGCTGGATATCCAGCAGGTCTCCATCGCCGCTCTGATTATCGCTCTGGGACTACTCGTGGACGACCCGGTGGTAGCCGGTGACGCCATTAAACGCGATCTGGCGCTGGGCCATCCACCCTCTATCGCCGCCTGGCTAGGGCCGACCAAACTGGCGAAGGCGATCATGTTTGCCACCATCACCAATATCGCGGCCTACTTGCCGTTTCTGCTGCTGACCGGCGACACGGGGAATTTTCTCTACAGCCTGCCGATCGTGATGACGTGCGCGCTGGTGGCCTCACGCTTGGTGTCGATGACCTTTATTCCGTTAGTGGGGTACTATCTGTTGCGGCCCAGCCGGAGACCCACACCCTCAATGGAGGAGCGCCGCACGCGCGGCTTCACTGGCGCCTATCACCGTATCGGAGCCTGGGCGATCCAGCGGCGCTGGTGGACGTTGGCCGGGTCGCTGGCGTTTCTGGGTCTGGGCGCCGTGCTCATGGGACAGCTCAAGACCCAATTCTTCCCCGCGGACCTGCAGTATCTGTCGTACGTGGACGTCTGGCTCCCGCCTGATGCGCCGCTTGTGTCCACTAACGACGCGGCGGTCAGGGCCGAAGCGATCATTCGCGCCGTGGCCGAGGCGTACGGCAACGAACACCCGGACGAGGATGGCAAGCCGCAGCAGGTCCTCAGATCGATTACCTCTTTTATCGGCGGTGGCGGCCCGCGTTTTTGGTTCTCGGTCTCTCCCGAACTACAGCAATTGAACTATGCCCAGCTCCTTATTGAGGTTACAGATAAGCACATCACCCCGCACTTGGAGGGTCCGCTACAGAACGCGCTCTCGGCGGCGGTGCCGGGAGCACGCCTCGACGTCAGACAGCTGCAAACCAACCCGGTGGAGAACCCGATCGAGATTCGGCTTGCCGGGCAGGCGGATATCGGCACGCGCAACGGAGAGGAGCAGATCCGCACGCTGCGGGCGCTGGCCGCCCAGCTCAAGCATATCCTCCGCGCGATTCCGCAGGCCGCCCGCGTCCGCGATGACTGGGACGAGGAGAGCTTTGTGGTGAAGTTGCGGGTCGACGCGGATCGCGCCCAGCTGGCCGGCGTCTCCAATCTGGACGTGGCCGCGTCGTCCACCGCTGCCATGAGCGGCATCCCCGTGACCACGTTGCGTGAAGGAGACAAACAAATTCCGGTCGTCGCGCGTGTACGCCTGGAGGAGCGCGCGCAACTGGCTGACGTCCAGAACCTCTACATCTACGCCTCGCAGGACACGAACAAGGTCCCCTTGCGGACGATCTCGTCGATCGAGCACTCTCTAGAGACCCAGCAGATCCGCCGTCGCGACCACTTCCGCACCGTCTCGGTGAAAGCGTTCCCGGTCCCTGGGGCGCTAGCGTCAGAGGTGCTGGAGGCGGCAGCCCCACAGCTCGCCGCCTTTGCCCAGACGCTCCCGCCCGGCTACACGCTGACCATCGGTGGTGAGAAGGCCAAGCAGGACGAGGGGTTCGGCGAACTGCTCGTCGTCCTGGCGATATCTGTCGCCCTCATTTTTCTGGCGTTGGTGAGCCAGTTTAATCACGCCGTCAAGCCGCTCCTGGTGTTTGCCGCCGTCCCCTACGGAGTCGTCGGGGCGCTGGCGGCCTTGTACGTGATGGGGACGCCATTCGGGTTTATGGCCTTTCTGGGGGTCATCAGCCTGGTGGGCGTGATCGTCAGTCATGTGATCGTCCTGTTCGACTTCATCGAAGAGATGCATGAACAGGGGGAACCGCTGATCGATTCGCTGCTCGATGCGGGGATTGAACGGTTGCGCCCGGTGATGATCACGGTAGGGGCGACGGTGTTCGCCCTGTTTCCCTTGGCGCTTCATGGCGGGCCGCTGTGGGAGCCGTTGTGTTACGCGCAGATCGGTGGGCTGAGCGTGGCGACCTTCATTGAATTACTCCTCGTGCCCGTATTGTACGCGATCTTCGTGCTCGACCTGAAGATTGTGAAATGGGAAACCGTCGGCACGCACAGTCCCGGTGCTGAGATTGCCACAGAATCTGCGCATTGAGCGCTCACTCATCCGGTAGCGGTTGTGTCAGAACTGGCTCCGACAAACCGCAGACGCTGAAATAGTATCACTGGCTGTTTTCCTTTATGCTCCTGCTAAAGAGGTTAGCAGCACATGGACCCACGGTTTTCTCACAAACCCCTACTTGCCTTAGGAGCTGAGTAAGCAAGGTTGGAGAATCCGCTCAGGGGTCGAGCAACCGAGGAGCCCGCGCCCCCGCTAGTGCCGCAGTCGTGTCTGCGCTAGATTTTCCCTCCGAGTGTGATCGAGTGCAGGTGCTGGGTGGGCCGCCCGAGCGCAACGCCGATCGGCACCAGAGAGGCATGTATGCAGAGCAAAGTCATGCAGGTGACCTCCAAACAAGCTGCCGACTGGCTGGAGGTCAATCATTGTAACCGCCCCTTGAGCCGAGCGGTGGTGGAGAAATATCGCCGGGCGATCGCGAGCAAGCGGTTTTATCTTACCCATCAAGGCATTGCCCTGGATGCGGAAGGCCGGTTACGCGATGGCCAGCATCGGCTGCAAGCCATTGTGGACAGTGGCACGCCCGTCAAGCTCGTCGTCACCACCGGCTTGCCCGACGAGGCGGTGCAAGGCCCTACAGGAGGGAAGCTACGATGTGCGCCACGAAGCGCACGGTTGGAATAAACGAACCGCCGCAAGGCAGTAGTTTCGCTGGCTCTGCCGAGGGGCCGGTGAGTCGTTGGAGCGTAGCATGACTGGAGGCTTAGCCATGTGAAAGAGCTGCTCCTGAAAGGTACTGGTGAGGCGTGAGGCAGGCCGCCAAGAGGC
The DNA here is from genome assembly GCA_050187625.1 of Binatia bacterium. Taxonomy (GTDB): domain Bacteria; phylum Desulfobacterota; class Binatia; order Bin18; family Bin18; genus JBFWXH01. Next base: position 19,505 of record JBFWXH010000005.1, read on the forward strand.
CAGGCTTGACTAAGACACACTAAGGTGAGTCCAAACGAAGCAGATTGCGACCTACGGGAAACTTCCCCCCTGTCACGTAATACCCTGCATAGCCCGGGTTGAGCGTCGGGCTCCACGAGACGGCGAACGAACCGGTGAGAGCATTAGGGCTCACCGATAGCCGAGGCTGATCATTATCGCATATCAGCCCAAAGGTTCTCTCAGGTCAACTTGGCCAGCGGAAGGCAACGACCGTGTACCCTGAGAGCGTTCGGGATACCACAGAGCGTGGGACGGGTTGAGGTGGAAACCGCCACCTAAGGTGTGTTGCAGAGGCCAACCGTGGGAACGTGGGAGGCTGCCAGCGGAATGCTAAGGAGAGTCGTCCCCCAAAGTCCGAAGAGGCGAGCAGTCACAAGACCAAGCCCCCCTGAGCTGGCAGCGTCGGAGTGGTCATAGTACTCTGCGGCTGCGAGAGGCGGCTACACGGGGAAGGACCACAGTTTGTCGGGATTCCAATGCAGAGGTAACCGAATGGGAACACGAGGGAGGAAGCTCCTGTGGTGCGCCACGAAGCAGAGGAAAGGAATGGAGGGAAACTCCTATTGCTTAGACAGGTGGGCGATAAACCGTTGGGCTGTAGCGCTCGGGGGATGCAACCCGAGGGTGAAAGAGCTAGGCCCTGAAAGGTACCGATGCGGCGCGAGGCAGACCGCCAAGAAGTCGGGCTTGGTTAAGGTGTAGCATGGTGAGTCCAAACGAAGCAGATTGCGACCTACGGGAAACTTCCCCCCTGTCACGTAATATACTGCCTAGCTGGGAGATAAGCGCCCTGGCTGAGACGGGACAGCGAATGTGCTCAACGGACGATCAGTCTTCAGAGCAACCGAGGCTGGACATTCGCGGGTTCCAGCCCAAAGGATTCAGCAGCACTCCTGCGTATGCTGTTGACATTCGGGATTCCGCAGAGCGCGGCTTGGGTCGTACAGGTAACTGCCGCCTAAACTACATCGTCGAGTCCATTTCTGTGAACGTGGGAGGCTCATCCCAACATGGCAAGGTGAGCAGTCCACCGAGGGTTGGGATGAGCGTCGGAGGCTTCATAGTACTCGGAGCACGGGAAAGCCGTGCACGTGGGGAAGGGAGCCAGGGAGGCAACGCCTCTCGGGGAAGTCAGAGCCAGTCTGATGAAGCTCGGACTGCCGCAAGGTGAAGCGATGACAGGACCTGAGAGTGACAATACCATGAGTAATCGTGGAGGAGGAAGGTTGACTCCTGGAGAGCCCGTTGCAGGGTAAACTTGCACGGCGGGTTCGGAGGGGGGAGCGTGGAGACGTACCAACAATTTGGGCAACACACCGAACGGCCTGATGGCGAATCGGCCCCTGTGCCTGATAGGCAACGCGCCATACTCCTACCCTACAATGTCGGTGAAATGCAGCGGAAGCTTAGTCGCTGGGCCGAACAGCACAAGACCAAGCAGTTCTACGGCCTGTTTGACCTGCTGTGTGACAAAGACTGGCTCCGTCTGGCGCATGACCATGTCGCGCAGAATGCGGGAAGTCGAACCGCAGGCTGTGATGGCATCACCATGCAAGCCTTTGACGAAGACTTGGAGACGAACCTTCAGCGCCTCCGACAAAGGCTCCAAACGGAAACGTTCGAACCGTATCCGGTACGCCGGGTATTCATACCGAAAGCCAACGGCAAGTTGCGTGCTTTGGGTATTCCTTCCGTGGCGGATCGGATTGTACAGGAAGCCCTGCGTATGGTCCTGGAGCCGATCTTTGAGGCGGATTTTAGCCCATACTCCTTTGGCTTTCGTCCCACCCGCTCCGTGCGCGATGCAATCAAGTGTCTCGTGTGGAGCACCCAAGAAAGCAAGAAGTTCTTCTGGTGTATCGAAGGAGACATCGCTTCTTACTTCGATACGGTCCATCACCACCATCTGGTGACGTTGTTGCGACAACGGATCAAAGATGAATGGCTGATGGCCCTGATCTGGAAGTTTCTGCGTGCGGGGGTGATGGAAGACAAGCGGGTAACGGCAACCTCTCAAGGAGTTCCTCAGGGCGGGATCATCAGTCCCTTGTTTTCAAACGTCTATCTGACAGAACTGGACAGATATATGGAACGGTATACGGCCCTCTCGCATGCCGAGAAGACCCGACGCCGTCAACGAGGACAAGGGAACTTTGTGTATCTCAGATACGCCGACGATTTCGTCGTGCTCTGCAGCGGGACATTATGTAACGCATTACATAATGTCCCGTTGCTCCCCAATACCGAAAATGCAGACCCATCCCGGGTTCATTGCGGCGCTGGACCAAAGCGGGGGCAGCACGCCCAACGCGCTGCGTCTGTACGGCATCAAAGAAGGCGCGTGGTCCAACGAGGAGGAGATGTTTGCGATCGTGCATCAGATGCGCACGCGTATCATCACCAGCCCCAGCTTCACCGGCGAGCGGATTCTGGCCGCCATCCTGTTCGAGAACACCATGGACCGGGACATCGAGGGGCGGCCGACCGCGGACTATCTTTGGCACGTGAAACGTGTGGTGCCATTTCTGAAAGTGGACCAGGGCCTGGCCGCTGAGAAGGATGGCGTGCAGTTGATGCGGCCCATGCCCGCCCTCACTGCGCTGCTCGACAAAGCCAGAGCGAAGGGCATCTTCGGCACCAAGATGCGCTCGGTCATCAAGCACGCCAATGCCGTCGGCATCAAGGATATCGTACGCCAGCAGTTCGACGTCGCCGGGCAGATCATCGCCACTGGCTTCGTGCCGATCGTCGAGCCGGAAGTGGACATTCATTGTCCGGAAAAGGCCAAAGCCGAAGAGGCGCTCAAAACGGCCCTCCTCGAGGGGCTCAACGAACTGCCGGTGGGTCAATTAGTCATGCTCAAGCTCACGCTCCCGGAACAAGCCGACTTCTACGCCGAGTGCCTCAGGCATCCCAAGGTCTTGCGGGTCGTGGCGCTGTCGGGCGGGTATACGCTGGCAGAAGCCAACAACCGCCTGCGCCGGAATCACGGCATGGTGGCGAGCTTTTCGCGGGCGCTGGTCGACGGGCTGACGGCCCAGCAATCCGAGGCGGGGTTCAACGCCCTGCTGGATGCACGCATTCGGAGCATCTTCGAGGCGTCCAACACCTAGAGCAAGAGGCGCTACGAGCAGGCCGGATTCAGAGGATCAATGACTTGGTACTCGCCGACCAAGCGGCGGTAGGACTGCTGTGCTGCAACCAAGGTGAGAATTACGCAAATATACGGGTGTGGAGACGAGATATGCGCATTGGTATTGCCACGGATCATGCTGGATTTAGTTTGAAGGAGGAGTTGCTCGGCCAGCTTCATGCCGCGGGGCATGAAGTCGTCGATTTCGGCGCGCATCGCCTGAGCCAGGACGATGACTATCCCGACTACGTCGTCCCGTTAGCCCTGGCGGTTGTCGCCCAAGAGGTGGAACGCGGAGTGGCCATCTGCGGCAGCGGAGTTGGCGCAGCGGTCATCCACGACCACTTCACTGCGCGGCAAGGGGTCGAGGACGATCACATGAATATCCTGTGTATGGGTGGCAGGACCGTAGGACCCGCCGTTGCCTGGGACCTCGTCCAGGCGTTCCTCGCCGCCACGTTCAGTCACGCCGAGCGCCACTTGCGGCGCTTGCGCAAAATGGCGGCCATAGAGGCGGGAAAAGCGTAGGGACAACCGAGCGGAGGAAACTATGACAGATCAACAGATGATGCAATTAGTAGCGATCAACACCATTCGCACCCTTTCGATCGATGCAGTACAGCAGGCGAAGTCCGGGCATCCCGGCACGCCGATGGCGCTCGCGCCGCTGGTGTACACGCTCTGGAATCGCGTCATGCGTTTCGATCCGCAAGACCCTACTCATACAGAAATCGCTCGTTCAGACGGAAACGTAACGTGCCAAGCGTGACCTCACGCGCATCATGGGCACCGACAAACCCCTCAACCCGTGGAATGGCAAAGTCTTTCTTGCGGAAACGAAACCGCTGGAGGTGAAAGTCCGTCCAGGAGAAGGCAATCTGAATGATGTAGTGCAGATCCGCCAGCGTATGGTCCGCGCGAACTACGACGTGCCGCCAAATTAACGGCGTGATGTGACGAATCCACATATACAGGAGGCAGACTTCGGGCACTGGATCTTGCGCCAGCGTTGTCGAGGGTAACACCAGCGCCAGCGGTAAGCTATTGTTTTGTTTGGTTCTTACTTTCCCTTGTTTCACCCCACTTCAACTTTGCCCCTGGTTTGGAATGGTCTCCCGACTCGCCGTCCTTTACAAGCTCTGAAACGTCGTCTGTTCTCCAAGATCACTTCAGGTCAAAGCGGTCGAGGTTCATCACCTTGGTCCACGCCGTAACAAAGTCACGCACGAACTTCTGTCGCGAGTCGTCAAAGGCATAGACTTCTGCGACCGCGCGCAGTTCGGAGTTCGATCCGAAAATCAGGTCGACGGGAGTGGCCGTCCATCTGAGTTTGCCCGTCCCGCGATCATGACCCTCGTACACGCCTTCGGCGGTGGAAGACTTCGTCCATTGTGTGGACAGGTCGAGCAGGTTCACGAAGAAATCGTTGCTCAACGTCCCAGGCCGGTCGGTGAACACACCATGTCCGGATTGGCCGGCATTGGCATTCAGAGCCCGCATACCGCCGACCAGAACGGTCATTTCAGGAACGGTCAGGGTCAGCAGGCTCGCCCGATCGACCAGCATTTCTGCCGGCGAGCGACGATTGCCGTTGCCGAAGTAGTTGCGGAACCCGTCGGCGGTCGGTTCGAGTACGGCAAAGGATGTCACATCAGTCTGCTCTTGCGATGCGTCCGTGCGTCCCGGCGCGAAGGGAACCTGCACGTCGTGCCCGGCCTTCTTTGCGGCCTGCTCAATGGCTGCGGATCCGCCCAGAACGATCAGATCGGCAAGCGACACTTTCTTTCCGTTCGATTGCGCGCGGTTGAAGTCTTTTTGAATGCTCTCCAGGCGCTTCAGCACCTTCTCCAGTTCCGCCGGCTGGTTGACCTCCCAGTTGTTCTGCGGCGCGAGGCGAATGCGCGCCCCGTTCGCCCCACCGCGCATGTCGGTGCCGCGGAAGCTGGAGGCCGACGCCCAGGCGGTCCTGACAAGTTCGGGGAGGGTCAGCTCCGAGGAAAGGATCTTAGACTTCAGCTCCGCGACGTCTTTTGCGTCAATCAACTCATGATCGACTGCGGGAACGGGGTCTTGCCACAGCAGTTCCTCATTAGGCGCCTCAACGCCAATATAGCGCGCACGCGGGCCCATGTCGCGGTGCGTCAGCTTGAACCAGGCCCTGGCGAAGGCGAGTTTCAACTCTTCGGGATTCTCCTGGAAGCGCTTCGCTATCTTCTGATAGCTCGGGTCGAATTTCAGCGAGAGGTCCGTGGTGAACATGATAGGAGCATGCCGCTTCGACGGATCGTGAGCATCCGGTACGAGCTTCGATGCGTCTCCGTCCTTAGGAATCCACTGCACCGCACCGGCGGGACTCCTCGTCTGCACCCACTCGAAGGCGAACAGATTGTCTAGGTACTGCGTGGTCCAGGCAATCGGGTTGACGGACCATGCGCCTTCCAACCCGCTGGTGATGGTGTCGCCAGCATTACCGCTGCCGCACTTGTTTTTCCAGCCCAGGCCCTGCTCCTCGATGCCGGCGGCTGCGGGCTCGGGGCCCATGCACTTGGACGGGTCAGCGGCGCCGTGGGCTTTGCCGAACGTGTGTCCGCCAGCGATGAGCGCAACGGTCTCTTCATCGTTCATCGCCATACGACCGAACGTCTCGCGGATATCCTTAGCCGCCGCGATGGGATCCGGGTTGCCGTTCGGCCCCTCAGGATTCACGTAGATGAGGCCCATCTGAACAGCGGCAAGAGGCTTTTCCAGCTTTCTGTCGCCACTATAGCGCTTGTCGCCAAGCCACGTGTCCTCAGGCCCCCAGTAGACCAAGTCGGGCTCCCAGTCGTCCTCACGTCCGCCGGCGAAGCCGAAGGTCTTAAAGCCCATCGACTCCAACGCAACGTTCCCCGTCAGCACCATCAGGTCGGCCCATGAGATCTTGCGCCCGTATTTCTGCTTGATGGGCCAGAGCAACCGCCGCGCCTTGTCGAGATTCGCGTTGTCAGGCCAGCTATTGAGCGGCTCGAATCGCTGTTGACCGCCCCCGGCGCCGCCGCGGCCGTCAGCCACACGATACGTGCCCGCGCTGTGCCAGGCCATGCGAATGAAAAACGGCCCATAGTGACCATAGTCTGCTGGCCACCAGTCCTGTGATGTCGTCAGCAGCTTCTTGATGTCTGTCTTCACAGCATCGAGATCGAGACTTTTGAACTCCGCAGCATAATTGAAGTCTTGTCCCATTGGGTTGGACTCAGCCGCATGCTGACGAAGGGGACTGAGGTCCAGCTGTTCAGGCCACCAGAATTGATTCGACTTCGGCTCACCTTGAGCCAACGCAGGGCGCACTGGCACTAACAGAAATAGTGCGGTCGCCACGATGGCGAATTTAGGCATCGCTCGTCTCAGCATAGGTGTTAAATCCTTTCGGTTATAGGTAGATCCAAATTGTCAGGCTCAAAGCTCCACTTCCACCCCCAAACCTCACCGTCGTCCACGAGGGATATCACATAGATATATATTGTCAACATATTGAGTAGATTACGAACGTCATAGATAGATGATCACCGCTTGCTGGGGTGTGGCAAGGAAAGGGCGAGGCGAAAGCCGCGGTTCCTACAGAATGAAAGGAGCCCGTCTTGGGAATGCCGGATTCACCCAAGTGGTCTGGGTCTCGACACCGTCAGGTAACTGGCGGTGTCGAAGCGGACCGACCACCATCCTCGAAGGCCCCACACGGGAAGCATGCCAGCGCGTTCGCCATAATCGCGGCAGCGCGGGTAGTGATGGCCAGACACGAGCCGACGTCGAGCCGTCTGAAGTCGAACGGCTCCTTGCCGAACTCGCGGCAGAAATGCGAGATACGCAATACCGTCCGCTGCCCGTACGTCGAGTGGACATTCCCAAGCCGGGACAGCGCACTCAGCAACGCACCGTAAAGTCCGGCCAAGAAATTTATAAGAAATTACCGCGTTTTCGTAGCAGCAGGCGAATCGACGCGAGCTAGACGAAGGCTCACGCATAGCGCGTGCGGTTCTCAGCGTCTGTGGCCAAGCGAGGACTGTGATTGAACCACGCTTCAGCCATCGCAGTCTCCTCTTCTTCGCTGGTCAGTGCCAATCCGATGCCACCGTACTACGAAGGCGAGACTGCGACTTCCCCTCTCAGTTCACCTGGCTAGCGCTTCACTTAATACGGATGCCGAGCGATGATGGGTGACGAGCCACTGGTCGAAGGGAGCAGAACCGCCTGGCATTCTCCGCCACGACCGTGCGCCCCTAGGTTTTGAGCAGCCTTTCGAGTAAACATTATACGTGCTCGTAATTTCCTTCCGTTTACCTATTGCTCTTCCCTAGTCATCCCTCACGGCTCAGCGTCGCCATCATTGCAAGCGAAACCCCTCATATCCCTTTGCCGCTGCCTCCGCACACTTTCTCCGATACGCAGGGACGGTGTTGGCATAGAGCAAGAAGACGCGTTTCTTGCCCGGGATATTTGCCCCTACAAACCAGGAATTCCCCGCGGCAAAGAGCGATCCCTCCGCCAGTTGAGCGGCATGCTCCACCCAGGCTTCCTCTGCCTGCACCGTCGGAGCAATGCTCTTGAGTCCTTTCTTGCGCAGATACCCGATACAATCGGTAATCCATTCCACAATCATCTCCGCGCACACAGGGTAGTTGCCGAACGCCGTGCTGATGGCGAGGAACAGGTTCGGGAAGCCTGCGATCTGCAGCCCGAGGTGGGTCTTGGGTCCCTCGGTCCATTTGTCTTTGAGGGTCTGTCCTCCTTCGCCACGGATATCGATCTGCGTGAGTGCTCCGGTGAACGCGTCAAATCCCGTGGCATAGATGATTACGTCAAATTCGTACTCGTTATCAGTAGTCTTGATGCCCTTGGGTGTGATGCACTCAATCGGGGTCTCTTTGAGATCCACCAGCGAGACATTGTCGCGGTTGTACGCCTCGTAATATTCAGTCTCCAGAGGAATACGCTTGGAGCCGAAGGGGTGATCTTTCGGTACCAGCTTTTCCGCCACCACCGGATCTTTGACCCGCGCACGAATCTTATTGCGCACGAATTCCGCGAAGTCTTCGTTGGCTTCGCGGTTGGTCATGATGTCACGGAAATTGGCCAACCATTTCGAGAAGCCGGGTTGCGCCCACAATTTCTCATACTGCGCCAGCCGCTCTTCTTTCGAGACCTCCATGGCTTTGCGTGAGTCGAAGTCGTGCGTAAACCCAGTCGCCGTTGTTCGACACTTTTTGTGAATCTCAGAATAGGTAGCCTTCCACTGGGCCTGGGTTTCCGCAGACACCGGGCCATTCCGTAAGGGCGCGCAGTAATTGGCCGTGCGTTGGAAGACCGTGAGGTGACCGCATTCTTTGGCGACGATTGGAATCAGCTGCACGGCAGTGGCGCCAGTACCGATACACGCGACACGCTTGCCGGTGAAGTCGACTTTTTCCTGCGGCCACCGCGCGGTGTGATATGACTCGCCCTTGAAGCTGTCGACCCCCGTAAACGGAGGCATATAACGGGCCGTCAAGATCCCGACGGCGGCGATGAGAAACTGCGCCCGCACCCGCTGGCCACTCTCCAACCCAATGTCCCAGTGACTAGCCTTCTCGTCATAGATGGCGGAGGTAACCCGAGAGTTGAGCTGGATATGGGGGCGCAGCTTAAACTTGTCGGCGACGTAATTCAGGTAGCGCTCATTCTCCGGCTGCCCAGAGAAATGCTCTTTCCAGTCCCATTCCTGCAACAGTTCTTTGGACCACGAATAACCATAGGTCTCGCTCTCGGAATCGAAGCGGCAGCCCGGGTAGCGGTTCCAGTACCAGGTACCGCCCACGCCGCCGGCGTCGTCGAAGAGCCGCACCGAGAGCCCTAGCTCGCGCAGACGGTACAATTGATACAAGCCGGAGACTCCAGCGCCAATAATCACCGCGTCATAGTGTTCGATCGGCCCCTGAGCGGTAGCCGTCGTAGACTGCTGAACATTTGCCATCTCGTTCCTCCTGTTTTCGGTTTCTCATTCAGTGTGTTTTTTCAGTGCTGGTGTCAGGTGCGTAGGCTGCAAATCGCAGCCGCAGTGTCTTTGGGCTCTGTATAGTAAGCCCCTCCATGCGCTTCAGTTCTGCGCTTGTCGGTACCGCCTCAAGCATAACTCTTAGCGCAGGGTCCAATTGGTCTCTGAAATTCATCGTTCATCTCCTTCCGCGACACGGGTGGCCAACACCGCTACGCCCGCGAGCAATCAGTTATTCTCGGCTGGTGCGCGTCGTTGCTCTGCCACGGGATTTTTCTCCGGCCCTGCGCCGCTTGTCCGCAGGTTGCAGCGATGGCGTGAGGTGGTTGAGCCCTTCCAAGAATAGGTGAACGGCCAATGGGGACATGGTGTCAGGCGTATCTTGGGACCCACGATACAAGATGATAGACCTGACCATGCCCAGATACATTTCCGTGACCAGTCGCAGCTGCCCACGGGAGAGTGTCTGCGGCCCCGCCCCTTTGTCTAAGATGTTGGCAAACACCTCAATGATGCTGTCGCGTCGCCGTTGCCAGTCGGCTTGTTCTTCTCCCTCGAGCGTATTTTCCAGGCGATGGACTAAGGTGACAAATTGGCGGCGGTGCCAGAAGTAGGACAATACCTGTCGCGTCACCTGCTCCAAGGTCTCGTGCAGTGGCCCCTGTTGTTGGACAACCACTTCGAGTTCCTTTCCCAGTCGGTCCCAGCCTTCAAAGATCGTGGCGAAGTAGAGTTCTTCTTTGGTCGGGAAATAGCGATACACCGTACCTTTGCCGACATCAGCACGGGCCGCCACGTCATCCATCAACACGTGATGAAAATCGCGCTCGGTAAATAACTCTACCGCGGCTTGCAAGATCCGCGCGTGCTTCGCTGCAGTATGGTTGTCTTGATCCCACATTACATTGCCCTTGACAGTCGCATACGGACCAAAAGATGACGGACTGGTCAGTCCGTAACCGATTTAGAGAAAAAGGTCAAGAATTGGTGTCAGGCGCTTTTGATTCCTTCCTCAGAGGCCGTTAAATAACCAATTCGTGCGTCGAAGTTTAGAATCACTCGCGCGGTTATTGCCGTCTTTCCATAAATGTTCCGGTACTCTTAACGGCACGATCCTCGCAAAGAGCGGTAGCAGCGTAGCTGCTCGCGGCCCGGACGCGCCCGGGCCATTATGGGAGAAGCTGCCACTCGCACCAAGACAGAAGGGATGAATGTTGAAGCCAGATCTTGGGGTCCGTTCGCTATCGTTCTATTATCGATTGTCAGCCAGCTTGCAGTAATCGTTCGTCAAGCTGTGCGAGGCCGTGGTCGATATCTCCTTCGGTGTCTACTATGACATGATATTCCTCTGGAATATCACTCAAGGCTGGAAAGGTCGCGCGTTCTTGTTCGGCAATAGCCCGGGTGGCATCGGACGCAGAGTCTCCCTGTTGTTCTCGTTCACGCAGCCGTTGTTCGATCGTCGCTACCGAAGCACGACATTCTACGAAGAACAGCGGAACAGCAAGTTCGTCAGCGAGGGTCACTAATGCCGCGCGGTCTGCCGGGTTTTTGTAGGTTGCGTCAAGAATAATCCCGCGACCGCTTCGCACCTCTTCGTCGGCGACTGTACGTAATGCCTCATAGGTTCTTCTCGTAAACTCAGGTCCGTACAATCCTTTTTTATACTCAGCCGTGGCATGCGTTGTCGGCAGTAGCCCGGCCAGACGCTTGCGTACGACATCGGAGTTTTGCACACTGAACCCAGTCTGCTCGCTGATGAGGTGGGCGATAGTGGATTTGCCGGTGGCAATCTGTCCACACACCGCTATAATCGCTGGGCGCGGAGTCCCACGAGCATAGCGATATGCCAAACGAAACGCACGACGGGCCTGTCGCCGCGCCTGGTCGCGCTCGTCGTCGGGAATCTCAGATTCGTTACTTTTCAGGCTTTCGACTTTCCCGCGCACATACGCCCGATAGCATTGATAGAAGGGAAGCAGGGAGAAGAGTTCTTCATCCTCAGCCTGCGTCGCATAGGCATGAAGCAGCTCTCCGGCCCAGTTTGGCGCCCCGCGCATTTCCAGATCCATCGCCAGAAAGGCCAATTCGGAAGCAACGTCGCAGGTCCGCAGCCGAGGGCTAAATTCCACACAATCGATAATGACAAGTCCCTCATCTAGAAAATACACATGATCGCAGCGAAGATCACCGTGTCCTTCCCTTACTCGGCCCCGGCGCACACGTTGCACAAACAGAGCCTGATGACTGTCAAAAAATTGTTTACTGAAGTCGACAATCGTCGCGTAGTGGGCGTGCGGAATAGTCTGGCCCACAAACGGTTCAGTCACGGCAAAATTGTCGGCAAGGGCTTGCCAGATGACCTCGGGTGACCCGTATAGATGGGCGTCTGTCGTTGCCGCGGTTTGATGAAAATGCACGAGGCGTTTAGCTAATGTGTGTACGCCAAACTTGGTGACCTGATCAGTACGAAGGAGAGAGTCCAAGGTACGCTCCGGCGGTAAGCGTCGCATGCGCACAAGATAGTCCACCACAGTCGCATCATGCATGTTGAGCGCCTCGCGTACACGGTACGTCGAAGCGGCCCGCAACACCGGCACGACCCCAAGATAAACACTCGGAGCCAGCCGTTGATTGAGGCGCACCTCTTCCTCGCAGAAATGACGACGCAACGCCAAGGTAGAATAGTCGAGAAAGGAGAGGGTGATAGGCTTCTTGAGTTTGTAGACCTCGTCACCTGCTAAGAATACCGCGGAGATATGCGTCTGTACTACCTGTATGTGTTCCGGGTGATGTTGATATGCTGCCGGCTGCGCCAACGCAACCAACAGGTCGTGCAAATGTCTATCCGCAGTCGTGACCGCAGCTGGTGAGGTGGTTCCCATACGATACGCTTCCTTTTTGCCGTACTGGTATCATTCTCATCTTTGCGAATCTCGATAGTGTAGATTCCCAGATTTCGGAATATTCTTCCTCCCAGAACAAGACGGAATGTCTTCTACCTTCTTCAACAAGTCATAAGACGCCATGTTTTGCTATAACCCAGCAAAACCGAGACCATACTGAAGGTTAAAAGCCTATCGCACGAGTTGGTCTCATTTCGATCTCGGCCTACGGAACAAATGCGCAGGGCTCCGGGAGAACCCCACAATCAGCTTCTGACAGACCTGAGTGGCATCAGCTTTGCAAACAGTTACTTTCACACGTGCGTGTGGGAGGAACTGTGTATGCGGAAAAGTTGTGTTCGTCTGGTTGTCCTTTTGGCGTTGAGTGTCCCAGCCACCGATGTGGTAGCCCAAGAGCAAGACGAAGTGTTGCAGGTAGTCGTGGATGCCGGGAGGCGGGAATTCCAGCGTTCCTGTGCATCATGCCACGGAGAGGATGCCAAGGGGAACGGCCCAGTGGCGGCAATGCTATGGGAAAAACCCGCGGATTTGACACAAATGAGTGCGCGGCATGGAGGGGTATTCCTGTTTTGGCGGACTTACGAGAAGATCAGCGGAGAGGATGAGGTAGTCATCCGTGGACATGGCACGCGTGAGATGCCAATTTGGGGCGAGCGTTTTCGTTTCGACCGCAACGCCGGCGACGGGGAAAAAGCCGGGGTGCGCGGCCGTATCTTGTCCTTGGTGCATTACTTGCAGTCTATTCAGACGAAATAGGCAAAGAATGCTTTGCGTACTATAAACGATGGGTTCATAGATCTGTGACAACCAAGAAACCTGAGCTACGCAAGACCGCGTAGTCCCGTTACGAAGGAGGCTCTCATGGTAGTGGAGAAATGGTGGAAAGTGATGACTCTACAACTGTTCGTGGCTGGCCTTGCCCTGGGCATGGGGCAGGGAACTCAGGCTGTCGCACAAGAGGCGGTCGTCTTAAGTAGCGGGAAGGCAGAATTTCAGCACTATTGCGCCACTTGCCATGGAGAGAGCGGTCGCGGCGATGGCCCAATGGCAACTCTGTGGAAGAAACAACCAGCGGACCTTACCCGCTTGACCAAAAAGAATGACGGTCAATTCCCATTCTGGGGAGTCTATAAGACGATCGACGGACGCGAGCAGGTGATGGCGCACGGGACGCGGTCCATGCCAGTGTGGGGGGCTCACTTTCTGGTTGAGGAGGGTGGGGCACCTCTCGATGAGCACACGGTACTCGGTCGCATTCTCTCGCTGGTGTACTATATCGAATCTATCCAACAGAAGCAGTAAGCAACCTCTCGCGAGATGCCAAGACCACAATCACGGTAGGTATAGGGCTCCTCCCTCAGATGTAGCGAACGGAAACATTCACGACAGCGCCGATTTCTCTTGCTTGTCAGGGAGAGACAGGCGATCGCGGGTCTTCACGCGATCGCCGCAGCAGAAATCATGCACCAGCCCACAGCATCCACAGCCCAATCGCGATAAAACCACATCCGGTCGCATAATGCAGATATCCTGCGTTCAGGTACTGGGCCAAGACAGCGCCGAGCGCGACACCGATTGCCGATGTAACGACGAGAGCGGACGCTGCCGCCAGAAAAACCGTCGCTTTGCTGACCTCCTTATCGGCAGCGAACAGCATTGTTGCTACCTGCGTCTTATCACCAAGTTCTGCGATCATCACGGCAGTAAAAACGGTTAGTAAGGTTCGTCCATCCATACCCAGTGAACTCCTCTCTCACACGACCTACGAGTCCCGGCGAGGGTTACCCTCAGGACGCTGCGATGAGAGCAGCGTACCCTTCGCGAAAAGTGGGATAGCGGAAGCGGTATCCGGTAGCAACCAATCTGGCATTCCGACAACGCTTGTTGCTGCGCTGGGCTCGCGACTGAGGCTCTCGTGGCGTCTTACTCTGGGGTGCGGGAACACCGAGTCGCGACGCAAGCCAACGGACGACCTCCCAGTACTCCGCAGGCTCATGGTCGACACCAAGATATAGTCGCGCGGGTTGTGGCAGGCTCAGTAAGTGCTGGAGCGCGCCGGCACAGTCGTCGCGATGAATCCGATTGGTGTAGTGCGGCGCCTGATCGAGACATACTGCCGTACCGTTGCGCACGCTGGTCAGCAACCGTGTCCGGCCAGGACCATAAATGCCCCCGAGTCTTACTACCGTAGCCGGAAAGGAACTGTTCAGCAGTTCGTCTTCAGCCGCCAGCAACCGTGTACCCGAAAAGTGGACCGGCTCGGCGGGAGAACATTCATCCACCCACTCCCCCGACGTCTGTGCATACACCCCGGTACTCGAGGTGAAAAAGAAGCGCTGCATCTGTTGCTGCTGCCGCTGCAATGCGGTCAGTAAGTTACGAACCCCCTCTACGTACACCGCGTGGTATGTCTCTTCTGATGCGTGATCCGGTGCTGCGGTGTACACCACAAAGTCCAGGCGCGGCGGCAAGGTCTGCAAGGTGTCTGGCTTGGTCAGGTCGGCCACCAACGGAGAGATACCAAGGGGAAAGGCATCAGCTGACCGGCGCAAACCCCAGACAACGTGCCCATGCTCTTTCAGACGCACTCCCAACTCAGTCCCTACATCACCACATCCGGCAATGAGTACTCGTGCCATAAATACACCATAATTCACAGTGGGAATCACGAGTCAACTATTCCTACAATTTCGAAAAACAGCCGCGATCTTTCCAATATTCAGGAAAAGGAGACAGCGCGTCGTCGGGGCTCATTCTCGATAGAGAACCCAGGGGCTGGTATCGAGCTTGACGAAGCGGGATCGCACCGCGGTACTCATGGAGACGAAACCCTTCCTGCCACGAGTTTTGCTTACAATTCGGGCACTTACGACTGCACCGGGTCGTGGCATCGCTCCCTCCGACTTCGTAGTCGCGCAACACCTGAGGCCGCTGCAGCCCCTAGCCGGGTGTGGGGCACAACGGCATGTACTTTGCGTTCTCTATTTTGCAGCTGCCTAGTAGCAAAAAGTATTCAATGACACTGGCCGAACAAAAACTCGTTCCACCTGGAGGAATATGATGACCAGCCAACCATCGTTCACATCATCTATCAGCAGAGAGTACCTGGCAAACACAAACGATACACGCGCAGCTGTGACCACGCCGCTTAGCCTGGATAGTGGCCCCCTGGCAGTCATGCCCGAACAGTTTGGTCCGTCCCCCAGAGACACATTAGACGATCGTGGGGAATATGCACTTATGCGGGCAGTACTTGATGACGCCCTTCATTGTTATCAACAAAAGTTCGTCAAACGCGATAAGCGAACACAGCGGCTCGCCGACGAAGCCGCGCGCTGGCTGTGGAGTAACGACGAGCAGTGGCCGTTTTCGTTTGTCCGTATCTGCGCTGCCCTCGCCATTGATCCGGCGTATATCCGCCGCAAACTGAAAGAATTCGGATCGGGCGTCGGTCCCCACGGACGACGCAGGCTGCATCGCGTTTTAACTGCCACAACCTCTCTACGTGTGGCAGCATGACCCCCTACACCAATCACGAGACCGTCGGAGCCGGACTCGCCCGCACCTCTGTTTTTCTCTATGGTTACGGCGAACCCGGCGTCCGTTTGGTGTGGTCATGCTGTTGTTCGTACCTGGACCACAACGTATCAGCCGTAACGTGCAGCTCTTTTATCACACTAAAGCGATGCACTGCGTCCACCAAGCGACGAATGTGACTTTCGTGCGACGGGGTTAACGCTTCGAGCAGCAGGCGGCTAGTCGAGCGAAAACTTTGCAACCAGGTTTCGTCGAGCTGATTCAATTCTGACCCTTCAATAGTGAGCCCCATGAGCAAGGCGTCGTCCGAAGTAAGGACAGCACGCCGCACGGTGCTTTCTGCTTGCGCGATCGTTTCTTCAACTTTGGCAATATCGGCGTCGAGCCCCGAGGGTGCGCGTTCCATTACCTCGAACAAGTGAGCCGACCGCTCTAAGGTAATAATGTGGTGCGTTTCATCCTCTGCCATGCTTCTCCAGAACGAACGCAACTGGTCGGGAAACTCTGTCCGCTCGCTCAAGGTGCGATAGACGTCACGGACACGGCGCTCAAGATTGAGCAGATGATCGAGTACTTGTTGTGGATTCATTCCTATCTTCCTCTATCGGTTTGGGAGCAAGCATAGTGCCAATGACCATGGACTAGTCCAACGCCCACTTTTCTCTCCGTGACAAGAAGTATGCTCACGGTTTCGCCATGATGAGAAAAAAACGTCCTCCAGTCCATGCCCTCAGGCGAGCGCGGCTGTCCGGCCGGGCACGCGGTAGGACAAACCGCTACGCAACCGCGGGGCCGAGAAGTTTCTTTTTCGCACCCGCCCTTGTCCGTCCCGTCCTAGTGTGAGATTGAGCGTGAAGAAGACCGACAACACCCGAGAGCAGGCAAGTAGGAGTACGCTATGAAAGCGATGGTAGTTCGTTCCCCGGGTCCGATTGCCGGACGCCCACTCGAATTGATGGAACTACCCCAACCCGTACCGACGGCTGGCGAAGTCCTCATCCGGGTTGAGGTGTGTGGGGTCTGTCGTACCGACCTCCATGTCACCGAAGGCGACCTGCCGCCGCATAAGCCAGCGATTGTCCCAGGCCACGAAGTGATCGGAACCGTGGTCGCACATGGACCGGGCCCCCAGACGGTACGGGACGGGACCCGTGTTGGAGTTGCGTGGTTACATACGACGTGTGGAACCTGCAGCTATTGTCGCAAAGGGAAAGAGAACCTGTGTACCGGACCCCGATTCACCGGGTATGACGTTAACGGTGGCTACGCCGAATATCTGGTCGCCCCTGAGGCGTTTGTCTATCCGCTCCCCGAGAATATGAACGTGACCGACATGGCTCCACTACTGTGTGCTGGCATCATCGGCTACCGCGCCCTCCGTCAAAGTGGGGTACAGCCAGGCGAACGGCTGGGATTGTACGGATTTGGCGCTTCGGCCCATATTGTCATTCAAATCGCTCGCTATTGGCGGTGTGACGTGTACGTCGCCACCCGTGGAGATAAGCACCGGGCGCTGGCCAAACAGATGGGAGCCGTGTGGGTGGGTGAGGCAACCGACCCGCCACCCGTTAAGCTCGACGCGGCCATTATCTTCGCTCCAGCCGGGGAATTGATTCCGGTCGCGCTCACCGCGCTGGATCGCGGGGGAACCCTGGCGCTCGCAGGCATTTACATGACCGATGTCCCCTCAATGCAGTACACCACCCATCTCTTTTACGAGCGCACGATCCGCAGTGTCACGGCCAATACCCGTCAAGATGGACGGGAGCTCTTGGCCCTGGCGACAGGGATCCCGCTACGGACCCATACCGAGGAGTTTCCGCTCGAACAGGCGAACGAGGCGTTGTGGAAGTTGCGCCATGATCAGGTGAACGGTGCGGCGGTGTTGCGAATCGGGGCCTCACAGTGAAGTCAGGGCGAAACGTGGGCGGACACGGTATAAAAGTGCCGACGCGATGAGTAAACGTTTCGCCCTGACGGTTATTCGCTTTTTGCCACCACCCCGTCACGAACAAGCGAAGCAATCACCTGCTCATCGTATCCGAGGTCGCGTAACACGTCACAGGTGTGCGCACCCAGCGTCGGCGCAGGGGTTGGCGCGCGCTTCTCGCCAGCACTCGCGAAGATCGGACTATTGACGGTCGTCAGCGGACTACACCCAGGATAGTTGAGGTCAACAAACGCGCCAGCAGCCCGCATCTGGGGATCTTCTACGACCTCCTCTAATTTTGGCAACGGCGCCCACTTGATGTCGGCTTGTCTGAAAAGCACCCGCCACTCCGCGAGATCGCGTGCTTCAAACTGCCCTTGCAGAATGGCGAACAACGCCGACGCATTCTCAGCTCGAGCTTTAGTGGTGGCAAACAAGGGATTGGTTGCCAACTCCTCGTAGCCGAGTGCACGACAGAGGTTCGGAAATTCGATATCCGGATCGAGCAATACCACCAGAAAGGCCTTCTTATCACGGCTCAGATACCCTGCTGCCAGCGGGTTCGGCGGCGTGCCATCGGCCCCACGTTGGGGAAACACCGCGTTACAAAACTTGGCTTGGATGTCACAGGCGTTGGCCCATGCGCCACTCGCCATCAGCGAGGTTCCGACCTTCACCCCCTGTCCGGTGCGTTCACGATGATACAGACCGAGCATGATCGCACCGAATAGCGATACCGAGGTGGGATGATCGCCCATCCCTGGCCGGGGTCCGCCCGGGGTGCCGTCCAGGCCCACCACACTCATCATCAGGCCCGAGCGTGCCCAATAGGCCAGTGCGTCGAAGGCCGGGGCATCTGCATCCTCACCCGCATCGCCATAACCGGTCAGATGAGCATAGATGAGGCGTTCATTCTCCGGTTGCAGATGTTCCCAGGTGAGTCGGAACTTTTCGAGCAGTGGGTGTTGGTAGTTGGTGACGAAAACGTCGGCGGTCTTGACCAGGCTGATAAGGATGTCCCGGCCTTGCGGACAACTGAGATCGAGGGCCACGCTCTTCTTATTACGACTCGTCAGAATCCAAGCCCAGTTCATATCTGCCTTCGCAAACCCTGGCAGATCCGCCATAAACCGGTATAAGTCACCCCCTTGCGGACGCTCGATCTTGATCACCTCCGCCCCGAAGTCTGACATAATGGTTGTTGAAGCCGGCCCGGCGACATAGGTACCACAGTCGATCACCCGCAGCCCAGAAAGAATTCCGTTTTGCATAAATTGCCTCTCCATTTGAGGTGTTGATACCGTCATTACCGATGCAGCATACGTTTGAGTGCATTGTCACGATCACTATTAAAGCGCCGCGAGACTTCCGCCTGAGGCACGAAACCATTAAACCCGTGGAACGCACCGGGATACACATGCAGTTCGGTTGGCACACTCGCTGCCAACAAACGCTGCGCGTAGGTAATGTTCTCGTCCAGAAACAAGTCAAGGTCGCCCACTGGGATATAGGCTGGCGGTAATCCTCTGAGATCGGTCGCACGCGCAGCGGCAGCGTACGGAGACACGTCGGCTCCGCCGGGCTCACGTCCGAGGTACGCTCGCCATCCCATCAGGTTATTTTCCCGGGTCCATACAAAAGTGTCGGGGGTATCCTCACTGGCGGGCGCGATGTTCCGGTCGTCGATCATAGGATAGATGAGCAATTGAAACGTCACATCGACTTCGCCCCGATCCCTGGTCAGCACCGCGAGGCCAGCGGCGAGTCCACCACCAGCACTGGCACCCCCGATAGCGATGCGTGACGTGTTCACACCGAAATCAGTGCTGTGGGCAGCCAGCCACCGAAGTGCGGCATAACAGTCCTCAACCGGAGCCGGAAAGGGATGCTCAGGGGCAAGGCGGTACTCAACTGAAGCCACCACGCACTGGCCAACTCTCGCCAAGTGTTTGGCCAACAAATCGTCACGCTCGACGCTGCCGAGCACATACCCACCCCCGTGAATCCACAGCAGGGCAGGCAACGTCGCTGGTCGATCAGTCGGCTGATAGAGACGCACAAAGACGTCAGGATCTCCGGCAGGACCCGGCACGTGAAGATCTTCACTGCGGATACCCTCGATGGGCGTAGCCTTGGCCATCTGCGCCGCCGCCAGTTCATCCATCATTTTGCGCGTGGCAGGAATATCGTGCAGATTAATTCCGCCGTTCGTGGCCCGGTGCCAGGCGTCGAGCGGAGCTGCCAGTTCTGGGTCTAAGCGAGCAGTCATCGACATTTTCTCCCTCCTTATGGACCGCGAAATCATCGTATGCGTTACGTTCTTTTTGGTCTATTGCATGTGCGAAAGCATGTCAAACCGCGAAGCGCACGGTTTTGCTACAAGCGGTCGACACCGAGCTTGCTCTTGACCATGCATTACCAATACGACTACGCTCTGGACCCTATATACTTAGGTGAAGGTGAGGAACAAGCACATCATGTACACAACCGACGGCGCGAGGTGCTTTCAGGCGATGGTTTCTATGCGCGATGGGGTGCGACTCAACACGTTCGTCTTCCTGCCGGAACATGCCGGACCACGCTATCCGGTGATTTTGCAGCGCACCCCGTATGGCATTACGTCTCCCGAGGGACAGAATGTGACCGATTGCACCAAAGGCTGGTTGCCCGATCCCCAGACTCCTCTACGTGGCTCGCTCTTGCGCGGCTGGCGCGAGATAGTCCGTCATGGTTATGCCGCGGTCTACCAGGATACGCGAGGACGCTATGGCTCGGAGGGTGAAGACCATGTGTACGGCGATGATGCAGCCGACGGCTACGACACGTTGGAATGGATCGCCAGTGAACCCTGGTCGAATCACCAGGTTGGTCTGTCAGGTTCGTCTGCCGGGGCAACGACGGCGTTGGCAGCTGCGTCGCAAGGACACTCCAGCGTGCGCGCGTTTTTCGCGCAGGTCGGGGGATCAAGTATCTATGATGATGTCGTCTATGAAGGGCAATCGATCGAGTTGGAACGTTTGTGGTTGTGGGTAGCACGGAACATTCCTGGACTGTCACCGTCCCACCGTGCAGCCGTAATGCAACAGTATGGTCTTAGTGAGGAACAACTTGCTGCTGTTGCTGCTTCAGCCCAGGCGCGCTACGCGGCGCTAGATGCGGCCCGCCAGGCAACCCCGCCGTTCATTGAATCTCCTGACTGGATGCACTTGCCGCTGACGGGGTATCCCGATTGCTCGGTGTGGCAACCGTACCTTGACGAAATCATCAGTCATCCGGCGCCGGATGCGTTTCGCGCCCGTCATAACTTTCGCGCCACCATCACAGTGCCCGGCTTTCACGTCACGACCTGGTTCGACATTTTTCTGACCAGCGTGTTGGCTGCGTTTACCGAGATCCACGCCCGGGTCGGCAACCAGCGGCTGTGGATTGGTCCCAACGGTCATTACTTCGTCTATGAACACAATTTCTGGCCTCGCGATCCCTACTTCGAGTGGTTTGACCACTGGCTGAAAGGGGAGGCTACCAAAATTATAGAAGAACCAGCGGTCTTCTATTCGCCGCGTGCATGGGTCGCCGATGCGCGAAACTATGTCGCCAACGACTGGCGTCACGCCGAACAATGGCCGCTAGCCGGAACCATCCAGCAACGCTGGTATCTGACTGGCGAGGGTCACCTCAGTACTGATGCCCCGGCAGGGAGCGCCAGAAGTTACATCTACGATCCGCTTCGTCCGATTCCCACTCTGGGCGGTCGTAATATGTTGATTGACAGTGGACCACAGGACCAGCGTCCAGTGCAAGCGTTGCCGAACTACGGTTTGCTCTATCGCAGTGAAGTGTTGCCGACAGAGATCACCATCGCTGGAGCGGTGTCTGTCACACTCCACATACAATCAAACTGTCCGGACACCGATTTCGTTGCCAAGTTGATCGAAATACACGCAGATGGCAGCACTATGCTGCTGATGGACGGAGTAGTGCGAGCGTTGTATCGCAATGTCGGTGAAGGCGTCGAAGCCCAACCTCTAGCGCCCGATCGGGTCTACGAGGTGACGATTCAACTTGGTGATATTCATCACACGTTTCGGGCGGGCAACCGCATCGAGGTGGATGTGACGAGCAGCAACTTTCCCCGGCGGGCACGCAACACCAACAGTGGTCACCCCGTGTTGGCTAATGACACGACGGCGGACATCCGCATTGCGACTAACGTCGTCCATCACGGTGCCGCGCGACCCTCGTTCCTCGTGCTGCCGCTACTGCCTGACTTACTACGAGAGAACTAAAGCAAGCTCGATTGCCTGTATCTTTATTCCGCTACTGTCAACCCTCGCCCTCCTCCTGGCAGGAAGAGGGCCATACGAGCGGAGCGTGTACAGGTGAGGGTAATATCGATACCGCTGGCGAAATCCTCCCTGTCCCTCCTTTGTCAAATGCGTTGCAAAACCCGTATCATCATCAAAAGGTTAACAGAGAGCAGGAGACTTGAGAATTGAGACTCGGCAACTTATTGAGTCAGCAAAAACGCGCACCCGTAGATGTCTGTTGAAATGCCCTTGCGGGGCCCTCTAATGGAGTTGGTTGCTCTCACCACCGTACGAAAGAGGCTCCTCGTTTCCCAGTCCTTACATCGACCTCAGGTTAATGTTGGTGTGCCTGGGGGAACCCAAGGATTGGCATATCTGTTGCGTAATAGGGCTATCAGGTAAGAAATTGCCATGAAGACTAACGAAAATGAGATCCAGAGTATCGGCGAGGTGTTGGGTGTCAACGAGGGGCGAGAGCGACGCAAACATTTAACATTTGCAGTTACAGGACTCTTGCTAGCGGCAGTTATCGCTGCTGTCACTTGGTATTTAACGACAGGCAACAGAGATATTGTTCAATATAAAACTGCTGCGGTCGCGCGGGGCGATCTCACTGTGATAGTTACGGCGACCGGGACCTTGGAACCCGTGAATCAAGTGGATGTCGGGACCGAAATATCCGGAACTATCAAGACAGTGGAAGCCGACTACAATGATCGAGTCAAAGTCGGTCAGGTACTGGCGCAGCTCGATACGGATATATTGCAAGCGCAGATGCTGCAATCGCGGTCCTTGTTGGAGTCGACGCAGGCTCAGTTGATCGAGGCTCAGGCGACGGTCGTCGAGGCGCGCGACATTTTGGAGCGTTACAAACGCGTGCGCGAGATGAGCGGCGGAAAGGTTCCGTCGCAAAGAGAATACACTGTCGCAGAATACACGCTCAAGCGTGCATTGGCCAGCGAGGCGTCACTCAAGGCGCAAGTCGCCGAAGCAAAATGGAAACTCAGTAGAGATCAGACCAACTTATCCAAAGCGGTGATCCGTTCGCCGATAAACGGCGTTGTCCTCAAGCGGCAAGTGGAGCCCGGTCAAACGGTAGCGGCTTCGCTGCAAACGCCGGTGCTTTTTACGCTCGCTGAAAACCTCGCTCAGATGGAAGTCTTGGTCGACGTCGATGAGGCGGACGTGGCCCAGGTGGAAGTAGGCCAACAGGCGAACTTTACGGTAGACGGTTACCCAGGACGAACATTTGCCGCCGTCGTCCAACAAGTGCGTTATGGTCCTGAAACCGTTCAGGACGTAGTCACGTACACGACCGTCCTCGCGGTAGATAACTCAGATCTTGCTTTGCGGCCCGGCATGACCGCCACTGCCGATATCACGGTGAAACAAACCACTGACGTTATGCTGGTGCCAAATCTTGCACTGCGGTTTACTCCGCCGGCGACCGAAGAGACGCGACAAACTAGCCCGAGTCTTATCAGCCGGCTGTTTCCGCGGCCACCCGTCGCCTCCAAGCCGCGCGATCTAGGCGACAGCAAAAGCAAACAGCAGCGCGTCTGGGTCTTACGCGGTGGTCAACCGTTCGTTGTTGCCGTTAGCACTGGAACCACGGATGGCGTCATGACCGAAATTACCGGCGGCGACATTGCGATAGGAAATCAGGTCGTGATTGATATGATGACCCCACAAGCATAAGGGAAAAGTTTGTGGATGAGAACGAAAAACCCGCACAGCTTCTGCTGCGCGGCGTGACAAAAATCTACGGTACGGGTAGTGCTGCCATGCACGCACTGCGTGGTATAGATTTGCGTATCGACAGAGGCGAGTTTGTCGCTGTCATGGGACCGAGCGGTTCGGGAAAATCCACCTGCTTGAACATCCTCGGTTGCTTGGATACCCCTACCTCGGGTTCTTATCTTTTTGAAGGCTTCGAAGTCGGTAAACTCTCGCGCGACCAACGGGCGCGCTTGCGCCGCTTCTATTTCGGTTTTGTCTTTCAAGGTTATAACCTGCTCAATCGCACCTCAGCGCTGGAGAATGTGGAACTGCCGTTGATCTATCGCAACCAACCCAAAGCAGAGCGCCACGCCCGTGCGCGCCAGGCGCTGGCCGCAGTGGGACTCACCGGGTGGGAGGATCATACGCCGGGCGAGCTTTCTGGCGGGCAACAGCAGCGGGTCGCCGTCGCCCGAGCCATCGTTACCGCGCCGCGTGTATTATTTGCCGATGAGCCGACGGGCAATCTGGACACGGCGCGCAGCCGCGAAATCATGGAGTTATTGAGTGGGTTGAATCGCGAGCGCGGGATTACGATCGTGATGGTCACGCATGAGGCGGACATGGCAGCCTATGCAAAGCGCATCGTGCGCTTTGTCGATGGCAGAATCGATAGCGATCAGCGCAACGACCAAGAGGCCGCGTGATGGTTTGGAATGCCTTTCTGCTCGCTTTGCGCGAACTTCGCCGTAACCTGATGCGTTCCTTCCTGACGATCCTGGGAATTGTCATCGGCGTGGCTGCGGTTATCATTATGGTCACGCTCGGCAGCGGGGCCACGCAGCAGGTGTCAGAACAAATCGCCAGCCTCGGCAGCAACCTAATGATGATCGTCCCGGGGCAAATGGGTCCCGGCCGCGCGTCAAGCGTTGCGGCATTTTCAGAAACCGATGTGCAGGCGATTGCCCGCGATATTGGCGAACTGAAGGTCGTCGCGCCGGTTGCGACGAAACCCATGACCGCGATTTACGCGAACAAGAATTGGTCCACCTCTGTGACCGGGACGACTAATGAGTACTTCACCGCGGCTAACTGGACGTTGGCGCGGGGACGAACTTTCACCGAAAGCGAGCTGCGCGCCGGCAAAGCCATCTGCGTGGTCGGCGATACCGTACGGAGAGAGTTGTTTGGTTCCCAAGACCCGCTGGAGAGCAAGGTGCGTCTCGGTAACGTCTCTTGCGATGTCATTGGACAGCTGAAAGCGAAAGGGCAATCTGGTATGGGCCGGGATCAGGACGATGTGATCGTCATTCCGCTACGCACCTTTCAGCGGCGGATCGCGGGGAATCGGGACATTTCGATGATCCAGGTGTCGGTGCGAGGCGAAAGCGCTATGGATAGAGTCAAGTTGGCCATCGAGCGATTGATGCGCGAGCGACGCCATCTTGCGCCCAACGTAGAAAACGATTTCTCAATCCTGGATACACGTCAGATCGCGCAGACGCTTACAGGGACCACCCGCATCCTCACGCTGCTGCTGAGCGCGGTTGCGGCGGTGAGCCTGCTCGTTGGTGGCATCGGCATTATGAACATCATGTTGGTGTCGGTTACGGAACGAACCCGCGAAATCGGCATTCGTCTGGCGATCGGCGCGTTCGAGCGCGATGTGCTCACGCAGTTCTTGATGGAGGCGGTGGTGCTGGCGTCGTTTGGCGGCTTGTTCGGTGTTGTACTGGCCCTGGCGGTGTCCGCAACGCTCGCCCAGGTTTTGCAGGTTCCCTTCATCTTGAATCTGAGCATTATCATTCTCGCTTTTCTCTTTTCCGGAGCTGTAGGCGTGATCTTCGGTTACGTTCCGGCGCGTCGCGCGGCCCGGCTCGATCCTATTGAGGCGCTCCGCCACGAGTAAATTCAAGAATGACTGTATGCACGGTATGAGATCTGGGGACGGGCGACAGCGAGCGGGAGTGTCAAGGTCTCTGATTGTGGCGGCGCTGGTGACCTGCGCCGGCTGTTTCGCGGTGGGACCTGATTACAAAGCTCCAGACCTTGTGGCACCGGCGGAGTGGAGCCAGGACTTGCGGGCCGGTGTGAAGGCGACAGAACCCGAAGAGCAGACACTTGCAACATGGTGGACAACATTAGGTGATCCCGATTTATCCACGCTGATAGCGCAGGCCATGGTAGGGAATCGGGATCTCAAGCAAGCTCAAGCGCGCATCCGTGAAGCGCGGGCTCGACGCGGCATCGCCGCGGCCGGCCTTTTTCCATCGCTCGATGTTACAGGTTCTGCAACGGCTACTCGCAGTAGTGAAAATTTGAGGTCTGGCAGCAGTGGAGATTTGAGGGTTCCCAGTAGTGAAGATTCAGGGTTTAGTCTGCGCCGCGAACTCTACAGAACCGGCTTTGACGCGAGCTGGGAAATCGATGTCTTCGGCGGCGTACGCCGATCGATCGAGGCGGCCCAAAGAGATCTTGAGGCAAGCGCCGCGGATTATCGAGACGTGCTCGTAAGCTTGCTTGCTGAGGTCGCTCTGAACTATGTAGAGACGCGTACGTTTCAGGCGCAGCTGCAGGTCGTTAAAGAAAATCTCACGGCACAAGCAGAGACTTTGCAACTCACCGAGTGGCGTCTTGTCGCCGGTCTGGTCAGCGATCTCGATGTAGAACAGGCCAAAGCCAATCTGGAAAATACCCGAGCGCAGCTGCCCAGATTACGATCCAATATCGAGGCAGCCAAGAACCGTCTCGCCATCTTGATCGGAGTGTGTCCCGGCGCGCTGGAATCGCAGCTGGCGGTAAGCAAACCGATACCGGAACCGCCGCTCGAAGTGGCGGTTGGCGTGCCTGCAGAGGCATTGCGCCGACGGCCGGATGTGAGACGCGCCGAGCGTCAGTTGGCCGCCCAGACGGCGCGCATTGGTGTCGCCACCGCGGATTTGTACCCCAAATTCTCATTGCCAGGATCCATCGGTCTTGAAGCGCTTTCAACAGACCAGCTCTTTTCCAGTTCCAGCCGGGTGTGGAGTATCGCGGGCAGCTTTACATGGACTGTTTTTACGGGGGGCGCCATACGGCAGAACATCGAGGTGCAAAACGCTTTGCAAGAACAAGCCTTGCAACAGTATGAGGCGACGATACTTCTCGCTCTAGAAGAGGTAGAAAGCTCCCTGGTTGCTTACGCGGAAGAACAGGATCGAAGTGCCATCCTTAGTGAGGCTACGCAAGCGGCGCAGCGCGCAGCGGCACTTGCGCGGGATCAATATGCATCGGGCTTGATCGATTTTCAGACGGTGCTCGATGCCGAACGTTCGGTTCTGTCGTTTCAAGAACAGCTGGTTCAGAGTCGAGGTCAAGTCGCCTCTAATGTGATCAGCTTGTACAAAGCCTTAGGCGGCGGCTGGACGGCTATGACTGGAATACCACCTTAAGTCGTTTGGCCAAAAAGTTCATCAACACACTCGACTTGCATTGCAAGTGATTCTGAGGGCAGCGGGAGGAACGCTGAGATAGCCCGCAATAGAGAAAGTCATTTTGCCGCCATGTTTCTTTGTCCGTGCGGACCTGAATCGCGGCACCACTCTGCCAGGTTACCCGCCCGCGTGCTCAGAACATGACCAGCGGCCATACCAGGATTGCTTTCAGGAGGTCAAGGACAATCCGAAGCCTACGCTGCCACCACATATATTCGGATAGGCTCTTAGTCCCCGGACACCGAATCGACCGTCCCAAACAGGGTTTCCAGGCGTTGGAGGTCAGTGGCCACCAATGGTGGTTTGAGCAGCGAAGAGACGTTTTCTTTCAGATGTTCTACATTACCGGTGCCGCTTAACACTGTGTGCATACCCGGCTCGTAGCGGCAAAACCGATAGGCCACTTCGGGAATGGTTGCAGCTTTACCCGGTGCAAGCAAAAACCCCAACGGATCGTCGCCGACACAGGCATCCGCCGCAATGTGCCCGCGTTTACGCAGATCCGCGAGGAGCGCCAACAGTGCAGGCGGCTGGCTCAGCGCACGGCGCACAGCAAACATCCCCAACACGCCGATTTGCTTCGCTATCGTTTGGGGAAAGACCCGGTAACGGGCCGAAGGATTGAGGAGACTGAATCCAACCATCATCACATCCCAGCAGTCAGCTTTGACCGCCTCTTGCAACATGCGATGCTGCGGGTCGCGGATAAACGCCTCGGTAACCCCGACCGCCCGGATCTTCCCTTCCCGCTGCAACCGTTGCAGGACCGGGACCAGGGTCTGGTAGGCATACTGATACTGTCCAGGCAACACTCCGTGCAAAAAGAAAATGTCCACATAGTCCAGACGCAAGCGCCGTAAGCTCTGTTCCACGCCTCGTTGCAACTCACCAACGGGGTCATTGTGGTCGGGGGAGGGAGGAAGTTTCTTGGTGGAAACGATGACCTGATCCCGCCGTACGCCCTCCAAGGCTTTGCCAACGATGGCCTCGGTGCCGTAGACCTCCGCCGTGTCGATCATATTGATACCGACATCGAGGGCGGCGCGTACGAGAGCGATGGATTCCGCCTCGCTTTTGCCCGTGGCGGTTCCTAACCGACTATGACCTCCACACCCCAAACCGGCAACACTCACCCGCATTCCTGTCCGTCCCAGTGTGGTGTATTCCATTCGTCGCTTCCTTTTCCTTTCTCACGTATATACACCAGAAATCCGTCCCTTGACTACGGCTCGACTTCTTGTAGTTGTAAAAAGAGGAGTTTGTCGTGGATGCCGCGTTTCCATCGTTGTTGACTGGTCTCTTGGTGATCCTGGCTGCGGTGAGCCTGGTCTGGCTCCTCAGTCTGGTGAAACAAGACGTCAGTATTGTTGACATCTTCTGGGGGCTCGGCTTTATCGCATTGAGCTGGTGTTATCGCGCACTCGGGCCAGAAGCCACCTCTCGTCACTGGTTGTTGTTGGTCCTGGTGAGTGCGTGGGGAGTGCGACTGGCATTGTACCTCCTTTGGCGTAATTGGGGACATCCTGAGGACCCACGTTACCAAGCCATGCGGGAATATCGCGGTGAACGTTTCTGGTGGATGAGTCTGTTCACCATCTTCTTCTTGCAAGGCGTCCTGATTTGGCTCATTGCCATGCCCTTGTTCATTGTCCAGGTGCACCCAGGTCCGCCCTTGTGGTCGTGGACCGATATGCTCGGGTTGCTGCTGTGGGGAATTGGCTTTTTCTTTGAAACGGTAGGGGATTGGCAGCTCGCCCGCTTTAAGGCGGATCCGGCGAACAAAGGTCGTGTCATGCGTACCGGGCTCTGGGCCTACACGCGCCATCCCAACTATTTTGGTGATGCTATGGTGTGGTGGGGGTACTGGCTGCTGACATTTGCGGTGCCGGGAAGTCTCTGGACAATCGTCAGTCCGCTGTTAATGACCGTCCTGCTGCTCAAGGTTTCCGGCGTCGCGTTACTCGAGCAAACGATCACCGACCGACGACCGGAGTACCGCGATTACATCCAGAAGACGAACGCCTTTCTGCCCTGGTTTCCGCGTGGACAGACTTCATAAACGCGTCCGTGCTCAAGCATGGCCTGGCAGACTCTCAGCCATCCCACATCTTCGTGCTCATATAGCGCTCGCCGATGTCGGGAAACAACGTCACCACCTGCCCGCGCTTGAGGCTGCGGGCGACCTGTCTCGCGCCGTACAGGTAGGCCCCGGACGATTGCCCGACGAAAAACCCGGCTCGCGCCGCACGCGTGCACATCTCATAGGCCTGGTCGATGCTGACCGGAATCCACTCATCGATGACTTCTTCGGCAAAAATTTCTGGGCGGATATCGTTGGGGCCTAATGGCTTGAGTCCTTCGATACCCGGAAATTCGTCGGGCATAACACAGGCAACGCGAATCTGGGGATCGTGCGCTTTGAGTCGACGGGCAACCCCGGTAATCGTCCCCCCGGTGCCAACTCCTGCCACGAACCAATCGAGCCGTCCACCCGTCTGTGCCAGGATCTCTTCAGCAGTGGTATCGTAATGAGCCTGCCAATTGGCGTCGTTACTATACTGGTCAGCAAAGAAATAGCTATCCGGATTAGCGGCGTAGCGGCGGCGGACTTCTCGCAAGGCCTCGTCATAGCCTGCGACCGGATCGGTAAGCACCAACGTCGCCCCGTGGGCGGCAATACGTTTGCGGCGCTCGGCACTGGCATTCGCCGGAACTACCAATTCCACGCGTCGCCCGAGAATTGCGCCGATCATGGCGTAGGCGATGCCCGCGTTGCCTGATGAAGAGTCGAGAATCGTTTTCTCCGGCGGCAACGTCCCACTCAGCACCGCCTCGCTGAGCATGCGTAAGACCGATCGGTCTTTAACAGAACCGCCAGGATTGAGGAACTCACATTTGACCAGAACGTCAACCAGAGGTAGCTCTCGATGAAACAATGGTACCGGCACCAGCGGGGTGTTACCAACGAGGCGCAAGAGCGGATAGCGACCAATGAGTTCTTGCACACCAGCGGGGTGGGGCATGACTTTCTCTCCCTCTCTCGGACTCGAAACCGACGTTTACGTCTATTAAAACTATAGGCTTAAAACTATAGACTTGTTAGGACCTCAGTCAATGACCTTACCTCTACGGATGCGAGCGTCGCAATCCTGGCACCAGTGACTCCCCATACCCTAACTATCTTTGGCGATATACCGCCTCGCGTCGTTCTCGCAGCGAGACAGGTTAGGGATGCACTCGGTCATGGAACAACGTCAGGCAGAACGCGTCTTCACGGGTGCGACGTCGTCACTGTTGGTAATCATCAAGGGAGGCCGACCTTTGGTGAGTGGAGCTCGACAGGTGAAATGAGGGGGTAGACAGGGTAAGGATTCCTGTCATGTATTCGTGGACGCGGACAATGGCGTGTCACGCGGTGCGAGTGTGAACCTTGCCTCTCCGTATCCTTGTGGTGGGAGGTCAAGCGCGAAGGTGAAAGTATGAGCTTTCTGTTCACGGAAATTCTTCTACTTTTTGCTCTCGCCGTGGTCGTGGCGGTGGTGGCGATGCGGTTCCGTCTGCCGGCCATGGTGAGCTTTTTACTGACCGGAGTCCTGGTGGGCCCGTATGGGCTCGGGCTCATTAGTGCGGTGCACGAGGTTGAGCAGCTGGCCGAGATCGGGGTGATCCTTTTGTTGTTCACGGTAGGTCTGGAGTTCTCGCTAGATCGGCTCAATCAAATGCGTGGGACTCTGTTAGGGGCCGGGGGACTCCAAGTCCTCATGACGATTGGTGCGACCACTGTTGTGGCACTCTGGTTCAACGTCCCGGCCGAGCGAGCGGTGTTCCTTGGTTTCTTGGTCGCACTCAGCAGTACCGCCATTGTCTTCAAGTTGCTCGTTGATCGGGGAGAAACCGATGCGCCGCATGGTCGGTTTTCCATCGGGATACTCCTCTTCCAAGATCTGTGCGTCATCCCGATGGTCACACTGGTTCCCGTACTGGGCAGCGTTGGCGGGGTATCGGTCACCGGCATCGGGCAATCCCTGGCTCAAGCTTTTTTGATCATTGCGTTCGTGCTGTTCGCTGGACGTCGCCTCATTCCGTTTGTGTTCGCCCAGATAGTGAAAGTCGGCAGCCAGGACCTCTTCGTCCTCACTGTCGTGCTAGTCTGCTGGGGAACGGCCTGGATCACCGCACATTTTGGACTGTCCGTTGCATTGGGGGCATTCGTGGCAGGCATAGTCATTTCCGAATCTCCATATACCTACCAGGTGCTCTCAGACGTACTGCCCTTTCGCGCCGCTTTTAACAGTCTCTTTTTCATCTCCATTGGGATGTTGTTGGACCTCAGTTTTGTCTTCGCTTCTTGGCCACTCGTAACCATCACGGTCCTCGGACTCCTTCTCTTGAAACTCCTGATTATCATCGCCATTGCTCTGATTTTTGGGCATCCCCTGCGCGTAGCGATTCAGACTGGCATGGTACTGAGTCAAATTGGGGAGTTCTCGTTTGTCCTCCTCCGGATGGGACAAGAGCAGGCTATAGTGTCGGGCGATCTCTATCAGCTCTTCCTCGCTTCCGCAGTATTGACGATGCTCGCTACTCCGTTGCTTGTTGCTGCCTCTCCAGGCCTGAGT
Organism: Binatia bacterium; assembly: GCA_050187625.1. Lineage (GTDB taxonomy): Bacteria > Desulfobacterota > Binatia > Bin18 > Bin18 > JBFWXH01. The sequence goes on from JBFWXH010000005.1 coordinate 51,157, forward strand.
CACTGGCTCGACCGCCGGGTACCACGACAACTCTCTGGCCAGCTGCGTGGGCAACAGGAATTGGAAGAAGAGACTGTCGAGACCTCCCCCCGAGTGATCATCGCCGGCTATGGATTAAATGGCCGCAACCTGGCCAAAGCCCTGCGCCAGAGCGCTGTCCCGTACGTCGTGCTTGCTCTCAATCCCGACGCCATACGTCGTGCGAGGCAGGAAGGGGATCCCATTTTCTATGGAGACGTGACCAGTCCGGAGATCCTCTCCAAAGCCGGCATCACCCATGCCCAGGTGTTGGTCTTCGCGATCTCTGATCCGGACGCAACTCGACGAGCGGTACGCCAGGCGCGACGTCTCAATCCCAGCATCTACATTCTCGTCCGCACGAAATATGTCGAGGAGATCGATGTCCTATACAGCCTCGGAGCCGACGAGGTGATCGCCGAGGAGTTTGAGACTTCTCTCGAGATCCTGAGTCGTGTGCTCTTTCACCTCTTTGTTCCGTCGGCCCTCATCGAGCAGCAAGTCTCTGAGATTCGCCAGGAACGGTATGATATGTTCCGCCAAGCACCGCGAATGGGACCTACTCACCAGCGTTTGTTCGCGCTCCTCTCCCAGGCGCAGGTCGAGATTAGCACGGCAATAGTCGGCCCCTCCGCCGCGGGCAACACATTGGCCGACCTGGCGCTCCGTTCTCGAACTGGCACCTCAGCAATCGCGGTGCTGCGGGAGGGAGTCGGCTATCCGAATCCTCCACCCGCTTTCCGGCTTGAACGAGGAGACTGGGTCGTGTTGATTGGGACGATGTCGGAGATCGCTGTAGCAGAAACGTTACTAGCTGCCACCAGGGAATCGGCAACGCCGGACCACTCACCACCCACCACCGCGGAACAGGCAGTGCCAGCCGAACGTCCTCCATCATCCAGCAACGACGGTTTGTCGTAAGAGCCTATCCGAATAACTCCCAATCTCGCGACTGTACAGCGTTTTATAAATCCGCCGCTCGGCTGCGCCTTCGCGTATGCCCTTCCGAGGTTTTTCGAATAGCCACGAAGTTGCGGTACATTCGGCTTCTCAGTATTGGGAAAATTTTTTCATTGCATTCCGATTTGTGACAAAAAACGGTGCCAGGCGCGGACACAGAACCGCTCCTATAGGAGGTTCAAAGGCAGCTTGAGATACGATACCCCGTTTGCTTCTGGTTCTGGCAAACGCCCGCCACGGATGTTGACCTGTAACGACGGCAGAATCAAAACAGGAACCTCCAGCGTTGCGTCGCGCTTGGCGCGAAAGGCGATATATTCTTCCTTGGTTGTGCGGGCGCTCAGTTGTATGTTGGTTGCCTTCTGTTCTCCTACTGTACTTTCGTACTGCACGGCTCTCCCGCCAGGCTGATAGTCGTGGCAAGTAAAGATACGTGTCGTGTTAGGCATGGCGTAGAACCGTTGGATCGAATCGTACAACGTCGCGGCAGAGCCGCCGGGAAAATCACAGCGGGCAGTCCCGTAATCAGGTTGAAAGAGCGTATCACCAACAAACAGCGCATCGCCAATCTGGTAGGTCAGACAGGCAGGAGTGTGACCAGGAGTATGGAGCGCGGTGATCTGTAGTGCTCCTACACTGAGCGTATCTCCTTCCTGCATCAGCACATCGAACTGGCGACCATCGACCGGAAATTGCGGCCCTAAATTGTACAGATCACGAAACTTTGCCTGTACAAGCGTAATCGCAGCGCCAATCACGGTACGAGCACCATAGCGCTCTTTGAAGAACTGCATCCCACTCAGATGGTCAGCGTGCGCATGCGTATCTAACACATACGGGATCGTGAGCTTGTGAGAGTCAATATAACGGGCAACCGCTTCACTGGCTTCATGCCAGGTCCGCCCGTTTTTCGGATCAAAATCCATAACCGGGTCGATAACCACTGCTTGTTGTGACTCTTGATCGTGGACCACGTATGTCAGTGTCCAGGTTCGGGGATCAAAGAAGTGTTGAATTTGCATCTCTTCCTCCTCACAAAAATCATCGGTCGTAACGGTTGCATCAGGTATGCCACCGTACACTTTGCCACCATTGTGTGTGCTTCCCGATGGAGCGACACCCAGGGTTGGAAGAGCCGGTATAGGTAAGAGTCGCCGCGCATCGCTTACCAGTACTGCCGCAGCAAAGTTGGTTTCTGGGCGACACCACAGCCCCATTGGTCACAACTTACGCTTTTGGCTATGAGCAATTCCCTCTCCCTGAGGGAGCGGGCTAGGGTGAGGGGGTGAAAATATAGGGATCTTACTTCTTGATCCCTTCATCCTGACCTTCTCCCGGTGGGAGAAGGAACCCCTACACGGTGCGCACTCACTAACAACAGTAGCTCTCTGCCCTTAAGTTATGACTGGTGCACCACAACCCGCTCGGGGCGACACGTTATGACTCGCTTTGCTCCACGTTTGCTTGGCAACAATGTTGCTTTACAATTTCGCGAGAGGGTTATTATGACACGAAAACATAAGGTCTATCTTGGAAGTGTGATGCTGATTTTTCTTGCCACGTCACCTGCGCACGTACTTGCGGAGGAGGGGAAGGCAGGGGCAGAAACACGAGGATGCTGTCAGCACCAGGGTCAAGGAGAACACAAGGGCAACAATGAGCAAGGAACACCTGGGTGTTGCCAGCACCAAGGTCGCGGGGGACATAAGGGAAAGGGAAGAGACGCTGAGCATCACCAGGACATGCAAGGGTTTCACTTTCTCCTCGCGCACCGTGCCCAGATCCGTCGTGAGGTGACTAAAATACCAAACGGCGTGGAGACGGTCACTGAATCAGATGACCCTGAGGTCGCGGCCAAGTTGTACGAACACGTAGAAGCGATGTCCCGTCGGATCACGGAACAACGGCCAATCCATCGTCGCGACCCCTTATTCGCGGAAATCTTTCGCCACGGAGACAAAATCAATATGGAGTTTGAGCGCACGGACACAGGGATAAAGGTGAAGGAAACCGCAGAGGACCCGTACGTAGTGAAACTCATCCACGCGCACGCGGAAGTTATCTCCCTTTTCCTGGCCAACGGGAGGGCAGAGATGCACAAGAACCATCCGGTCCCCCCACGGTAAAAAGTTCGCGGCATCTCACATCGTGCCACTGGAGGGAACCATTCATGGTAATTAGCGCCCAAGTGAGTCTTTATCCGTTGCGTCAAGATCATCTCAGCCCAGCAATTGAGGCCGTGCGTCACGCGTTGGATGCGCACGGATTGCAACCGCAGGTTGGTCCGATGAGCACGCTCGTTACTGGGACCACGGAAGAGATCTTCACCGCATTAGCGGAGGCGTTTACGCGAGCAGCCGCCACAGGCCATGTGGTGATGACCATCACAGTGTCGAATGCCTGTCCGATCCCCGAGTAGGCGACCGTATGGCGTGGGAGATCTTTGAGCAGGCAGCGAGCCGCTATGACGCGTGGTACACAACAGCACGCGGGCAACGCGTCGATCTCGCCGAGCGCGCATTATTGCGCTGGTTACTCAGGCAGTTCCTCAATCCGCGCAGTGTTGTTGAAATTGGTTGTGGAACTGGACACTTTACTACCTGGTTGACCACGCAAGGGTTACACGTGATCGGGCTTGATCGTTCCCCAGCCATGATCACAGAGCTGCATCGACGGGAACCGAGACTTCCCGCTATTCTCGGCGATGCCCACCACCTGCCGCTCCCTAACGACGCAGTGGATGTCGTCATATTTATCACAACCCTTGAGTTTCTAGAGAACCCTGACCGTGCACTCGGAGAAGCGGTTCGCGTCGCACGACAAGGCCTGGGACTGGTTGTCTTGAACCGCTGGAGTGTGGGCGGACTGTCTCGTCGATGGGGTTCGCAGGCGCGAGGAACGCTGTTAGGTCACGCACGCGATTATTCCGCGTGCGCGCTGCGCAGACTCCTCAGTACCGCCGCCGGGCAACGACTGCAAGGGATCCGGTGCACCAGTACACTCTTTCCCGACGGCCTGTGGCGAATGCACACCCGTCTTCCCCTTGGCGAGGTTCTCGGTGTGGCCGCACTGCTGCGCGAGCGCCCACACGGGCTCGCAAGCAACAGTTTGCCAAGCGAAGACTATTAAATTTCCATATCGTACGCCTGGTTGACCTTATCACCGAGAGGGTTTTAGATTGACAAAATCAAGCGTGTCGTTTACAGCCCGTTGAGCTAGGGGACAGAAGTGGCGGGTCGTCTGCTCGCAGACGACGGCCAACGGAGCCAACAGTAGGGCAGTGGCAGGAGAAAGCCAAACCACTCACGACGCTGTGGTTCACGTGACAGAGCAGAGAAACCCACTAACCATAAACATGGAGGGATGAAGATGGAGAATTCTCAGGGGGTCCCAGAAGCCCAAAGTATAGGCGCCTTTAACCCGCTGCAGCAGTCTGCGAAGCCGCAAGGATACTACGAAAGTATCAAGCAGAAGTTTGCTGAAGAGCGTGACATACGCCTGAAATACCGACCGGAAGGCACGGCGCAATACACGTCCGACCTTACCGGAATGCTGGAAAAGTATGAAGTGGACCCTTATGGCGGTGAGATCACACCCCGCGAGCCTATCAATGATACGGTCGAGTGTCTGTTTATCGGCGGTGGGTTTTCGGCACTCTTGACCTCGGCACGGCTGCGCGAGCGGGGAGTCGAGAGTATCCGTATCGTCGAGCGCGGCGCGGACGTCGGTGGGACGTGGTACTGGAACCGCTACCCTGGCGTTGCCTGCGACGTGCCGGCGTATGACTACCTACCGCTGCTCGACGAGATGGATTACGTGCCCAAAAATCGCTATGCCAAAGGCCCAGAAATCTATGGGCACTGTCAGGCCATCGCCAAAAAGTACAACCTGTACGAACTCGCGGTCTTCCAGACGACCGTCACGTCCACGGTATGGAACGAGAACGAAAAGATGTGGCACATCAAGACGGACCGAGGCGACCACATGAAGGCACGCTTCGTGATTTGCGCCAATGGGACGCTCTCGAAGCCCAAGTTGTCGAAGATCAAGGGGATGGAATCGTTCAAAGGGCACTCGTTCCACACCTCGCGCTGGGATTACGCGTATACGAAGGACGACTTATCCGGACTCGCAGATAAAGTCGTGGGGATCATCGGGACTGGAGCTACGGCGGTCCAGGCGATTCCTCGCCTCGCGGCTGCAGCCAAAGAGCTGTACGTGTTCCAGCGGACCCCGTCGTCTATTGACATCCGTAACGACTGGCCTACCGACCCAAACTGGGCGCGTCGACTGAAGCCCGGCTGGCAAGCTCAGCGGCGCGAAGGAGCAATCATGGGACCGCAGCTCACCGACGAGCAGAAGGCAGAACTTGCGTCTCTCTCGCGCGAGGAGAAAATTCGCCGCCAGGAAAATGCCAACATTGATTACATGATGCGCATCCATAAGCGCATCGACGAAATCGTCAAAGACAAGGCGACCGCCGACGCGCTCAAGCCGTGGTATATGTTCATGTGCAAACGCCCGTGCTTCGACGACGAGTATCTCCCTGCCTATAATCGTCCCAATGTCCATCTGGTCGACACCAAAGGGAAGGGCATCACTGAGATCACTGCGAAAGGACCCGTATTCGAGGGCAAACAGTACGCCGTCGACGTCCTCATCTACGCCACCGGTTTTGAGGTGCAAAAGACGGGCATCTATAACCACATCACAGGCGAGGGCGGTATCGATCTTGAAGACAAATATCGTGACGGTATCCGCACTGTTTTTGGTATCCACTCACACGGTTATCCCAATCTTTTCATTATGGGTGGCTATCAGGCCTCATTCCAGTTCAACCTGACGGATATGCTCCAGACGCAGGGCGATCATATTGCTGCGTGCATCGACTATGTGCGGCGCCACGGTTATCAGACGATCGATGCGACACCGGAAGCCGAAGAGTGGTGGGTACAGGAAGTGATCAAACATCGGGGCAAAACCACGCGTAATCAGGACTGCACGCCTGGTTACTATAATTTCGAGGGGGAATTCAATCGCCGACAGGACGGCAACTACAACGGTGGCTTCCGCCAGTACTTCACCCACATGAAAGAGGCGCGCGAGCAGATGGCAAACCTCTTCGCGTTCACGAAATAGTACGCAACCCACGGGAAGGGGGCTCACCACTTGGTCGTGTCGCGGCCGTTCGCTGCGCGATCATTCCCCTCCCGCCATAGCGATGCAGTTCAAGCGAAACCCTGGGAGCAGCGCACTAGCAGCCGTAAGATCGACATGGTTGAACCCAGCCGACCGTAGTGCAATCAATCGGGTGCTCTGCTATGTCAGCGTCCGCAGCACGGCGGCATCGAGCTGGTCGTTCACAAACACGCAGACCACCGGGAATCCGGCCGCGAGGACGCCAGTCTCGGGCGTTAAGCGCGGCTCAAGAAAATGAGTTCATACCTGAGGGCTGTGTTGGCAGCCTGCAAAAACTGGCGATCGTAGGGTTTGGTGCTAAAGACTGCGACTTTCATCTGGTTGTTCCTTTTTGACAACGGAGAGAAAAGGAACCCATTTTTCTAGCCATGGTACCGCGATGGTAGCTCGTATGGAGAACAGCGGCTGGTATACAGTGTGTTTCTGGATGCCGCTTCTCCCAATTTTGCAAAAGTCACAGTTTGCCATTCTCAGTTTTGGGAAATCCCGCGGTACGAGTACGGAAAAAGAAGGAGGTTCTGGCGGTCTTGTTCTTGCAGGATGAAGCAACGAATGGCGGAGAGTATTCCGCGAGTGGCCGTTGTTTTTTTGCCCTTTCGATCAGGGGTATGTGCTGGATGTTTGACAACGTCTTTTACGAGATGGCGGTGCTGCTCATCGTCGCAGCCGGAGTTGGGGCTGTGGCGACCCATCTGCGGCAGCCCTTGATAGTGGCATTCATCGCTGTCGGTATTCTCGTCGGCCCGACCGGACTCGGCTGGGTCCGTAGCAGTGAACAGATCGACCTGCTAGCGCAGATGGGGATCACGTTGCTGTTATTCTTGGTTGGCTTGCAGCTTGACCCACGCTTGATCCGCAGTGTGGGGCCAGTTGCGCTGACTACGGGCCTGGGGCAGGTTGTGTTTACCTCTGGGATTGGCTACGTTCTCGCCCTGGCTTTGGGCTTGGGCGCGCTGAGCGCTCTGTATGTGGCGGTCGCGTTGACGTTCTCCAGCACCATTATCATTGTCAAGTTGCTGTCCGACAAACGCGAGATCGACTCTTTGCATGGCCGCATTGCGATAGGTTTCCTGATCGTACAAGATCTTGTCGTCGTATTAGTCATGATTGGTCTGTCTGCCTTGGGCGCGGGGGGACCGCATGGTGGTTTCGGCCGTGCCATGCTGCTCGTGCTCGCGTTAGGTCTGGCCTTCCTGGGCAGCGTTGGCCTCTTGATGCGTTTTGTTCTGCCCCGCCTATTATCGACAATGGTTCGCTCACGAGAATTGTTGATTCTGTTTGCTATTGCGTTTGCCGTCGCGCTGGCCGCGGTAGGCGCAATACTTGGTATCAGCAAGGAGGTGGGGGCGTTTTTGGCGGGTGTGGCGCTTGCTTCGACTCCCTATCGCGATGCGATTGGGGCGCGCTTAGTGAGCCTACGAGACTTCCTGCTCTTGTTCTTTTTCATCGACTTGGGAGCAAAGTTAGACCTCGGCATATTAGGAGCACAGGTCGCCACCGGCATGGTATTATCAATCTTCGTGCTGGTCGGTAATCCCCTGGTCGTGATGATACTGATGGGAGCTATGGGGTATCGGAAACGCACAGGGTTCTTGGCGGGTCTCGCCGTTGCGCAGATCAGTGAGTTTTCCTTGATCCTGGGGACTCTGGGCCTCAACCTCGGGCACATTACAGCAGAGGACATGGGCCTCATTACTTTGGTCGGACTCATCACTATCGGTCTATCTACGTACATGATTCTCTATTCTCACGTTCTCTATGAGTTCCTCACATCCTGGCTAGCCATCTTTGAGCGCACGGTGCCGCATCGGGAACACCTGGGGGACACGTCGCCAAACACTACACCAGTTGGCGTGATTCTGTTCGGGCTCGGACGGTATGGCAATAGTCTTGCCGACGGGCTCCGTCGTAACGGCCTGAGCGTCGTCGGTGTTGACTTTGATCCCCAGGCGATTGCCGCTTGGCACGCACAGGGCTTTGCCGCCCAATATGGGGACGCTGAAGACCCGGAGTTCCCTATCACGCTTCCTTTGTCTCGGACTCAGTGGGTCATCAGTGCGATTCCGCAGTACGGTATCAACGTGATCTTACTGCAGGCACTACGCGCCCACGGCTATGGTGGCCGGGTGGCGCTCACTGCCCACACTACTGATGATGCGAAGCTGTTACACGAGGCTGGTGCCGATGCAGTCTTATTACCATTTGCCGATGCGGCCGAGCGAGCGGTCGAGGTCCTGACAAGTGAGATGGGCCGCGGGCACGTCCTGGGTGTGGCACCAGGCAAGACACATGGAGGTTTGTGATGTCAGAGGTAAAGCACATCATGGTCGCGACCGACCTATCGCCGCGTGCAGATCGGGCGTTGCTCCGGGCGGCCCAGTTGGCCACAGAGCAGAGCGCGAAGCTCACAGTTTTGCATGTCGTGGAAGACACGCTATTTCAGAAAGGAGGAGGGATAGCGCATCAAATCGTCGTCGGAGCGAAGGAAGTACTAGAGCAAAAGATCACAGCTCTTCCTCTCCAACCCACAAAGAAGGTCGCTCTGCGCACCCTCTCTGGCAAACCCTTCGTGGAGATCATTCGACAGGCCCGCAAAGAGGGCGCAGACGTGGTGGTGCTGGGTGCCCACGGGCAGCATTTCTGGAAAGATATGTTTCTTGGTACAACCACGGAGAAGGTAGTGCGTAAAGGGGACCGAACCATTCTGGTTGTCAATCGACCAACGCACAGCCCCTACCGACGAGTCCTCGTACCGGTAGACTTCTCCGAATGTTCTCGATCCGCTCTCATACTCGCGCTGCAGCTCGCACCTGAGGCGGAGTTTCACATCCTCCACGCGTATCAGGGGTTGTTCGAAGGAAGGCTGGGAATGCCTGGGGTGTTGGAGAAGGATATCATCCGTTATCGTCGGCAGGTAGCGAACACTGCCAGGCTCAACATGACAGAATTCCTTCAGCAGGTGGATTTCGGCAAGCGACCAGTTAAACACACACTGCGACACGGCCGGCCTCCCCACGTGATCAAGGCCGTTGCCGAGCGGCTTCGCGCGGACCTGGTGGCCGTGGGCACAACCGGCCGCACTGGATTGCCGTACATTTTACTGGGAAGCGTAGGGGAACATGTCCTGCGTGAAGTCAAGAGTGACGTCCTGCTCGTACGCTCTGGCCCGGCCCATTTCGAACTTCCGTGAGAACTGCCGGAGCAGTGAGAAAAAGCAGAGAGAGATTGTGAGGGATAATGTCGGAACACCCAATGCAAGAGTTGCTGGAGCGACATTGGCACCATTTAGCCGCAGAGGAAGTGGTCGAGATTCTCGAGACTGACCCGGTCACCGGATTGCCTCCAGAGGAAGTGAAAACCCGTCAGCAACGCTTTGGCCCGAATCAACTCACGGCCACAAAGCGCCAGAGTGCCTGGATACGCTTTTTGTTTCAGTTCCACCAACCGTTGCTGTACATCTTGCTGCTCGCTGCGATGATTACTGCGTTGCTGCAGGAATGGGTGGACGCCGCCGTGATCTTTGGTGTAGTGCTCGTGAATGCCATCGTCGGCTTTATTCAGGAATCCAAGGCCGAAAATGCCATCGCTGCTCTGGCACGCATCGTGACGACAGAAGCCACGGTCGTGCGTGACGGGAAGAAGTTGCGGGTGCCGTCTCACACTCTAGTGCCGGGAGATCTCGTCGGACTCACGTCCGGGGATAAGGTACCAGCAGATTTACGGCTGCTAAGAGTGCGGGACTTGCAGGTCGATGAATCGATGCTCACTGGAGAGTCTGTCCCGGTGGCCAAGCGGGAGGCCTCTCTCACGCCGCAAGCGCCCCTCGCGGACCGCGTCAACATGGCCTACGCGGGGAGTCTGGTCACCTATGGGCAAGCGCAAGGTGTGGTTGTCGCTATCGGAGATGCGACAGAAACTGGCCATATCTCGCGATTGGTGGCCGCGGCCACCACCCTTGCCACACCTTTGACTCGAAAGATTGGTGATTTCAGTCACTTGCTCCTGTACGTCATCTTGGCACTCGCGACGCTGACATTTGCAGTCGGGCTGTGGCGTGGGGAGTCCGCGTTTGCCATGTTTATGGCAGCCGTCGCGCTGGCGGTCGGAGCAATTCCAGAGGGTTTACCTGCCGCAGTGACCATTACGCTCGCGATTGGTGTGTCGCGTATGGCCAGGCGTCGCGCAATTATTCGCAAGCTCCCCGCGGTCGAGACGCTGGGCAGCACAACAGTCATCTGCTCGGATAAGACTGGGACGCTGACCGAGAACCAGATGACTGTTCAAGCAATCTACGCCGGAGGGAAATCCTACACCGTGAGCGGGGTGGGCTATGCCGGAGACGGGGATATCTTGTTTGCTGAGGAACGGCTTGATCTCGCCGTCGCTCCGGTGTTGTCCGAGTGTCTGCTTGCTGGGTTGAGCTGTAATGACTCAACGCTGACCGAAGTAGACGGGGTATGGACGGTAGCAGGTGACCCGACCGAGGGCGCCTTGATCGCGGTGGCCCGAAAAGCGGGGCTGACACAGGACATGGTGGAACAAAACCTTCCGCGGCTCGATGTTATTCCGTTTGAATCCCAGCACCAGTATATGGCGACGTTGCATAAAGACGACAACGCAAAACACACGGTCATCTATATGAAAGGGGCAGTGGAGGCTATCCTTGCCCGATGCGGAGCCATGCTGAATGGGGAAGGGCTTCCCGTCCCATTGGACCGTGCGCGCATCGAGCAGCAGGCAAGCACTCTAGCGAGCAAAGGGCTGCGCGTCCTCGCATTTGCCAAAGAGACTGCAGGTCTACACAAGCATACGCTTCACCATGGCGACCTGAAAACCGACCTGACTTTTCTCGGACTACAAGGAATGATCGACCCACCCCGCCCGGAAGTCATCGAGGCGGTGCGTTCCTGTCAATCAGCGGGAATCGCCGTAAAAATGATCACCGGCGATCACGTGGTGACGGCAAGTGCCATTGCCCAAACCATTGGTTTGGCGCCGGGAACGCTTCCCGCTGGCTTGAGTGGCGTCGAGTTGAGTGAACTCAGTGACAAGCAACTGATCGAGGTGGTGGAAACAGTTCCAGTCTTTGCCCGCGTTGCCCCTGAGCATAAACTTCGGCTTGTTAAAGCGCTGCAAGCTAGAGGACATATCGTCGCCATGACTGGGGATGGCGTTAATGACGCTCCCGCTCTCAAACAAGCGGATATTGGCATTGCCATGGGAAGGAACGGGACAGAGGTGGCCAAGGAGGCGTCTGACATGCTGCTCACAGACGATAACTTCGCGTCGATTGAAGCCGCTGTCGAAGAAGGGCGGTGCGTCTTTGATAACCTCGTCAAGTTCATTACCTGGACGCTCCCCACAAATGGAAGCGAAGGTTTAGTGATTTTGGCAGCCATTGCGGCAGGTGTGGCATTGCCCATTCTGCCCGTGCAAATTTTGTGGGTGAATATGACCACTGCCCTACTCCTCGGACTCATGTTGGCTTTCGAGCCAAAAGAGGCCGATATTATGACCCGCCCTCCTCGAGACCCCAAAACACCTCTCTTATCTGGCACCCTGGTTATGCGCATTGGATTAGTCAGCCTCCTCCTGCTGGCTGCCACGTTTGGTTTATTCCTGTGGGAATTGCAGCACGGCGCAACTGAGGCGGAGGCGAGGACCGTGGCGGTGAACGTTCTGGTGATGGGTGAACTTTTTTATCTCTTCAACTGCCGCTCTCTCACCCAGACGATGTTTACTGTCGGTCTCTTTTCCAACCCCTGGCTGATCTTGGGTGTTGTCTCGATGGCCGGCCTACAAGTCGTGTTTACCCACACTCCCGTCATGAATTACCTGTTTCACAGCGCACCGATTACCCTCGCTGCGTGGGGTAGCATTGTGGCAGCAGGCCTTGGTGTATACGTCATAGTTGGCATAGAGAAATGGATCAGGCGCCGCTTCTCGGCTCCCTCAGTTGGAGAGTACCGACCGCAAAGTGCCCCCCATCGCTGCCAAAGCCGGTGAGTTGAACAAATCGATCATCAACGCCATCGTCAGAGAGCGCAAATCGAACTTTCTGTCGACCGATTTCATTTTGTGAGGAACGCTACTGAGGCATGGTATCAGACTAACGCTGAAACCAAAATCGGGGCCCAGAGCGTCATGAGGATTAACGCTACCGGATAGGCGGTGGCATAACTGACGACCGGTATGTCCGAGTCGGTTTGGGAGGTAATCGCACCCAGCCCCGGCGTGGACGTCATCCCTCCGCAGACACCGCCGAGAATTTGTAGGAGGTTCATCTTAAGGACATAGGCGGCCAGGATATAGCTCAACATCATCGGGACAAAAGTCACCAGAAGGGCAGACACACATAACGCGATCCCGTATGTTTGTACGATTCCCACCAGTGTCCCTCCCGCTGCGATACCCGCCTCGGCGAGAAAAAGGACCAATCCGCTTTCCATCAAGAGCATACGGGACGCCCGCGGCAGATGCCCGACCACGGGACCGATATGGCCTTGGTGTCCCAGAAGCAAGGAGACAAACAAGGGCCCTCCTGCCATCCCTAAGCTGAACCGATAGCCTCCGAGATCGAATGAGACCATGCCCAACAGCAGTCCTACCATAAGGCCAACGCCAAGGGAGATCATGTCCGTCTCATCAAATGTCCTGGCCCGATGGCCGGCGAAGCTCGCGAACCGTTCCAGATCGTGCGGTTCACCAACCACGCTGAGCGCGTCGCCATACTCGATCACATCAGACGACTTGGGGACAAATTCTAGGTCATGACGGGTAATTCGCGTGACGGTGACGCCAAAGGCATTCCGCAGCTTCAAAGCGTCAAGAGAATGGCCAGCAACGTTTTTTGCGCTGACCACAACCTGCCTGCGTTCATGCTCCGTATCCATGACATAGTCGCTCTTCTCACTGCGCGTACCAAGGACAGGAAGGATCGGGAACAATTGGCGCGCACGACCGACTAACAGGAGGTGTTGGCCTGTAGTGAGACTGAAGTCGTGCGGCACCGGTACAAGTCGTTTGCCTTTCAAGACCCGCGAGACCTGACAGTTGGCCTCGGCGATAAACCCAAGCTCGCTCAGCGTTTTGCCGTTCACTACGGGGTTGCGCACCTCTACCAGTACACGAACAATTTCGCTCCCAGTGTCGTCCTCCGTGTGGAGCTGTTTTCCCAACGCCGCGATGTCTTCTCGCAGGATACGGGGTAGCAGTTGGACAAAGAGAACAATTCCCACCACGCCAAATGGGTACGCGATCCCGTACCCCACCGGCACCCGCGAATCCGGTGGCAATGCCTCCATTGCCGCGGCCAAGGCAGGGGTGCTCGTCATCGCTCCAGCAAAGATGCCAACCGCCAGGTCAGCCGGCAGCTCCAACAACGACGAAAGCCCCCACGCCGTTACGGCGCCAAGTCCGACTAGCGCACTGCTGAGCAGAGCCAACGCCTTGCCTTGTCGCACGAAGACCCGGAAGAATGTCGGGCCGGCTGTAAGCCCCACACAATAGACAAACAATACCAGCCCCAGGGCGCCAATACCGTCAGGGATCTGGTAGCCCCAGTGTCCGAACACCAAGGCGACAAAAATGACTCCCGACGACCCAAGCGAGAGGCCTGCCACGGTCCCACGACCAAGCAAAAGCCCGAGCGTGAGAACGGTAAAAAACGCGACTAATTTGTTAGTGAGCAGCGTCTCCAACACACGTCATGTCCTGGGACTGGGTACCGTGATACGCAAGCGGAGCGTTTCCTAGCCGTGCCGGGGGCCTGCGTCGCGCACTTCGTTTGCCACTTTATTGGCAAACTGTCCGAAGTTCTTGGTAAACATACCCGCCAGTTGACGTGATTGCTCGTCATACGCGCGTTGGTCTTTCCACGTGTTGCGTTGCTGTAACACCTGCGCGGGAACATCGGGACATGTCTGTGGGACCTGGAAACCGAACACTGGGTCTGCCATACGTGGCACTTCAGCGAGCGCCCCACTCAAGGCCGCCCGGACCATCGCCCGTGTGTGTCCCAGTTTGATACGCTGCCCGGTTCCGTACGGGCCACCACTCCAGCCGGTATTGATAAGCCATACCTGCACCTGGTGTTGCGCAATCTTTTCTCCGAGCAGCTTGGCGTACACATTGGGATTGAGCGCCATGAACGGTGCCCCGAAGCAGGCACTGAATGTCGCTTGCGGTTCCTTAATCCCCCGCTCTGTGCCAGCCACCTTGGCCGTGTAACCGGAAAGGAAGTGATACATGGCCTGGGCAGGTGTCAGCCGAGCCACCGGCGGCAGCACGCCGAAGGCATCCGCGGTGAGCATGATAATCGTTTTGGGCTGTCCTCCCGCTCCCCGTCGGGTCGCATTGGGTATATGTGAGATAGGATACGAGGCGCGCGTGTTCTCGGTGAAGGCATCACTATCGAGGTCGAGCCGCCGACTGGCAGTGTCAATAGCGACGTTCTCTAAGAGCGTTCCAAACATTCGCGTGGTCGCATAAATCTCGGGTTCACCCTCAGGAGACAGGCGGATAACCTTAGCATAACAGCCACCTTCGAAGTTAAACACACCGCGGTCGTTCCAGCCATGCTCATCATCGCCAATTAAGGTTCGCTGCGGATCGGCCGAGAGCGTCGTTTTGCCGGTTCCGGAGAGGCCAAAAAAGATCGCGACATCGTTTTCATCCCTTCCGTAGTTAGCTGAGCAATGCATGGGCAGGACCCCTTGTGACGGCAACAGATAGGTCATCACCGTGAGCATGGACTTTTTCATCTCCCCCGCGTACAGCGTCCCACCAATCAAGACTTCCTTACGGCCAAAATGGACCAGAATACACACCTCGGAATTCGTGCCATCCTCCTCTGGATTCGCATTAAACCCGGGGGCATCAATAACGGTGAATTGCGGCACATGCTGAGCCAGTATGGTCGGCTCGTGCTCCTGCAGGAACATGTTACGGGCAAACAGACTGTGCCACGCCATTTCGGTAATAACGCGGATGGGTACGCGGTAGGCAGAATCTGCACCCACGTAACAATCCTGCACGTAGAGGTCTTTTCCCTGCAGGTATGCCATAAAGCGTGCCCGTAAGGCGTCGTAACGTGTTTCCTCAAGCGGGCGATTCACCTCGCCCCAGCAAATTTTGTCCTGACTCGAAGGCTCGCGTACGAAATACTTGTCTTTTGGCGAGCGGCCAGTGTATTGGCCCGTACGCACCACCAACGGCCCGAGATGGGCTAACAACCCTTCCCGTCGTTGTAACGTGTGCTCGTACAAGGCTGGGGTAGCCAGGTTCCACCACACCGTGTTCGCGTTGGTTATACCATGCGCTTCTAGACTCTGTTGACTGTAACCTCGACCTTGGTGTTCCATTGCGTACTCCTCTGTTTTTCGCTCGATCGGCAGGGATCGACGCGGGCAGACCCACGAGTAGTCAGCCCGCCTATTCTGTCGGACAGAAGACGTTTCGTCCCAGTTCTAAGGGCGTGCACGGACGACAGCCTTGAATTGCTTCTGCGGAGACATCCACAAGCTACGCCGCCGCTCGTCGACTTAAAGGCCCTTTTCAGCGATGTAGTGCACCAAGTCGGCCACGCGGACTGAATAGCCCCACTCGTTGTCATACCACGACACCACCTTGGCCAAGTTGTCCCCGATCACCAACGTATCCAGTGCACTAAAGATCGATGAGTGAGAATCACCTTTCAGATCACTCGATACCAGTGGCTCTTCGCTATAGCCCAGGATGCCGCGCATTGCCCCCGCAGCATACTCCTTTACCGCAGCGTTGATCTCCTCAACCGTCGCGTTTCGAGAAAGAAGGGCGGTAAAGTCAATGACAGATACTGTAGAAGTCGGGACACGAAACGCCATTCCTGTAAATTTTCCTTTGAGCGCAGGAATCACCAGTCCGACCGCTTTGGCGGCGCCGGTCTCTGACGGGACGATATTCATCGCCGCCGCCCGCGCATCTCGCGGATCACCCGCTTCCAGGTCAAGCAAGCGCTGGCTGTTGGTGTAGGCGTGCACCGTCGTCAGTAGACCTTTCTCGATCCCAAAGGTATCGAACAACACTTTGGCGACGGGAGCCAACCCGTTGGTTGTACACGAGGCATTGGAAATAATGTGATGCTGAGAGGGCTCATACATCGTCTCGTTCACACCCAACACGATCGTAATATCTTCGTTTTTCCCCGGTGCGCTGATGATTACCTTCTTGGCCCCTGCCTCGAGATGGGCTTTGGCCTTTGCCGCCTCACGAAACAAACCGGTGGATTCGACGACAATGTCGACTCCCAACTGTCGCCACGGTAATCGGGCTGGGTCGCGTTCGGCAAAGACCTTGACAACGTCTCCGCTGGCGACAAACCCATCTTCTTTGGCGATAACCTCACCGGGGAAGCGGCCGTAGTTCGTGTCGTATTTGAGCAGGTGGGTCATCATCTTGAGGTTCCCGATATCATTGACCGCAACGACATCAATTTTGTCATCGTAACGTTCGCGAATCGCTTTGTAGACCTGGCGACCGATCCGACCAAAACCATTGATTCCGATTTTCACTGCCATATGGAGTTCCTCCTCTATTGGGAAGGACGCAAGATAGAGGCCAAACGACTCCTGCGCAGCTCTCGCGACACCAGTAGAAATTTCCCTGAGGGTTCCAAGAAATGAGAGCGCACATGCGCACGTTTCCCAAAATTAGGAATCACCCACAGCGCGGCTCGGTCTTGCCATTTCGCAAGCCCCTCATCACCCAATGGAGCCGACCACGAGAAGGCCGACTACTGCTCAGGGGAATCGTTGGAGAGATACTGCTGCAACTTCTACTAACTCCGGGCGAAGCGGCTCACGTCGTCCTCTTTGCCGATGATAACCAGGACATCGGAGTCAGTAATGGCGCGATGAGGATCGGGATTGACACGAATTTCATCGTGAAGTGTATCGCGTATGGCGACGACGGTCACACCGTACTCCTGTCGTAACTGCAGGTCGAGCAATGTCCGCCCGACGATCCACTTCGCTGGTGCAACCTCGATGAGGGAAATGTTTTCTCCGAGACTCAGAGTCGCAAGCAACGCAGGGTTAGCCAACGTTCGCGCCGTACGATGTGCGGTGTCAGCTTCCGGAAAAATTACTTCATGGACGCCGAGGTGTTGCAACAGGCGGCGATGATCCTCGCTCACCGCCTTCGCCACGATGTAGCGGACTTTGAGGTCGCGCAGGTGTAGCACGGCGAGCAGGCTAGTATCGAGTGGCTCGCCAAGAGAAAGGACCACGGCGTCACACACATGTAAGCGCAACGCTTCGAGTGCACGGGGGTCTCGAGCATCAGCGATCACCGCCTCTGGAGCCCACTCACGGATCGCGTCGACCCGTTGCTCATTCAGGTCCACCGCCAAAACGCGACAGCGCTCTTGCGCGAGATTCCGGACAAGCGCCGTACCGAATGCAGAGAGACCGATCACGGCGATCTGACGCATACGTCCTCCTCTTACCCGACCATCAATTCTTCTTTGGCATGGCGGATCGGAGGACTCGGTGGCAAATGGGCAAAGAAATCCATCAACGCCAACGGACCCAGGCGACCAACGAACATCAAGAGAATGATCACTAATTTCTCAATAGTGCCCAGTTCTGCTGTAATGCCCATAGACAACCCCACCGTGCCAAAGGCGGACACCGCTTCAAACACCACCGCGAGTACCTCCGCGCGGTCGGCCGTGTTCGGCGGACCGCTATTGCGCGCCACTTCCATGACCGCGACCGTGCTTGCCACTAGTATAACCGCCAAGACGGTCAGTACGACCGCGCGTTGGATTGTACTCTCACCAACAGCACGCGCAAATATACACACTTCTTTGTTGCCACGAATACGATACGCGACCAGTGCAGCAACAACCGTGGCAGTGGTAAGCTTGATACCCCCAGCCATAGACCCCGGTCCTGCACCGATGAACATAAGTGCAAGCATCAATAACAACGTGGGATTACTGAGGCTCTGGATATCGACGGTGTTGAATCCGGCAGTCCGCACGGCAACTGCGTGGAAACTCGCAATCCAGAGTGCGTCACTCCAGGTTCGCCCCACAAGGACATTCCGTGCTTCCAGGAGGAGAAACAGTCCTGTACCAACCGTAAAGGCGATAACTGTCGCGGCGAGCACGATCTTCGTATGAACCGACAGTCGCACGTGGTGTTTCCTGCGAGCGAGACCCGAGGCCAGCCAGTGACGTAACTCGACGATCACCACAAATCCGAGCCCGCCGATGAGCGTGAGTCCGCCGATGGTCACATTAACTAAAGGGTCTGTCGCATAGCGTGTCAGCGAGTCGGGCCACAGCGCAAACCCGGCGTTACAGAATGCGGATACACTGTGAAAGATGGCGAGCCACAGCGCCTCGGGCAGCGGGTGCGTAGGTGCGAACGCGAGATAGAGGAGGACGGCTCCAATGGACTCGACGACAAATGTCGTCAGTACAACCGTCCCCAGAATATCGCGGGCACGAAGTGTTGGCCGGTGGCTTGCATACCCGGTTAGCAAGTGCTGGACGGCTCCCGTCGGGTGTTGTCCCAATGCAATGAGAACCAGGGTTCCCGTCGTCATCACCCCCAACCCCCCGATCTGGATGAGCAGAAGAATGATGAGTTGACCAATACCTGTGAACTGGCTGCCAGTATCAACGACAACCAGTCCAGTCACGCAGGTGGCCGACGTTGCCGTAAAGAGCGTATCCAGCCAAGTCAGAGTCGCGTTCCGTTGGGCAAATGGCAGCTCTAGCAAGACACTCCCAACTAAAATACTGGTCAAAAGCGCCAAGGCGAGAAGCGCAGGAGGAGGTACCGAACGACGACCCCGTGGGCGGGAAGCCGTCGAAGAGTTCCCCGCAGGGGTTTGCCTACGGTTGCCAGGGCGTCCCCACCAGTGAGTCAGGATTCCCCTATCCACCGCCGGTGTCCATCGACTCCAACGTTTTCTCCTGCTCCGCTGAAGCTATGCCGGGCACCACCGGATCAACGAGGCAAATGATCGTTTGGCTGACACGGGGAATGGGTTCCTGGTCCGTTGTCCAGATTGTGACATGCCCCGCCTGATCGATGAGAAACAACGGGAGCACGCGTGTTCCATAGTGGGTCTTAAACGCATTATAGTCGTAATCCTTAGCCAACGTTACTGACTGAATGACCGCCCCTGCGCCAAAGTGTTCGGTAAGGGCGGTATACGTCATGCCCTTTACACCCCAGAAGCGCCCCCGGAGGTGCTGCGGCACCCCAGCCATGGCATCACCGTCGCCTTTGGGGCGCAGCTGATAGACCTCTGAGCGGCCAAAGAGTTCGCCACAATGGAGTGCGGCCAGAGCGTTAATCTCGTCATTGGAGGTCACCGCCAGCAACCGCCCGATTCCATCAAGCTGCATCTCTTCTAGCGCACCATCACCGAGCACATTCCCGTGATAGCAGGGCAATCCAGCTACGCGCGCTGCCAGGATGTTCCCCCAGTTGGTATCGACCAGATACACGCGATGCCCACCATCCTTCAATGTCTTGGCAATCGCTCGCGCCCACGAGTGTGCACCGACAAACAAGATGCCCTGGGGGTGGGCTTTGGCGACACCGAGCTTGCGAGCCACCGGCCCCGCGGTGAGACCGTACAATGCGACGGTGCCAATAATCACCAGAAAGGTTACTGAGATCAAGTTCTCCGCCCCGGCATAGCCGGCGTCGGAGAGTCGCAAGGCAAAGATCGACGAAACCGACGCCGCGACAATTCCCCGCGGGGCCATCCACGCCAGAAATGCTCGCTCTCGCCACGTGAGTCCCGAGCCAGCCGTAGACACAGCCACGCACAGCGGGCGGGCAACCACGACTAAAATTAAGACAAAAAATATTGCACTCACTCCCAAGGCAGTGATCTGATTCAATTCCAGGCGAGCTGCCAACACGATAAATAGGCTCGAGATCAACAAGACCCGGAGATTTTCCTTGAATTCAACAATATGTTTAACCGGCACTGTCCTTTGATTCGCCAGGACAAACCCCATCACGGTGACAGCAAGCAGTCCCGCCTCTTCTTGCAACAGGTTGGCCGCAGTAAAGACAGCAACGACCAGCATGAGGGCGAGCGAGTTTTGCAACAAGTCTTGCACCCAGTATCGTTTGAGGACGAAAAAGAGAATCCCCGCACCAATCACACCAAGAACTCCACCAATGAGCACAGTTTTCGTAACACCCAGGACAACCAATGTTGTTGCTTGTTGCACCTCACCAGCCAGAACGGCTTCGTAGACAAGAACAGCGAGCGTGGCCCCGATTGGGTCGATCACAATCCCTTCCCATTTGAGAATCGGACCGACTTGACCGCTTGGTCGGATATCGCGGAGGAGCGGGCCGATGACGGTCGGTCCCGTCACCACGAGAATGGCACCCAGTAGAATGGCCAGGGTCCAGCTAAATCCCAACACCACAACGGCAGCGATGGTGCTGACCACGAGCGTCATCAACGCCCCAAGGCTCACCAAACTCCACAAGACACGACCGATGTGGGGCAACTCACGGAGGCTGAGCGTGAGTCCGCCTTCGAAGAGAATGATGCCAACAGAGAGGGAAACTAGCGGTAATAGCAGATTTCCCAGCACTTCATCGGGATGAAGAAATCCCGTAACCGGTCCTGCCACGATACCAAATACCAGTAAAAGAAGGATGGCAGGGAGATGTATCCACCACGCCAGCCACCGGGCACTTACACCAAGAACAATAATGCTCGCTACGCCTACGAGCAGGTGTTCAGTCACTACGCTATCCCCCTGGAAATGTGGATTATGCAGATACTGTGAACGCCGGCGAGTTATTCCTTGCGACCGATGGCATGGAGGAACTTCTCTTGGATAATCTCACACGTCATTTTATAGAGGAGATCACGGTCGTCGTACTGCCCCAGGAAACCGAGAGGAATCTGGAAGCCACCTTTATCCTTGATATTGCCGCCACCGTAGTACACTTGCTTCTCTTCGTCAAAGCCGAAAGCCTTCTTGAGAAACTTATCTGGATTGATCGTATCGCTGCGCGTGCGCAGCGACCCATCGATGGTCTTACCATCGACAATGCCAAAAACGAGAACAGTGTCCGTCCCCTCCCGCTGCAGAAGAAACTCAGCGGCCTGCGGGATACCATCGCGGTGTTCGCGCCGGACAAAACCGACATCCGTGAAGACGAAGGTATCAAGCACCTGCTTCTTCTCCTGCGCTTTCTGGATAATATCCATAACGGCTGGCGCCTGTGACTGTGCCGAGATTTTTTTGAGCATGGCCTGATCAATGCACGGCCACTGGTATGCGGCGGCCTCGAACTCCAAACGACTCGCTTCAAGCAGATCCATCGTGTCCGAGCGAATACCGTGCATCAGGGCCGTTGCTAACCGCACCTGGTCCATCTCGCCTGGGTTCAACCCCTGCGGGTACTGCGACCGTAAGTATTCTGTGTAAATGGCACACGTCGAGCCGGCCTCTTCGCGCACATCAACAAACTCCGCTGGGATATCACCAACCCGCTTGTGATGGTCAACAAAGGATAACAGCGTCTTGCCACTCAGTTTATCGGAGATCGGGGTGTCAATTTTCTGGGTATCTAAAAACGCATACGCAGTGTACGGCTCGAGATCGAACTTCTCATCATAGAGCTGTAAGTCAATTTCTAACCGTTTGACCAGCGCACGATTCTCCTGATGGCTGACTTCCTGGAAACACAAGAGCGTGGTCTCGAGGCCGAAATCTTTGGCAAGAAACTTGTGCGCCAATCCCGAGCCGATATTATCTGGATCCGGATACCCGGTGAGAATCACCAGCATTTTCTCCCCTTGATGTCGTTCGAAAACCTTACGAAGTTGTCCCCACCGTTGTTCTCGGGGTTCCTGCGGCTCGCTTTTTTCTGGCTCAAATCCCTGCACAACGCGATCGTCTCGCACTCGTGCTTCTGCTGTACTTGCCATGTCTATACTCCTTAACAGGTAAAAACCCTATCAGATACCTTATTCTTACGTCCGATCAGAGTCAAAGGACCCTCCACGCTACCTTGTCCTCCTGGTGTTGAGACACCGCGCTCTCCCGTGCTATAGCCGCACGAGAACAAAACACCGGATCACTGCGCGCAGGAAGGAGAAACAACATGAAGTTTGGTGTGCATTATTCGCTTGGGGTCGGGTTTAATCCGAGCGCGAACGACTACTTTCGTGTGGCAGAGCGGGCTGAAGCGCTCGGCTACCAATCCATCTGGCTGGGCGACCACATTGTCATTCCTGAACAAATAGCTGCGCCGTACCCCTATACCAAAGACGGGTCGGTGGGGTTCGCACGTCGCACCCCGTGGCCGGATCCGTTTGCCTTGCTCGCCGCGATTGGCGCCAAGACCCGGACCATTCGCTTAGGCACCAGCGTTACCATTATCCCTTATCGCAATCCCCTACACGTCGCCAAATCGGTCGCAACCGTCGATCTCGTATCGAACGGTCGGTGCCTCTTTGGTGTTGGGATTGGCTGGCTGAAGGAGGAATTCGACGCACTGGGAGAAAAGTTCTCGGAACGCGCGAGCCGTACCCGCGAATATCTCCGCGTCATGAAGACGCTATGGAGTAGCGAGCTGTCGAGCTTCCAGGGAAAATACTTTTCCTTTACCGATGTGTATTCGCTCCCACTCCCCGTGCAGAAACCCCATCCGCCGATCATCTTTGGGGGAGAAAGTCCTGCCGCGTTACGACGAGTGGCGGACTTAGGGGACGGCTGGCAGCCCGGCCCCATCCCGGTCGAAATACTGCGGGATAAACTCGCGCAGTTACGAGACCTCATGGACGAACGCGGACGCGATTTCTCACGGTTGTCGATCTCGATGATCGGCAGTGTCCCAGACCTCAAGCGCAATCCTGAGAAAATTGCCCAACTCGAAGCCTTGGGAGTACACGAAATTCTCTTGTTTATGACCGGAGAAAACGCTGATAAGACAGTGGCAGAGGTCGAAGAAGGGGCCGGCTTCATAAAGTAACAAACGCCTCGGGCGAGTGGCGTCGCCCGCACTCGCCCAGAGAGTATTGAACTACAATCCTCCGTCTATGTTGAGCGAAACGCAGGAATCACCTTGCTGGCGAATAGTTCGAGGTGCGGTTGAATCCAACTCGCGGGCAGACCTGGCGGCAGCGTCCACGCATAGAAATTCGTGAGCGGAGCCTCGGCCAAGCAGTCACGAATCAGCTTGATACAGCCGTCGACATCCGCAACCGTAAGGAGTCCGGTCTCGCGCAAATGCGCACGATCGCGGATGTGTGGGAACAGCGCCATGCCAGCCTTCTCTGCCCAGGCGGCATAGGCGTTCACCTGGTAGATGACGTGATCTGCCGCCTCGTTCCAGGTTTTTTCTGGATCATTCGAGGCGATGAGGAAAAACTTCCCGCCAGCGATCGGAATATTCGTGGTCGGTTTTCCTAGTGTTTCCAGTTCGGCAAGGTAACGATTATAGAGATCTCTCGTCACGTTGACACCAATATAGCCATCACCATACTTCGCGGCGCGACGAATTGCCGGCGGCGTAAACCCACCGACCCAGATTGGTGGACGCGGCTTCTGGATAGTTTCCGGAGTAACTTTCGCGTTGTTCACCTCGTAGTATTTGCCTTTGAAGGTCAACGTTTCCCCTTCCCACAGTCGCCGGATAATCTCGAGGCCTTCGTTCGTGCGACCACCTCGTTCCTTCATGGACACTGCAAAGCCCTCAAATTCTTCCACTTTGTAGCCGGTGCCTACCCCAAGGGCAAAGCGACCACCAGAAATCACGTCTACGGTTGCCCCGTCTTCAGCGAGGCGGATTGGGTCGTGAAACGGCAGTAACATGACACTGGTGCCAATGCGAATTTTCTTGGTCCGCGCGGCAATCGCCGCCGCGATCGGCAGTAACGAGGGCGAGTACCCATCCTCGATAAAATGGTGCTCCGAGAGCCAGATGTCATCAAAGCCGTGCTGTTCACCCCAGACAATTTGTTCAAAAATCTCCGCGTACAGCTGATCATAGGGTCGTTTCCACATTGGTGGATTGCGGAAGTCATACCACAGACCAAAGCGTAGTTGAGGACTTGTGCTCATATCCGTATCTCCTTTGCAGTAGCGAACAATACCTTACCTTGGCAAGGGATTTGTCACGACCCAGCATTAACGACAAGCACCCCGTATCGTCCCGCCGCAGTGACCAACCGGATACAAAGTCGGATAGAGACAAAGGACTTGGTGCTGGGTTGCGTCGCTGAGATTTTTGTCTCATGCTAACAGCGGTACTGTCGAACAGCGCATCTATATCTATCTATGGATAAAAGCGCGAGGTTGGCGGCGTTGTGGATCACTGCCCACTGCCGCGTCCGCTATGAGGGAGGTGTCATGCTGTGGAACAACGCGTTGCTCAGGGAAACCGTGCAGGAAAAATTAGGCCATCTGCGCCTGATCGTCGTCTCCAACCGTGAACCCTATGTCCACACCGAGACGGGGGGTAATATCGTGTGCGAACAGCCAGCCTCGGGCATGGCGAGCGGCCTGGATCCAGTGCTCCGTGCCTGCGGAGGTCTCTGGGTCGCACACGGTAGTGGCAATGCAGACCGATTGGTAGTCGACGCTCACGATCGCGTGCCAGTGCCGCCGGAAGACCCGCGCTATACCTTGAAACGTGTGTGGCTCACCGAAGAAGAGCAGCAACGCTATTATTACGGCTTCGCCAACGAGGCATTATGGCCGTTGTGTCATGTGGTGTTTGCCCGCCCTCGGTTTGCTCTGCAAGATTGGCAGACGTACGTACACGTTAACGACAAGTTCGCTCGTGCGATTTTGGCTGAAGTCAAAGACCAACCCGCTGCGGTGTGGATTCAAGACTATCACTTTGCGCTGCTCCCGCGTTTGCTGAAGGAGGCGCGACCGGATCTATTGGTCGCCCAGTTCTGGCATATTCCGTGGCCGAATCCCGAAGCGTTTCGCATTTGTCCGTGGAAATATGACATTCTCTGGGGACTGCTGGCCAACGATTTGCTGGGTTTTCATATTCGCCATCATTGTGAGAATTTCCTTGCTACCGTGAATCAAGAGCTGGAAGTACGCGTAGATCGGGAGCGCGCTTCGGTATTCCATCACAATGGCCAAGAGACGTTGATTCGTCCGTTTCCCATTAGTACCGACTTTGACGGCATTGCGCGGGACGCGGAGAGTGCGGACGTGCAAGAGATAGCCCACCAGTGTGTTGCGCGGTATGGTCTGCGTGGTCGGCGCGTCTTCCTTGGCATTGATCGGCTCGACTATACGAAAGGTATTCCGGAGCGTCTCAAGGCCATTGATCGGCTGTTCACCAAATACCCGTACTACAAGGAGCGAGTGGTGTTTATTCAGGCTGGTCCTGAGAGCCGTGTGCAGATTGATCGCTATAAAGATCTCAACGACGAGGTCGTCACTCTCGTGGAACAAATCAACAGCCGCTATGGAACTAACGAGTGGTTGCCGGTTATTCTCTTACGGCGCAATCTGCCTTTACAAGAGGTCCTGGCGCTATACCGCATCGCGGATGTGTGCGTTGTCAGTTCGCTGCATGACGGCATGAATCTCGTCGCCAAGGAGTATGTCGCGGCCAAGACCGATAACAGCGGCGTTTTGGTGTTGAGCCAGTTTACCGGCGCGGCCCGCGAACTACGCCAAGCGTTACTGTTTAATCCGTACGATAGTGAAACGTTTGCCGATACCCTGGCGATGGCTCTCGAACTTCCAGAGGAGGACCGCTTCAGTCGCATGCGGGCGTTACGGGCAACAGTCGAGGTGAACAACCTCTATCGTTGGGCAGGGAAAATGTTGAATACCCTCACATCGCTCCATGAATATGCCGAGTTCGGCTTGCTCGATAGTGGAACCGTATCACCGGATGTACGCCTTTCCACAACTGCGCGAACTTTGCGCGGTCGTGGCCCCAGGTGAGGAGTGAAGCCGTCGTCAGTTGCAGTTGTCATCGCCACATGAAGGCAAGCAGCATAAGGAGCATCTATGTGTCTTGGAATCCCGGGTAAAATCACAGCGGTATTCGATGACGCTGGCATGCGGATGGCGAAGGCGGATTTCGGCGGGGTCAGCCGCACTATTTGCCTGGCGTATGTTCCCGAGGCGCACGTGGAGGACTACATCCTCGTACACGCAGGGTTTGCCATCAGCCGCTTGAACGAAGAAGAGGCACGGCAGACCTTAGAGTTGTTGCAAGAATTGCAAGAGGCGGAAACGAAACAGGAGTGAGCTGCAGTGTATAGCGAACCCTACCGGGCCCCAGTGCTGGTCCAGCGCCTGCTTACGGAGATTCGCGACCGTCAGACACGTGCGTGGACGATCATGGAGGTGTGTGGTGGACAAACCCACAGCATCCTGCGTTATGGCCTGGACCAATTGTTACCCGCCGAGATCACAATCGTGCATGGTCCCGGCTGCCCAGTGTGTGTCACGCCGGTGGAACTCATCGACGCCGCGATCAGCCTCGCCACACGCGAGGGAGTCATTCTCGGTTCGTTTGGCGACATGCTTCGTGTGCCAGGCTCCCACGCCGATCTTTTCGCAGCCAGGGCCATCGGGGGTGACGTGCGGGTAGTATACTCGCCACTCGACGCGCTGCACCTCGCACAACGGCATCCCGAGCGGCAGGTAGTCTTTTTCGCCGTCGGCTTTGAGACCACCGCACCGACCACTGCGATGGCGGTATGGCAAGCCAGGCAGTTGGGGTTGCCCAACTTTAGTCTGCTTACCGCTCACGTGCGCGTGCCGCCGGCAATAGAAGCAATCTTGTCGTCTCCCCATAATCGAGTGCAAGGTTTTCTGGCCGCAGGCCATGTTTGCACGGTCATGGGCGTCGAGGAGTATGAAGCCCTCGTGCAGCGTTACAGCGTACCCATTGTCGTAACCGGGTTCGAGCCGGTGGATTTGCTCCGAGGCATACGGTCATGTGTCGAGCAGCTAGAAGCAAAACAAGCCAGAGTTGACAATCAATATACGCGTGCCGTACGGCGCGAGGGGAATGTCGCTGCTCGCGCGCGCATCCATGAGGTGTTCACGCCGGTCGATCGCCGGTGGCGCGGTATTGGCGTGCTGCCACAGAGCGGACTAGCGCTGCGTGAGACGTATGCAGATTACGACGCAGAGAAAAAGTTTTCCATAACCGTGGCTCCACGGGACGAGGTTGTACAGTGCCAAGCTGGGCAGGTACTGCTAGGACAGATCAAGCCACCGGATTGTCCAGCGTTTGGAGGGGCATGTACCCCGGAGCGCCCCCTTGGCGCGCCGATGGTGTCCTCTGAGGGCGCATGCGCGGCCTACTACAGATTTGCTCGACACCAACAGGGTTGCGGACATGACACGACTGGTTGAGGGTCCGCAATGCCCGGTACCGTTGGGAACGCGCCAGACCATCGTGCTTGGACATGGCAGCGGTGGCACGATGACCGCCGATCTCCTTCGGCAGATATTTCTCCCAGCGTTTGCGAATCCAGCGCTGGATGTCCTGAATGACCAAGCCATCCTTGAGACGGAGGGAATACGGCTTGCCTTTACGACGGACGCCTTTGTGGTCTCTCCGCTGTTTTTTCCTGGAGGGGACATCGGTCAGTTGGCGGTGCACGGGACTATAAACGATTTGGCTATGTGTGGAGCAACACCACTCGCACTCGCCGCGGCTTTTATTCTGGAAGAGGGACTTGCGACCGAAACGCTCCAGCAGGTCGTCACATCGATGGCGAGGGCGTGTGAGAACTCAGGAGTTTCTCTCGTCACCGGTGACACTAAAGTTGTCGAAAAAGGGAAGGGGGACGGTCTGTTTATCACCACGAGTGGAATCGGCGTGGTGACACAGGCCACGACCATTTCCTGTGATCGCGCCCAAGCAGGTGATGTAGTAATTATCAATGGCCCAGTGGGAGATCATGGGATTGCGGTGCTCTCCGCACGAGAGGGACTCGAGTTTGAAACCACGGTACAGAGTGACACGGCCCCACTGCATACCCTAGTACAGGCGATGATTGAGGCGACTCTTCACGTCCACTGCTTGCGCGATCCCACGCGCGGCGGAGTGGCCACCGTGCTTAACGAGATTGCGACCGCTTCCCACGTCGGTATGGTCATTGAGGAAACGGCGATTCCCGTCCGGCCTGCCGTCCAGGCGGCCTGCGATCTGCTCGGACTTGACCCGTTGCACTGTGCGTGCGAAGGGCGCGTGGTCGCCATTGTGGGAGAGAGCGAGGCGTCCACGGTGCTGAACCGTATGCGAACACATCCTCTGGGCAGGGATGCCGCGATAGTCGGCCGGGTCGTACCAGAGCATCCCAATACCGTCCTCCTACGAACCTCGTTGGGGAGTACGCGTCTCCTTTTCCCTTTGGCGGGTGCACAACTACCACGTATTTGTTGATACAAATAGACGATTCTCGTATCGCCTTGTTAGTAAGCCAGCCCAGGAACGGGGAAACACTGTTGCTCACTGTTCTTCTGGTTCTCCTGGGTCCCATAGGGTGTACATCGCGTGTCCGCTTTCCTACCGGCAACTGGAAGAGATGAGGGATGAGAGAGTCCTTACTATCGCGTTCCTGCGTCCATGGAAGCCAACGAGAATCGGTATTCAGGGCCTTGCTGGAGGAGGATACCTCCTCTTGCGAGTATTGCTTTTATTATTAACGACCATCCTATCGGGCAACTGTTCGCGGCTCTTGCCGTGGCAGCGTAGCGATGGCAATGGCAATCTCACGGCTTAGGCTGGCGATCGTCCGACTCATCGCCGCTGCTAAGGCTCCATAGTCCTGTGATCCTGTGGATTCGGTAAAACTGGACTGTTGGCTCAGCAGCACTTCCCTACCGTCTTTTCCCAGCACACGCCACAGCGCGACGAGTGAGACGGAGCCGTTGGGCGCGCCTAGGAACTGTGTGACTTCGACCACAACTTGATAATCGATGGGCACTGGTCCTTTCCAGGGGAAGACCGCTACCCGATCGGTCGCCAGAAGGAGGGCGAGATTCTGCGCCAGCACACGGGAGAAGTTGGTCTCGAGCGGCTCGGCCCACTGCTCTAAGGCCGCCCGTTGCAGCTCATTGCCGCTATCTCCCGTCACAATCTGAGGCCGGTTTACATACTGTGGCAACTCCACCGGCCCTATGCCAAGGGCTATGCCTGGCGTATGTGATACGCGTTGACCCGCGTCCGCTGGTGGGATGGTCGTCAACGTGTACAGCCGGACGGGTGGCGACTGCCTCCCCAGGCTACAACCGCTCACAAGGAGCGCCAGTGCAAACAGAGCGGCACCGAGACAACGGAGTGCAGACTGCCGAATCATGGCGTTTTTACCTCGTTTCTTCCAAACAAGATCGCGTCGGGGTTCCGTTCCAGAAGATCCGCCAGCACGCGCAACGACCGCGCGGCTTCAGAAAGTTCACGCAACGTCTTGACTAGTTCATAACCGACGGGCGCGTTCGGGGCCATCAGGCCATTGACGTTCCGTAGCGTCTCTTGTGCACTTGCGAGTGCAGTCCGTGCAGCCCCCACGGTTTCGGTCACACTGCTGGTCAGCGTCGCCACATGCCCGTCAGCATTCCGCGCTAGTTTACCAATGTCAGCCATCGCGCCTTTCATGCCTCCCAACGCCTCAGTGGCGCCCGTGGCAACAGGTGCAACCTGCGTATCAATGTTCCGCACTAATTGTTGGATATCGGTCATCATCGTGTTGAGATGCTTCACGGCCTCCATCACCTCTGGCGCATTCACCAGGTGATCAATTCCTCTCAGCGTGGTGTTAATGCGATTGACAATCTCTTCCAACGGCAGCTCGCCGAGCTTCTCCAACGCGTTACGCACGGTTTGCTGCACCTCTTGCATGGCAGTGGGAATAGTTGGGATCTCTGGTAACTGAGTCAACGGATCAATCTGGAGTTCTGCAGGTGGTGCTTCTGGGTGGAAATCGAGTTGAATAAAGAGCTGGCCTGTAACCATGCTCTCCAACTGTAACTGGGCGCGCGCTCCCCGCTCAATCAATTGCCGGAACATAGTTGCCTTTTCCGGCCGTTCTCCTACCCACTCCAGCTTGTCACGGGTCATCTGCACAATGACGGGAAGGTGGACGCGGAGCTCTTTCGGATCAAAGACAGCCTTGATGTCGGACACCGTGCCGACCTGCACCCCCTGGAAATCCACCGAGGCGCCGACACGTAGGCCCTTGATGTCGCCCTCGAAATACATGACTGCTGGGACAATGTCAGCAAAAAACTTCCCCGAGCCAAACACGAACACGCCGACGATCGCCAGTACGAGAGCACCGACGACAAAGCCGCCAATCACGGCAGGACTGGCCTGTCTACTCATATCTGCTCCTCTCCACGTGTGAGAAACTGTCGCACTTTAGGATCCCGTGACTCGGCCAACAGTATCTTGGGATCACCCTCGGCAATCATCGTCCTGGTCTCGGGGTCAAGAAAAACCGAGTTTGTACCGATGGCAAAGATACTCGCGAGTTCATGGGTAACCACCACCACGGTAGCACCGAGACTATCTCGTAACTCTAAGATTAAATCGTCCAGCAGTTTTGAGCTAATCGGGTCAAGCCCGGCTGAGGGCTCGTCAAAAAAGAGAATTTCCGGATCAAGGGCCATGGCGCGCGCCAGGCCTGCGCGTTTCTGCATGCCCCCGCTGATCTCGGAGGGGTAATAGTCTTCGAACCCCGCCAGTCCCACGAGGGCGAGTTTCAATGAGGCGAGTTCGCGAATCTGCGTAGGACTCAGGTCGGTGTATTGTTCCAGGGGTAAGGCGACATTCTCAGCCAGGGTCAATGAGGTCCACAGGGCGCCCTTCTGATAGAGAATGCCGAAGCGGCGCATCAGGCGTTCCCGCTCCTGTGGATCGACGCCCCAGAGGCTTTGTCCGTCGAAGAGCACCTCGCCTTTGGCCGGAGCCTTCAGTCCGATCAGGTGCTTCAGTAACGTGCTTTTGCCGCACCCACTGCCGCCCATGATGATAAAGATATCCCCGCGCCGAATTGCAAAAGTGAGGTCACGTTGGATGACGAAGCTGCCGTAGGCCATGGTCAGGTCGCGGATCACCATATGGGTAGCGTCGAGTTGGCTCCGAGTCTCTTCCATGGACATAGTCCTTACACCCCTATGACTTCGTAGACCACTGTGAGTAGAGCGTCGGTCAAGATGATCCACACGATCGCCGTCACCACCGCCGAGGTTGCCGCCTCACCGACGGCGGCGGCGCTACGTCCACACTGCATCCCGCGCAGACAGCCTGCCAGCGCCACGACCACGCCGAAGACGGCGGCCTTGATCAGACCAAGGAAGAACGTCGTCAGGGTGAGCGCAGCTTGCGTTTCGTTGTAGTATTGCACAATCCCGAGATCCAACATGCTCACCCCAATGAAGGCACCACCGAGAATACCCAAAAGGTCGGCGTACAGACATAAGAGAGGCACCATAAGCACCAACGCTAACATGCGTGGCAACACCAGGAATTCCATCGGTGGGAGCCCCGTAGTCGACAGTGCATCAATTTCTTCATTGACCATCATCGTGCCTAACTGCGCGGCAAAGGCCGCTCCCGTGCGTCCCGCCATGACGATGCCCGTCATCATAGCGCCCATCTCCCGCACCATGGCGATGCCAACCAGATCAGCGACATAGATTTGCGCGCCGAACTGGCGCAGTTGCACCGCCCCGACAAACGCCAGAATGAGACCGACGAGAAAGCTGATGAGAGAGACGATGGGCAGCGCTTGCGCGCCACACTCTTGCACGATGAGCGCAAAGTCGGCGCGCCGAAAGCGCGCTTTGCCGCGCACCAGACGGCCAAAGGCGATGATCGTTTGCCCTAAGAAATCAAGAACCTCCGGCAGCGCCCGGATTGTCGTCTGGGTCGCTTTGCCAATCCGGACAAGCAGCGATTCCGTGACCGTCTCCCGGCGCGCGCCCGTGCGTTCGGGTACGGCGGTAGCCAAACGCAGGAGTCCTTGCACCCCACTGGGCAGACCCGAGGGGTCACAGTCGATCTGACGGCGCGCGCAGAGCTCCCGGACCTTGAGCAGAAACGTCAGCACGCTACTGTCCCACGCCGTCAACCCAGCCGCGTCAAAGGTGAGGCGGCGGACCGCTGTGTCGCCCGCCAATTGCTGCTCAATCTGTATTGTGGCAGGCTGGGATCCCTGAATGGTCCAGGAACCAAGCAGCTGCACACAGAGCGCATCCGGCCTGGGATGACTCACCAACAGTCCATTTGGCCTCGGCGTTATTGCTGTTGCTGTACTCACTGAGCCGTAACCTCTACTGTAGGAGTGGCAGTTCTGGGGTTATATGAATAAGCAATTTTTCCATGACCGTCCCCTCGGAAGTGTTATCTTTTCCGGCGACCCATTGCGGTTGTGAGCGGTGCGGCGCAGGTGTCGGGGCATCTCCTTAAAATCGCCGGATCATATTCAGGCTGACAAAGTTAATATAGTTGGTAGAGGAATGCCCGCGGACGGTGCCAGCCAGCGGACCACGCCGCAAGTTGGCGATTTCCGCGCTCCCGCCGTCAAAAAATTCGTAAGCAAGGCCGATCGTGGTGGCTTCACTGACCACGTACTGTAAACCGGAGCCAAAGCGCAGCGTGCGATCAACAGGCAGAGAAGGCGTGCGATGGAATTTCGACACTGGCGAGCTGTCGTACGCGAATCCGGCAGAGAAGAGCACGGAGGAGATGATACGATACTGCATACCGATAGCGCCATGCCAGGTATCGTGGAAGTGGGCATCGGAGGTGAGGTTCTGACTGGTAGATTCCGAACTGATAGTGACATCGACCTCGCCGAACTCTTTCCAGTTCTGCCAGCCAAAGTTGCCCATAACTGCGAGTTGGTCCGTGAGTTGATGATACCCGCTGAGCATAACGGTCTGAGGCGCAGTCTGCCCAAGTTCCACTTTTTTATTGAGCAGGTGCCGCAGCCCCGGCCCTACATTGGTCAGCTTCGGTGTGTCTTTGTACGAGAAGTCCATCGGTGAGCGATAGGTCAGACCGACACGTGTGCGTGGACTCAGTTCCAGTAAAAGCCCGACGTTGCCGCCAAAGCCGAAGTCGTCGTCTTTGAATTTGAGCCGTCCGTCAGGGAGTCGGTCCAAGATATTATTCACCGCTGCGGTCTGCGAGAGTAAAGCATATGTAACACTAAACCCGGCACCGATTGAGAGCCAGTTGTTGACCCGGTAGGCAACCCCGGGGTTGAGGGTGAAGGTCAAGAGTTGCGACTTCTGAGTGTAATATCGCCCGGCCCATTCTTTCCCGTATTGGAGTCCCGCGCCGAAGCCTGAGCCAAAACCTACCCCGAGTTTCCAGTCTGGGGAGAGACTATGGGCATAGAAAAAACCTCCGGCTGGGATGGGAATGCTCGCCGACCCGGCTGACGGAAGAGAAGTACCAGCGTTGAAGCCGTTCCCGCCGCTGACGGTCGTGCCGGAATCACGACGGAATTGCAAGGAAGGGAGAATCGTATACAGACTCGTGCTCAGTTCCGAGTGGTCGAGTCGGATCATGCCGGCGGGGTTGCCCACGACGGTTGACGCGTCTTGTGCGAGGGCGGCTCGACCGGCAGCCGCGGTACCAAGGTCAGGTGTTCCGAGTTCATAGACATAGGCTCCCCCCGCCCAGGCCGTTACGATAAACAGACTCACACACAGTGCCGTACCAAGAAGATGTACGGTAATTTTGTTCATCCGCACCTCCTGTTTCGCTCGGGGAAACATACGAGGACGGAGGGTTCACGTACACTCAGCTATAGTTCAATTTATCGTTCGGGTACGTTCACATCGTTCATTTTGCCGGGGGAACAGCAGCTACGAAAGCTCAGTCAACAGAGCCTGGGCGGCCTGCAAGTCCTTCGTGCCCCACCCCTCAGCGAACGAACCGTAGAGCGCAGATAACATTTGGTGCGCTTCACTCCGTTTGCCTTGTTGTTGCCACAGCCGGGCGAGACTCATGGTGGCGCGCAGCTCTAACGATCGCGCTCCCTGCTGGCGCGTCACGCGGATAGCCTGGTGAAAACACGCCTCCGCCTCTGCGTAGGTGCTAGGTGCTGGGTACTGGGCGTCGGGGCTTTTCGACTTTGCACTTTGGGCGTTGGACTTTGTACTCCCTCTACCGCGAGAAGCTAGACCGTGGATGCTAGACTGAGCGAGCATCAGCTCACCTTGCAGCCGGTGCAGCTCTGCCCGCCAAAAGCCTTCAAGGTTGGTTTCGGTCAATTGCAGCGCTTCCGTAAGCACTTGCAACCCGTCCTTGATCCGACCTTGCCGCCAGCAGCCTATCGCCAGTAACGAGAGAAAGAACGGCACATAGACCTTGGCACTCATCGCGCGATACTGCGCCAGCCCGTCAGTAATCATTGCTGTGCCTTCCGCTGCTTTCCCCTGTTGCACCGCCAAAGCTCCCTGCAAAATAGTCCCGGCTACCTTATAGAGGATAAATCCCTGGTCCTGACTTAGCGTAACCAGCCGCTGGACAAACTGCTGCGCTTTGTCAAGTTCACCACGACAAAGTGTCACTAATGTCCCGCCAACGAGAATGTTCACCAACGAATATGGGTGGCCGAGCGCCTCGGCACGCGCGAGTCCCTGCTCTAGATGACGACAAGCGCCGTCAGGCTGTCCAGTGAGCCACAAGCCTAAGCTAGAAAATGCCGCCGCTATGACGAGCGGGTCGCCGCCAAAAGTCAGGAGCAGCTTCGTATGGTCTACCTGATTGTACAATTCTGCGACACGCGTGCGGTGCGCCTCGGCGCACGCGTGTAAACCAGCCAAGCTCTCAAGCGTACATAGTTGCGTGGAGAGCTGAATCGCCAACGCTGGATCCTGGGTATCCTTGAGCAGGAGACGCTCGCGCTCCATCAGTCCTTCCGCTGGCGTTCTATCGCTACTAGTGATGTACAGCCGGCCCAGGCTGATCAACACAGGAACCAATGTCACGGGGTCATTGACCTCCTGGCACAATGCGCGCGCCCGCAGCAGGTGTTCGCGCACGGCATCCACAGCATAGCTTTTGGCCGTAGCCAGCGCCGTACTGAGCGTAGTCAGCATGGCCAGCTCTCGCCGTGCACGGTCCGTCGTCGCCGGCAGGTGCTGCAGCAGCGCCAGCCCTTGCTGGCAGTGTTGTCGCACCTCCTGATATCCGCTACGGCGCAGCGCCTCTTCCGCCGCGAGCTGGTGATAGCGTACCGCTTTCTCATATTGGCGTCCCCGCTCAAAGTGGGCCGCTAATCTCCCGGTTACCTCTGCCTCCTGCCCCCGATAGGCCGCTTCTAACCGCTCCCCCATCAGCCGATGGAGCCGCATCCGCTGCGACCTCCCGAGCCGCTCATAGAGCACATACCGGTACAGTGCGTGGCGAAAGCCATACTCCGCAGAGACCGTCCCATCCGGCCACTCGGCAAACTCCCGCGTCTCAATAAACTGCTCCCGTAGAGCAAGATCCTCACAAAGGTCTTCGATTACATCTTCTTCTTGCTGACACCCCACCGCGACTTTAGCCGCCGTGAAGGTCAGGCCCACGACACTAGCTACTTCCAACACTCGCCGCTCCTCGGGGGACAAGCCTTCAATCTGGCGAGTAATGAGCTGTTGCAGATCGTCGGGAACGTACGATTCGAAGGCAGCCAGGTCCCCCCGTAGCCGCCACTGCTCCGCTTCTTCGACGACCACGTGCTGTCGGATGAGGGTCTCCAGGCTGGTCACCATGAAGAGGGGGTTGCCGTCTGTCCGTTTATAAATGTGGGCCGCCACCACGGTGGCCTCTGGACTGTCATCAATCCGTTGCTGAACATACTCCGTGACTTCAGCTTTGGTCAGCAACTCCAGCCCCAGCTCCTGACACAGCCCGTGGGCTCGTAATTCTGCTACCAGTCCTCGCAGGGGGTGTCTGTGGACAACCACGTCGGTCGGCCGATAGGTGCCGATCAGCAGCAGCCGCGTAGGTTCCGGCCGTCGCGCCCAGGCCGCTATCCACGTCAGCGTGGCCGCATCGCTCCATTGCAGGTCGTCGAGGACCAGAATTCCTAGCTGGTCAACGGTCAGCGCTTCGAGAGCTTCCGACAGCTCGCGTAACATGCGTTCGGGCGTCGCCCCAGCGACGTGTCGCTGCAGCGTCTCGCGCTCCGCTGGGGTCAGCAGGGTAGGCAACTGCATCAACCAGGTCGGCGCGTGCTGGTGGAGGACTGCCGACAGCCGGGTCACATCGTGCCCGCGCCTCAGACGCCCTAGCGCGTCCAAAAGCGGCAGATACGCTTCCCCACGCCCATACATCTCGACACATTGCCCCAGACTCACCCACAGAGGTGTTTGCACGCGTATGTGGCTGAGAAAGTGGGAGACGAAAGTGCTCTTACCGATCCCAGCTTCTCCGTTCACTAAAACCAAGCGCCGCTGCCCTTGCTGCGCCTGTGCCGCCCACTCCTGCAGCCGGGCCAACTCACGCTCACGCCCGACAAAAATGTCGGCTTGTGGCCAGAGGCTACTGACCAATGTCTGCTGACTCCGGACCGGGCTTTGCTCTCTGGCTACCGACGATTTTTCCAGGCGGTAGCCAATGAACCGGTATCCTTGTCGGCCAATCGTTTCGATGTAGCGTGGGTGGGCGACCTCATCCCCAAGCGCTTGGCGAATCTCCCGTACGCATACGCGGATGACCGTGTGACTGACATAGGTGCCTGCCCAAATCACTTTGAGGAGTTCTTCCCCCGACACCACCTGCTCCGGATGCTGCGTTAAATAGAGAAGTACTGCCAAGGGCATGGGACGAATCTCGACCCGTACGCCGTCTCGCCATAGCTGCTTGGTGGTTGGCAGCAGACGGAACGGACCAAAGATAATTTCTGCGTGCTCTTCTCTCTCTGTCATCCGCACATCTTTCCCAGCTACGGCAAATTGAACGATGTGAACGCAGCTGAACGTAAAGCTTAACCCTTTTTCGCTGTACCTGAACGGTTCATTTACATACGGTATGCGTCACTTTCGAGCAAGCACAGGTGGAGAGATCAACTTTGAAGCGACCTTCCTCCCCAGTCTCCTTACCGGCGAACCGGGCCTTTGTCGTGCAGGTTGCTGCTGAGGCCGCGCCTGAGCAGGGGGCAATCAGTGGTCGAGTAGAACATGTGGTGTCGATGGAGGCGACCCATTTTCACTCTGTTGAAGAGCTGATGAGTTTCATGATCCGCATTCTGAACACGCTTGCGGTTGACGACGATACGAATGACTCGGAGTGACAGGACAAGGGTCAAGCAGGCCAAATTGGTGCAAAACTCATAGGAAACCGCTTTACGAACAGAGAGGATACGAGCACGAAAGAACGACTATTTTTACCCTCACAGAGGAAAGGAGATCACACGATGTGGAGACTACGAACATTTATGTTGATGGCAGCCATGGCTGTTTGTCTGAACGCCGGCGATACCAGCGCCGCTGACAAGCCGGAGTACTCAGGGTTTCTGGACGACTATTCTCAACTCCAGTCCCGCCCGGACTCAAAGATGATCTATAACTATGTTTATGAGAAACCAGGCGCAGATTTTTCCCAGTACAACCAATTTCTCATTGAGGCGGTGACAGTCTTTCCGAGTAGGAAGGCGGACTTCAAGGGCATCAACGCCAACGATCTGACGTTGCTACAGCAGTATTTCCGTGACGCCGTCGCCAAAGCGTTGACCGAGAACAGCGGCTATCAGGTCGTCGAAGAACCCGGCCCTGGAGTGGTCCTCATCCGAGTGGCATTTACTGATCTGGTGCCGGTTAATCCGGCAATGAATACCGTGACGACTATCATCCCCCAGATGCGGTTAACATCGGGGATCATTGGCGCAGCCACCGGCTCGAACCTTTTTGTCGGACAACTGGGTATCGAAGCCGAATTTCTTGACGCCCACAGCAACGAGCGTATTGCGGCGCAAGCGGGCAAGCAAGCGGGCAAGAAGTACGTTCCGTTTACCGGCAAAAAATTTGAGCCGGCGAGCACCTGGGGACAGGTGCAGCAGGAAATGGACTATTGGGCGCGGAAGCTGCGCCAGCGGATTGATCAGTTGCATGGGAAAACAACGGCCGCCGCTGAGCAGTAATGGCACTGGCGCGCCAGCGTCTCGGAGTGCGACGCGCCAGTTTCGCACTCCAATCCCACTGGCAGAGGCGAGGGACAGCAGATGGGCCCCGGCTTGGTTCGTCCCCACCCGCTCTCCAAAGCGGGGTTTCGTCCTGTACTCCAAAAGCTGCACCGGGTGTGGCTTTGGTGCTCTTCTGAAAAGGGAGAGCCTAAACCAACCGCAGAAGAAATGATCCTAGGAGGTTCCGATATGAAGTCAGCTCGAGTTGCCATCTCTTTTGTTCTAGTCGTTCTGGCCGGCTGCTTTGGGGGGGGGGCGCTTGCCATAGCCGAGCAGGGCGCGCCACGTCCCCATATTCTCTACATCTTGGCGGATGACCTTGGATGGAAGGACGTCGGCTTTCACGGCTCCGACATCAAGACGCCGAACATAGACAAGCTTGCCCAAAGCGGAGCCCGACTTGAACAGTTCTACGCTCAGCCGATGTGCACGCCGTCGCGGGCCGCGCTGATGACCGGCCGCTATCCCTTCCGCTACGGTCTGCAGACGGCGGTCATTGTCTCGGCCGGGAGATACGGCCTGGCCACCGACGAATGGCTGCTCCCCCAGACCCTGAAGGAAGCGGGGTACAAGACCGCGATCGTGGGCAAATGGCACCTCGGGCATGCCGATCGCAAATACTGGCCGCGACAGCGCGGATTCGACTACCAATATGGACCCATGCTGGGCGAGATTGACTATTTCACCCACTCAGCCCATGGCGTCCGTGATTGGTTCCGCAACAACGATCCGGTCAAGGAAGAGGGGTATGTCACGACCCTGCTCGGCAAGGAGGCGGTCAAGCTGATTGGGGAGCATGATGCGAAAATCCCGCTCTTCCTCTATCTCACCTTCACCGCGCCGCATGCGCCGTATCAAGCACCGCAGGAGTATCTCGACCAGTACAAGGACATAGCCGATCCCAGTCGCCGCGCCTACGCCGCGATGGTCACAGCCATGGACGACGAGATCGGCCACGTGATCGCGGCGTTAGAGAGACGGAAGATGCGCGATAACACCCTCATCATCTTCCAGAGCGATAATGGCGGCCCGCGTTCGGCCAAGTTCACAGGCGAGATTGACATGTCCAAGAGCACCATCCCTGCTGACAATGGCCCCTATCGCGACGGTAAGGGGACACTGTACGAGGGTGGCACGAGAGTCGCCGCCCTCATTAACTG
The DNA here is from genome assembly GCA_050187625.1 of Binatia bacterium. Lineage (GTDB taxonomy): Bacteria > Desulfobacterota > Binatia > Bin18 > Bin18 > JBFWXH01. The sequence goes on from JBFWXH010000005.1 coordinate 90,666, forward strand.
GCCGGGACACATCAAGCCGGGTTCTGTAGTGGACCAGCGGATCCACATGGTGGACATGTATCCAACCTTGGCCGGGCTCGCCGGCGCGTCGCTTAGCAAAAGCAAACCGCTCGACGGCCTGAACATCTGGCCGACCCTTAGCGAAGGTAAGCCCTCCCCGCGCGAAGAGGTGGTGTACAACATCGGGCCGTTCTTGGCAGCCGTACGCAAAGGGGATTGGAAGCTGGTGTGGCGGACGGTGCTGCCGTCGCAGATCGAGCTTTTCAATCTGGCAGAGGATTCTTGGGAGAAGACCAACTTTGCCGACCAGAACCCACAGAAAGTCACCGAGCTGCGGCAGCGGATCGAGGCGCTGGCGCGGGAGGCGGCCGAGCCCCTGCTCCTAAAGGAAGCGTTCGGCGTGGTAAGGCACGAGCTTATGGGGTCTGTCGTCCTGCCCAGCGAGGAGAAGGATCTCGCAATGGAGCCGTGAGCACCTACGTTATGAAGAAAACCCTCACCCGAAAGGAAATTACTGATGAACAGAGTGAAGAGAACAAAAACCCAGGTGGGCTGTATTGCTCTAGGACTTCTGATAGCGCTGTCGGCGCGAGATGCCACCGCACAGGCTGCGTCTGAGTTTGAAAACCCTCCGACTCTCCATGTCAAAGATCTCGTCTCAGCTCCACTGCTCAAAGGTAAGGGGTTTCGTGTCGAACAGAAGGTTCCGACGGATGGCGTGATGGGGACCTATACCATTACCGCAGACAAAGCGACCTTTGGCGAGGACGCTGGCGTCTACCAGGTCCGGAGCCGCGAGTTGCTCGAACTCCGTCTGGCCGAGGTCCCGGCCATCGTACAGCTCAACGACACGAGTAAACTCGGAACTTTCGCGAAGGCCATGGGGCACAGCGCTGTGCGTCCACTGGAAGCCACCGGCCATATGGTCATGAATCCTATTGATACCGTGACAGGACTGCCGGGTGGGGTCGGACGTCTCTTTGATCGTGTCGGGACAGGCGCAGGCCATCTGTGGGATTCCGCTACGGATTCCAGCAAAGGTGGGCTCGAACGGACAGGGGAAGTGGCGACGCGGACAGGCTCCATCACGAAAGATATGTTGGGGTACGAGCAGGAACGTCGAGAACTGGCCAAGAAGTTGGGCGTTGATCCCTACACCTCGAATCCGATTCTGGCCAAAAAACTGGACGAGTTCGCCTCTGCCGCCTTCTATGGCCGGGTGGGCGTTAACACTGCCATCTCGGTGGCTGCACCGGCGTCGATGCTCATCACAGGGGTCAAGGCGGTAGATAATTTAGTATGGGATACGCCGCGGGGGGATCTCATCGTACGGGTCGATACGAAACTACAGGAAATAAAAGTGCCACCGGGACAAGCAAGTTTATTCACGCGTAACGCGGCCCTGCCACTGAGTCTACAAGTGGCCGTCGTCGAAAACCTCAGCCGTCTCCCTGAGATACCGGGACGCGCCGACGTGGTGGGTCTGCTGGGCAGTGTCACCACCGAGTCCCAAGCCCGCTTTCTCGCCACTACAGTGCAGATGCTGGCCGATTATCATGAGAAGAAAAAGCCGCTCGCGGCCATCGCGGCGCCTGGCCTCGTGATCGCGCGGGATCACGAGGGAACGCTCGTACTACCCGCCCCGGTAGACTATGTGTCCTGGACCGAGCGCGTGTCCTCTTTCGCCAAAAATCCGGAGTTTTTGGCCATCCCCCAGCGTACGCTGTGGATCACCGGGAAGATGTCACCGCGCGCCAAGCAAGAGCTAGAGGCCGCCGGTTGGACTCTGCATGAGGGAATCGAGATCTAGTCAACGTGAAAAACCGTTTGTTGGGGGCTGCGCTTCGCGGGACACTGTTGTTCCCACCGTAAAAAGGCTGACTCATGAAAGCAAAGAAGTATAGAAACCTCTCGATTGTCATTCCGCTAATGGGGGTCGCAGTTCTTCTCTGGCACCCGCTGGTAACCCGGTTAGGGCACGCGGTGCCTGCTGCCGCCACCCGCCTGGCGAGTTCACCGGTTGCCCCTGGCCCCGCTCCAGGCGGAATGGTGTGGATTCCCGGCGGCGAGTTCTGGATGGGCTCTGACGAGCCCAACTTTCGCGATGCGCTCCCCTGGCATCGGGTGTACGTCGATGGCTTCTGGATGGATACAACCGAAGTAACGAACGAAGACTTCTCCCGTTTTGCAATAGCGACAGCGTACATTACCGTGGCCGAGCGTCCGCCCCGTGTGGAGGATTATCCCGGCGCGCCGCCCGAGAATCTGGTTGCCGGGTCTGTGGTTTTTTCTCCGCCGGACCATCTCGTAGCGCTGAACGATCACTTCCAGTGGTGGAGCTACATTGCCGGCGCGAACTGGCGCCATCCTGAAGGCCCTACCAGGAATCTCACAGAGAGAAGTCAACACCCCGTCGTGCACGTCGCTTACGAGGACGCGGTCGCCTATTGCCAATGGGCGGGGAAGCGCCTGCCAACCGAGGCGGAGTACGAATGCGCCGAGCGCGGCGGGTTGGACCGCAGGCGCTATGCCTGGGGGGATGAATTCAAGCTTGGCGGCAGATTCATGGCGAATACCTTTCAGGGACATTTCCCGGACAACGACACGGGGGAAGATGGCTATGTCACGACTGCGCCCGTCGCATCGTTCCAGCCCAACGGGTACGGGCTCTTTGACATCGCCGGCAACGTCTGGGAATGGACCTCGGACTGGTATCGGCCCGATTACTACGCCACCCTAGCGGCCTCAGGCGTTGTCGCACGCAATCCGAAGGGACCAACTGATAGCTTCGACCCCAGCGAACCCGGGGTAGCGAAACGGGTGCAGCGTGGCGGCTCGTTTCTCTGCAGTGACCAGTATTGTAGGCGGTACGTCCCTGGGAGCCGTGGCAAAGGTGCGCCCGATACGGGAACAAATCACCTTGGCTTCCGCTGCGTACGAGATGCAATACTGAGCCCCACAGTTATCACCGGGAAGTTACAGATCGAATGATCTCTCGTTTAACCGCCGAGAGGGCGATATTTTTTAGCCTTGCTGCACTTCGGCTTAGAATGACACCCCCAGCGTTACGGCGGTCGCCTAGGAAGAGAAGAACTCAGACTGGGGATCCTTTTGCACAACTACCGATCTCCCAGACTGAACGATCTGAATTCGGCTGAACGGAAACATGAACTATTTTTGAGCTCGACCCGAACTAGTGTTCTTCGTACAACAGACACGCTACACAGGCTGTCGTACAGCCAATGCAAGACAGGAGGTATCAGATGAATTATGTGAGATGGCGGAATGTGAGTGCTATGGGGCTGGCTCTGTGGCTCACCACGGCGCCAGGGTACGCGCAGGAGTCCGGGGCAACCACCGGACGAATTGAAGAAAAAGCTATGGCTACCTTAATGCGGGTGGCAGAGACCCTGGCGAAAGCACAACGCTTCAGTGTCAACACCGACATCGAATATGATGTCATGCAAGACTGGGGGCAAAAGCTGGAGTTCGGGGCCAGCCGGACGATTATCGTTAAGCGTCCGGATCGCATGAGTGTTGACATCGTTGATCGCGATGGCACCAAACGCGGATTTCGCTTTGACGGTAAGCAGATCGCCTTCTTCGGCCTGGACGAAAAGGTCTACGCCACCGTCGACAAATCCGGCGACTTAGATGCCGCCCTGACTTATTTTACTCGTGATTTGCAGATGCCTTTGCCGATGGTCGAACTCTGGTCGAATAATTTGCCCAAGACCTTAAAAGACCGAGTCAGTGAGGCGTATGTGATCGCAGAGGAGACGGTGAGAGGTACTCTTTGTGACCATATCGCCGTACGGAACGACATGACGGATGCGCAGGTGTGGATCACGAAGGGAGACCAGCCGCTACTCCATCGCTTTGTGATTACCTATAAACATGCCAATGGGCAACCAGAATTCCGGGCCGATTTTCTGGACTGGAACTTGTCAGCTGAGGCACCAGACTCCGTGTTTGCCTTTACGCCTGCCGAGGGCGCAAACCGGATTCAGTTTGTCGCTGGTATGGATCCTGACGCAGGGAAAAAATAAGAGAAAGGAATACCATCATGAACACCAAAACGTGGATCCGACATGCCGTCTGGATTGCTTTGCTGTGCATGGGCATCCTGGTTGCCGCTGAGGTCGAAGCGCAGCGACGAGGTGGTGGCGGTCGCAGTTTCGGGGGAGGCGGCGGAGGTTTCTCGCGCAGTGGCGCAGCCAGTAGCGGTTCGCTTGGGGGAAATTTCTCGTCCAAAGTTGGCGGTTATTCCCGCACTGGTGCGGCCAGTGGTGGGAATTGGCAAGGCGGTACAGCGAGTCAGGCCAGCCGTCAGAATACCGGCAAAGAAATGCAGATCCGGCGACAGGCTGGTGATGCAGTCAATCGTGAAGACCGGCAATCACACTCCAATGCTGCACGTGAAGATCGACAGAGCTACAGAACTGAAGCACGCGAAGACTGGCAAGACTACGGGGAACCGAGAAGAGAATACTGGGAGAATGGGGGAGGCTATTATTATGGTGGATATCCCGCCTACCCGGCTGGGGGAGTCGTTGCAGGGATGGTGATCGGGTCGACTCTCACCGCTGCTGCTTTCAACGCGCAAAGGTCGTCGTGTAGTACGCTGTCAGTCAATGCTATAACCTACTATCACTGCGGGTCAACGTGGTACCAACCATTCTATCGGAGTGGGAGTGTGACCTACATTGTCGTCAATCCGCCGAAGTGAGGTAGTGAGGAACGCAGGAGTCATTTTGCCTTTCTGGCGACCTTCGCTGCAGCACGGAAGATGCTTCGACTGCCCCTCCGACACGATCAGGGGACACTCAGCACCAACGAAACTTCTTTGGTGTTTTCTGGTGAGCCTTCGTCCTGAGCGGAACCGTCGAAGACAGAGAACCCAGGATAACCTTACTCTCAGGTGTGAATCCTTGGTCCTATCACGCTGGTTTTGGTATCTCCCGAGCCTGTTGTTGATTGTCGTTGCGGGCAACCAACTGCAGCTTGTGGCTATTTCCGCTCGGAGTCCATGGTGGAGGGTTGGCATGTTCGCAACCAATGATTCCTGAGCAACTTCGTCTCGTTCGTAGTGACTCCGAGCGCCGAGGCTTACGGCGACACAACAGCCTCCCATACCGAAGGTAATCCGACCTCCTGTGCATTGGCCGCCCAGCCGCCACCCAAGGCTTTGTATAATTGGACGACGGCGATGAGCTGATCCCGCCGCATTTGCGCAAGGGAATTTTCTGCGGGAAACAATTGTTGTTGGGCTTCGATGATCTCAAAGTAGTTCGCTAAGCCGCCCGTATACCGTAGCGTCGCCAGCCGAACCGATTCGCGCAGTGCTGCCACTGCTCGCTCTTGGTCTTTTTGCGCTTCCGCCAGTTTCTGCTGAGCAGTCAAGGCATTGGAGACCTCTTGCAGGGCAACCAGCACCGATTGGCCATACTGTTCTTTCGCCTGTTCCCACTGGGCAAGCGCCGCCTGATAATTTCCCGAGAGCTTTCCCCCCTGCACAATCGGACCAGCGAGCTGTCCCACTACTGCCCAAATATTGCCGTTACTTTTCACAATGTTTTCAACGTCGGCACTCGCCCCACCAAAGAGACTCGTCAGGCCGATACGCGGAAAGAAATTCGCGTAGGCCACACCAACCCGGGCGTTGGCACCAATCAAAATTTGTTCAGCCTGACGGATGTCTGGCCTGCGTTCCAGCAACTGTGCGGGCAGCCCTGGCGGCGTCGCCGGCGGATAGAATTGGGCTGTCAAGGCTGCGCCACGCACGATGGGGCCGGGAGTTCGTCCCATCAACACATTGAGCTGGTTTTCTTTAAAGACGATCAAGCGTTCCAGGAGTGGAACCACTGCGGAGGTTGAGGCTAACGCAGCTTCCGCCCGAGCGGTTTCTAACTTCGAGGCCACTCCGACTTGCAAGCGCCGGGAGAATAAGTCCAGCGTCCGTTGAAACGATTCCGTCGTCCGTCGGGCAATTTCTAACTCGAGGTCGAGCTCCCGTAACTCAAAATACGCCTGGGCAACATCGCTTACCAATGACAAAATAACCGCGCGACGAAACTCTTCCGTCGCCAGCAGGTCTGCCACGGCCGCGTCGGTCGCGTGGCGGATCCGGCCCCACACATCCAACTCCCAAGCGAGATTGAATACCCCTCGATATGCCTCGCTGGTCTCGCCACGCTGGACTTGAACAGCGAGTTGGGAGGTACTGTGCAATTCGCCGATCCCCCCTTCATAACCAACGAGCGGTAGCAGATCCCCACGCACAATCGCCGCCACCCCTCGTGCTTGTTCTACCCGTGCGGCGGCAAGGCGCAGATTGCGGTTGTTGACCAGAGCCTCTTCGATCAATGCCCTGAGTGCGTCATCTTGGAAGACCTCCCACCACGGCAGGTTGGCAAACGACGTTGTCTCCGCCACCTTGACTTGGTCACGATACCTGTCCGGCAGCGTCACCTCGGGACGCTGGTACAGCGGTCCTAACGAACAACCGCTGAGAACTTGTACTGTCACCGCCATCACCACGATTGATCTCATCACTAGTCTGCCGCTCCTTCCACCACAACCGCGTCTGGCTCTCGCAGAGACCGAGAGCCAGTACGCCAATGCGCAATCCGCTCGACCACGACAAAAAACACGGGAATGAGAAAAATACCGACGATAGTCGCCGCGAGCATCCCGGTGATGACCACCGTGCCCAGGATTTGCCGGGCGACTGAGCCTGCGCCGTGCGCAATCCACAACGGCACACAGCCGAGAATGAAAGCAAAGGAGGTCATCAGGATAGGACGCAGCCGTAACCGCGCACCCGCCAAGGCCGCGTCAACCAGGGATTTGCCTCTGTCGCGTTCGAGCTTAGCGAATTCGACAATAAGGATGGCATTCTTGGCCGAGAGGCCAATTAACATGATCAACCCAATTTGGGCATAGACGTTGTTCTCGAACTGGCGACTCCACAGTCCCAGAAAGGCCCCCAAGACGGCAATCGGGGTACCGAGCAACACGCTAAACGGTAGTGACCAGCTTTCGTATAGTGCAGCCAAAATGAGAAACACAAATAACACCGAGAGGGCAAAAACGCCGAGCGCTCCCCCTTCAGCGCGTTTCTGTTGAAAGGACAGACTGTTCCATGCGTATGCCATTTCGGCGGGCATCACTTCATGAAACACCTCTTCGAGTGCGGCCATCGCTTGTCCGGAACTATACCCCGGCGCAGCCGCCCCAATGATCTCCGCTGCTCGGAAGAGATTAAAATGAATCAAAAACTCAGGCCCCGCGGTTGGCTCCATTGACACCAGGGTAGAGAGGGGTGCCATGTCACCGTTATTATTACGCACAAAGAACTGCCCGATATCTTCGGCACGGATGCGGTATTCCGGGTCAGCCTGCAAGTACACCTTCCACTGGCGGCCAAAGCGGTTAAAGTCGTTGACGTAAAAGCCCCCCATCAGGGTCTGCAACGTCGCATAGACATCGCGAATATCAATGCCCAATTTGAGCGCTTTGTCACGATCCACCCTAGCGAACGCTTGTGGCACCGCGGCACTAAACAAGCTATTCACCCCGCTCAGTTCCGGTCGTTTACGCGCAGCCTCGAGAAAACGGGTCACTTGCTCAGCCAGAAAATCAACCGAGCCGCCGCTCCGGTCCTGCAGCATCATGCTAAAGCCTCCCGCCCGGCCAAACCCTGGAATCGCCGGCGGCAAAATGGCAAACGCTCTAGCCTCAGGGAGTTGACTTAACTGTCGGTTCAGCGCGGCTTGAATTCCTTGGACGCTGGTCTCGGGTGTCGTTCGTCCTTCCCAGCGATCAAAACGGACGAAGATCGTCGCTGCATACGAGGTCAAGGAACCAGTGAGGAGATTGAAGCCGGTCAACGCATTGTACCCGCGTACGCCGGGAATAGCGCTAATAATCTTGCCAACTTTACCCACAAATTCGTCAGTGCGCTGAAACGAGGCGCCATCGGGTAACTGTACCGCGACCACCAGATAGCCGTTGTCTTCATCAGGAAGGAAACCGCCCGGTAACCGCTGGCCGAGGCCAACAGCGACCACAACGACGAGCACGAAAAAGAGCGCACCAATAAGCGCCCGACGAGCAAGTAACCCGGTGACGCTGAGATAACCTTGATTGGTACGATCGAACCACCGATTGAAGCTGGCGAAGAACCAGCCCAACGGCCCCCGCGTCTTCTTCGCCGGTCGTAACAACTTGGCACTCAGTGCCGGACTCAAACTGAGGGCGTTAAAAGCGGAGATCAACACCGAGATCGCAATAGTCAACGCGAACTGCTGGTACAGGCGACCGGTAATCCCGCCCATAAACGCGACGGGGATAAACACCGAAGACAAGATAAGCGCGATAGCAATGACCGGCCCGGACACCTCGCGCATGGCCTTTTCCGTCGCCGCTCGTGGACTCAATCCCTGTTCAATGTTGTGTTGCACCGCCTCAACGACCACAATGGCGTCATCCACGACCAGACCGATGGCGAGCACCAGGCCGAAAAGTGACAACGTATTGATAGTAAAGCCCAGCAGCGGGAAGACCGTAAAGGTGCCGATCAACGACACCGGGACCGTAATGAGCGGAATCAACGTTGCTCGCCAGCTTTGCAGAAACACGTAGACAACCAGTGTCACCAGCACGACGGCAGCGAGGAGGGTCTTCACGATTTCCCGTAATCCCTCGGTGACCGGCAGGGTCGTATCCAGCGAGATCTCATAATCGAGGTCTGGCGGGAATCGCTTCTTGAGCTCGGCCAAGGTCTTCTTAACCTCATTCACCACCGCCAGCGCATTAGAACCGGGGAGCTGATAAAGCGCGATAACCGCCGCGGGTTTTCCACTCAATCGCCCACGCTGGTTGTAACTTTGGGTGCCTAGTTCAATGCGGGCAACGTCGCGTAAGCGTATGGTTGAACCGTCAGGATTAAGGCGCACGACGATGGCACCGAATTCGTCGGCGGTCACCAGTCGCCCCTGCGTCCGCACGGCGTAGGTAAACTCTTGCCCCGGCGGCGCTGGCTCACCACCGATCTGTCCCGCCGGATTCACGGTATTTTGTTTTTGAATGGCATTTTGCAGATCAGTGACGGTCAGGCCTAACTTGGCAATTTGGTCCGGTTTGACCCAAATGCGCATAGCGTAGTCAGGGGCTCCTCTCGTCTGCACATCCCCGACACCCGGAATCCGTTTCAAAGCGTCATTGATATTAATACTCGCGTAGTTCCCGAGAAAATCGAAGTCGTAGGTTTCATTCGGAGAAATGATCGAAATAATGAGGAGCGGGAAGGCTAGGGATTTGCGTACGGAGACGCCAAAATTCTTCACTTCGGTGGGAAGAAAAGGATTTGCCTGGGCAACCCGATTTTGCACCAACACGTTGTCGATATCCATGTTCGTCCCCACCTCAAAATCGATCGACAACGTCATGGTGCCGTCGTTGGCATTGGTCGACTTCATGTAGAGCATATTGTCGACCCCATTGACTTGTTGTTCTATCGGGGTTGCGACCGCCTGCTCGACCGTCGCGGCGTCAGCACCGGTATAGGTGGTGAACACTTGGACTTGCGGCGGCACGATATCGGGCAACTGGGCAATGGGCAAACGGCTCACGGATACTAGCCCGCCAAGCGTAATGATGATCGACAGCACCATCGCCATGATCGGCCGATTGATAAAGAACTGCGCCATACGTATCTCCGTGTGTCGTGGGTAAGGTTACCGGCGAGTGGCTGCAGGAGCAACGGGAACGTTGACAGGGGGCGTCGTCTCACCGTCTGCGAGCGCCATCTGCGGATTCACGGGGATGCCGTCGCGCACTTTCTGTAACCCTTCGATCACCACCCGATCATCTACGCTCACTCCGTCGTCGATGATCCAGAGACTGCCCGCGCGCTCTCCAACTCTCACCGGACGGAGAGAAACAGTATTGTCCTCACGCACCACCGCAACCCGATAGGTGCCTTGTAGTTCTTGGACCGCACGTTGCGGCACTAAAAGAGCGCCTTTCCTGGTATCGGTGACGGCGCGCACCTTCGCATAGAGTCCGGGACGGAGTAAGTAATCAGGATTAGGGAAGTAGCTCACAATAGAAATCGTTCCCGTCTTCACTTCGACTTCCCGATCAGGGGCAGCGACACTGCCAGCTTTAGGATAGATGCTGCCATCGGCGAGGATCAGTTGCAGAGGCGGCCCATGCTCCTCCCCGCGTTTCTCCGCCCGCATCTGCGAGGCGATCTGATCCGAGAATTTGAGATATTCCCGTTCACTGATGGGAAAGGTGACTTTTATCGGGTCTACACGAGACACGGTAGTGAGCCGGGTATTGGGTTCGATTAAATCCCCGATTTGTGCTACTGCGATACCGGCAATACCGTCAATCGGAGATCGTACTTGCGTCCACTCAAGGTTGAGTTCCGCTTGTTTGACAGCAGCCTGCGCAGCCGCGACCGTCGCGAGATTCCCGCGGTGGGCTTGGATGGCGTTGTCCAGTTCCTGTTGACTAATCGCCCCTTCTTTGGCGAGAGGCGTGTAGCGAGCCACATCCAGTTGAGTTTTCCCCAAGGCCGCCTCAGCTCGCCCAAGATCCCCGCGGGCTTGGTCTAAGGCGGCTTGGTACGTACGGTCATCAATAGAGAACAGCAGATCGCCAGTGCGCACAAATGTTCCCTCACGATACCGGCGCTCCTTGAGGTAGCCCTGTACCCGCGCCCGGATCTGGGCGTTGATCGCACCATCCGCGGTCCCGAGCCACTCAGAATAGATCGGCACGTCCTGTTGAAGCACCTTCGTAACAACAACCAGCGGCGGGGGCGGTACTGGTGCTGCCTGCGGACTCGTGCTTTTGTCACAAGCGACACATAACAATAGCCCGATGAAGAACACGAAATGATACAGAAACGGCTGAGCGGTCCACGCGTTCTCGACGCGCACCACACTGGGTCTTCTACTCATGTTACTCCCACACGCGTAAGCAATGGCTTGTTCGCCTCATCACTCCGAGGATTACGCTACAGACAAGCAACGACAGAAGGAGTACCGTAGCGGTAATGACTCTGGTAGTCCGATCAAACATACGCGGAGACAAGAGAGAGGTCTACTGGCTTTAGCGAGGGGCACCGGAATGGGCACAACGATTTTTGTAAGACTTTCACACCCGACGGCAATCAGCGAAGCGTACCTCCTTCAACCAGACAAGATCACTCCCGTCTCATACCAATGAGGGCAGACGAAAGGCATGGAACGTATCGAGCGGTGCCCGCGGTGTGTCGGGAACACCCTCGTACAGCCAGGACGAAAGACTGAGAGCGGCTGGTTTCTCAAAAAGGAGTGCCAACAATGGAGACAAGGCGTATAGGGTGTGTTCTGTGTACTGTGGTGCTCTTGTGTGTGGCGCATGCTGCATCTGGCCAGAGGAGTACGCCAGCGTCGCCGGCTGAGCCTGGCTGGCAAGGCCAGCGACCACAGGCACAGTCTCCTACGCTGAACTCAGCGCCACAAACACCGCTCCTGGTCCCATTACCGCAGACAGGCAACCCGACAGGAACACAAGTGCTGGAAATTCCTCGTCACGAACAACCCACCATCAGCGAACCAGAGAGGCAACAGCAGGTATCAATCCCTCCGATGCAGCCAGATGCACGGCCTTCGCAACTACTGACGGTCACCGTAACGGACCGTGATGGTCACTACGTCGCCGATCTCAAAAGTGAGGACTTCATCGTGTATGAGGAAGAATTGCCACGACCGCTCACCTATTTTAATCGCGGGCAAAACGAGCCTGTCAGTCTTGGTTTGGTAGTCGACATGAGTGAAAGTATGACCAATAAACTCCGGCAGGCACGGCAAGCGGTGCGCCGCTTAGCCGACACCATTCAGACCCAGGACGAAGTCTTTCTGCTGGCGTTTAGTCAGCAACCTGTGGTTGTGCAGGATTTCACCGATAGTCGTGCCTTGGTACTGCAAGCCACCGCGCAACTCCGACCGAATGGTGGGACAGCGCTGTACGATGCCGTCCTTGATGGTCTCCACCGCATGCAGAGTGCGCGCCACCAGAAGAAGGCTCTAGTCGTGATAACCGACGGGCTGGATACCGCCAGTAGAGCCTCGCTGCAAGAGGTTAACGACGCAGTGCGCACGGCCGATATTTTGGTGTACACCATTGGCATAGGGAATCCCAACGACCCTCCACTCCGCGCACATCGGGGACTAGGGCCGAGTCCGTTTATCGGGGCGCCGGGCGCTTTTCCCCGTATGGGAAGAGGACCATTTATCACGCCTCCTAGCCGTGTCGTGGATGAAGCGGTGGACTCACGTTTACTAAGCAACCTCAGCGCCCAGACCGGGGCTAAACATTTCCTGTTGAATACCGCCGAGGTCTTAGGACATGGAGCCGTACTGGAGCAGGCGGCGGACACCATCGTTTCTGAACTCCGCCAACAGTACAGTTTAGGATATCGTTCCGTGCTCAAAGGCGATGTCCGTCGGGACGTGCGTGTAGAGATCCGACGCCCGGACCTCAGCGTCCGTACGCAACCCAGTGTCGGCAGTAGCGCGGTAACAGATTAAGCGCGGCAGCTTCCTGCGAGCAACTTAGGACACGGTTAGGAAACTCCCGCTCGCACCGTGATCGCCCGGAGCTACAGCTTCAGGTTCCACTCACCAAGGCGGGTGAATCCACAGTGTTTATCTGTCCGCAGCCTACGAAACGAGCATGCCTTGTTCCCAAGGTTTGACTACCGCCGCGCGTGATCCGACTCCGATGTGGTCTCTTGCGTACGCTCCGAGGAATGAGGTCCTTTGCGTCGCCCATGTAACCGCAGATCACGGACTCCCTCACGCACCCGCTCCCACAACTTCTCGCTGCCTCTTACGGCGGTGGTGGTACCTTCTCGCAGCCGCTCGCCCGCGCGTTTCACGTGCTCAACCGCGTGCAGTTCGCCGACTCCCTCACGTACCCGCTCCCACAGCTTCTCTGCATTTTCCAGGGCGGAGCTGGGACTCCCGCGCAGCCGCTCGCTCACTCTCTTGAGTCGCTCACCTGAGGTACCAACAAAACCAGTGTCTTCCTGGGTTACCGCAGCAATTAATGCATTCTCGGCTTTATGAGTTTTGGCTTGTGCCAGCACTTGCTCAGTCACAATTTGTCCGTGGGCGGCAATGATCAGACCTTCAAACGTACTGACGCTCTGGCGTACACGGCGCCCCTTCGTCTCCTCAAGTGTCAGCCCATGGCGCAGTTCCCTGTTCGCCCCACTATGGCCAGGCGCATTACCGTACCCGTCGCCATGGGTCTCCTGGCCTGGGCTTACGTCTTCCTCTTTCATCAAGTCTGCCGTCCCGGCAGGAACAAACGCGACGTCCGTGCCTACTACGAGTGTGGTTGGTGCAGGGACAAACGAGCGCCCGCCTGATTGGTCAGCAAAGAGCCCTCCCTCGACTTCGTACCCGTCGATCACACCTGTGTGCTCATCAAAGTAGACATCAACCAGCGCACCTAGATTGTGTCCGTCTGCCGTCATCAGACTCAGCCGTCGCCGTATCACACTCTGCACGAATCGGTGTCCAGGGTCAGTGGAGGGGGAGGCTGGTCCCACGACACGGCGAGAAGCAACGATGACTGCATCGGGGCCAAACGCTTGGACGTCGCGCAAGCGGAACGCCTGGGTGTTCTCGCCGTCCTGGGCAGCCTTGAGGGTAAGCTCCTGTACTTGGCTGTTAGCCAAATCCACGACGACATCCTCAACGACTCCGAGATGTTCTCCCGTATCGTACGCAACCACAGGCTTTTTTATCGTCGAGCTCCCCTTACGCATGCGTGGACACTCCTTTTCTCCCGGTCGCCCACTACTTGTGCAACCATCGACAAATTTGCCCGACTCCCTCCAATACCTCTCCGCACCACTGCTCAATAAACCCTTCCGGTAGTGGCGCGTCTAACGGGACCGTTTCGCTTGCAGCCAACGCCGTTGCTCCCTCAAAATTGACGTAAGCCAAGCGCGCGGTGAGTTCCTCCGGGGGGCGATGGAAGACCTCACCCGGAAGAATAGCGACCCCGGTTTCTTCCAACAGACGCGCGCATAACGTCGCGCCATCCGTAATCCCCCGCCGTCCTAGAGACGCAGATAACGGAGTGAAGTCCAAGAACAGGTAGAAGGCCCCGGTGGGCGCGTGAAGACGCACCCCCGCCGCTGATAGCAGCTCAGTACAGCGCTGTCCCACTGCAGCCAGGATACGTCGAGCATGCCACAAGTAGCGCTCGACGGTAATGCCACCACGAAAGGCACGTACAGCAGCATACTGAATCGGCGCGCTGACCGAGGTGTACGTCTCACTAGCGACTACGGCCATCGCCTCCAACAGCCAGCGTAGGTGAGGCGGAAAGGTGAAGGTCCCGAGGCGCCACCCCCCGGCGCCACACCACTTCGAGAGTCCCGAACTGATGATCGTTCCTTCTGGATAATAACGCGCCACGGAAACATGTTCTCCACGGTGGTGAAGCTGCCCATAGATTTCGTCTGACAACAAGACCAACTTGAATTGGCGGGCAACATCGGCGATCTCTTTCAGTTCCTCCGCGCTATAGCTCACTCCTTCCGGGTTCCCCGGATAATTGAGCACCAGGATCGTTGGTCGTTGACCGTTCTGCTCGCAGATTGCGGCTAGCCGTTCGGGCAGAATACGCCATTTATCCTCAAAAGACGTATGAATCAGGTGAGCATGCCGGCCTAAAATACGGGCTTGTGGGACGTAGGACACCCAACTGGGCGAGGAGACGACGATTTCGCCGTCGAACACGAGCTGCAAAAGAAACAGTAACTCTTTTGAGCCGGGTCCAACTAAGACATTATCGGCGACAGCATCCACCCGATCTTTGCGCCGATGAAAATCGGCTACGGCCTCGCGTAGAGCCGGAAGACCACGCACCGGTAGATAATCTTTCTCGTGTGCGTAGAGCTTTAACGTGTTAACCACTTCCGTCGGTACAGGAAATGGTGATTGCCCTAAGCCGAACTTGTATATGTGCCGTCCTGCGCGTTGTAGGGTGGCACTCCTCTCGTTGATCGCCAACGTTGCCGACTGAGTAAGGCCACGCACATGCGGGTTCAGTAACGTTGCATCATCAGACATACGGGTCCTTTCTTTCCCCAACCGCTCCACAATTTTCCCCTGGTATCCTACCACAGGGCCCGTCAACAGTCCTTCGCGGCACCGCTAGATTCTATCCCCTTCGGTTACATCGTCTCCGACGCAGCCTGCGAGTGGCGAACGACACGCTCTCGTTCCGCCGGTTTCCGCTCTCGCCATAATTGCCGGTCTCTCTCGATGCGTTGCTCCGCTTCATTCGGCGGCAGCGTACTCCCATACAGAGCGAACCCGAGTACGCTTGCGGCCAAAGCAAGGATAAGTCCAATCCCCCGGGCCACCTGACCTGGAACCGTGAGCCCGAATAGCGTCACGTCCTCATTGTGTAACCCACTCAGTGTGCCCACCCAAATTCCCAGGACAACCAACCCCGATGGAACAACATACATCCATAGCTTCACACGCTTTCCCTCCTTAGCAGCATCATTATGGTTGAAATTT
The DNA here is from genome assembly GCA_050187625.1 of Binatia bacterium. GTDB lineage: Bacteria > Desulfobacterota > Binatia > Bin18 > Bin18 > JBFWXH01. The sequence goes on from JBFWXH010000005.1 coordinate 106,274, forward strand.
TGCTCCTTTGTACCATAAATGACTGACAAGTCAATTTTACTCATTTGCTCAATGGTCCACAGACAACGAACTCATGCCCCAATGCCGACAGGAGGCGGTGCGGACACCTTCGCGGCAACATCTCGTGAGAGGCGACCGCATAGCCAGGGTTGTCAGCGACAGCACAGCCAAATACTCTAGGTCGCGAGACGCACGTTCGCGAGGCCGCGTCGTGATGAAACCAATCCTCAGCACGATCCACAAAACTCCGCGGTGGACCCTCGCGTCAGGCGTCCGCAAACGCTGCGGATGACGTATAAACGCAACGCTGTCCTCAGGCCCGACGACTAACCACCCAGAGCGAAGAAGACCGGGAAGGGCTGCCGAAAATCACAGGCAGAACACCAGCGAACAGCGGCCCCACAGGTCAGTGCGGTGACTGTAAATACCGTTCGTAAAACCGCAAGACCCGATGCCACATATCCTGGGCAGCCGCCGCGCGATAGGTGGGCCGATAATCGGCAAAAAACGCGTGCCCAGCGTGCGGATACATACGCAGTTCGTACGTCTTGCCATGTTTGTCGAGTTCGGCCTTGAGGCGTTCGGCATGGGCAGGAGAAGGGTTAGGGTCCTCTTCGCCGAAGAGTCCGAGCAGCGGACAGGACAACGAGGCAATCATCGCAATCGGCGAGACTAGTCGTTGGGGGGTGTGCTCGTCCTGAATAATAAATCCGCCCGCGGAGTCGACCGTCGCATCAACGTTCTTGCTCGTACAGCCAAACATCAGTGCATAGCGCCCGCCAGAACAGAAACCAATAGCACCGACTTTTCCATTCACATCAGCCCGACTTTTCAGGTAGACCGCGGCAGCGTCCAAATCCCCCATGGCTTGGCTGTCAGGGACGGAAAACATGACCTTGCGTACACTGTTGATGTCAGTCGGATCGGGCGCCCCCTCTCGGGTATACATATCCGGCGCCAGGGCCACATAGCCTTCAGCGGCAAACCGACGCGCGACATCCTTAATGTGCTCGACAAGACCGAAGGCTTCCATAATAACGACTACCCCGGGATACCGCCCTGACGCGACCGGACGGCTCAGGTAGGCGCTGACTGCGGTGCCGTTAGCACCCGCATATTGCATCATCTCCGACTGAACAGCAGGTGGTTTCATAATGGTATCCTCCTTCTGCAGTTCTTTGCACGGATGGAGCACTGCGGGCAAGAGTGGACGAGAAAAACGCCGGCTAACAAGACCTCAGACGCCCCTGTAGCCAAAACGCATCCGCAACGTCCACGCGTACCGCAAGCTACTGTCGTGTTTTGGGGCGAAATGACGCGGGGCGCGAGGCGGACACTCGTTCGCCCTGAGCGGCGCCTCTATGCGACACCGTCGAAAAGCAGGACCATAATGCCCAATGTCAACGGAGCCCCGGCACTACGCGATTACGGTTCACTGAGGAACGCGGGCCAATCTCCGATGGTTCCCCATGACCGCACTCGAGGGATTTCGACCATCCCCACGACCCCGGCCTGGCATCCGGATCGTCCTTCCCGCCTTCCGCACGCCATCACCTGCTATGCCGCAGGTGTTCCCGTTGACGCTGAATGTGCTCCTTTTCGGGCTGTCGCAAGTACACCGTTGTACTCACGAACAAAGCCAAGACAGGCCTGTGTAAGCGCCTGGCCAATCCGCTCGCGATCGACAACCAGATTCTTGAGACTGCCGATAATTACATAATGGGAGAGAAACCCAGTCAACAAACCAAGGAGCGAACAGGCGATTTCTTCTGCCATCTTTTTTTTCGCCGGGACCTTGAGCGCGTCGGGGAAGAGCGCTTCAGCCACAAACAGAATGTGATCACGATAGGTTTCACGCACCCCCGAGACTTCATCTTTTTTCATTTTGATCAGTCCGCGAATCTGATGAAGAAACAGCAGAAAATCTTCATGACGGAGAAAATAATCAAGATGATGGCCAATCATGGTGCCGACCCGATCCACCACGGTGCCCTCCACCGGTACCGCGTCAATAACGTTGCGCAGATCGTTCAAGCGTCGCACCAACAGGGCATGCAATAAATCATCACGGTCCCGGAAGTACTGATAAAAAAGTCCTTTGGCCACATCGGCACGCTCGGTGATCTCCTCAATAACCGCCAGGTACACCCCTTTGATTGCGATAACCTGTTCAGCCGCGTTCAGTAAGGCGGCGCGAGTGGCAATCTTGCGCCGTTGACGTCTGGACAGGACGGGCTGCCCCTCAGCTTGACGTCCGTTACGTCGCTCCGATAGTTCACCCGGCTCCTCCGGTTCTCGCACTGTCGACAGTTTTGCGCTATTCTGCACTGACTTAGCCTCCTCTACTCCGCAGGTGCGGAAGATGAGGTCAGTGTAGCGGAAATAGTTCAATTAGTCAATTATGACCACAAAGTCAAATATGACAAGTTACTGGCTTCCGCTCCGTTCATCACACAAAGTGAACACACAAGTGGACTCGGCCAGGAGCGAGAATACTGTCCGACTTGCTGTCGGCGAAAAAATTTGCGACAACTAACGTAGGGCAAAGTTAACAGCAGGAGTGTGGGGGACGCTATGAGGGTGAAGGTTGTTCTACTGTGTGTATTGCTCTGGCCCGTCGACGCTGGCGCGTCGCGGGAGTTCTCGCCATCTTTCCTCGGTATGTATCGAAAGACCATGGTCATTGAAAACGTCGTCGAGCGTCACGCGAAACGCTACCGGGTCGATATGCGTCTGGCCCGAGCGGTGCTGCTTCAGGAATCCGGCGGTAACCCGAATTTGGTCTCACGGGCCGGTGCTCGCGGCTATTTTCAGGTGATGCCTGCAACATTTCGCATGCTGGGGGTGAGAACGAATATCGAGGCTGGCATCAAATACCTGAGTCAGATGTCCAAGCGCTTTGGCCGTGAGGACTATGCGGTTGCCGCCTATAATGCGGGCCCCGGCTCTATTGGCAAGCGGCGCCCAGTGCCGCTAGAGACGTTGCAGTACGTTATGAACGTGGGGCACTATAAATCAGTGTTGCGGCTGCATGAAAAAGCGATTCGGCAAGAGGCCGCGGCGACCAAAGTGTGGCGGGTCAAGAAAAGACAATCGTGGCAAACTCTCAGCCGCAAGACAGGGCTCCCCGTGTATATATTGCGGCTCTATAATCCGTTTCTAGCGAATCGGGCGCTCCGGCACGGAGACTTAGTATCGTATCCTCGCAGAGTTCCGGACAACTTGTTTTCCTACCGTGGCAAAAGCCTGTACTATCGGGCACGCATAGGCGACTCGTATCTCATGTTAGCGAGAGTCTTCGGGGTCACCCCAGAAACGATGAGAGCCGACAATGAGCTCTGGCGCTTGCAGCAACTCCCCGTCGGACTGACACTGAAAGTAGCCCTGGAAGCGGACTCGGTATTTCATAACGCCGCCGCACCCACACAGCGCCCAACCACAACGACCGCCGTCTCCTCTCGCGCACAAAAGAAGCATGCCAACCGGCAGCGAGAACGACGGGTTCACCGCGTGGCCCGCGCTGAGACTCTCACCTCGATCGCTCGCCGCTACGGGACCAGCGTGCGAGCGATCATGCGGGCGAATCGCCTGCCCAACACGCAAATTCAAGCAGGCGCATCACTAGTCATCCCAGGAGGATAACGAGGTAGGCGCGTGGCCGTTGGCAGAGCCGCACCTTCAAGGCCAGGAACGAACGGAGGAATTTTCGCAGAGCTCGTCATATTTGACTTTTCACATACAAATGCTGTAGTTAAGTCACGTATGTTTTCCCTGCAATCCTGGCGTGCGACGCGAAGGCTTTGTGCTGCTCTGTTGCTGCTCTGTTGGTGTCCGTCGGGTACTGACACGGTGGCGTGCGCCGACGATTCGGCGCCAACGGATCTGGCAGTCACCGGTTCCCTCGATGTGACAGGGCTCCCTTCGGTTTCTCAAGTTGTGAAAAAGGCCCTCCCAGCAGTTGTTAATATCTCGACCTCGCAGAAACGACCCCCCCGACAGGAGCAGCCGACGCCGCGTTCCCAACCCGAACCGTTTGGCAGAGGAGATCCGTTTGAGGAATTTTTCCGCCGCTTTTTTGGTGAGCGCATGCCTCATCCGCGGCAGCGCAGCCTCGGCTCGGGCTTCGTCATTAGTGCGGACGGCTACATTGTGACCAATAACCACGTGATTGCCGAAGCCGACAAGGTCACCGTGCGTTTCGAATCCCAGCACGGGAGAGAGTATGAGGCCAAAGTCATCGGCACTGATGAGAAAACTGACCTCGCCCTGATTAAAATCGAACCTCAAGAGCCCTTACCGACGGTTCCGTTCGGATCGTCGACAGCCCTGGAAGTTGGGGACTGGGTGGTCGCGATCGGGAACCCGTTTGGTTTGGAACAAACAGTGACTGTAGGTATAGTTAGTGCCAAGGGACGCGTCATCAGGGCTGGACCCTACGACGATTTTATTCAAACGGATGCGTCGATTAACCCCGGGAACTCCGGCGGGCCACTGCTGAATCTGCAAGGGCAGGTTATTGGCGTCAACAGCGCCATTTTTAGTCGTGGCGGTGGCAACATCGGCATCGGGTTTGCGATTCCCATCGACCTCGCGAAGACGGTTCTCGATCAACTCAAAGAAACCGGCGCTGTCACGCGAGCGTGGCTGGGAGTCATTATCCAAACCGTGACGAAAGAGCTCGCGAAATCTTTTGGGCTACAAGAAGCGCGCGGCGCACTGGTTTCGGAGGTGGTCGAGGGTGGACCGGCGGAAGGAGGCGGTCTACAGCGAGGAGATGTGATCATCGGCTTTAATGAGACACCAGTCGAAACGTCGCGGGAATTACCAAGGTTGGTAGCCCAGGCGCCGGTTGGCTCGCAAGCACAGGTGACGATCCTGCGTAACGGAAAAGAGCAAACCGTAACGATTACGTTAGGCCAGATGGGGGACCAGCAGGTTGCCGCCAGTAGTCGTGGTGGTGCAACTACAGAAGCGCAGTGGGGCATGACGGTAGCAAACCAAGACGCGGCGGAAGCCCGCGCGTTGCGTCCCCAGGGCGAGTATGCGGGAGTCGTTGTCATTACTGTAGAGCCAGGGAGCTCGGCCGCGGCTGCGGGGCTCCGTCCTGGGGATCTCATTGAGGAAATCAACCGCCAACCAGTAAAATCGCTCAAAGAGTTTACTGAGGTGCTCGCGTCGGCCACTAAGCGGGGCTCCGTCCTTCTACTCGTGCGAAGAGGTCATGTCTCCTCGTTCTACGCGTTACGGAACGCAGAGGAGTGATCTGTAGATCGGAGCCGTCCAGAATCGAGCGGGGGAGCTATCGCTAGTGAGGAACGACAAGATGAAAGCGAGACAATCAGAGAGGAGGCAGTTGGTAGACGCTCAGGCTGGGGCGCCCCCCCTGATAGTTTCGTATGGTCGGGACCACGACCGGCAGGGACGGTTGGAGTCTGTCGCGGTCCCTAAACGAGACTCGCGCACCTACTGGTGCGGGGCACGCTTGTTGCTGTTGGCTGTCCTCGAAGATGCCGTGCACAGCTGGTTTCGCTATCGCCATGACTCATCGACACGCGGGCAACGCCTCTTTCAAGAGACACGAGCGTGGTTCTGGTCGTCCGATCAAGGCTGGCTCTGTACATTCGAAAATATCTGCGCGCACCTCGATCTCGATCCTGAGGACATTCGTGCTGGGCTAGAAAACAGTTCACACACGTGGAGTGGCAGCGGGAGTGCAAGTTTTCCGAGTGTGACTCGGCAAGCGTTCTAGAACTGGCGCTGAGCAATACCAGCGCTGGCCCCTCACCGGTTATCAGCCGGGAATCCACCTCCCTAACATCGCCTTCTCCGTGACCTTCTTATAGTAAGCTTTCCACCGAGGGGAGATGCGTGTCATTCTGAAAAGCATGGGGACCACGAATGGCACGGCCCCAACAGCCTGTGGAGATGGGTGATCCGCCGTGTATTCGGACTCTGAAACAAGCCGCCCCGAATTGGTGGCAACGACTGGCGAAACCGCGCCGTCCGGCCATAGCCTGTCCTCCGCAACTCATTATCCCTTGTGTGTGGTGACTCCAGAGCCGACGTTGGCCTCCCTCAATTTCGCAGTCGTCAGACAAAAAGTGCTATGCTGGGAACTGGAGCTACAGGTGGGACTATCCCGGCGTGGTCCCCGTGGCTACCCTGCGTGAAGGGAGTGGTTCCATGAACTATCAACCTATAGAAAACTACGGTGTCATCGGTGACCTCCACACCGTTGCACTGGTCGGCATGGACGGCTCGATCGATTTTATGTCGTTTCCTCAGTTTGACTCACCCAACATTTTCGCGGCCTTACTGGACAGCAAACGAGGCGGGCGGTTTCAGGTCGCCCCGTGTCTCGGTGAGCCCCGGCAAAAGCAGTTGTACCTTCCAGATACCAATGTCCTGCTCACACGTTTTTTGTCGGAAGAGGGAGTCGCGGAAGTTTCAGACTTTATGCCGGTAGAAAACGTCGATCATGCGCATAACATCGTGCGCCGGGCCAAAACTATTCGTGGGGAGGTACGCTTCCGCATGGTATGCGCTCCACGGTTCGACTATGGCCGTGCGCTGCACACTGTCGAACAACGGGAGGGTGAGGTGTTGTTTGTCTCGCAAGGACACGACCGCACGGCGCTGCGCTTACGGGTGGACATTCCAGTGCAGATTGTCGATGGCGCCGCAGTTGCCGAGTTCTCCTTACCAGCTGGGCAGACCGCCGCCTTTGTCTTGGAACAGGCCATTCCGAGCCACGAATCTTCGGCCGCCGCTCCCTACTACGTAGAACAATCCTTTCGGGCGACCGTCAATTTCTGGCACCGGTGGCTAGCACGTTCAACCTACCGTGGCCGGTGGCGCGAGATGGTTGACCGCTCGGCACTCACTTTGAAGCTGCTGACGTCTCAACCGCATGGGTCCATCGTTGCCTCCCCTACGTTTGGACTTCCCGAAGAGGTTGGCGGAGAGCGTAACTGGGATTATCGCTATAGTTGGATTCGTGACTCGTCTTTTACATTATATGCGCTGATGCGCCTTGGGTTTACGGAGGAGACTGCCGCCTTCATGCGCTGGATTGAAGCTCGCTGTGGTGAACTCAATCCTGACGGCTCGTTACAGATCATGTACGGCATTGACGGGCGTCACACGTTGCCTGAAACGACCCTTGATCACTTCGAAGGATACATGGGCTCACGGCCGGTACGGATTGGCAACGCCGCGTACTCGCAAGTACAGCTCGACATCTATGGCGAACTGATGGACTCCGTCTATCTGTACGATAAGTATGGTGAGCCTATTTCCTATGATCTCTGGATGAATTTGGTGCGGTTGATTGACTGGGTGTGTGCACATTGGCAGGACAAAGACGAGGGTATCTGGGAAGTGCGGGGCGGGCAACGAGAGTTTCTCTATTCTCGGGTGATGTGTTGGGCTGCGGTTGATCGCGGTATCCGGCTAGCGCGTAAGCGTTCGTTTCCGGCCCCCCGTGACCGCTGGCAACGGGTGCGGGACGAAATCTATCAAGATATTTTTACCAATTTCTGGCACTCAGAGAGAAAAGCCTTTGTCCAGCACAAAGGTTCAACGGCGGTGGATGCGTCTAGCTTACTCATGCCGCTGGTCAAGTTTATTGGTCCCACCGATCCACGCTGGTTGGCAACACTCCACGCCATCGGGCAAGACTTGGTCGACGATTCCTTGGTGTTTCGCTACAAGATCGGGGAGGGGTCAGATGACGGTTTGGCGGGGAAGGAGGGAACGTTCTCTATGTGCTCGTTCTGGTATGTAGAATGCCTGTCGCGGTCGGGGGACCTCGCCAAAGCGCGGTTCTTCTTTGAAAAAGCGTTGGGGTATGCAAATCACCTGGGCTTGTACGCCGAAGAGCTGGGATCGCGAGGCCAACACCTCGGCAACTTCCCGCAAGCCTTTACTCATCTTGCACTTATTAGTGCTGCGTATGACCTCGACCGGCGGCTGTCAGGGAAGCGAACGTAGCACGGTGAATGGGGCGTGCGCCGGATTGCGTCTCGTGCGGCCTCAGCGGGCCAGGCGGGCAGGGTGCGGGGGAGTGCACCCAAACGAAATCAGAGAAGGAAGAGTGAGGCATAGAGCATGGATTGGCTGTTTCACTTAGGATTAATTCTTCTTGCCGCCAAGTTGGGGGCAGAAGCGGTCCAACGTATAGGTATGAGTGCCGTGATTGGCGAAATCGCCATCGGGACCCTGCTGGGGCACTCGGTATTACATGTCATTCCGGAGAGTCATCTCATCGAAGTACTTGCGGAAATGGGTGTGCTGTTCATGATTTTCTTGTTGGGGCTTGAGACCAAAGTAGCCCATGTGCTGGAGGTTGGTGTTACCGCCTTGTTCGTCGCGCTTGGTGGCATTATCGTACCATTTGGGTTCGGCTACGCGGCCGGGTGGTATGCGGGGTTAACCTGGAAAGCGTCGTTGTTTTTGGCGACGGTTCTTACGGCGACGAGCGTTGCCATTTCTGCGCGGGTGTTCCTTGATGTAGGGTTGGGGCGTTCACGGGTAACCCGAACAATCCTCGCAGCGGCGGTCATCGACGATATCGTTGGGCTCATGGTCCTGACCCTTGTCCTCGCCCTAACGGGGCACGCACAAGAACGCATTGACATCCAGATCGGGAAAGAGGCCCTGTTCCTCCTGATGGCGTTTCCTCTGGCCTGGTATGTGATTCCCAAAATCGTGCAGTGGATTCGCCGTCTCGAAGGCGAGGGCGCAATGTTCGCCGTGATCCTCGGATTGACCTTATTATTCGCCTACGGCGGGGTGTTGGCGGGCTTCGAACCCATCGTCGGGGCCTTTCTCATTGGTATGATTTTTGGCCGTACGCCCGAGTCCTTGGCGATCGAGCGGCAAGTAGGGTCGTTGGTGCACTTCCTGGCACCCATTTTCTTTATCCATATCGGCTTGCGGATCGATGTGGGGGCGTTAGGGCAAGGACTGCAGTTTGCGCTGGTCCTCACTGTTGTTGCGGCGGCAGCCAAACTGATTGGCTCGGGTGGAGCCGCGCTCCTTCGCGGCCTGCCGGGTCGTGAGGCTTTGCTCATCGGCACCGGCATGGTCCCACGAGGCGAAGTGGGCCTTATCATTGCCGGCATTGGGGTGCGAACGGGGATCTTCAGCCAGGAGGTGTTTGCGGCCGCGGCACTGACCTGCATGCTGACCGTCATTGTCGTCCCACCGGTCTTACGCTTATTGGCAGGTCAGCAGGCGCAAGGGCAAGGAGAGGACGCCGCACCCACTCAGGCAACATAGGGGGAAACCGTATGGTGAAAGTACGCGACTGCTTCTGTAGCGTGAGTGCTGGGGTGGATCTGGTTTCGCCGGAGGCCACCGTAGAGGAAGTGATTGCCCGGGTGACGCGAGATCCCGCGTCGCGAGCCGTCTTTGTAGTTGACGAATCCCAACGGTTACTAGGGATTATCGGGGTGCGCGAGATCCTCTCGGTGCTCGGAGGCAAGTACAGCAGTGAACGCCCCTTTGCGCAAACGCGCGAGCTGCTGGCGACGAACGCAGGGGATCTCATGGGTGCGCCGTTCTGGGTAAGCCCGGACGATGACCTTGAAGAAGGCCTACGCATTGCCGTGCAACAGGATCTGCAGGATATTCCCGTGGTCGAGAACGGACGGGTGATCGGTAATTTGGATTGTTTGGAGATTATTGTCAATTATCGTGCGGCACGGCAGCACCAGGATGAAGGTGAGTAACGTTCAAGGTTACATCTGGTGATATATCGGAGGCAGAGGGGCCTGTCCGCGGACTCGCGAGACAGGCCCCCGTTCACACGCCAGCTGGCCACGTGCACCGCGAGCAAATGATCTTGCCCTTTAGTTTGGTGATTATGTGTTACTTGACACTATGAGTTCCAGGAAAGAAAGAGAAAGTGTTTTTCCCGCCTTGGCAGGCCTTTTCGTGCGTTCACCGCAGCGCCCAGGGCTTGAAAACTCGTGGTTTTGGACGAAGGTGTCAAGTTCAACGCAATTCCCTTTTGGGCAAGGGGGCCGCGCGCCGCGTGGGGGGATTTTTATCAGAGACGGGGCCAATCTTCGGTGACCTGATTGAGACACAATCTTCTAGCACCGCCCCTGCGTGGGGTGGCAGAGACGCAACGCGGCGCAAGATCACGTATAGCGAGCTTGCGCTGTGGTCATACGCGCTGCTACCAGGCGATGTTCTTTTCCTTTAAGGCGAGGATCTCTTGTGATGTGTAGCCTCCAACACGTTGAAGGATTTCATCCGTATGCTGGCTGAAGGGAGGTGCCCCGTGGGACAATGGGACGGGCGTTTTCTCCAGTGCAAAGGGAAACGCCGCGGTTGTCAGTCCCGAGTCCAGTTTGACCATGTAGCGATTGGCGCTGACCTGTGCATCCGCCTGCAGATCGCTCACATGATTCACGACCGAAAACCAGAACTCTTTCTCGCGAAACAGGCGTTCCCAGTGATCTTGCGGGTGTGTCGCAAACGCGTGGTCAAGGATTGCGATCAACTCTGCGCGGTTGGCTGCGCGCTGTTTGTCTCTCGCGAAGCGAGGGTCATGCTCTAACTCTGGCAGGCCCATCACGGCACAGAAGTCGGGCCAGAAACGTTGCGCGACCGCCATACCACAGGCTATCCACTGCCCATCAGCACAGCGGTACAGATTCATGAGGGGGTTCGCGACGGTGGTGCGATCAAACGGCGCAAAGTCCGCTCCCATATTGGTAACCTGGGCCACATTGTAATACTGCAGCCACATCATGGCGCTCAGTTGAGAAGACCACACGGCTTGCGCGATCCCAGAGCGCTCGCGTGACAACAGGGCAGCAAGCACACCAAATGCCAGCATCGTGCCAGACAAGATGTCGCTGAGTGCACCGGGCGGATAGCTCGGGGCACCATCCACAGTCGGGGTACTGAACATAAAGCCAGAGCGCGCCATGCCGACCGTGTCCTGACAGGGGTCTTCGGCGTGAGGCCCCTGAGGACCAAAGCCGGTCGCATGGGCGTAAATGAGATCAGGCTTGATCGCGAGCAGCATGTCGCGGTCCACGCGAAACTCGCGCAGGGTGGCAGGATGCAAATTCGTCACGACGACATCCGCCTTTTCTACTAAGCGATAGAAGACTTGCTGGCCTTCGGCCTGCCGCAGGTCAATGGCTACCGCTTTCTTGTTGCGATTGGCAATCTCGAACATCAGACTGCGGCCGTCAGAAAACTTTTGCGGTTGGCCAAACATGGACTGCGCCCCACGCGCAAAATCACCCTGTCCTGGTTTCTCGACCTTGATGACCTCCGCGCCGAGATCCGCCAGCATCATCGCAGCGAGCGGGCCTTGAACCCAAATCGTTAAATCGAGCACCCGTATCCCGTCAAGGGGCATACGTACAGACTGTTCCATATCTTCCTCCTTCATTGCCGACAGCGTCGCACTGCACCCTGTCACAGAACGCCAGAGAAGTCATCTAGAGGAGGCAGTCCATGTATGATGCATTGCGAAATTTGAAGGAAGCGCCGTGGCGAACGGTCAGCTTATCACCACGGTGGCAACAGCGGATATCTGCGCGTCCTCTGCGAACGCAGGGGACGGTCCCGCAGCTCCGACCAAGCAAAGACCAACAATGAGATTCTCCCTGGAGACCTGCATCAGCAGGTCTCCTTCCCGTCATTGCCAACTATTAAAGGAATACGCTGCCAGGCTTATCCCATTACGCATGCGTAAGGTCTGCGGCGACCCGTGTGTTCTTGTTCAGAAGTTCGATCTCCCGCGGAAATACATACCCCTCGAGCCCATGGTCCCACGAAACGAACACAATGTGCCGACCGAGATTGTTCGTTTCGTGACGAATTGTCCCCTGAGTGTGGAGCGGCACCGGTCCGTACTGGGTATTGAGAAAACGAATCGCACGACAACGTCTCCCTGCTAATTTTCGCTGAACCATAAAGATATTCTGCCTTTACATAATGTGATGTTTGCATCGGCGCGCAATTTTCATGCCCGAATGAGCGGGCCTATAAACAACACGCCCCCCACTTCTTTTGCCGCGCAGCGAGCCACTGCCGAGATGGGTGCCCCAGTTGCGATACACAACGTGTCTCACATTTGGGACAATCGAGGATGTGGTGGGGCAGAAATTGGGCAGGTTACTGAACCTTGAAGACGTGTGTGGTGGCCCGGCTCTTGCTCCACTACAGAAAGAGGGAATTTGCCCAGAAGTAAGGAGAGTGCGATGCGTACACAGACGACCGCGATTGAGACGATTCCCATTTCCATTAAAAAGGTTACGCTCTGGCGGCGAGAAATTGATGGGAATCCTGAAGCTTTGCAGGCAGCGTTGCAACCGCTCGCTGACGCCGGCATCCGTTTGCAAATACTCATGCGGTATCGGCACTTTCGTAATGAACACCTCGCTGTCGTTGAAGTGGGTGCCCATGATGCTGAAGATCAAGACCGTGCGGCCTCAGTCATGCAGGCCGCCGGGCTTACGGTATCCACGGTTCCTGCAGTATTGATCGAGGGCGATGAGATTATTGGGGTTGAGTATGCGATTACCAAGATGATCGCCGAGCAAAACCTCAATCTGCTGTTCTGTGTATCCCACGCCATGAATGGCCAATGGGGAGCGCTGATGGGATTCACTTCAGATGACGACGCTGAAAAAGCGGTGACGTCCCTGCTACAGATGAAAATTCATATCCCGACGAAGGAACGGATGGCGTCGTGAGGACAGGAGAAAACACGAAGAAGTCCCCAGGTGGGGTGAGGTGGTCGGGGCCGTGGAGCAAGCGGGGCAGTCACGGAGAAAGGAGTACGCTATGCGTACCTTACAACGTATTCTGGTTGGTCATGATCTACAGCTCGGAGGCTCGCTGGCGGTGCGTTCGGCAATCGATTTAGCGCAGCGGTGTAATGCCCACGTGAAGATTGTTCACGTGGTGGAACCCTATCCCTTGTACCAGCGTCTGTCGCATCCTCTTACTTCTCCCTATAACCCACAAGAGCTTGCCCAACGTGCAGGGGAAGCCTTGCAAAAAATCGTTAACGACCACAAATCTCCGTCGCTACCACTTGAATACGAAGTCCACACGGGTAAACCGTTTGTGGAATTAATCGTTGCCCGGCGCGCCTGGCAGGCTGATTTGTTGATGGTCGGTTCTCGCACCGACGGGCAGGACCGTTGGCTCGGGAGTACCGGAGAGCGGGTTATCCGCAAGGCGAGGTCTCCTGTGCTGGTCGTGAAAAGGTCACTCAGTGCGACCCCAAAAACGATCCTGGTCCCGACCGATTTCTCGGAGCATGCAAAAAAGGCAGCCCTGGAAGCGATAGCCTTCGTTCGTCATTTTGGCGGGCGCCTGGTATTGCTGCATGTATTAGAACTGCCCTCTGCGGCTGCTGTCGGGTATGGACCAACTATGGGTGCACTGCCGCCGATGCCGTTTCTCTCACCCCAAGAGATAGAACCCGAATGGCAAGCGTTCTTTGCCGAGCTCGGATCATTCGACGATGTGGATTGTACACACAGTACCGTCGAAGGGCGTCCCGTATCCGTTATCGTTGAGACCGCCGAAAAACAGGAGGCTGACCTGATTGTGATGGGTACACATGGGCGGACAGGATTGCAGCACATGTTGTTAGGTAGTGTTGCGGAAGGTGCAGTGCGACGATCGCCGTGTTCCATACTCGTCATTCCACCTGACTCATGGCAGTTCGCGCTGCCATGAGTAGCAGATACCGTGGCACTGTAGTTGCAACAATTCTCATTAACGAGGAGGAACAAAATGCAAAACAAAACAATGACCACCGCCCCTGCGACCCACGCGGCCGTGGAGCAAGGGCCAATCACCAAAGAGTACAAAGCGAACCCGAAACAGGTCGTCAAGGAGCTGAACCGTCTCCGGTCGACGGAAATAACCTCCTACCTGCAATACAAACAACACGCCTATATGGCGGTATCGTTGCTGTCTCCGGGGCTCAAACGGGAATTTGAGGCTCACGCCGAGCAGGAACTGCAGCATGCTGATATGCTTGCTGCCCGCATCCAACAATTGGGCGGGGTTCCGCTATACGACTTACAAGAGTTGGCTAACAAAGCCGAACAAGTCGGCGTGCATCCTGAGCAAGGACCAAAGCTCAGTGATATGGTTATGGAGAATCTCCTGATCGAACGGAAACAGATCGAAGCCTACACCGCGCTGATCCGCGACGTAGGAGACAAGGATCCGGTTACGTGGCGCATATTGGTCGCGATCTTAGAGCAGACCGAGAAGCACGCCAGCGAACTCGCCGACTATCTCAAACGTACGGCTGATACACGGGCCTAGGACGTTACGGACAAGCACGGATACGAATAGCCTTGTGGCACGAGACTGACGGCTGTTTCTGTTTCATCAGGGACAGAGAGTTCGCTATCCCACCGTGGACGTACGTGAGTATCCAAAGTAGAGGGTAAAAATAACAAGAGGGGTACAGCATAGTAATACGCCGCCCCTCTTGGCGGGCAATGCTATTGCTCTTGGCCGGTTGGTGGACACGCTATTGGAGTGGCGCGAACTCCATCAGAGGGGATGTGAGTGCTCGGTCCTGGCTATATGCCCTATATCCACTCCTGCTTCGCGACCGGGCACGCGACCCGCCCGTACAGACTCACGTATGGTGTCTGACTGACATGGAGGAGATCGACGAGTTGACCAGGCGTAAGTCGTGTTTTTGATGAGTACCATCCGTGCGCAGCCCTTCGACTGCGCTCCGTTATTATTCCAGTCCCTCTACGGCAGCGCTGTCGCATATGGCCAAGTCAAAGGTCTGCTGCTTTGCCCTCACCTGTTTGGACAATGTGCGTAACGCTGTTCGTACTCCTTCTTCTATTACTGGATGATAAAAAGGCAGTTGCAGCATCGCAAAGGCTGTCATCTTTTGCTGTATCGCCCATGCCAAGAGATGGGCAAGATGCTCTCCTCTGGGTGCAGCCAATTCCGCTCCCAGTATTCGACCATCTGTCTTCTTACCGTATATCCGTATGAGGCCAGTTCGCTCGGCCATAATTTTGGCGCGTCCCTGGTTGTCAAATCGGGCTTCGCCAATGGCAATGTCCTGGTCTTTGAGTTCGGCGAACGACTGTCCCACCACGGCAACATTGGGTTCAGAAAATACGATGAGGAGTGGTGTCCGGCGCTGGAAGCAATGGGGGTGTTCCTGGACACTATTAAAGCCGGCAATGCGCCCTTCGTCGGAGGCTTCGTGAAGAACCGGACGCGCGTCGTTCACATCACCGGCAATAAAAATAGGTAGACTGCCAACCTGCATGGTTGTTGGATCAAAGGGCGGAAGCCCGTTGTTATCCAGAGGTACGCCAAGGCGTTCTAATCCCAGCTCAGCGGTATTCGGACGACGGCCGAGGCTGGCAAGTATCTGTTTCGCCCGCATGGAATTGTTTCCGAAGCGCACCACAAGCTGAGTGTCCACGATCCCCACTTCTGCCGCCGCACCAGTGTACATGGGAAACTCTCGTGTGAGGACGGGGCGGACATAGGAGTTGACTTCGGGATCGGTGAGCCCCCCCAGGTGATCGGTCTGATCGATGCCGGTTACCTGGACGCCTAACCGTGCCACTGCCTGACATATCTCCAGTCCGACCGCACCGAGCCCGATAATCGCCATGGGAGACGGTACGTCGGGCTGCTCGAAGAGCGTGTCCGTCGTCAAGAGACGACCAGTCAACGCCTGCCAGGACGGGGGGATAATCGGGCTTGACCCGGTCGCAATAATAATACGCTTTGCATGAATGGTGTGGTTATCCACCTCTAATACCGTCGGTTCACGAAACTGGGCATGACCATGCTGGAACCGGTCTCCGAGTGAGTCGAGGGTTTTCCGTACCCCATTTACAAAGCCATCGCGAAGGGACCGGACATACTGTAGGACTTCGCCGAGGTCAATGCGGAGTTGCTCACTCCCAGAGATACCTTGCTGCATAAACAGGTGGCGACGGTGGAAATCGTTCGCTACTTGAATCAACACTTTGGACGGCATACAGCCAACCCGAGCGCACGTCGTGCCGTCCGGCCCGGCATTGAGAAGCACGAAATTTTCCGTGACTTTGCTGACCTCGCTGACGGCCGACAGCCCCGCCGTGCCCCCGCCAATAATCGCTACGTCCACGTACCGCTCTGTTGCCATAATTATCTCCTCTTAACGACAGGGTGCAAAAAAGACACCAATACGAGATGGCAGTGAGAAAGAAGTGTTCGAGGCGAAAAGCTCCTCTCGCTCTGCATTTGTTATCGTTCCCCCAAGAATCTGTCTCAGAGAGAAGACGGACTATGGCGAACGTGTTTCGTACGTGAGACAGCAGGATTGGAATTCATTGAGAATGATGGACTTCTTGTACGGTCTTGTTCTTGCTCTGCCTAGAGAATCGAAAAAAAACGGCCCGAGGAGGTCCTATGAGTGAACTTGCAAGAATCTCCATTGCCGAGGCGAAGGCGCGACTGATGCGTGGAGAGCCATTGGTGTTCGTCGATACCCGCAATGCTCACGCATGGGAAGACGCAACGGGGACGTTGCCGCACGCGCTCCGTGTTCCAGCAGATGACGTCGAACCGCATATCGGGAAGTTTCCTCGCGACGCGACGATCATCACCTACTGTACCTGACCGCAGGAAGCCTCAAGCGCCCGGGTGGCGCAAACGCTGATCGATTATGGCTTTGACAATGTGTATCCGCTTACGGGCGGGTTCGAGGCCTGGAAGGACGCGAATTATCCGCTTGAACCGAAGGACACTAAGTAGTATCAGCCGCTGTTATGGGAAGAAAACAAAAGGCGAGGAATGCGTCCCGTTCGGGCCGTCCTGACCTCAACGTCAATGCGCCACCGTGGGACTACAATCCCTCAGCGTGGGACCAACGCATTCCGATCTGCCTGCTTGCCGCGCTGGCGTTCATAATCGCGGCCTATATGGCCTTGTATCAATGGCGGTTGATTAGCGATGTGTGGGATCCTCTATTTGGCGAGCAATCGAAGCAGGTGCTTGATTCCGCTGTGTCCGAACGCATGCGTTATTGGTTCGGCATGCCCGATGCGGCATTTGGGGCGATCGCGTATCTGGGCGACGCTATTTTTGGGCTTGCGGGCTCGACGCGGCGCTGGCAGTACCGCCCCTGGATGGTGATCGTGTTCGGCATCGACGTCATTCCGCTCGGGATTGTCAGTGCCGTCTTGGTGTTTCTGCAGGGCGCGGTAGTTGGGGCTTGGTGCTTTCTCTGCCTGGTGACGGCGGTTATTTCCTTAGTGCTGGTCTATCTTGCTTATGACGAAGTGTGGTCCTGTCTCTTATATCTTCGTCGCGTGTGGCAGAGGACGCACGATCTCCAGGTGCTGTGGAACGTGTTTTGGGGGCGGGAACTGCCAGTCGCCCATGACGTCGCGCTGTCAACGTTGGAGAAGGCCTGATGTGGGCACGGGTAGTCGAAGTGATGTTAGGATGCTGGCTGGCGCTCAGCCCGTTCATTTTTGCCCATGCGGCGGACAAGCCAACGTTATGGTGGAATGATCTCGCCAGCGCCGGGGCCCTCATTACCTTCGCCTTAGGCTCGTTTTGGCATCCGTGGCGACATGCTCACTTCGGAATTCTCGGCGTGGCCTTATGGTTACTCGTGTATGGGTATTTCACGCCGACCCCACCTCCGCCATCGGCGCAAAACCACATCGTTCTTGGTATACTCCTGTTGATGTTTGCTATCATTCCGAACGACGCGAACCAGCCGCCACAGACGTGGCAATAGGTATGCCGAGAGGCTGACCGCCCGCGTGAATAGGGCAATGGCGTTACGTTAATGGGTTCTTGCGCCCTTTGACTTCGCGGCGCTACGCTCACGACGAGCGGTAATAGACCCGTTCAAGCTGAGCGTAGGCGCAAAGCGCCGAAGTCGAAGCACGAGCGGCCTCCTTAACTTCATGCCATTAGCGTGAATAGGGGGGCTGCGGCGGGAGCGCGCAGCGATACTTCTGGGTATGGGCGTTCCGGAATAATGAGGATACGCTGATACGGTGGTCTTGTTAGCGACTCTTCTTTTCTTGCGGATGTGGTCTTGCGTTGGTTGGGGCGAGGGCACTCCCACTATGTCCCACATGTTCACCTCGCGTTGCGGTAATTGCGTCGAGCTGGAGTTCCGCAGGGATCGTCTCTTCCTGGGAGGACCGCTTTGGCATGACGAGTACCAGTATTCCGTTGCCGTAAGTCGCGTTGGTTCGCGCCCCGTCCACCGGGTACGGTAATGAGAGTTGACGGAAATAGGGTCCTGTCGTCCACTCGTCGAGGAGTAGGTTGCGCCCATGCTGTCCCGGACCACGTTCCATGCCGCGAATAAACAGCCACTCAGCAGTAATGCTCACCGCGATATCCTCGGGTTCGAGTCCGGGCATCGGAGCCGCGATCATCAAGTGTTCGTCGGTTTGATACATACGGACGGGAATAATTTGTGGATCTCGACGTACCTGAGCCATAAAGAAGCTCCTTTCGGTAAGAACTAATGGGACAGAACAGCAAGGGTGATGCCAAAACAGCAAGGGTGATGCCAAACTGCCACCCTCGGCACAGGAGTTGCGAGATGATCTCTAACGACCCTACGGAGGGCATGTATGAAAACACTTACTATTGAGGTTGTTCCAACCAACAATTATCCGTCTGGATATTCAACGCAAAGTTTTGAACTACTGGGTCCGGTGTGGGCTGGAAGTAGCGTGACCGTTCCGCTCCGAGAGGAGAAGGGTGGTGAGAAAGAAATGTGTGAGGTAACAGGGTGGGACGCTGTGCAGCACCTGGGACCAACCAGTATCCATGTGGCACGGGTCCGAACGAATACTGGCAAGGAAGGCTATGTGGTGTATGGTGACGCTGCGGGGGTGCGAGTGCTGGACAAGCGCGCGAAAGTCAAGGCTGAAGGTGATGAATATCTCCCACGCGGTCATGGTCGTCCGTTCGTGTGGATTGCGCGGGAAGATATTGCCGATCTTCCCGACGAGGTTCGAAACGTCGTGGAACAGGACGTGGAGGATAGTGATGATGCATAGACGCTACGCTCTGCGTCGAGGTCGCGCGGCTGCCCGTTCCCATGAGAATCATTCTCCCTCCTCCGGGCCAATCCATACGGTCTGGATATTTGTGAACTCCTGAATCCCATAATCCGAGAGTTCGCGGCCATAGCCTGAGCGTTTGATGCCGCCAAAGGGCAGTCGGGGGTCGGAGGCGACTCTGCCATTGATGAAAATCTGGCCAGCCTCGATTTCGCGGGCGAGCCCACGTGCCAGGCTCAGATCCGTGGTCCAGAGACTGGCGCCCAACCCATAGGGAGATTGATTGGCGAGGGCAACCGCTTCGTCTACGTCTCGAACTTTGATCAACGACGCGACCGGGCCAAAAACTTCTTCATGAAATGCCGGGGCTTGTGGTCCAACGTTATTGAGCACCGTTGGAGCAAAGAAGTAGCCTCGGCTCTGTGGGCGTTTCCCGCCTACGACGAGTTGGGCACCTTGCGCGACAGACTGCAGCACTTGCTGTTCAAGGTGTTCGCGTAAGTCGGCGCGGGCAAGCGGCCCAACATCGGTGTCTCGATCGTTGGGGTCGCCGACCCGGAGGTGCTCTACGGCAGCCACAAAGCGCTGTTGGAATTCGTCATACACTGTCTCAACGATAAGAAACCGCTTTGCCGCCACGCAACTCTGTCCAGCGTTCTGAAACCGCGCGCGCATACCGGTTTCCACGGCGGTATCGAGATCCGCATCGGCAAGAACGATGAAGGGGTCTGAACCGCCCAATTCTAGCACCGTCTTTTTGATCATCTGACCGGCGACTGCGGCCACTTGACTACCAGCACCATCACTGCCGGTTAAGGTTACTGCCGCAATCCGGGGGTCTTTAATAAGCAACATAGCGTTTGGTTCCGAGACAAAGACGGTACGGAACACCCCTTCGGGAAATCCGCTGTCGCGAAAAATCTCTTCGGTCGCCAAGGCGCACTGGGGGACGTTCAACGCCGGCTTCAAAATCGCGGTGTTTCCCGCCATCAGGGCCGGGGCAGCGAAACGGATCACCTGCCAAAGGGGATAATTCCACGGCATGATCGCGAGGATCGTTCCCAGGGGTGTAAATTGAATATAGCTTTGACTTGCCTGTGACTTGATAAACCGATCCCCGAGAAAGTACTGCCCGTGTTCCGCAAAGAATTCACAGGTCCATGCACACTTGGCAACTTCTGCTTCTGCCTCGCGCAGGGGTTTTCCCATCTCCGCGGTGATTATCTGTGCGAGACGAGATTGTCGCTCTCGCAGACAAGAAGCCGCTGCTCGCATGAGACGAGCGCGGTCGGAGATGAAGGTACGGCGCCATGGTCCAAAAGCATCTCGCGCGGCCGCGAGAATTTTCTCCACCTCCGCCGGCGACGAGTAATCAAAAGTGGCGAGGATTTCTTCTGTCGCCGGGTTGAGAGATTGGATAGGTCGCTGAGTATTCATGATCATTACTCCTTCACAAAAACGAGCCGTTTCCACTATCGCCTTTTCTAGGACCGCTGCAAAGGATATGCCAGACACAAACAAACACCACCTATTTAGGTGACGCCAGTTTTGTTCTGGTGAGCGTCTGTCTTAACTCTCGCACGCCCGACGAGACGGGGTGTTGCAAGAATGAGAACCTCAAACTGGTTTCCCCAACGAGTACGGCTCATTGTGTGGCAAGACAATTGCTCCCGACCCGTAATGCTGAGCGAGACGAAAATCTTTCATGGAGGTGGTTATGACTCGGTCTTCTGTTTTGTGCATAATGCTCGCTTTGATTCTGGTTATCGGAACGACCGCCTGTGCTGGCGGGCCATTGAGTCCGCGAGAAAAAGGGACCTTAACCGGGGCCGCACTGGGAGCCGGAACCGGGGCCATTCTCGGCGGTGGTAAAGGAGCCGCGATTGGGGGCGCACTTGGCGGCGTAGGCGGTGCGGCCGTGGGCGGAGGATTGCAGGCACAAGAGCAACGCCAATACGAGCAACAGCGGCTTCTTGAAGAGCAACAACAGGAAATTGAGCGACAGCGGCGCGAACTTGAGCAATTGCAGCGACGCCAGGACTATTACCGGGAGTATTAGGGAACGCGTCCATTGTCGTTGGTCGGTCACAACGGCAATGGTCTCGTCATGACATGAAAGGAGAGAGGCTGAATGCAAACGCAGTTAAGAATTACCGCCCATGATGTACCTCTACCTGAAGCGGCTGAAATAGAAATTCGGAAGAAAGTGGCCAAACTGGAATCGCTCTATCCTCGACTTGTGAGTTGTCATGTAATTGTGAACACGCCGGCGCGCTATCCCCACGATAAGACTGGTCTCTATAGTATCAATATCGACCTGACCGCTCCTGGAACAGAACTGACGGTGACGCGTAAAGAAGCTGCGGATCTCATGGTCGCGATCCACAAGGCCTTCGACGCAGCTCGGCGGCAAGTCCGGAACTATGCCCATCGACAGCGTGGAGACGTCAAAGTGCCTGAGACCCCGCCGCACGGGGTCATCACCAAATTGTTTTCGCTGGAAGGCTACGGTTTCCTTGAAACCTGGGACGGACGGGAAATCTATTTCCATCGTAATAGCGTATTGGAAAACAAATTCGACGAGTTGGAGATTGGCGATGAAGTGCGCTTCGCTGAGGAGCAGGGCGAGAGAGGACCCCAAGCGAGTACGGTCGCGCTCGTCGCCCATTGAGGGCAGTAAGCCTGCCTGCATGGTCTTCGTTGGCTTATAAACGATCACAGAGCCCTACGAGAACTGCACGCGGTGGGATATTCGTTCCCCCGCGTGGGTCAATGGCCTGAAGTTACGCAGCGGTGTCATTGCGAGCCCTATGACTACGCTCAGGATAAACTCCGCGAAGCAATCCTTGTTTGCTGCAGAGATTGCTTCGTCGCTGACGCTCCTGCTCAGAAACAAAATCCTCCCCCTCTTGCCTCCTCGCTGGATTCCCGCCTGCGCGGGAATGACGGTGCGTTGTGTTTCTCCTGCAGTGCTGAATGCGCAGCGTTTCTGGGGAACTCGCAAGGACAGATGTTTGCTAACTTCATAGCATTGCCGCGTGGGTGGGGGCCCGAGGCGAGTCCTGTACTGCGTTCGTACCTTCTGGTGTATAGCCTATGGACCTACTCTTACGCTTTATACGTGAGCACCCGTCCCCACAGGCTCTTCGTCCCCCAAATGCCCGACCGTAGACACTCCAGTTGAACAATTTGGCTGTGATCGACAAAGAGGTTCACCTCCGGCCCGTAGTTTTTGATATACCAGGCAAAGACTTCTGGATCCGCGGCTTCAAACATAACGTTCTCGAGACCGAGTTCGTTGACAAACTTGGCCGGCACGTCCGTGCGCCAGGATTGAACACTCTCCGTCACGCCTTCTGACTCCATCATGATCATCGACGCCCCGGCCTCCAGGTACTTACGGGCTTGGCTGAGTGCCCATGCGGGATCTAAGGTCCCTTCGGCCTCCAACTCTGCCGCCGTGGTGGCACCGCCGGCGCCGAACTGAATGCCTACTTCTGGCTTGGCTTTCAAGCCGAGTTTTTGTACCTGTTCGACCAACCGTAGCACATCGTCGGTCGGCATAGTGATGAATCCGCAGGAAATTTCAATGATGTCGAATCCAAGTTCCTTGCACTCGCGTAGGTAGGGCGCCACGGCTTCTGACCCCTGCGTGAGCACATGCTCAATAAACCCACCGGTAGAAACGAGAGCGTCATGCTTGTGGCACAGGTCCGTCAGCTCACGCACCGCTTTGCGAGGCATGAGAGAAAAGGACCCGCCGGCGAATTTCAGAGCATCAACATAGGCGCCCATCGTCTCAAAAATATCTTCAAGATAGCGTTTGCCCATGGGCGTGTAGTATGGCCCGCGAATCTCCGTCAGTCCGCGGGTGCGAGGTTTCGTTTGACGTTGGTTGAGCGTAATGAATGAGAAGGCTCTCTCCATTTCTTTTGCATGCAGCTGTGACATGGTAATCCTCCTTAGCTAGTAGGCGGGTTGACCCAGGTGATGGCCCTCGCAGGACATGCGATTCTGAATGCGATTGAGGAGATTCGTCAGATCTCGCGTGGAAATTGCTTCGAGGTTATGGACTGCCTCAATGAGGATAGTGCGTAACGGTTCTTCGACATACGGTCCACTGAGGGCGCCGAATTTTTGGATCGCGTTCTCCCATGACAACGGCCGCGTCGAAAATCCTTCATAGTCGTGCTTTTCTCCGGTCAGTATCCGCCCATCCTGTAACGACACCTGGATTCGGCACGGCATTTCCCTTGGAAACCGCTTGGTGAAATCGGTATTCGGCTGGACCCGGATCTTTCTAAGGAGGTCTTGGACATCGCGCCGTTGAGTGCGCTCTTTGCGGTATTGCTCCGGCATGACCTGATCGTCCAGCAACGCGACCGCGGCCATGTACGGTAGGCTATGATCGGCCTCTTCCTTGGTATGCACCACGGTCTTGTCGCCTTCCTCGCCGCCGCCGATAATGTGATAGGCCACAGCGAAAATATCGATTCCGATGTGATCGACCTCCGGTGCGGAAAAAGCGTGTTGTTTTTTTAGCTCGAGAAGGGCCTCTAGCGCTGACTGTGAATGAATCTCGGCGTTATATTTTTTGATAATGGTGTGCGTCACCCGCTCGAGATCTTCCCGTGCCCAGTCGAGGTCAAAACGGCCGGCAATCGTATCCATGAATCCCTTGGTCCCCTCAAACACTTCCGCGGGACCAGTAATGCCATGTTTGGCCAAAAATGCGGCATGGGTGCAGCCAAAGGCTGTGTTCGGGTAGGCAAGTCCCTTCCAATGCGACAGTGCACCCGTACGCGTGAGCCGCAGCGCATTAAACGCGGTTCCACTAATCGCAAGGGCATTGGCGGTTTGCTGTTCATTCAAGCCTAAGGCGCGGCTCACCCCTGCGGCGACGGCGTATGACCCTTGCGTGGTGTGGTCAAAACCCCTCGCTCGTACGGGGGCAACGTCGCTGAGCCGGCAGTGTACTTGGTACGACACCGCAAGCGCGGTGAGCAAATCTTTGCCGTTAGCGTCTCCATATTCGGCCGCCGCCAGCACCGCGCTAAGGTTATCACTGGGGTGACAGGTCTCACCCTCAGCCAGGTAGCTATCGTTAAAATCGAGATAGCGAATCAAGGCACCGTTATAAAAGGCAGCACGATCCGGTGCCGCGCGTCCGCCCCCAATCAGAGTACAGTGGCCTGCGTCGGAGCAATCCTGGAGATAGTCGCGGAGTAAACGGAGAGGTTCTCCTTCCAAGGCACCGAGGGCACAGCCGAAACTATCGAGAATGCGGATTTTCAATTGGAGTTTCGCCTGCTCCGAGAGATCGTCATACGACGCACGAACAACAAAGGAGGCAAGCTCTTCGGCGATAGTCATATGCGATCTCCTCTCTCTCTCGTGCGTGGCCAGAGCGCCGCAAGATCTGTCGGTAGCAAGGCTTTCACGTCAGCGATTTCACCCGCGGCGATGTATTTCGCCAGGACTGTGAAGATTGCCCGCACAATGGTTTCCGGATCGACGTGCGGATCCGTGCGAAACGCATCGGCAACCTGCGCCAGTAACTCGGCTTTGTGCGCTTTTACCGGGGCCGCACTAGGTCGCCACCCTTCGTAGTAGAATCCTCGCATGAGCATTGGCAATTGCGCGCCCAGATGGACGGCTTCATCAACAATAAGACGATCCCGTAGGGCGTGAAGGGTTACACGGAGCGCCACATAGGCCTTGTGCCGCTCTTCCCAACCCAAGACCTCCATGACGTCGTTCAACCAGATATGGGTTTTTTGCAGCGTACTCTCAAATGCCGGAATGCCGGTTGCGCTCATAGGCAGCTCCTTTCGTTATTGAGTAATCACTGACAACAACTCATGACTGCCATGTTCACCACCATAAGAATGGTTACGTCTTGGTGTCTGAAAGTTTGTAACGATGGCACATCTCTGTTGCTCTTAGCGCACCTAGCGCAAAGATCGTGCCGTTAGCAAAAGCCGACAAGGCTGGAAGAAACACGATGCTCGGCGAGGATGTCTCGGTCTTTTTCACCCAGAGGGCGTCGAGAAAGCCAAGGAAGAGAGTCATTGCGAGCGCTGTGAAGCAATCTGTGCCTGTAAAAGAGATGGTTTCGTCGCTCCACGCTCCTCGTAACGACAGATTTTTCTCGTTCTTCGACCCTTTCTCACGGCAAAACCATGACATCGACAAACGGCACCGCCGTCAACGACGCACGAATTGCCACAGCTGACATTGCCGCAAACAATGGCATGTTACACATCATCGAGGATGTGATCAGGGAGAGGGCGGACCACCATGGATAGGCAACGACGTATAGACAATGACGCGACTGTCCCACTTCCAATACATAACGCCGTTAAGTGTCACTCTTTCGGGACATCTCGTAACCGACTATTGGCAAGTCCGCGGATTTCCTGACCCATGTGGTTGTTCAATCTTGGCATGGTCTTCGCTGACTTCATTGTCAGTACCTGCAAGGAGGCGTCATGCCACGCAAAGAGATCGCGTTACCATATACGATCGACTATCTTTCCATCCTTGATGCGGAGGGTCAGGTCGATAAGAAACTGATGCCTGATTTGTCCGATGACCAGCTTTTGCATTTTCACCGGGTGATGCTGCTGAGCCGACGGTTCGACGAGCGCCTGTTATCGCTCCAACGCCAAGGTCGCATCGGAACATTTGCTCCCGTAAAAGGGCAAGAAGCCTCACAAATTGGTTCCGTCGCCACCTTACGCGAAGACGACTGGCTGGTCCCGGCATTTCGTGAAACCGCCGCAACGATCTACCGCGGCGCACCGTTGTCCGGACTCTTCATTTTTCAGGCCGGGTATAATGAGGGTGGATGGATCCCAAAGGAACAGCATGATCTGCCGATCGCGGTTCCGGTTGGCACCCAAATCCCCCACGCTGTCGGCATCGCCTATGGTATGAAGTATCGCAAGAAAAAACACGTAGTGATGACGTTCTTTGGGGACGGCGCGACGTCTGAGGGAGACTTTCATGAGGGGCTCAATTTTGCCGGTGTGTTGAATACGCCTACCATTTTTCTTTGTCAGAACAATCAGTGGGCGATTTCGACCCCGCGGTCGAAGCAGACCAGATCCCAAACCCTGGCGCAAAAGGCACTGGCCTACGGCTTTCCTGGTATCCAGGTCGATGGCAACGATGTGTTCGCGGTCTACGTTGCCGCGCACGAAGCCGTGGCACGGGCCCGGTCGGGCGACGGACCAACCATGATCGAGTGCGTCACCTATCGCTTGTCGGTACACACCACCGCCGATGATCCGAAAAAATATCGTTCCGAGGAGGAAGTGAAAAAATGGGAAAAACGCGACCCCTTACCACGCTTGCAAAAGTACCTGATTGAAGAAGGCGTCCTTTCCAAAAAAAAGATCGAGGCACTCGAGAACGAAATCAAGGAAGAGATCGACCAGGGGTGGCGCGAGGCGCAGAAGCAGATGGAAGAGATGGGAGATCCCATCGACATGTTCGATCACGTGTATGCTGAAATGCCAGCATATCTGACGGAGCAACGTGAGGCATTCAAACAGTTCTTGGCCTCAAGTCAGGGCGATTCCGAAATGACGAATGCGGAGGAAGACGCAGGGGATAAGGATTCAGGAAAGGATACGGAGCATGCCCCAACTCACAATGATTGACGCGATCAATCTCGCGCTTACGCAAGAAATGGACAATGACGACAGCGTGATTGTCTTGGGTGAGGACGTTGGTGTCGATGAAGGTGTCTTTCGCGTGACGAAAGGGCTCCTCGACGCGTACGGTGAGGAGCGGGTGATCGATACCCCCCTGGCGGAGTCGGGCATTGTCGGGGTCTCGATCGGGATGGCCCTCTATGGTCTGAAGCCGGTGTGTGAGATGCAGTTTTCCGGTTTCAGCTATCTGGCTCTGCATCAGTTGGAATCACACGCAGCACGGCTGCGTTGGCGCTCGCGTGGTCGCTATACCGTGCCGCTGGTGGCGCGGATGCCGTATGGCGGTGGTGTACGGGCGCTGGAGCATCATTCAGAAAGTCGTGAGGCATACTTTGCCCATACGCCCGGACTCAAGATGGTGATTCCGTCGAGTCCCCGCACGGCGCGCGCACTCTTGGTGAGCGCTATTCGCGATCCCGACCCGGTCGTGTTCTTTGAATCCAAACTGATCTATCGCGCATTTCGCGAGGAAGTGCCAGAGGAGGAAGAGACCCTGCCGCTCGGTCGGTCTCAGATCGTACGGGAAGGCTCAGATATCACCATGATTTCATACGGGGCGATGCTGCGCCGTACGCTTGAGGCTGCAGAGACGCTCGCGAAAGAAGATGGCGTGGAGGCAGACGTTATCGACGTACTTACCATCTCGCCGCTCGATGACGAACAGTTTACGGCGTCAGCGCGCAAAACCGGGCGCGTGGTGATTGTGCATGAAGCGTGTCGTAGTTTTGGTCCAGGAGCAGAGATTATTACCCGTTTAGTGGAGAAGGCCTTCTACTATCTCGAAGCGCCAATTCAACGCGTCACCGGCTACGATGTGATTTTTCCATTCTTTGCGCGGGAACAGGCATACCTGCCAGATGCCGCACGCATCGTGCACGCCGCCCGCGCAGCCCTCAAAGCGGAGTAAGGAAAAGTATGGCCAAGGAATTCAAATTGCCGGACCCGGGGGAAGGCATTCACGAGGCGGAGATTTTGGAGATATACGTTTCTGCAGGCGATGAGGTGGAGGAGGGTGATATTATCCTTCACATCGAGACCGACAAGGCTGCGGTGGAAATACCGTCGCCCTGGACCGGCACCGTCGAAGAGATCCGCATCAAGCCCGGAGATATTGTCGAGGTCGGTGAGGTGCTGATGACTTTTCGTGATGGAACCGGAACGAGCGCTGGACGGACAAAGCCACCTGTCGCTGAAAAGGAACCGCAGGAGAGCGCTGACGCAGGGGAAGAAAAAGGCGACGAAAGGGAAGCGGCGACGGCGGCGGAGCAGGAAGCGCAAGAGACCGAGGAACAGACGCAATACACGCAGCCGCACGGACAGGAAAAGCCGGACACAGGGAAAGGCCGGCGG
This sequence comes from Binatia bacterium, assembly GCA_050187625.1. Classification (GTDB taxonomy): domain Bacteria; phylum Desulfobacterota; class Binatia; order Bin18; family Bin18; genus JBFWXH01. Next base: position 134,421 of record JBFWXH010000005.1, read on the forward strand.
GAAAAAGAAACCCATACCGAAGAGGCCGCAGCCACGGAACGTGAATCCCCGGAACAGTCCCAGGAGAAAGAGACCGGAGACGCGACGCGACGCACGACACCAGGCCCAGTGCCGGCATCGCCATCAACCCGACGACTCGCGCGCGAGTTGGAGGTGGACCTTCACGTCGTGGCCGGTAGTGGTCCCGGCAACCGCGTGACGGCCGATGACGTTCGTAAGGCCGCTGGCGAGGAGAAAAATCGTCCAGAACGGGGAAAGGCCCCAGAAAAGGAAGAAGCTGCGGAAGCAAAACCCACCGCCGCGGGGCGTAAGCTGAGACTATTCGGTGAAACGCTGCCGCCTCTGCCGGATTTCAGTCGCTGGGGGCCCGTGGAACAGGTGCCACTTCGCAGTATTCGACGCGCGACTGCCAGACGTATGGCTCTGGCGTGGTCACAAATTCCGCACGTCACGCATCAGGATGTGGCTGACATTACGGAACTCGAGGCGTTTCGCCGCCGCCATCTCGCCGCCGTCGAAGAGCAGAGCGGGAAGCTCAGTCTGATGGTGTTTGTCATGCAGGCCGTGGTGGCTGGGCTGAAGCAATTCCCTCGCTTCAACGCGAGTCTCGACCCCGAGGCCGGGGAACTGATTCTCAAGCAGTACTATCATATTGGCGTCGCGGTCGACACGGAGCACGGTCTCATCGTTCCGGTTATTCGCGATGTTGATCGCAAAAGCTTAACCGAGCTGGCTACAGAACTGACCGAACTGATCGAGCGTGTCCGCCAGGGCAAAGGCAAGCCCGAGGACATGCGAGGGGGAACGTTTACCATCACCAATCCTGGACCGATCGGTGGTACCGCCTTTACCCCAATTATCAACTATCCTGAAGTTGCGATCCTGGGCCTGGCACGTGCTGGCCTCGAACCAGTGGTGGAAGGGGACCTGGACAACTTCACTATTGTTCCCCGTCTTCGTCTACCGTTACATTTGGCTTTTGATCACCGGGTGAATGATGGGGCGGACGCTGCGCGCTTTCTGCGCACCATTATCGACATTTTGAGCGATCCGGAATCATTCATTCTCAATGTGTGAGAAAACGGGAGTGCGTTATGGTCATGGGTGAGCTTCCGGTCGAAGCTGAAGTCGTTGTTATTGGCGGTGGACCAGGGGGCTATGCCGCGGCGTTCCGTGCCGCTGATCTGGGCTTGAATGTGACGCTGGTCACCGAAGAACCCCAGCTGGGCGGCGTGTGTCTCTTGCGCGGGTGTATTCCCTCCAAGACCCTGTTGTCGCTGACCGAATTGATTCATAGCGCTCGCGTGGCGCCCGCGATGGGGGTGAGCTTCGGCGCGCCGGAAATCGATCTTGAGGCCCTGCGGAGCTGGAAAAAGAAAGTCATTGACCAACTGACCACAGGGCTGAGCCAGCTGTGCAAACAGCGAAGTGTACGAGTCGTTCAGGGGCGCGCGACGTTCAACGGGCGAGACTCGCTCCATCTGCAAAATGCCGATGCTCATACCATGACCTTCAAACACGCGATCGTCGCGACTGGGTCACATCCTGTCCCACTCCCTGGGGTTCCCTTTACGTCGCGGGTGATGGACTCTTCCGCAGCGCTGGAGCTGGAAGACGTCCCAGAGAAGTTGTTAGTGATCGGTGGTGGCTACGTTGGACTGGAAATGGGCATGGTGTACGCCTCGCTGGGCAGCACGGTGACCTTGGTTGAAATGACCGATCGACTGCTCCCTGGCGCTGATCCTGACGTGGTCAAACCGCTGGCTCGCACAGTGGAGGCAGTGTTCGCGGAGGTGTACCTGAACAGCAAAGTGAGCGAGGTGAGCGAAAAGAGGGATAAGGTCCGGGTGTCGGTTGAGGGCGCAGCCGACTTGGCGGATGCTGCCTTCGATCGGGTGTTGGTGGCCATTGGCCGACGAGCAAATTCTGACGAGCTCGGGTTGGCAGCGGCGCAGGTCAAAACTACCGAGCACGGTCATATTGTCGTTGACGAGCAGCGTCGCACGAGCAATGAGCGGATTTTTGCTGTTGGCGATGTGGCTGGCGGTATGCTGTTGGCGCATGAGGCGATGCAGGAAGGCAAAGTGGCGGCGGAAGTGATTGCCGGGCAGCCTGCGGCCTTTGATGCGCGCGCTGTACCGGCAGTGGTCTATACAGACCCGCAGGTCGCCTGGTGTGGTCTGACCGAGGAAGAGGCGAAGCGGCAGAAGTACGATGTCGCAGTTACGCGCTTTCCCTGGAACGCGTCAGGCCGTGCGGTCTCCATGGGGGTCACGGACGGGTTCACAAAAATTATTGCGGATCGGGAGTCACAACGAGTCTTGGGAGTTGGCATCGTGGGACGACACGCAGAGGCCTTAATCGCCGAGGGAGTGTTGGCGATAGAGATGGGCGCTGTCGCGCAAGATCTCGCCTTAACGATTCATCCGCATCCGACGCTTTCAGAGACGCTGGGAGAGGCGGCGGAAATGCTGGTGGGCAGCGCTACCCATATATTCCGTCGCCGAGGGAGGAAGGAAGAATGAAGAATGAAAGGACACCATTGTTCCATCATTGCGTCACTGGGGTAGTACTGCGCCATGCTGTTCCGACCAGAGCGTATCTTTTAGCCATTTTTTGACGGCACGAAAGTTGCGCATGATGCCTATCAAGCCATTTCCTTGCTCATGCTGAGATGCGAGACGCAAAGTGCTTTTGTGAAAAGAGAGGGCGATTATGTTACGCAGCATCAAAGATTTACAACGGTATCGTATTCACGCCACTGACGGAGATATTGGGACCGCGTACGAGTTTTACTTTGACGATGATCGCTGGATGATCCGTTATCTGGTAGTCGACACAGGAACCTGGTTTACCGGGCAACAAGTCCTCATCTCGCCGACAGCAATTGCGCACGCCGATTGGCCGCAACAGACTCTCGCGCTGAATCTCACAAAAGCGCAGATCCAAGGTGCTCCAAGAGTTGACGAATATAAACCGTTTTCCCGCCAGCAGGAGTTAAATTATGTCAAATACTATGGCTGGCCTACCTACTGGAGTGCGGCGATTCCCACGACGACGCCAAGACTTGGGACGCCCCGCGCCATAGATTCGCCAGACGAACCGAAAGACGTTCCACACCTGCGCCGAAGCCGGGAAGTGCTCGGATATGAGATACACGCGACTGACGGCGATATAGGGAAAGCAGAGGACTTCATTATTGATGATGGTGCCTGGGACATTCGCTATCTGATCGTGAGAACGCCTGGCTGGTTCTCGCGGAAACACGTGCTCATCGCCCCGCAATGGATCGCCGAAGTGAGTGCAAGCGAAGGAAAAGTGCAGGTCTTCCTCACATGTGATGAAGTAAAGAACAGCCCAGAATTTGATCCTGCCGAGCCAGTGAATCGAGAATACGAAACGCGCCTCTATGATTACTATGGACGCCCGAAGTACTGGGAATGAGAAACATACGGAGGAATGGACCGCGGCACAAAACTGTGATTTGTTTTCGCCGTTCATGAGGCCGAGCAGGTGCAAGACCGCGACGACCGTGTGACGAAGGTGTGGGAGGCGAGGAGCGAGACGTGTATGGAAGGCTATTGCATGAGGTGGAGCAATACTGGCACACAATCGTAGAATTCCTTGCTGTCGACTCAGCCCAGATAAGCGAGCCAGATATGCTGGCACGTCTTGTCTTGCAAGCGACGTTGTTGGGCGCGTCGGCTTTCTTTGCAAGCTCGGAAACCGCGCTGTTTTCTCTGTCTCGCTTAGACCTTCAGAAGCTTCGTAAAGAACGTCATCGTCATTCCGAAACCCTGCATGCGCTGCTCGACCAGCCACGTCGTTTGATCATTTCTATTCTTTGCGGGAACGAGTTGGTCAATGTTGCCGCAGCGGCCAATATGACGGGCATCCTCGCCAGTTTGTATGGGGTGGAGCGCGCTGTGCTCATGAACATCCTGGTGATGGTGCCGCTCTTACTGCTCTTTGCTGAGGTGACACCCAAAACCATTGCCGTGTCCAATCCGGTGCGCGTGAGTACGGCAGTGGTTGCTGTGCCGCTGAATCTGTGGGTGCAATTCGTGACCCCGTTGCGATGGGCCGTGCGTGGCATTGCCGATCGTTTAACGACACTCGTGGTCGGCGAAACCAAAGCGGCAGAAAACCTGCTGCAGGTGGATGAGTTCCGTACCCTGGTCGAAGAGGTGGCAAAAAAAGGCGAATTGAATGCGACTGAGCGCGCGCTCATCTATAACCTCCTCGAAGCCGGTGACACAGAGATTGTCGAGATCATGACCCCACGCACGCGTACCGACTTTCTCAATGCTGAGATGCCGGTCCCGGAACTGATTGCCCGATTTCAGGAGTATCGCCACACGCGTATCCCTGTCTTCCGCGAACACCGCGATAATCTCGTGGGATTTATTCATGCGGAAGACGTGTTGCGCTTAGTCCTCGATACCGCGGATCCCTCCAGTCTGACGATAGACGACCTGCTGCGCCCGCCGGTGGTCGTGCCACTGACGAAGCGGGTCGATGAGATGCTCGACTTTTTCCAAGAACACCAGGCCCGAGCGGCGGCGGTGCTCAACGAATTTGGCGGTGTAGAAGGATTTATTACCATCACGGATGTCCTCACCTTTATCTTCGGTGAGATTTCTGGGGACGTGCGAGGGGCGGAGTTCTACCGTGAGCAAGACGAAAACATCTACGTGGTGCCAGGAGAGATGTTGCTCACCGATTTTAATGATCTCACAAACTTTGGGATCGAAGATCCGCGCATGACAACCATTGGTGGGGTGGTGTTCCGCCACTTGGATCGCCTGCCGCGCGTCGAGAACCAAGTGACCGTTGAAGGCATTGTGATGACGGTCCTGGCCATGGATGGCCACCGTATTGCTCGGGTCCGGGTGGCGCGTGGCGTCGCGGCGGAAGAAGCGGTCGATGAAACAATGCAGCAGGAACAGACGAACGCTGCTGGGGGGTTGGCTGCGACCCAGAAAGCAGCCGAAACAACTGAGGACAATCGTCCCAGCGAGCACCAAGGATAATCCGCTATGAACCTCCTCCTCGTCTTTTTTGCGATGGTCGCGTTGCTGCTGCTGAAGGGGTTCTTCTCCGGCTCGGAGATTGCGCTGGTCAATGCGGATAAGTTGCGATTGCACCATCAAGCGAACCAGGGACGCAAGGGGGCGCGGTTAGTGTTGTCCTTGTTCCGCACTCCGGAAATTCTCTTAGGAACCACGCTGGTTGGGACCAACGTCTGCACCGTCGCGTTTACAACACTGGGGACGACAACCTTGATATCGTATGTCGGCGAACCGGGTGATCTCTATGCCTTCCTGTTGTTTACCCCGTTGTTGCTGCTTTTCGGTGAGATCGTCCCCAAAAGTGTGTATCAACAAAAATCCACGATGCTCGCCCCCATTATTATTTACCCGCTGCGAGCGTGTTCCTTTCTCTTCTATCCCGTCGTGTTTATCTTTTCGCAGGTGGCGCGTCTGACGGCACGGCTGGTCGGCGGCGGTAAGGTCAAACAAAATCTGTTCTCACGCGAGAACAGATCCGCACGGTCGTGGAAATGACAGAGCGCGGCTCCAATATCAGCGCTTTCGATCGCGGGCGGATCCGACGGGTCATTCGTTTTGCTGAGACCACCGTGGGCGAGGCAATGATTCCGGTGGCGGAAATGACGGCGATCGATCAAGACAGCCGCGCTCGGGAAGCCGTCTCTCTGGTGCGTAGACGCGGCTATAACCGGCTGCCGGTCTACACAGGGAATATCAGCAACATCCTCGGGATTGTCACGTTAACCACGTGGGATCTGATGAACCGAGAGTTACCGCAGCGGTCGTTAGCTGATCTCATCAGGCCCGCCTACTATGTGTCCGCATATCAGACCATTGATCAATTGTTACCCATTCTCCGGCAGCGTGAGGATCACATGGCGATTGTCGTTGATGAATTTGGCTCGTCGATCGGCATGATCACCATGGAGGATATCTTGGAGGAAGTGGTGGGAGAAATCGATGTCGGCTACGATTTTGAAGAATATCTGCCGCGACGCAGGTATCGTGTCGAAACCGTGGACGACGATGTGTATGTGATGGATGCGCGCTTGCCAATCTCCGAGGCAAGTGAACTGTTCGGGGTGACTTTTCCGGTCAAAGAGGTCCACACCATCGGCGGGTTGGTGATGGCCCGCCTGCGACATATTCCCCGTAGAGGGGAGAGCATTATCGAATCCGGTTATCGTTTTACGGTGGAAGAAGCAACCAACCGTTCGCTGGAAAAACTCCGAGTGGAGCCGGAGTAACGCCAGCGGCGACAATCCTTCGGTCCGGGACAGGGCGTTTGGTCTGCGGAACGTTCGCCATTGTTGTCGCAGCGTTCGGACGACAGCGTATCGTTTGTAGGACGACAGCTGGCCTCGACTTTCAGAAACAGCTGGCTTTTTGCGGATGTGCTGCCCCCCCAACTTTGGCCTTCTCTTTGCTGTTATCTCCTATGGAGTGATTTCTGCGGTTGTGATGGGTCGCAGAAGAAAGGAGTTGTATATGCAAATAAGAACTGTTGGGCAATCGTTTCTCGCCATAGGTGTGGCCGTGGCATTAGCGGCTCCAGTATCAGTCTACGGCCAGAGTTCACGTCACAGCGCGTCGTATCATAATTTTGCGCCGGACGAGTTTTTCACCCAGGCCGAGCGCGATCTGATTGAACGCGTCCGCCTCCGTATCAGCGAGAACTCGGCAGTAGAGACCTACGCGGACACAATAGGCATGAAGGCAGAAATGGGAAAAGTTACCCTCCAGGGCGAGGTGAAGAATGAGAAGGACAAAGTGGAACTCGCCACCACAGTCAGGGAGACACTGGGAGTGATGCTGGTTGATAATCAGCTGCAGATTACTGGGAGCACGAGTTTATAACCATCATGCATGCGTCTTCCTAAAGAACAGTGGGCACGAGGTTGGCAGAACCTCTGATCCCCCCCCGGTACGGCGCACGGCCCCTCCTTCGATAAAGCTCAGGACAGGCTTTGCAAAGCGGGCCGTGGAGCCTCTCGTGTGGAAAAAAGAGAGGGAGAGAGAGAATTTCATAGCAAGTACCACACGACGTGAAGGTCACGGGGAATGATTGCGCCCTGCTTTGCGATAGTGGTGCCATGTGAAATGTGCCGGCGTACCAATATCTTTCACTCTGGAATCCTGCTGTCTCTGGACTGATCCGGCCTGTCGTAGGTTTCCAGGAGGACGTGATTGACGAGAATGTCGTAGAATTTCTGTGGCTCCTCTGCCGGTGGGGCATGAGCCGAATGATCAAACCAGACAAAGGTTTTTCCCTGCGGCGCCTCAAGCGCGCGATAATACTGGTATGCGAGGCGCGACGGAGCATAGTAGTCGTATTTGCCGGCGAGAAAGTAAACGGGAATATCGATGGTCGGCGCCTGTTGGAAAAGGTTGACCTCTTGCAGTTCATCCCACAAATGTTCAAGGGAAAAATAGGGGCCGTGCAACCAATCAAGCGCGACCACTGGAAACGCTGAGGTTGGTTCGGCAGTGCTGCCAATCCCGACGGGGACCAGGGAATCTGTCCTTTTGGAGCGGCGCCCCCCGCCAAACCGTTCGACCCACTTTCGTTCACGAAGCATTGCCTTGTAATTCGCATATGGAGGAGGACCAATCGCCGTGAGCTGTTGCAGTGCTTTTTGGTTGTCCATTTTTGTCGCGGCGTCAAGCGCAAACTGATACGATATTTTTTCATTTTTCTCCAGATCGACCGCTTGGCCAATGCCCACATAGGCATGAAAGAGTTCCGGATGCCGCGCGACGGTCAATATTCCGAGGATCGACCCCCACGAATGTCCCACCAGATAAATCTTCGGAGTCTGAAAGCGGTCGCGCAAAATCTCGACCAATTCATACGTGTCGGCAAGAAATTGCTCGATGTTCATGGATTCGGGCGGAATATCAGCATGATAGGAATTTCCCGCGCCGCGTTGATCCCAGTAGGCAATAACGAAGTGCTGTTGGAGGGTTCCAGTCGCATCGAAGTCACGAACGAAAGGAATGATCGGTACGCCGGGGCCACCGTGGAGAAATAGCAGGACTGGTTTGGTTTCGTCCTGGCCCTGGACCAAAAGCGACTGCATGATGCCGCCAAGAGGTATGCGGGTAAGCGCGTTCAGGCGAATACGTGACGAGAGTGCTGGCCGCGGGCTGCTTGCGCCCTCCCTGGGATGAACGTGGGTAGTAGCGCCAGCATGAGCGACAAGAGAGATCAGCAATGGCACGGATAGGCACGCGATAATGGTCTTTTTCCCCATCTATAACTCCAGCAACCGCCGCAAGCTTTTCTGGTACAACGGCACAAACAATCGCGTCGCATATCCTAAATCGCCTCACCCGGCAACAATCTCCGGCACACTATTTGCCGTGCGAGCAGAGTAATACTCGCAAATAGGAGGGAGGTATGTTTCTCACTTCCTGGCGTTTTCTGACGATCATGCTCACAGCGCTTACGACGGGGATGGCATTTTGCCATCTCCTGGAGATGCCGGCCCGGCTCACTTGGAATGCAACGTTGTGGGTGACGACGACGGTCCCCGGAGGGTTATACCGGCTCTTTGGAACGGTTGGAGCTGTGATCGATGTTGGGTCGTGGCTGACCGCAGTTATCCTGGTCGTTCTGGTCAGGCATCGTCCGGCAGCCTTCCGCTGGACACTGGCCGGTGCGGGTCTGTTGGTAACCGCGCATATCCTGTGGTGGCTCTTCGTGTTTCCAGTCAACACGGAGATTGCAACGTGGACGATTGAGTCGGTGCCGGCAAACTGGGAACAGTGGCGTGCGCAATGGGAGTACACGCATGCGATCCGAGCCATCTTGCAGATATTGGGGGTAGCTGCACTCCTTTGGTCCGCCCTTCTAGAGACGGTCACTTCCTCCTCTCATCGAGTGACCAGCGGTAGTGGACGAAAAGAGGGGCGCGGCGTTGAAGAGGCCGAGGTCAGCGTATAACCGTTGCAGGTCGAGGCCGGTATACCTCGCGCGGCCCCCATTTGCTTTCTTTTCCAGCGTCTTCTGCACTACGTCCCTTCATGTATTCAGGTCTTCTTCCTTGATCATCTCGACTTTGGAGTTGCCGCCCACGTCTGCAGCAAACAAGGGCGAACGGGTCTAAAGCTGCTCTGCAGCCAGGAACTTTCTTGTTCCATGCACGGTCTAAGACAAAAACGAAGGAGACGAATGATGTGGAAAGTGCGAGCACCGCCCCGGAGATCCGCGCGGAGATTGGAGTAACTTTGTATGAGTGATCGGTTATAACAGACTCGCACCTACGAGGCCCGAGTCAGAGAGGAGGTTCTTATGAAGAGAAAAAATATCCTTGGATCAGCTACCCTAGCGGTGAGCCTATCATTGGCCCTGGCTGCGTTCGCTGGCGCACAAAGTCAACGCGAACATTCCCTCTCCCCTAGCCCCAGTAGCCCCCCTGCGGCCGGCGGTGCAACAATGCAGTCGTCAGAGCCAGACGTACTCGGCGCAGAAGACAAAGGTGCGACGCCAGCCGATGAGCGTCTCAACCAACGCATTCGGCAGGCGTTAAGTAGGGATCCGATACTCGCTACAGCCGCACGCGAGGTACAACTTGATACAGAGAATGGGGTCGTGACGTTACGTGGCTCAATCGCGACGGATACACAGAAGGCCAGCATGGCCGCTACCGTCCAACAGATTGCAGGAGTGAAGGAAGTTGATAACCAGCTCCTCATCGCGGTGCGTAGCTAGAGGTTGCGTCGCTATAGTGGCGTACGGGAGCCCTGATGCTCCCGGCGCAACGGCGGGCTCTGGCAGGTTGGTGCCTTGGTAGGTTCTCGCCTCCCTGGTCCGCAGAGCGGATAGCTATATGGGAACGAGGACAGAACACGCACGACTACCAACATCGACCCCGCGCGACCCTAATGCTTCGTATCTCCTGTGGTGCGAGGCGTTAGTGGCCGTTGTCTTCTCGTCTCGAGAAGCGTACCTCAGGTGTCTTCGTGAAGGTAAAGAACTACCAGCGAAACTGACCCAGGAGTATCTCCAGAACCGGGACTGGGTGCATTCCGATGAGACGGATGACGCCTTTAGCTTCATCCGGGTCTGCCAGGCATTAGCACTCGATCCAACGCGCGTGCGCGAGATATTTTTTTCCGACACGCATAAAGAGAATAAACTCCTGCCTTAGAAACGTGCGATGTCGCGTGTCGTCTGAACGTCGGACTACTACGATGTACAGTGTTACAGCATGATCCCCACACGACTATGGAAGTATACCGTCCATCTTAGATCACTACGTATGACATTTATCAGACGGATCTAAAGCTAGGAAGTCCTCTGCTGTCAGCTGCACGAGTCCTGGCCTCGCATCAACGCGAGCGCCAGAACGTTGCCGCAGCGCGGTCGGGTTGGGCGTGCTCCGACGGACTTCTTTTGCAGGAGGATGCTTGTGCTCAGTACCGAGGAAATTCTGGAGAACGTCGTGCAACTGGTGAGCTTGTTTGATGATCTTGCCCTCCTCTCCTTGACAGACACTCTCCCCGTTTTAGAGCTGGCCAAGTGGGTGGTGTGTTCATGGCCGGGACAGGAACAGCCCGCCTCTTCCCTTACTCATAGTTGTTTCTGCTGATCATCAATATAAGGAGGAGGTTTCCTCATCAGTTTTGACCAACAAGGTCAGTAATACTCAGCTCTGAGGTTTGACGTTCCGCTCCCACCGGGAGCTATACTATTCAGTTAGAGAACATTTGTCATTGTGAGGAGCCCTTCGACTCCGTTGCGCTCAGGACAGGCTCCGCGACGCAGCAATCTCGGCAGAACACAAGGATTGCTGCGCTCCACTCGCAATGACATTGCCGCTTAACTTCATGTCATTGCCCACCGGGAGGGGAACAGGGTGAGAGAGTACAATTGATTAATACGCGCGAGAATCTCCCTTGTGCCTCGGCAGGTCGCACGGGGGTTTCTCTGGGAGCCACGCTTTCCATCCTGTCCAAACGGGGCTAACGCAAGCTGCAGGTTGGGTACGGCTCCTCTTTGGATTGAGGATGGTCTGTGTCATGGAAGTATGACACTGGAGCGTTCCCGGTTTCGGCAAACACAGCAGTGTATAGGTTCCCTTGCTGATCAAAGAGCCCTAAGAGGGGTTCACCATTGGTGTCTAAGCCGAATAAGCTGCGTAGATCACCAAACTGGTCAGCGAACTCCAAACTTGGGCTCCCATCAGGCAACAGCGCTAACCCGGCGCGAGGAATTCCCCTCCGGTCATCCCACAAAAGTAAATTCGGTCCACCATCGGCTCGGAGACTCAATTCGAGCCGCGGCTTCCCCGCAGTGTCATACAAGCGAAGTGCTGGTTCGTTGCTGTGTGCCAGTTCCAACAGTGCTCGACGTTGCCCCGTTTCGTTGACTAATTCGAACCTCTGAGCGCGGATGAGCGGCGAAATTTGCGATGAACGCATACCCGATGGTACCGTGTTGGGGTTAGAGATCTGGCTGACTCCTACACCGCCTAGCAATCCAATAGCAAAAATCGCCGTGACTACGACGCGATGGTATTGGTTCATGGTCTCGATTGCCATGTCTACCTCCTCTTCATTGTGGGTGGAAGAGAAATGCAACAAAAGGTGTACTACGCTAGCGCGGGCGGACCTAAAACTTTGTCAAGCAGACGAGCCTCAGTAATGCCGCCTCTATGAGGACCAACTGCAACGCTAAGAACCATCGGCAACACGCTCCAATTCGCGCTGGGGTGGAGCGGCGACTGAGGGTGTCTGAACAAATTCAATACGCAACAATGTCGCCTGCGAGTTGGGAATCGTATCGTTTTCGAGAATATCGGATTTCCCCAGTTCATCCAGCTTCTTGCGGAGGACTTCTACTTCTTGCGCCGGAGTAGAAATGAGGAGCAAGCGTTCCTGTTCCTCGAGTATGGTCGCTCCGTCCGTTTGTTGTACAAATGCTTTTATCTGTTGGCGCAATACTGTCGGGTCGCTGCCTGTTACCCGCCAGCGTAACGTTTGATCGACGTGCGGTGTCTCTATCGGGGCAGACGGGACGCTATCGAACACGGGCGACTGTTCTGCCGTGTCAATGGCCGCATCGATAGGGTGGATGGCATTGTCCGTGACGGTTGCGACCTGCCGCGATGGCACTGGTTCCGACTGCGATGGAGCTTCGAGTTTGAGGTGTGTTTGCATCAGCACAGGCGGTTCTGAAGCAAGATGAGAAAACAGCAAACTCAGCATGACGAAAAGGGCGCACGCGTAGAGTGGGACCTTGATCTGCACGAGGAATCGTAGGGCACGTCCGCACTGCTGCACCTTTTCAAGAGCCGCCATCAGCGACGGTGGTGCGGCGGGGGTTAACGACAGCGTTTTCGGAACGTACTGGTGTTCATCTGCCGGCACCCGAGTACGTTGCTCTTGTGCGTCCTGCCGCGGCACCCCGACTCGCACTATTTGGCTGAACAACTTTTCCTCAAAGTTCGCCGGTGGAGTAGCCAGCGGCAAGTCTTCGAGGATATTCACGGTGTGGCGAAGCAAGCGCAACTCGTGTTTGCACGTCTCGCAGTGAAGGATATGTGTTTCAACCAATTGCTTCTCAGTTACGGAAAGCTCCCCTGCCAAATACTGAGAAAAAAGATGTGTCGTATGCAAAGCCTGAGCCATTTATGCATCTTCCTGTAAATACGGACGTAAAAGTTCTTTCAATTGCTCTCGCCCGCGATGCAGTCGAGATCGCACCGTGCCGACCGGGAGCTCCAGAAGATGAGCAGTCTCCTCATAGGACAACTGCCCCGTGTGGTACAAAATCAGCACTTCACGAAATTCCATTGGCAGTTGAGCAATCGCGCGGTTTACCAAAACCTGTCGTTCTTTGATGATGAGTTGATCAAGTAAATGCTCTGTCTGAAATGGCACTGTTTCTGGGACAAAGCGGTCCTGCTGAGCGGTTTTTTTCTTGGCTAAACGATTCATGCACAGATTATGACAGATGCGATAGAGCCAGGTTGAAAACTGTGAGTGCCCACGAAATTCCGCCAGCTTTTCGTAGGCGCGTAAAAACGTATCCTGCGTAACGTCTTCAGCGTCACCACTATCTCCTAGGAGCTGTAGGGCGACGGTGTACAAGCGATCCTTATGACGTAGGACCACATCGGTAAACGCCTGTTTCCTGCCTGCGCAGCATTCGACAATAGCTTCGTAGTCGAGATCGTATGTCGACCGCGTCGCCACTGGTCCATTTCCCATGTAGTGCTTAGACGCTGTTGGTCGGTCATTAGTTCCCGTATGAATTCCCGCTCCATTGGCAGCCGAAATAGATACAGGGGTGGATGACGCCTCTATCCCCTCAAAAGCTGGGTCGGTGCTGAGCGGGGTGCGTTTCATACATTGTTCTCCTCGGCGACGAAATTTTCGTGCGGATGCCGAACGCGTTGCGAAAACGGAGAGACCTCTCATGAATCCCCGCTGTGCGCGTCACAAGAGCAGGCGATTGGTAAAAGAGTGCCAAAAACAGAGAATTCGCGCGTGCGTTCTGTTACGGGTGTGTCCGCCGGTGGGCAGTCTTTCGGGTTGGAATCCCTTGGCTTCGCCTCCCCTGTCTGTTGGTGGTTTCCGCTCCAATTCTCTCGCTTTGGCAACCTTGTGCACGGTTAAAAGATCGTACGAATCAACCCTCCCACCGCGCGAAAGGGCAAGGCGACGACTTCGCCGACGACATCCACCGTTCCACTGACAATACCACCTGACGGTTCTCCAGCTTCTGTTGTCACCGTGGTCTCGCGCTCCACTACTGTCGGCTGAGCGGTCCCCGGATAACGGGTGGTCTCCGTTTTCACGGTTTTGGTATTGGCCGCACACCCCATCGCAAAGAAGAGCGCTACACCAACCAACAACAGAGACACACATTTTCTTCGGCGCGTCACGATCGTGCTCTCCTCATTAGTTAGCGGTCCCCTGCGCCTTGTCCCCAGCTTTGTCCAGGGCTTCCCCAGCCTCTTCCACCGCTTCTTGGGCTTGGTCTCCGGCCTTTTCCATGGCTTCCCCAGCTTCTTTCATGGCTTCATCCACGTGTTGGCCCGCGCGTTCAGCCGGTCCTTCTTGTTCACATGCGCCGAGCATGACGCTGAGCATGCCAATACCCACGATAGCCACCAACGCTTTATACAACCACATGATAACAAACCTCCTGTTTGGTCATGAGCCATGACGACAAAGTCACTCTGCCTGCGTGCTCCGCTTCATCTGCCCATCAGGCCGAGCAGGCCAATAACAATCAAGTAGATCGCGACTATGTAGTTCAACAAGCGCGGGACTATGAGAATTAAGATCCCGGCTAATAACGCCACCAATGGTTGAACCGAAACATACATACGCTTGATCCCTCCGTTGTTCAGATACGCCCGAGTAACAGCGAAGCGCTGATAATCACGAGCGCTACACCGATCCCGTTCGGATAATCGCCTCACCTTCGACTGTATGGGATATATTAGGAACGCCCCAATGAGTAAAGGAATCGAGGCAATGAGTAACACGGTACGATGGACATATCCCTCTCCCGGACAAAAGCACGGTCAGCGTCACCTTCACCCCCGCATCAGCTCGGACAGATCTCACTTGTCCAGGATTCTAGAAAACATACGCGCTTTCGGGTTACCCGCAGACTCCTCACTAGCTCAGTGTTGAATGTTCACAAATGTTACTCTCGTTCTCGTCTGTCTTTCTGCTCGCCGGCGAGAGCGCCACCCACAGCGCCCGCGGTGCCTCCAACTATAGCACCGGTACCGGGAGCACCGGTGATACCACCAATGAGCGCACCACCGGCCGCGCCGGCGCCACCGCCGATCAGGGCGCCTTTTTCACGATTGCTGAGCGGTTGAGAACATCCACCGAAGATAAACAAGAGACTGAGTATTACTGCAGCCGTCTGGTTGCTTCGCTTGGTTACCATAGCTGTATACCTCCTATCCGAAAGTCAGCTCCCTATCAGCTGAGACTGTCTACAGGGCAACAAGCGTGCCAAACTCAAGGTGAGGAATACTGGCGGGAATCATCGTATTCTTTTCGTGTGGATGTCCGGAGAAACGGACATTGCATCGGAAGTGTCGCACTATCGGGACACGGAGGAGCGGGCACCCACCGTGGACGAGTGGACAAAAGAATTGACAGCTCGCTAGTTCGTCGCGGCACGCTGTGACGTACCCGTACCGGGGCTGATCGCAGGACCGGCCTCTCTGCCCTGTGATAGCGTACGACTCTGCCCACCTGATTTTTCGGGAGTGACGAAGCTGACTGTCGGCGGCAATTGCGTCACTGCGCTCACACTGACCTTCAGCGTTGTCATTGCGAGTTCCCCAGAAACGCTGCGCCTTCAGCACTGCAGGAGAAACACAACGCACCGTCATTCCCGCGCAGGCAGGAATCCAGCGAGGAGGCAAGAGGGGGAGGATTTTGTTTCTGAGCAGGAGCGGAGCGACGAAGCAATCTCTATCCTTACAAAGTTATTGAGATGGACTACTAGTCGCGCACTCGGCAGGCCCGCGCGGCACGAGGATCACCGGGCTATTGCTGGGAACGGCGTGTCCGCTCGTCTGGCTGTGGCGCTGTAGGAAACTGCAGGGTAAACGTGGTTCCCCGGCCCGGCACGCTTGTATACGTAATGGTTCCCCCATGAGCCTCGACCAGCTGTTTCACAATCGCGAGTCCCAGTCCCGTGCCTAGCGCTTTCGTGGTAGCGAACGGTTCGAAGATGTGGATGTCCTCCGGGATACCAACGCCGCCGTCCTGGATGTCTAAACGGACGCAATCCTGGTTAGCCGTAGCCTTGACGATCAACCTTCCTCCTTGGGGCATCGCTTCCACGGCGTTCTTGTAGAGATTCAATAGGACCTGCGACAGTTTGTCCGGATCCACCATCACCACAGGAAGGTCCACAGGCAAGTCATGCTCAACGTGCACCCCAGCTTCCAGGTAGTGGGGTGTATATCTCTGTAGCAGTTCTTCCGCGATAAGCGCCACGTTTGCCGCCTGAAGGGTGAGGTCCCCCGGCCGCGCGAACGTGCGTAGCTCGTGCAGCAACCCGTGCAGGCGATCGACTTCGTGCTTGAGGTTTTGCACGCTTTCCATCACGACGAGGTCCGGAGACGGCTGGCGTGCGAGCGTACGGTCAAGAAGTTGGAGCGTGGTTGACATGCCGTTGAGAGGATTGCCGATCTCGTGGCCGAGTTTCGCGACTGTCGTGCCAATCGCGGCCAGTCGTTCGCTACTCCGAAGTTTCTGTTCGGTACGCTGGCGTTCGTCGATTTCTTGCCGTAATTGGGCATTGGCCTGCACTAACTCGGTAGTCCGTTCTTGTACCCTCAGCTCGAGTTCATCACGCGCCTGTCGCAACGCGTCTTCGCTACGTTTCCGCTCGAGCGCATATCGGATCGCACGTTCCAATAGCCCACTGTTCAATTCCCCTTTCACTAGATAATCGGCTGCGCCGCTGTGCATGGCCTGTTCATCTATTGTACGGTCCCCCTTGCCGGTCAGCACGATCACCGGTGGGTGCGCCTCCAGCTGACAGAGGCTCTGCAACAATTCTATCCCGCTACGGACGCCAAGCAGATAGTCCAGGAGACAGACATCGTACGAGCCGCATCGCAGCGCTTCCTCTGCACCTTCATAGGTCGCCACCCACTCAACCGTGAACGTCTGACCGGAAATCTCCGCAAGCCACTCACGGATAAGGACAGCATCATCCTCGTCGTCCTCAATGAGGAGGACATAAAGTTGGGGTCTAGGCATGTGACTTCCTCGTGTCTATGCGATGGGTAATTCAACCATTTCCAACCAGTACGCACTGATGATCTTCACTACTTCAACAAGTGCGGTAAACGTTGTCGGTTTGGTAATAAATGAGTTTACGCCGAGATCATAGGAGCGGGTGATATCGGCCTCGCTCTGCGAGGTGGTCAACACGATCACCGGGATTCGCCGCAAAAGTGGATCAGTTTTGATTTCTTGTAATGCCTCGCGCCCGTCTTTTCTGGGCATATTCAGGTCCAACACAATCAAGCTCGGGCGGGGCGCCCGGACGCAATCGGCGTATTGGCCATGGCCACGGAGGTAGTCCATCATTTCCTCTCCGTCGTCGACAAACTGCAGGTTATGAGCGAGCCGATTCTCGGCAAAGGCGTCTTTGAGCAACATCTGATCTTCGGCGTCATTTTCCGCGATCAGAATCGTTGCTGATGTAGCAACCTCCTTCATGTGGCTGTTCCTCTCGCTTGCGTGACCGGCAACGTGGCAATGAACGTGGCTCCCTGCCCCGGTAAGCTCCGTCCAGTAATAGTTCCCCCGTGACGCTCCACGATCTTCCGGCAGATGGCTAATCCCATCCCCGTACCTTCATACTTCGCACGTCCGTGTACACGTTGAAAGGGGGCAAAGATCCGATCAAGATATTTTTCGTCAAAGCCAATGCCGTTGTCTTGTACGGTCAGCTGGCAATGGGCAACGGCCGCGGGATAGTGCCCATTGCCAGCTTCCTGAGCCGGCGCTATAGCTCCCTGCACCGTGACACACGGTCGCTGGTCGGGCCCCTGAAATTTCAGCGCGTTGCTGATGAGGTTTTGCAGCAATTGGTGCATTTGTAATGGGTCGGCGTCGATCGTCGGCAACCTGCCTATCGACACTTCCGCGCCGAGTTGCTGAACGCGCACTTCCAAGTCCGACATCACTTCGCGTGCCGTTACGGAGAGATCAACGGGAACAAAGGGTCTCGGATTGGTTGCGATCCGTGAGAGTGTGAGGATGTCGTGTATCAACGTTTGCATCCGTGCCGCCGCGGCTTGCATGCGGTCGAGATAATCCCGTCCCTGTTCATCGAGTGCCTCGGCGCAGCGGGTCTTAAGGCGTTCACCAAAAGTAAGAATCTTTCGCAATGGTTCCTGTAAGTCATGAGAGGCCACGTGTGCGAATTGCTCTAACTCGGCGTTTGAACGCGCCAGTTCGTGCGCCTGCCGGACGAGCGCTTCCTCAGCTCGCTTGCGCTCGAGGTTTTCAACCCGCAAATCTTCGTTTGCGGTCGCCAGTTCAGCCGTGCGTTCGTGAACGCGTTGTTCCAGCTCGGCATGCGCCCTTTGCAGTGCGGTTTCCGCCTGTTTGCGGGCGAGAATGTCTGTGGTCAGCCACGCAAGGATGGCTGCGAGAAAAAAGCCCAGCCCGAGCGTGACCTCGGGGAGTGCCGATTTCTCTGTTGCCAGTTCCTCCGGCAGCGGCCAAATCAGTCCCTTCCACGATACTCCGTACGGGGTAATAGTTATCTCTTGGCTCCAGGCTGTTGCCTCCCGGTTGTCACCCATATCCGCATCGCGATGGTAGATCTCAGCCGTCCCGTCCAACAAGCTGAGCGCGTAACCAGGCACAATGTTTTTGAGGAGGATCGAAAACATTTCATAGAAGTTGATCACGCCGGCAATAAATCCCTCGAGGTTCTCCTCACGAAAAATAGGGACGATGACCGCGAACTCTTTAGTGCCCTGCGTGAGGTTCAGCGGAGGCGTCACCATGACCGTGTGTTGGTCCAGCGTGCCCGCGTGTACACGCTGCCTCCATACCGCGAAGGCTTGATGTAAAACCCCCGGGACCTGGGAAGCATCACGCGACACGACCCAGCGCGTTTGATATGACGAATTTACCCAGGCGATGGTCTGGTACCCGGGGAAGTGAGGGAGATTCAACCCAGCTTCGAATTCCCACTGCTGTTGTGGAATAGGTCCGCTGTTCTCCCAGCGCCGCGCTACGCGTACCAGGGCAAGGATGTGCGCGTCGAGACGTGTGGTGATTTCGCTTTTTACGTATCTGGCCGCAACTGTCACGCCGCGCTCGATCTGCTCATGCTCGTACACCGTCAGTGCTTGCCATAACATGAGCGTGAGAGTCGCAACGGTGGCACCGACCCCGGCCGGCAACCAGGACACAGCGCGCACCGAGGCAAAAGCACGGTCTTGCCAGGTGAGAGCCAGTAAGCCAGACCCGAGCATGACAAAGCCAACCGCTCCGTGAAGAGCCATGATGGGGGTGACTCGGCCCCATTCGTGAATCTTCATTACGCCACTGAGGTACAGCACCAAGGTCGCAATGCCGAGGAGTGCGACCATACCACCGGCAAAGGTTGCCATGCCCTGTCGAAGGGTCGGCCACTTGGGCAGGACCACACGCGTATGGGAAGCGTGCCGCCCGGAAGGTCGCTGAACCAGCAAGAGTGCGGCTCCACCAAAAATGAAACCAAGAGCAGTGGTCAGCGCCATACGCGGATACACGTACCCGACCGGAGAAGCGGATCCCATCATAACATGTTCGAGGCCCCAATGGACATCAAAGAGAGACTGTAGGACAGTCCCCCCCCCGAGGGCGCTCGTGACAACGCCGATAATGCGCGCTGTCATGGGCCAGTGCGTTGCAACGGCGACGAGGCCTATCCCGCTGAGGACAAACGCCAATGCGGCCAGCGGCGCCATCGGGACAAAAGCCGGTACCACTTGCGTAAGCACAAGGGTCTCCGTGCGCCAGCCCACGAGGACGACCAGTCCGAGCACAACGATACTACCGCCACACAGCATCGTGGCGACAGACGACCTGGGTGCGAAGGAATGCCCTTTGTCCATGAGTCGTGGCCTCTCAATACGTCTAGCAGTAATAAATGTCCATATCATTGTGAAGCGGAATGCACTAATAAACAATCCTGTCTTTGTCCTACTTCCAAGACGAAAAAACCGCTGCAATGTCCCATTTGTAACATCGGCACCCTGGGACACTGGAGTTATCACCGCTCCTGCAGCCTGACGGTCTGGCGCCTCCGTTGCTCTATCTCCGTCTCTACAATCTTGTCAGCAAGGAGGATACGGCAACGTTGAGCTGGGCTGTGACGTTTTTCGTTATTGCACTTATCGCCGGCGTGTTGGGGTTGAGCGGCGTTGCTGGCGCGGCGACGAATATCGCCTGGATTCTCTTCGTCGTCTTTTTGCTTTTCTTCCTGATCTGCCTCAGCAGTGGTCGTCGCCAGGTGCCGCCAGTGTAGATACCCACGGGCTTACGCCCGTGGCACTTCCTCAGAACCCGAAAGTGAGTTGCACTTGCCCTCTATCTACCTTTTCTTGAAATTCCACGTACCGCTTAATCACGTCTTCATTGATACCGACCG
>JBFWXH010000006.1:0-148944 GCA_050187625.1 Binatia bacterium
CGGTATCAATGAAGACGTGATTAAGCGGTACGTGGAATTTCAAGAAAAGGTAGATAGAGGGCAAGTGCAACTCACTTTCGGGTTCTGAGGAAGTGCCACGGGCGTAAGCCCGTGGGTATCTACCTGCAAGAGCAGCGAAGAAGGAATATCCATTTTGTCGTTCTCGTTCAGCACCTCGATTAGCCGGGAGAGTTCGCGTTCCAGATACTGTATCGTATCGAGCCGAATCGTCCCTTCTTCCCGCATTTCCGTGTACAGTTGCGCCAGCATTTCACCGAGCCAGGCGATACGCCGTTCTTCAAACTGTGCGGCGGAAATCTGCGATTGTTTTCTGACCTCCCACCAGATCAGGAACGATCCTGCTGTCTGGGCGGCGTTAAGGACTATCATCGCTGGATGAAGCGGAGGGAGCAGGACTGACCGGGCAGTGGGTTGGAATTCTGGACCAAAGAACCATTGAATATCTTGATACCCGCCATAACGAATGGCGAATCCATCGCCGAATTTCCAATGTTCCCCCATACTGCGGTTCCCCCTCTGATGTCGTGTATTTCTAGAATAATCTAGTCGCTCATCGCTCCGCAAGTTTGGCTCTTGAGAGGAAGAAGCTGGTTTTTCGTTCCCCCCCAAGAAAAATATTTCTTGGGATTCGTCGCTTTCCTTTTTTCCTGATACTTCCTCACATCATGTTTCTTGCTCTTTTCCCCGCGCATTTCTTTCCTCGGCTTTTTTTTCCGTGACACCATAGTGTCTCCTGTGGTCGTCCTCTTTGTTTCCTCCAGAATGACGTTTCAGCGCATCCATGACCAATGGCAGCGCGAAAACCTACCGCATGATAGTGACTACGGAATAATGGAAGACGGCGTTTCTCGCCGCCTGTCGGAGAGCGAGATTAACGGCCTTGCACTTTTCCGGCCTACGGCATACGCTACTTCTCGTTGCGCGCCCGTAGCTCAATAGGATAGAGCGCCGGGCTTCGAACCCGTAGGTTGGGAGTTCGAATCTCTCCGGGCGCGTAGTGTTTGCCTAGGACGGTATGCCAACTCATCAATGAAACGCCTCTTTGAACGTCTCTTCAAGCGACCCCTAGATGCGACCACCCCCTCTGCCAGTCACGCCTCTGTCGCTCCAGCGTCACCCCCGGCAGTGCAACACGAGCCGAGTCCGGGAGAAGCGCCAGCGGTATCGTCCTCGCTGAATAATTACATTGTAGTTATCCTCGACAGTTGCCGATACGACACCTTAATGGCGGCGGGACCTCGCACCCTCAATCTTTTAGGATCTATCGAACGGCGTTGGAGTTATGCGTCGTGGACCGCGCCGTCGCATTACAATCTCTTGATGGGACTCTTGCCGCATTCAAGTCCACAACATGTCTATGCCTCGGAGTATTACAAGCGGGACTTCTTGAAATACAACGATCGCCTCGGCACCACGCAGATTGAATTTAAGAGTCTGGTCCCGCATCTGTTCTTGCCGACCTTTCTTAAACACAAACTGGGGTATCGAACGCATGCGTGTGTCTCACTGCCAGTGCTTAATCCGGCGACGCCGATCAATAAAGATTTTGATTCGTTCACGTTGATGCCGAAGCATAACGATATGGCAGCAATACTCGACCGGATGACGTTTCCTCCTGGCCAGCCGTCGTTCTATCTTCTGAACGTCGGCGAGACGCATTATCCTTATGCCTTGCCTGACGAGCCTGAGAACGAGTGGCCGCGTATTCACGGGGTACACGGTGTGTTCAAACATCTCGATGATCTGGTGGTCGGAGGGAAACTCAAAGAAGGCGATGACAAGAGTCCGCAGTTTTTTGATGAGGCGAAACTGGACCAGCTACGGAAGCGTCAAATACGGGCGGTTCGTTATCTTGATGATCTGTTTGTCCGGCTCTTCGATATGGTGCCAGCCAACACCTATATCACAGTAACGGCAGATCATGGGGAATTGTTTGGCGAAGAAGGCTACTTCGGTCATGGTCCGATCAACCACGAAAAAGTCTATGAAGTGCCATTCATTGAAGGAAAAATCCGCTAAGACCTATTCACACCCATTTTTTCAGGGGATTGTGTGAGTACGGTCCGCATTCTTATCGGCATCGCCATTAGCCTCATCTGTGGCTATTTCGCGGTGCATGGGGTTGAGTGGGGGGCTGTATGGGCGGCGTTCGCGCGCATGAATATGTGGTCGTTGATTCCGGCGCTGGGTTTTCTCACCGCCATGTTGGCGCTCCGGGCGTATCGCTGGCAGCGGTTTGTCGCGCCGGTGCAGCAGGTGCCGGTACGCCCATTCTGGTCGGCAACCCTGATCGGTTTCATGGCGAACGATATCTTGCCTCTGCGAGCCGGGGAGGTGGTGCGGGCGTACGCGTTGGCACATCTTGCGCCTATGCGTATGAGTACTGCGCTTGGTACGATGGTCCTCGAACGCGTGTGGGATGCGGTGGCGGTTGCCATTCTCTTGGCTGTGACTCTTGCCGGCTTTCCACTCCCGCAGTGGCTCAAGCGTGCGAACGTGGTGCTGTTGGGACTCTGTGCCGTGGTCTTGATTGGTGGCTGGGTCATAACCCGACGTGACGACGCCTGGTTGTCCTGGCTCCCGCCGCGTTTGGCAACCTTGGTCAAGCATTTTGTCAGTGGGTTTGCGGCGCTGCGCAGTGTCTCGCTGGTGTTCGGGGCAATCTTTTTGTCTTTACTGATTTGGTTGATGCTTGTTGGTTATTATTGGGTACTCCTCCACGGGTGTGGGTTTACTCTGCCTCTCCAGGCCGCGTTTGTCGTGACTATCCTGACCGTTTTTGCCTCGGCGATTCCTGCTGCTCCTGGTTACTTAGGGACCTTTCAGGTGGCAATGGTGTTGGCGTTGCAGTTCTTTGCGATTCCGAAGGAAGAGGCGTTGAGTTTTTCTCTGATCGCACACCTGGCACAGCTTCTTCCCATCGTTAGTGCAGGACTGATCGCGCTCACGCGTGCACGGCTCCCTCTGTGGCCTTCACAGTTAGGGAAGGCAGAACCGTACAGCCCCTCTCTGTCAGGCTGATGAAGAGGAGAGGGCCGCGAGTAACTCTTGCGCCTCGTGCCAGGCGACCATCTTACGGTCCGTGTTCACGTCTGCAAAGAAGGGAGCAAGGGTGTGTCGAGCGATCTCTCTTTTGCCTTGGTGGTACCACAGCCGGCTCAGACTGATCGTGGCACGTAGCTCCAAGGATTTCGCGTGTTGGGCGTGCGCGATGTCAACGGCCCTCAGCAGATACCCTTCAGCTTCCTGCTCTCTTTCGTTTGGGGGGAGAGGTGTGAGACTTGTGGCTGGTGGGGAGGAAAAACCAGTCGCCCGCTCACAGTCCTGCGCCCCGCTTTGACTTTTGTGGTTTGCCATTTGCTTTACCTCTTGAAGCGTCAGGATGCCTTTTAGTCGATAGAGGTCGGCCAGCGGCAGGAGTTGGCCGTGCGCCTGTGCGAGGGTTAACCCTTCAGTGATCGTCTGGAAGCATTCCGATGTGTGCCCGGCGACGAACTGGGCCTCAGCCAGAAGCGCGAGAAAATACGCACGCCAGAGAACCGCTCCTGTCGCTTGGTACGCGCTGATGCCTTGGCGGATTTGCTCGATTCCGTCGCGACCCTTGCTCTGCATAGCACGGGCCCAACCGTGTTGAATCGTGCTGCAGGCGAGGCAATAGGGGAAGCCACTCTTGTCCGACAACCGCATCCCTGCGGTGGCCATCTCTTCAGCAGCGGCGAAATCTTGATTCACTTGGTGCATCGCGGCGACATGACAACGGGCGAGCGCCAGGCTGTAGGGATGCTCGTGTTGTTGCGCGAGAGTCAGGGCTTCCTGTGCACGCGTACGGGCCTGGGATGCTTTCCCCCGATGAGCAAAAATGACGGAGAGTGAGGACAGCGCAAGAACTCCCGGATCATGGACAAAGTTTGCCGAGGTCGAGCAGCGCGGATCGTATACCGTGCTGCTGTGTTCATAATGCTGTTGCGCCGCGAGGAGGTTGCCCTGCCAAAACAAGGTGGCGCCAAGCGCATTGTGAGCCCGTGACAATAGCAGGGAGTCCTGGGCGGTGTCCGCCAGAGCTAATAACTGTTGGGCCTGGGTGAGCGCCGTTACGAGATCCGCGCGGGCAGCAGAGAAGTTCCACAGACCCAACAGGATAGGGAAGGGTTGCGAGATCTCTCCGGCATGCTGCCAGAGGGTATAGGCGCGCGAGTAGATGCGTTCGACCGCTATTGAGGCATATCCTTCGGTCGCGGTCAGTGCGGCTCCTAAGGTACTACAAAGAACGATTTCCTGTTGTTCCTGTTGAGCAGAGTCGGGAATGCCTTTTAGCAAGTCGAGACCGACGGTGAGGTGTGCAATCGCTTCTCGATAGGCATAGCGTTCGAGGGCAGTTTCCGCCGCGCGATGATGATACTGCACCGCACGGCGGAAGTCGTGCCCACGTTCGAAGTGCACGGCTAATTCTCCGGCGATCTGCTCTGTCTGGCCGGTGTAGGCCTGTTCTTCTTGCAGGCCAATGCGGTAGTGTAACTGGGCACGTTTCCCCGCCGGAATGCGTTGGTAGAAAATGCTCTGATACAGTGAATGAATGAAGGCGTATTGTTGTGACACGATACCGTTGGGCCACTCGCTGGCGTCCGATGATTGCAAGAAGTGGAGCTGACGAGCTAACTTCGTGCAGTGCTCTTCAACGGTGGGAATCGGTATGGACATGGCCGCGGCCACGGCTGCGGCAGAAAATTGCCTCCCGGCGATACTCGCAGCTTCGAGTATTTGCTGCTCCTCTGAGGTTAGGCGTTCGGCTTGCATATCAATCATCGCCTGTACACTTCCGGGTATGTGTGTCTGAATGTCGGCAAGCGTACCGCAGAGCTGCCACCGCCCGTCGGTGTAACAAAGAAACCGTCGCGCCAACAAGTGCTCGACGACGTTCACCATGAAGAGTGGATTGCCCTCTGTGCGTTGATGGAGTGCCTGCGCAAGTTGGGCGAGAAAGGGACTGCCAGGAAAACGGGTCTCAAGGTATGCGAGAATGGCCGCCTCGTCCAAGAAGTCGAGCGGAATAACTTCTCCCAGTCCGTGCGCTGAGAGTTCGCGAACAAGGCGTAATAATTCATGATCACTATGGGTTACGTTATCGGCACGGTACGTACCGATGAGCAGGAGGCGAGGCGAGTGCTGACCACGAGTGAGAAACGACAAAAGATTGAGCGTGGCGGCATCGCTCCAGTGCAGATCTTCGATCACCAAGACCAGCGGTTTGTCCGCGGTCATGAGCGTAAAAACCTCAGCAATTTCCCGCAGCATACGGTCGTGCGTTGTTCCTTGTAACTCCCGGTGTAAGCGCTTACGCTCACTGATTGAGATCAACGCCGGCATTTGCATCAGCCACATAGGGGCATAGCGATTCAGCAGGGCGACAAGGTGTTCGTGGCCTGCGAGGCGACACAAATGTTCCAGCGCTTCGAGGATCGGGAGGTAAGGTTCCCCAGTGCCGTAGTGTTCAACGCACTGTCCGTACGCGACCGTAATGCGGGGATCGTGGTTGAGCCCTGCGAGAAACGCTTCGACGATGGCAGTTTTGCCGAGTCCTGGCTCGCCGGTAATAAAGATGGTGTGGCGTTCGCCCTGCAGGAGCGATGATAACAGCGAGTGTAGCTGTGCCAGGACCGACTCGCGGCCTACCAGGGGAGAAGGTGGAACTTGAGACCTGAAGTTGAAGGCTTGGGAAGGAGAGGAACTCGCCTCCGGTCTTTGGTCGTCAGTCTCCTTTCCAGCGTGTGACCCTTTCGTACCTGGACTGGAGAACTGTGCTCCTGGCCGTTGGTTGACAGTCTTTGCTCTCGGTTTTTTCACCGCTGCACTTTGGCCTTGAGACTGTGGCCTGAGGCGATTTTTGCTCTGCCGGGCAGAACGTTCACCGGCTTGACCACGAGGTGCAGGCGCCTGACTGATGTGGCCAATAAAACGGTAGCCGCGCCACGGAATAGTTTCGATAAAACGCGGAACCTGAGACGCGTCTCCTAAGCTTTGCCGTAGGCGACGAATACACACTTTGAGGGCCGCATCACTGACATACACTTCCGGCCAGGCCGCGTTGAGCAACTCTTCTTTGGTGACCAGCTGACCGGGACGGTCCATCAGATAGCGGAGGACGGTAAACGCCTTGGGTGTCAACGTTACCATCTGAGTTCCACGCCAGAGACACTGGTTCACGAGGTCGAGGCGCAGTGGCGGAGCGAGTGTTGATTTCTCAGGTTTCATTGTGCGTGTTACCGAAATGTAACCAAAATTTTACCACTTTGTTGTGACTTCCCATCCAGACTATGTGTATTGCCCTCCCCGCAGGCGAAGGGACCAAGAGTACGCGGCCTTATAACACAGGGTGGGATAAGAGGTGAAGTCGGCGTGATGGAAAAAATAACTTGACGAGCCTCATCGGCCGGGCTGCTGACCGAGGGGGTAAGGAGGGAGTATTATGCGGAGGAGTCGATTCGGTATTGTTGGGGGACTGTTCACGTGGCTGATAGTCGGAGGATTCGGGGTGGGTACAGCCTGGGGGTACTTCTTTGATGAACGACGAGAGATGAGCCTCTCGGGATTCGCGTACTCACGGGGCACCTTTGCGCTGTCAGAGGATGACATTGGGAACTACAAGGGGTTATGGCAGAAAGGAAACCTGGTCCAGCATCGCAATTTCTTGAGCTTGGAGTGGCGGCATAATGTCAACCGCCTCTCGCGGGAATTCCCGGTCACCAGCGTGCTGGCGGAATTCCTGAATTTTGACGCTTTAGATTATTACCTCAATGCCCGCTTTGAGTACGACGGCGTCTGGGAGTATGGGCCGAGTGCCGCCCGACGCTTGCGCCGTGGTGGACCGAAAGGGCAACATTGGGGGCGCGCGCTGGGAGCGATTCCCGAGAGCTATCCAGGCCAGTTCGTCCGCTATGATGAATTTGAGTTTGAATCGTCTCGGCGACGCATCAAAGAATTACTGGCGCAGTTTCGTTTGTTCGAATGGTACGTGAATATCACCAAGGGACCCTTGTTCATCCGCTTTGGCAAACAGAACCTGTCCTGGGGTGAGGCGGACGTGTTTCGCCTGCTTGATCAGATCAACCCGTTGGATAACAACTTTGGTGGATTCACTACGGCCTTAGACGAACGGCGCATTCCGCTCGACATGTTGCGGGCGCAGTGGAGCTTTGGGACGGTGGGTCCAGTCCAGGACCTGACGTTAGAAGGGTTTGTCTCGATCGACCAAGAAACGGCGGCGCGAACGACAGTGCAAGGCTGTTTCTTCTGTTCAATTACCAATACGGCGCCAATCGAAATCGGGCGGACGCCCTGTGGCGGGCATCAGTTTGCTGGGGCTGCGGGCGGGCGGACGCAGCAGAACCCACTGGGGATTCCTTGTTCGGATCGCGCCTATGGCCCGCACTCGTCGCTGCGGGATGTACGCGGTGGGGGACGTATCACAGGCACGATTAGCGACTTTACTTTTTCATTGGCGCACTATTACACCTGGTCAGATCAGAGCTATGTGCGCGCCCGGATCATTTCCCCCTCGCCAGAACACTTACTGTGGGATACGAATGGACTTGGCAACCCGGACTTAGTGCCGGCGGTCAATCCGTGGGGGCCGAACGATCCGGTGTGGGGAATCAATGGCCCGGGGACCCCAGGGGCGATTGTCAACGGTCGTAGTGCGTTTGGCTCACCCGCAGGGTTTGAGCGCAACGCACGGAGCGCAGTCGAGCAGAAGCGGGTGCAGATCACCGGGGCGTCGTTGTCGTTCCCAGTGAATGCCCTGACCGGCATGTTTGTCGGGTCAGATAATCCCCTGTATTACATTTACACCACTTTCCGTGGGGAGATCGCCTATACGCAGAATCTTCCGTTTAGTTACGTGGCGCATGACTTGGAAACCGGCGCAGCATTTGGACGGTTTTTGGCCCCGACGATTGCAGCAGGCGGGGGCAATGCGAATGCGCTGTTTCTGCCTGGAGGGGCGTTTGCCTCGGAAGGGAACTGTCAGCGTGAGGATGGCCAGGGCATCCGTGGATGTCGGGCCGGGTCGATCAGTAAACGAGATCGTTTAGCCTTTGTCATTGGCTTTGACCACAACCAGTGGATTCGCTGGATCAATAAATCGAACTCGGTGTCGTTCTCAGCCCAGTTGTTTGTCCAACGAGACTTTGGCTTGGTGAGGAATTATCAGCGAGGGGTGCCGGTGGGGTTGTTGAACGACCGCCATGCCCCCCCTCTCGTGAACCGGAACGAAGCGCCGGTTGACCCCAATGGCCCGCTGGCTGGTCGGCCAGGGGGGCCCGGGTTGCGGGCAGGAGGATGTACGAATGCCGATGGGTCAACCACGCCACCGTGCGACTTCAAACGCTTGGTAAAACAACCGGAGTTGAATCAAGTTTTTACTTTGATCATGTCAACCCCGTACAGGGGTGGTAACGTGCGCCCGAGCTTAGTGTTTCTCTACGACTTTACGGGTTCGTGGTTAGTGCAACCGGGTATTGACTGGAATTTCTGGGATCCGTTCCGCATGCAGGTTCGCTATAACTACATCGATGGTCGACAATCCGGAATCGGGTTTTTCAAAACGAAGGATAGTATCTGGCTCGAACTGCAGTATTTGTTGTACTAGGGTGGTTGGCTTATAGCAGATGGCTCGCTCGTTTCACTCGCTCTATGGCGTAGGGTAGGATTCCTATAGCGCGAACGTCGTGAGCGAGCCATACAGCGCAGCGGGCCATCAGCGGCCTGCTGTCAAGTGCTATTATGGAAGATTTTACTCTGACTTCCCAAGAGCGGCAGTTGTTAGTAGAGTTCGTTGCTCAAGAGGCGTTCAGTAACGAAGCACGGCGTGCGCAAGGTCTTTTGTGGATTGACGCTGGTGATAGCCCACAAGCTGTGGCAAAGCGTTTACGCACGAGTCGGCAAACGGTTTACAATTGGGCCACACGTTTCAAACGTCGGAACGGGCGTGATCTCAAAGTCCGTCTTGCCGACGGTCAGCGCAGTGGGCGTCCATGTACGGTCGCGTTGCGCATTGAACCCATGCTTTCTCAGGCTCTTGGACAGAGTCCCCGTCGGTTTGGCTATGAACGAGAAAAATGGAATGCCGCCTTACTCGGGCGCTATTTGCGTGACGTGCATCATGTAATGGCGAATATCTCCAGTATCAATGCTGTACTCCGCCGTCTGGAGAAGAACGGAAAATTGCCGCTCCCGCCTGTAAAAGAAAAATTGGCGTTGGTGAGATAGGAGTCCCCCCTACTGGTCACACGTAAGGGTAGATACCTGGTTTTTTAGGTGCTCCGTGACGCCAGAGGGTGCCTTCTCCCTCCGGGAGAAGGTCAGGATGAGGGGAGCAAGAAGCAAAAAGACCGCTCTTTTTCACCCCCTCACCCTCGCGCTCTCTCGGTGGGAGAGGGAATTTCTCCGTGCCAGGGCTTAAGTTGTGACTAGTGCTTGCGCACCGATCCCTGGTTCTTCCTATTCTCAGGCTCTGCCTGGGAACGCAGGGCAAGTCCATTCTTTGCGACGATGAAGATTTTTTGCTAATCCTGCGGGGCAGGATTAGCTGTAGTGCACGGAGAAGACACACGGGAAGAGAATGGGTTCTTTACGCTGACGTTACTCGGAGTGGCGTTCAGTGTCGTGTATAGCGGAATCACCTGGGTAAGTTTTCACTTTGTCTATGGCCAAGATCATAGCCAGCGACCGATCCTCCCGTTTCTGCTGCTGTATTTTATCGCCTTTTGTCTTTATTGCGCTTCATGGAGGCACCTCACACGACTGACACAAAGCCGCAAAGAGGTCTGGGGAATACTGATCTTTGCGGTCATCTTTCGTGCGATTGTGCTGCTGTCCAACCCGATTCAGGAAGACGATTTTTATCGTTATCTGTGGGATGGTAAGGTCGTCGCGAGTGGACTCAATCCCTACGTCGTCTCTCCAGACGAGGTCAAGAACACCGAAGATGATGTGCCCAGGCTGCAGCCGTATCGTCACATTCCTCAGCAAGATCCCCGGTTTCAGCAGATTCTTGCGCGGGTGAATCACCCCAAGGTATCGACCATCTATCCACCATTAGCGCAAGGGCTCTTTGCCCTCACGGCACTGGTTGCGCCCGGGAGTCTCCTTACGCTGCGCATCGCACTTTTCATAATCGACATCGGGCTTTGTGGTCTCATTATTCTTTTGCTCGGCCAGTTGGGCTGCAACCGCGCGTACGTCTTGATTTATGCCTGGTCACCACTCGTCATTAAAGAAACGATAAACTCCGCGCATTACGATGTACTCCCCACATTTTGGTTGGTCGCAACTGTGGCACTCTCTCTTGCTGGCAGATCATTGTTGGCGCACGCAAGTCTGGCGTTGGCAATTTTGGGAAAAGTGTATCCCGTACTCATCTTGCCACTGCTCTTTTGGAGAACCGGGCAAACGGTTGGATGGAATGCCAGCCTGAGTGGTGTGCTGGTTACGCTGACTTGCGTTGGGATAGGCTACGCTCCATTTTGGCAGGCCGGTGATGCACTGTGGCAAGGAACGCGGACGTTTGCTGAGCACTGGCAAACCAATAGTTTTCTTTTTCCTTTTCTCCACCAGATGATTGGTCAACGGTGGCTCGCGAACGGGATAGTTGTGTGTCTGCTGGGAAGTTGGATGTTCAGAGTTCTGTATCGCTGCTCGCTACGAGAGGGAGGAGAATTTCTGTGGGCAGTCTTGCTCATGTTGTTCGCGTTATTCTTGCTCAGTCCGGTCGGAAATCCATGGTATTTTCTCTGGCTTATGCCGTTTCTCTGTGTATTTCCGCTTCGTGCAGGGCTTCTGCTGTCGGGTCTGTTAGGGTTGTATTACCTTTATTTCTATTTTTTGTATCAGCGTGCGGTGGAAACTTTTCAGTGGGTGTTGTGGTTGGAGTATTTGCTGTTTTACGGAGTGTTGTTGTGGGGGTGGGGAAAAGGAAAATGGATAAGGGATAACGGATAAGGGATAAGGAGAAACGGGGAAAGGATAAAAGGAGAAATGGAACAATGAGGAATTTGCTATGAGCCAGGGGACTGAATGAATCTTTATCGTCTCAAGAATCGCTTTTTTGCCGTGCTTTTTAGTCGCTTCCCAGGACTGACTCGCCGTTGGTTGCAGAAGCAAAACCTGGAGGATTATGGTTCTCCGCCTTGGACCCCGGTACAGAAGCGGCTGGCTGACTGTCGTGTTGCCTTGGTCACTACTGCCGGTGTCCATCTCACAACTGATGTGCCGTTCAATATGAACGATCAAGACGGTGACCCGAGCTTCCGTATCATTCCTCGTGGTACGTCTTCTGCGCAGCTACGTATTACCCATGATTATTACGACCATCGCGACGCCGACGCCGACATCAATATCGTGCTGCCCCTTGCCCGTCTCGAAGAGCTTGCGCGCGAGCAGATCATTCGTGAGGTCGCGCCGTCGCATTACAGCTTCATGGGCCATATCGACGGGTTGCATATTGCCTGTTTACTGAGAGAAACCGCACCGGAGGTAGCGCGACAGCTCAAGCGTGAACAGGTCGATGCTGTCGTTCTCACGCCTGCATGAGGATTATGTAATCGGTCCGTGGGACTGATCGCACGCGAGATTGAACGACAAGGTATTCCAACGGTGTCATTGAGTATTCAACGTGAACTGACGGAAAAAACCCGACCACCACGGGCACTATTTCTGCGCTGGCCCTATGGTCATCCTCTCGGCGAACCGGGAAATGTTGCTCAGCAACGTTGGGTGCTATTGGATGCCTTACGGGCGCTGGAAGAAGTCGGTACCCCCGGTATGATTATCGATCTACCTTATTTGTGGCGTAGGCCCGGACCATGGGAAAACAGGGAAAAGGCGAAACGGTGAAATGGGGAAAGGGAAAAATTGCGATAAATGGGGAAACGGCTAAATCAACAATGGCATTTGTAGGGTGCGCTTGCGCACCGTTTCTTTGCCCCGGCGAGGACAGAGTGAAAAGATGATTCGGTTGATATGCGCTGCGTGTCTTAGTATCGTCCTGCTGTGTGGAACCGCTCAGAGGCGACCGGCTTTTGCTTCACCAACTGCCGATGCTCCGCTGGTTGTTAATACCGAAAAGAAAGAGATCCAGGTTTTTGGGCGGATTTATCCGGCGCGTTTCAACAACATGCAGGGGGAGCAGGCGCATTATCACCTTATGGTATGGCACGGTGGTTCGTCGCCGGGCGCACTGATTGAAACGCCGGCTGATGACTTGGATTTTCATGCGGCGTTAGTGCAGATCGGCGCAAAACCTGGAAATAATCTGACGATGGCGTCGTGGACCGAAAGAAACAACGAACACAGCCACGCTCCTCGGGAGAAAGCGACCGGAAGCGCGCTCGACGTTCGACTTACATGGAACGGACAAGTCGCGAGTATCCCTATTCGCGACTTGTTTCATGCTGTTAATACATCCTTCCTAAGCCCTCTTTTTCCAAGGGAGCATTCCGAACCCCAATCCCAAGCTCTAGATCCTGACCCAGGCCCCCGAGAGGTGTGGCGCTTTGGTGGTAATAGAGACCGCCTCTTTAACCAGGTGCCGTTTGTCCAACGTCCAGGGTGTCTGGTTTGCCTGTATAGTTGCCCCAGCGGGAAAATAAGCAATGCTGCCCTCAGTATCCACGACTACGTCACCGTGCCTGACCGGTATGTGGCGAATAGGGCAATTTTACCGGATGACGGGACGGCAGTGATTGTGACGTTTCATCTCCATGAGTAACATGTTTCCCCGCGTTGCGGTCCTTATTCCGGCGTTAAACGAAGAAACCACGCTTCCGCGGGTCCTTGCTGATATTCCACGAACAGCAGTCCATGAAGTTGTAGTGGTCGATAACGGCTCGACGGATCGTACGGCGGTCGTGGCTCGTGCTGCAGGGGCAACGATACTCAGTGAGAACCGTCGGGGATATGGCTGGGCATGTTTAACTGGCATTGACTATCTCAGAGATCATCCTCCTGACATTCTGGTGTTTCTCGATGGTGATTACAGCGATCATCCGGATGAACTGGTGCAGGTAATCCACCCGATCGTGAACGAAGAATACGATCTTGTGATTGGTTCCCGGACGAAGGGAGAGGCAGAACCGGGGGCGCTTTTTCTGCAGGCACGGTTTGGCAACGCCTTGGCGACTTGGTTGATTCGTTGGCTGTATGGGTTTTCCTATACCGATTTAGGGCCGTTTCGTGCCATTCGTTTTCGCGAGTTGTTGGCGCTTGGGATGACCGATAAAACCTATGGGTGGACGGTCGAGATGCAAATTAAAGCGTTACGGCATGGACTGCGCGTCACCGAAGTGCCGGTGCGGTATCGTAAGCGTGGTGGTGGCGTATCGAAGGTGAGCGGGACCATTAAAGGAACAATCCTGGCAGGGTACAAGATCTTGTGGACTGTATTTCGGTATGCATGGACGCCGATCTGAGTAGTGAATCTGAGCGGATAGCCCTCTGCTCAACTGCAACGGGTTTCGCAGAAAAAGAATCTAAAGGCATTCGAGAGAGATCTGTGCATGCAGCTTTCGATCATCATTCCGACATTGAACGAGGCCCCCACAATTGCTCAAAGCCTCTCTCGTTTGCGACATGAGGATTCGTGTGAGCTGATCGTTGTTGACGGTGGTAGTAGTGACGGGACGGCAGAACTCGCACGACCGCATGCCGACAAAATCTTGCCTACGGCCAAAGGCCGGGCACGACAAATGAATGTTGGCGCCCGAGCGGCCAGTGGCGATGTCTTATTGTTCCTCCATGCGGATACGATTCTCCCCGCTGGATTCACGAGTGCTATTGAAGAGGCTTTACGCGACCCTCAGGTTGTTGGTGGACGTTTTGATGTTCGCCTCAATGCCGCGGGCTGGCCATTTCGGATGATTGAAACGATGATGAATCTCCGCTCGCGTCTCACGCGAATTTCTACTGGCGATCAAGCGATTTTCGTTCGGCGTGAGGTGTTTCAGCAAATAGGTGGGTATCCTGATATCGCGTTGATGGAAGATCTGGAATTGAGTCGCGCACTCAAAAGAGCGGGGAAGGTTGCCTGCCTGCGGGAACGAGTCGTTACCTCCGCGCGCCGCTGGCAGCAACACGGAGTGTTCCGTACCATACTCCAAATGTGGGTGCTACGCTTTTGTCATTTTATTGGCGTGCCCGCAGCGCGTCTGCGGGCATTTTATGCAGATACGCGATAAGACGTGTGAGGATAAGGGATAAATGGCGAGGACTTTGCGTGTGTTCTTTTCCCTTCATCCTTTATCCTGTTCCCCGTTTATCCTGTCTTCAATCTTACTGCATTTCCCCGGCATAAATCTGCATGCAGGTACGCAAGAAGGCCAAACCTTCCGCTTGCTGGCGCTGAAACGAATTACGACCGATAATTGAACCGAAACCTCCACCATCACGAATGGCGCGCACTTCGTTGAAGAACGCCTCGTCGTTGTCGCTCTTGGGTCCGCCAGAGAAGATCACGATACGCTTGCCATTGAAGGCACTTTGCACAACGTGGCGGACACGGTCGGTCAATGTTTCAATGGGGATATGATGCTTTTGATAGACCTTCTTGGCCTCCGCCAACTCAATGTGTGCACTCGGGAGCTTGACCTTGACAATGTGAGCACCAAGTTGACAGGCAATCTGGGCGGCGTAGGTTACCACATCAACCGCAGTTTCTCCTTCTTTGCTGAGATCTGAGCCACGGGGATACGACCACAACACCATTGCGAGGCCCTTCGCTTTCGCCTCCTTGGTGATCTCCCGCGCTTGCTGGTACATGGTCTGGGCTTGAGAAGAACCGGGATAGATCGTAAACCCGACTGCGGCACACCCGAGACGGAGCGCGTCGTCAACACTGCCAGTCACCGCGGAAAGCGGGTCCTTTTCATCGTGGAGAACGTCGTGGTTGTTGAGCTTGAGGATGAGGGGAATCTCACCGAGAAAGTTGGCGGCTCCGGCTTCAAGAAAACCCAAGGGTGCTGCATATGCATTGCACCCAGCCTCCAGGGCAAGCTGAAAATGGTAATCGGGATCGTACCCGGCAGGATTTGGGGCGAAACTTCGGGCAGGGCCATGCTCGAAGCCCTGGTCAACGGGGAGGATAACCATTTTACCGGTACCTCCGAGGCGGCCATGATTAAGCAACCGTGCTAGGTTGGTTCGCGTACCTGGATTGTCGCTCTCGTAACAGCTTAGGATTTCACGTACGCGTTCTGTCATATTCTGTCCTCCTTCGTAATAACGCAGTTACTGCCCGCCTTCTTATAGCATGTCGCATATCGAGATGCGCCTCCTCTCCCCTCATTTATAGAAACTTTCGGCGTGCGTCACATCTTCGGCACTGCCGATCAGCAACGGCGTTCGTTGATGAAGACTCGTGGGTATGACGTCAAGAATCCGCTGTGTCCCTGTGCTGGCTTTGCCTCCTGCCTGTTCGGTGACCATAGCTAAAGGATTGCCCTCATACATGAGACGGAGTTTTCCGTTGGGATTCTTCGGATCCGCGGGATAGAGGAAAATTCCTCCTTTGAGTAACGTGCGATGATAATCGGCGACCAACGATCCCACATAACGTGCAGAGTAGGGACGATCTGTCGCTTTGTCGGTCTGCTGAATGTAGTCGATGTAATTCCGCGTCGACGCATTCCATGCCAGCCGTCGTCCTTCATTAATGCTATAGGTCGAACCCCGTTTCGGAATGCGAATGTTGGGATGCGACAGCAGAAACTCGCCCAAACCAGGCTCCAGGGTGAAACCGTGCACACCATTGCCAGTCGTAAAGATCAGCATTGTGCTGGACCCGTACAAAGCATAACCAGCGGCCACTTGTTGGTGGCCTGGCAGCTGCAGTGCTTTGGTGAGGTCTGCACCGTTGACCCGCGGCGGGCGATGGTGCACTGAAAAAATGGAACCGACAGTGATGTTTACATCAATGTTAGACGAACCATCCAGCGGATCAACGAAAATGACATACTTTCCTTTGGGGTTTCCCGCAATTTCCGCCGGTTGCTCCATCTCTTCGGAAACGACTTCCGCGACCAACTCTCCATACTCAAACGCCCGCAAAAATGCCTCGTTCGCGAGCGTGTCAAGCTTTTGCACGACCTCACCTTGGACATTGACTTCGTCGGTTGCGCCCAAGACCCCTACTAGGCCGGCACGCCCCAACTCGTAGGCGATTTGTCGTGTGGCCCAGGAAATTTGTGAGAGCAAAATCGAGAACTCTCCGGTTGCTCCTGGATGGGTTTGCTGCTGCATGAGGAGGAAGCGTGGCAGTGTAATGGCTGAGTTCATTGGTATACTCCCTTTCCCGAAATTACGTCAGCTATGGTTATTGTCGAGTGTGTACCTCTTTGCTGTGGTTGTCCGCGTGAGAGGAGAGACGGGGGGATCTTGTCCTAAGGTTGAGGGGGATCGACAGGGAAGGCGGTGTGGGGGGTGGTGGGGGTACCGCCTTCCCTGTCTGCGTCCAAGAATAAACAACGGCATCGCACGCCAGAACTTTAAGGCAAACGAAAACAATGAGAAAAATTTGCGAAGAGTGGTGCTGCGGCAGCCGAAAATGTCAGTTTGAGCGTCCAGGTCCCAAAGGGACACTGTCTGTGAATATGAAAGGAGGCGGGTTCGGCTATGTTGTTGTATGAACCAGGAAGAAACGTGGGGGACCTGTTGGCGGGGGAGTGGATCGACAGGGAAGGAGGTGTGGGGGTGGTGGGGGTGGTGGAGGTACCGCCCTCCCTGTCCGCGTCCAAGAATAAACAACGGCATCGCGCACCAGAACTTTAGGCTTCGACACAATAGGTAGAGAATCAAGAAAGGTTCGTTAGTTAGCTCTCTTTTTGTCATGTGGCGATGAAAAAATCCATTGCATTGACTACGGTTGCAAAAATTGTCGGACGAGTTCCGCCGTATGTTGTGGTTGTTCGAGGATAAGGGCGTGTCCAGCTTCGTTGACCCGTAATTCCTTTGCGCCCGCAATTCCAGCAGCAAAAACGCTGGCTAAAGCGACTGGGGCGAGCTTGTCGTTTTCCGCCCAAATGATGAGAGTGGTATTCTCTACCCGGAAAAGCCGTTCTTTGAGTCGGGGATTGTGCAGATATGGAGGTTTCCAGCCGAGCCGGGCAGCGACCATTTGGGCTTTGTAAAAGAGACCGTAGCCTTCCGGCGTCATTTGGTCGGATATCGCGCCCATCGCGAGCTCGGATTGCGGATGATAGAATAAAAGATCCCGCACTTCTTGTTGTCCACCTTCGGCTTTCGGTGTCACGGTATAAAAGAAATTGCCAATGCGTGTCTGAGGGAGAGAGATACCAAGAGGATTAATCAACACGAGCTTGTCAAGACGATGGCCATAGCGAGTCGCAAACTCAGCGGCGGCCCAGCCTCCAAGCGAGTTGGCAACCATGTGGACACGGTCGAGCTGTAACGCATCGAGCACGTCACGACAAAAAAAGACCGCATCTTCCATGGTCTCTAAATCCTCGAACCCCTCACTCTCTGCATACCCAGGAAGGGCCGGAGCATACAGAGAAAACGTTGCCGCTAGGGTTTCATGGAACGTCGTTAACCCACTCAGTAGCGGAAGACTATGGATGTCAGCAACCAGGCCGTGAAGATACAATAACGGGGTGCCGCTTCCGCCACGTAACAACTGAATATTCTTGCCGCGAATAGTGAGCGTTTCGGTATGGAGAGTCATACGTGTGTCCTACAAAACGCTTTCCGCTATTCCTGCTTAGTAGCGGGAAGCTAGCCAAGGAGCCGTTGTTACGCGGATGCGTCGATGTACTGCTCTCTTTTTCCTGGAAGCGAGTTGAATTCGAGCTCGGCGTACTTACGGACATAGGGAAAGACTTCAGTGGCAAGCAGTTCCATGTTCTTGCGCGTCAAATGATCAGGGAGGCTACCGAATTGCGGGAGCGCAAGGAGGTGGCCAACTTTAAATTCGAGCACGTACTTCAGCAGTTGTTCGCGGACACGTGCGGCACTCCCGATGAGCACTGAGCCGCCAGCTTCGACGTCATCCCAGGTACGAGCATGGCCTAACTGCCAGTTTGATCCCCCACTCTCATGTCCGGGGGCACTGATCTCTTGCATCCGTTGGAGTGATTTCAGCGAGGTATAACCTGGAGGCATCCATGTGCGCCCTTTGCCCGCGAATCCTTTGATGAGCTTATCGATGAAGTACCAGATATGCTCTTCCGCTTCCTCTCGTGCCTTTTGGTCGGTCTCAGCGACGTAGATCGGCACTAACCAGCCCAGCTTGTCAGGATTGCATGGCTTGCCAGCGCGGGCAACAGCTTGCCAGAAATAGGCTGCGTTCTGCCGGAACGATTCCACATGCGCATAGGTGAGGGCTGCGTAAATGAATCCCCGTTCGGCGACAAAGTCCATAGTCTCGACACTCCCTGCTCCAGGGATCCACACCGGCGGATGCGGCTTTTGTACCGGACGCGGCCACGGATTAACATATTGAAGGGGGAAATGTTTGCCATCCCAGGAAAACGGACCTGGATCAGTCCACGCTTTAATAATCAGGTCTGTTGCCTCGCGAAATCGCTCGCGTGCGTACGTTGGGTTGATATTGTAGGAGTAATATTCTGGTCCTCCACCGACGACAAACCCAGCATCGAATTTCCCGCGGAACATATTATCGAGCATGGCAAACTCTTCGGCGACTTTGAGAGGAACATCGTACAGAGGGAGGCCATTGCCGAGCACCATGACGCGACCACGCTGCACGCGCTGTGAGAGAGCTGCGGCAACGAGGTTCGGCGAGGGCATGATGCCATACGCATTTTGGTGATGTTCATTGATGACGACACCGTCAAAGCCGATATGATCAGCGTAGGCGAGCTGATTAATATAACGATGATACACCTCTGGCCCTCGGTCAGGGTCGAATAGACTGTTGGGACAGGTGACCCAGGCTGTATCGTATTTTTCCTCGAAGTCCTGAGGCAAATACGGCCAGGGCATCAAATGAAACATCCAAAATTTCACGAGTGCTCCCTCCCTCTATAGAGCGTTCAGGCACGATCTACCACAACCACATAAGAGTTGCAAAGGATGAGATTAGCAGTGAGGAGAGGGTGGCAGGCTTCTCGCCGTCGGAGTATCCTCTCTGTACAATTACCGCTAATACGAACTCAATAATGGAGGAACACACGATGAGCCAAATTCCAGCTGATCTGCTTGAATTCATGGAGACGCTGCGGGTCCCCAAAGGGGTCAATCCCGCCGATATGTTGCAACGTTATGACTATCTCATGAATGGGAATCCGCCACCAGTTGGTTCGGTGCATAACGACGTGCTTTTACGCGAGGTCGCCGGGTGGCGAGTAACAGCGGATATCGCTGTGCCCAACGGTGCGGGACCACACCCGGTGTTGGTGTATTTTCATGGGGGTGGATGGACTATGGGGAGCCCGAAAACCCATCTGCGGGTTGGACGGGAATTTGCCGCAGCTGGTTATGTCACGATTAATGTTGACTATCGACGCGCGCCGAAACATCGCTTTCCAGCGGCCTTTGATGACTGCTTTTTTGCGACGCAGTGGGCTGTGGAGCATGCGTCCCAGTATGGCGGAGATGCGCAGCGCCTGGCGGTGGGTGGTGACTCTGCAGGAGGAAACCTAGCGGCGGCGGTGATCGCGGAGAGTATACGGAAGGGGGAGCCTCACATTGGAGTTGGGGTCCTCATCTATGGAGTGTTCGATTATCACAAAGCCTTGAGCGGGATCGGAAGTGCGACGGCTGACTCTCAATTCTACCTTCCGGTAGAGCAATACGAGTCACTACGTGGAGACATCCGTGTGAGCCCGTTGTACGGCTGTGATCAATTCCCCCCATGTTACATTGGAGTTGGTACCAAAGATCCCCTGTTGCCGGAGTCTCTGATGTTAGCGGATCATTTGAAACAGGCAGGAGTTCCCCATGACTTGCATGTGATTGAGGGAGCGCCGCACGGGTTCTTTCAGCTCACGCCTCTCTTAGCCTACGCTGAGGGATATGAGCGTGCGATTTCATTCATGGATCGGTATTTGAAAAAAGAGGGAAAGGGGTAACCGGATCGCTTTGCTTGCTGGCATATAGCTCGTTCGCTTTGCTCACTCTATGGCTTATGGCTCGCTCGTTGCACTCGCTCTATGGGGAGACCACTCTTACCATACACCATCAACTATAGAGCGAACGCAGTGAGCGGGTCATAAAGTGCACTGTGTGCACGAGCTATAGAGCGAAGCGAGCCGGTTAACGAAACAGATCGGCGTCGGCTGGACGGATGAGTGGTTTACTATTGCCTTCTGCCGGAACGAATTGGTCTCCGCGGATGATCACCGCGGGTACGCCGGCCCCTATTTCCATGACCACCCCCGCAGCGGAAGCTAGCTCGTCAGCAACGGCAACGACGGTATGATGTAACTCTCGGCCACGTAAATCTACCGAGCCACGCAGATCAAGCAATGGCTCAAACCCCGAGATCCCTATGGCAAACTCGACCAGTCCATCTCGCCAAGGGCGACCAAAAGTGTCGGTGATAATCACTCCTAGCGTGACGTTCCGCTGCGCTTGCAGGGCCAGGCGCAAAGTGCGAGCTGAGGCGTCAATATCTTCAGGGAGGACGATGACCACGTCGTCTTCCAGGGTGTTGGATTCATCAACCCCAGAATTTGCACAGACCCAGCCATGTTTGGTTTCGGTAATCACAACGCCATTTTTCATTCGGACAATGCGACTGCTTTGCTGCAAAACAACTTCGACTGCCCGGGGGTCCTTGTCCCACATAGCGGCAATCTGCTGAGCAAATGGTGAGGGAGTAATCGTTTTCAGGTCAACAATCGCCCCTTCGGCTTTAGAAATAATCTTTTGACAAACGATGAGAATATCGCCGTTCTGCAAGCCGATCTGCGCCTGATCAATAGCATCCAACAATAGAGCTGGCAGATTGTTGCCTGGGGAAATCGCCGGAATGCCTGGAATGGGAATAATAGAAATAGTGTTCATAACTTCCTAACGCGTGATACGTGAAACGTAATATGTCATAGGGGAAACGTCTTTACGCCTGACATGGGTGGTGAGCGCGTCGCTCTATTTTATCTGCCTGTTCGACGATGAGCCGTGCCAGGGCGATGGATTTGTCCATGTCACTCATAATGGTGTTGGTGACAAGTACGGTCAAACCCAGCTGTTCGAGGCGCGCACGTTGACCGGCATCCTGGGTGTCAATCACCAAAGCATCGAGAAAATCTTGGTAGAGTCTGGCGACACCAGCAACCGAGACCTCAATGCCGAGACCGACGAGCAGGCGGTCTGCCGGCCCTTTTATCGGTTTGCCCGCAACCAAGGGACTAACGGCAACGACCGGGGCAGCTGTGGTCCGTAACGCCTCTCGAACACCAGGAAGGGAAAGAATGGGGCCGATGCTGACAATGGGATTGCTCGGCGGAAGAATCACTAATCGTGCAGAATGAATCGCTTCACATACGCCTGTTGCTGTCGTGGCCGTGCCGATCCCTTGCCACTCCACCTTCTGGACAGTGCCTTCACTTCGACGTTTGACAAAGTATTCCTGAAACGGCAGTGCCCCCGCTTCGGTGTGAACGATCGTTCGGACTTTATCGTTACTCATCGGCAGGATCGTTGCTCGTACTCCCCACGCCTGGGCGATCATATGGGTGACGGCACTGAGAGATTTTCCACTCCGTAGCTGTTGGGTACGAAATAAGTGCGTTGCAAAATCTGCGTCACCGAGGCCGAACCAGGTGTCGGGATAATAACGCCCCAGCGCGGTGAGACAGCGAAAGGTCTCGTCCGGTAGCCCCCAGCCTTTTTCATGGTCCACTACGTCAGCCAGCGTATAGGTAATGGTATCCAGGTCGGGAGAAATTGAGAGGCCAAAGAACTCGTCATCATCCCCAGTGTTCACAATAACACTCAGGGCTGCTGGATTGATGACGCGTACGAGGCCGCGAAGAAAACGTGCAGCCCCAACTCCTCCAGCCAGGGCGGTGACCGTGAGGTCTGTAGCGATGGTCACGACCTCTCCTGAGTCAATTGTCGGTGGTATTCTCGATTTACCCGTTCCCCATTTCGCCCTGTCCTCCAGAAGCAGAGGCAAAATGGGACGGAATTAATGCGAAATCTGCTGTTTCTCTCGTTCAAAAGGATGGACGTAGCGAAATTGTTCCGAGGCGGCGAGTTGTCGATATGAACCAAACTGTTCATCCGGATTCTCGATCAGGTCGAGTGGGCTGAGTTCCTCGTCATCGCCAGTAAAGATCTTGTGAAGACTATAGGTCGTTGTGCGTTCAGCTGGGGTACGATCAAGATCACGGATCAAACGCCGCAACTCCTTTGGGGGAACCAGTTGGCCATACTGCGCCCCAGCAGAAGTTGAAATACTTTCGTTGATCAAAGTCCCTCCCAGATCATTAGCGCCGACGTTTAACAAGTACTGCGCCATCTTCGGTCCCTCTTTGACCCAGGAGGCTTGGATGTTGCGGAAGGTGGGGCCAAGCATGAGACGTGCGACTGCATGGAGTTTAACGACCTCATTACCAGTGGCGCCTTGTCTGACATTTTTGACCAACTTGCGCTGATACATTGGTGCTTCTTGATGGATCAAGGACAGCGGGACGAACTCCGTAAAGCCACCAGTGTCCTTTTGAATGTCACGCAGCAAATTCATGTGCTTGACCCAATGTTGGGGAGTTTCGATGTGACCATACATAATGGTTGAGGTTGTCGGGATACCCAGGCTATGGGCCGAGGTAATCACCTCAATCCACTGCTGCACCGTGATACGTCCGGGCGCGATAAGGTCACGAATATCTTGATCAAGGATTTCTGCCGAGGTCCCAGGTAATGTCCCGAGCCCTGCTTCTTTGAGTTCTTGGAGATACTGAATGACCGGAATCCCGGCGCGAATAGCACCATACTGTACTTCTTCAGGAGAAAAGGCATGGATGTGAAGATCCGGCAATGCTTTTTTCACCTCTCGGGTTAATTCGATGTACAGGCGGCCATCCATTTTGGGAGGCAGGCCAGCTTGCATGCACACCTCGGTAGCGCCCATGTTGACCGCTTCTTGCGCGCGGCGGAGGACCTCACTCACCGGCAAGAAGTAACTTTGTTCTTCACGATACTCACGGCTAAACGCACAGAATGTGCAGTGTTTGATACAGACATTCGTGAAATTAATGTTACGATTGACTACGTAGGTGACAACTTCACCAACCTGGCGGCGACGCATTTCGTCAGCGACGAGACAGAGGGCTTGCAGGTCGAGGCCATTCGTTTCACACAACCGTAACCCTTCACTCCAGGAAATTTCTCCTCCGTCCAATGCGCGCTGGAGAATCGTCCCGACTTCTCGATCAATATGCTCAAGCACAGCAGAAATGCCGTTTGTTGTCACGGTAACACTCCTCAGGAGATACAACGGACGACGTAATCAGGCGGTCTTTCTTCGTTGACGTTGTACTCGTTCCATTTTCATTCTTAGCAAGCCATGACCTGTTCTTGTAATTCTTGCGTTCGCGGGTGGAGCGCTGGCAAGAGGAACCCTGGGCGGTTGATGTACTCCGGATAAATCGCGAGGCGTTCTCGCAGAGTAAACCCTTCTTCGCGACAAGTCTGCGCCAGCAACGTGAGATGTGGCCAGGCTGCCTCAGGGTTGACGTAATCTTTCGTCACCGGCGAGATCCCACCCCAATCATTGATTCCGGCGCGTAACAACCATTGATGATCACGTGGACTAAGGTTCGGCGGCGCTTGCAGATTCATCTGCCCACCTAACAGAAGCCGGGCGACGGCGACGGTCTTGGCCATCTCGACACTTTCCGGTTCTGGCGCAGTTGCCATACGCGTATTCGGTTTGGCGCGAAAGTTCTGCACGATAACTTCCTGGATATGGCCATACTCGCGATGCAGCTCACGAATGGCGAGCAAACTATCAACACACTCTTCACGGGTTTCGCCGATGCCGATGAGAATGCCGGTCGTGAAAGGGATTTCCAGCTTGCCCGCTTCACGGATCATCTGAACGCGGAGCGCCGGATCTTTATCGGGTGCGGAGAAGTGCGCCATGCCGCGCTGTCGGAGACGCGGACTGATGTTCTCCAGCATCAAGCCGAGGCTCACATTGACCTCTTTGAGCCATTTCATTTCATCGTAGGACATCACCCCCGCATTCGTATGGGGGAGGATGCCATACGACAAAGCAATCTCGCAGGCACAATAGATGTATTCAGTGGTATTTTTATGGCCGAACCCGGCGAGGGTGGTGCGGTAGCCGCTATATGCCAGCTCTGGTTTATCACCCAAACACATCAAGGCTTCTTTGCACCC
Source organism: Binatia bacterium (assembly GCA_050187625.1). GTDB lineage: Bacteria > Desulfobacterota > Binatia > Bin18 > Bin18 > JBFWXH01. The sequence goes on from JBFWXH010000006.1 coordinate 24,400, forward strand.
TTGAGCCTGACCGCGTTGTACCCAGTGATGAAGCTCGTCCGGTGTCATGGTCCACGCGTCAGGGTCTCGTGGATCCTTGCGAAACGTGCAATAGGAACAGCGATCTCTACAGAGGTTCGTAATAGGGAGAAAGATCTTACGTGAGTACGTGACGGTTCGCCCTTTGTGGCGGTCGCGCAACTCTCCGGCGGCAGCTAGAAGGGAAGGGACTTCCTCGTCTGCACAGTTGATTAGCGCGTAGCCCTCTGCGGCCGTAAGCACTGTATCCTGGAGGGCTTTTGCGAGAATCACCGAAATGTGAGATGTCACAATTGTTCTCTACTCCTATGATCGCTTGGCCCGAGTATTAGTGGAGGGGGGTATCAATGTCAACCAGGTTTTAGAAAAAATCTCACTTTTCAGTGATATTGTTAAACAAAATTTTACACACACGATGAAAACGGCATCCCAGATTACGCAAGGAGGCCGAAAAATAACGGCTCGGAAGAACGACGTGGCGTCAGATGATTTTATTTAGGGGATATTCGACGATCCCCTCGGCTCCGTTCTTGATCAGCTCCGGGATGAGGTCGCGAACGATCTCTTCGCTAATAATGGTTTCCACGGCAAACCATCCAGAACGGTACAACGGAGAGACAGTGGGGGAAGTAAGCCGTCCGAGCCGGCGTTCGACGATAGCTACTACGGTATCTAATTTGTCCTGCGGCACGTTCATCTTGAGGCCGACTTTTGCTTCCGCATCGAGCGCGCCTTTTAACAGTAACGAAATCTGTTCAATTTTTTCCCGTCTCTCCGGATCTTTCCACGCCTGCCGGTTCGCAATAATTTGCGGGTTTGAAGTGAACAGTTCCCAGATAATCTTGAGTCCATGGGCACGAATCGTTGATCCCGACTCGGTGACTTCAACAATAGCATCGACTAACCCCTCTGCTGCTTTCGCTTCAGTGGCACCCCAGGAGAATTCTACGTCAACGCTAATATTGCGTTCGGCAAAATAGCGTTTCGTGTATTGCACGAGTTCGGTGGCGACGCGTTTCCCGTGGAGATCTTCCGGTGTGCGAATCGGTGAGTCATGAGGAACCGCGAGTACCCAGCGGGTTGGTTGAAAACTGGCTTTGGAGTAGACCAAGTCGGCTATCACTTCCACGTCGGAGTTGTTCTCCATGATCCAGTCTTTGCCGGTGAGACCGGCATCAAGCGTGCCGGACTCGACGTATCGTGCCATCTCCTGCGCCCGGACAAGCATGCAACGAATGGTGGAATCGTCGATGCTGGGGAAATAACTGCGAGAACTGGTTGTGATCTTCCAGCCGGCTTTGCGAAAGAGTTCAATCGTTGAGCCTTCGAGGCTCCCTTTGGGAATACCAAGTTTTAAAACATCCATATGAGGCAGGTTTCCTAACACACGGGCAGGGGGGTCGCAAGTTCGACGCTGTGAAATTTGTGTTACGGTTCTTCGCGAAGTTGCTGCTCAAGGCGCTGAATATGGCGCCGGAGCAGAAGGTCACGGTTACGTAACGCGTCGACGGCGTCTTGGGTTAATCCCGCGACAGCTTGCGGATCGCAGGGGGCAACATACGCAATTTCCGGCAGTACTGGGGCTGGTGGTGGTTGCCCCCTCGTTGCCCCAAACGAGCACCCAGAAACGATGATTCCTAATACTGCCACCCGCATCCACATACTCCCCTTACTCCTGTGCTCGTAGTTGTTCGTGGTGAACTCTGCTACATATGGCACGTTCCGTCATTTGACAAGACACAGAGGACAAGAGGACGGCATGATGAAACTTGCGGAAATTGCCGAGCGGTTGGGTTGCGAGCTGCGTGGGAGTGGTGAGGTTGAAATTCATGGTGTCAACAGCATCGATGAGGCCCAGGAAAAAGAACTGACCTTTGTTGCAAACAAAAAATATCTCACCAAGCTGGCGGCCACCAAGGCGGCTGCAGTGATCCTTGCTCCGAACGACCTTGATGTTGTCCTGCCGTCTTTGCGGACTCCGAATCCTTATCTTGCTTTTGCCAAGGTATTGGGGTGGTTTTATCCACCATACTCTCCGCCGCTGGGGGTACATCCGACTGCGGTTATTGCACCAACCGCTCGTATTGGCTCATCGGCTTCTATTGGACCGTATGCTGTCGTTGGCGACCAGGTGGTGATAGGCGACCATGCCCGCATCTTTGCGCATGTCGTGATCTATCCGCACGTGCGCATTGGTCGCTCCTTTACCGCGCATGCGGGAGTGGTGATCCGTGAAGGCACGAAGATTGGCGATCGCGTGATCTTACAAAGTGGTGTGGTCATCGGTGGTGAAGGGTTCGGTTACGTTCCGCTGCCGGACGGTACGACGTACAAAATCCCGCAGACCGGAATCGTGATTCTTGAGGATGAAGTTGAAGTTGGACCGAACACGACCATTGATCGGGCTGCGCTGGGGACAACCATCGTTCGTCGGGGGGCAAAAATCGATAACCTGGTCATGATTGGTCACGGCTGTGACATTGGTGAGGGGGCCTTGTTAGCAGCGCAGGTGGGACTCTCTGGGAGCACGAAACTCGAAGCGGGCGTACGTCTGGGAGGGCAGGTGGGAGCGGCTGGACATCTGACAGTCGGAAAAAACACGATGGTGGCGGCGCAGAGCGGAATCCCGCATGATGTGCCAGCCAATAGTGTGGTTGGTGGGTACCCGACAGTGGATATTATGTCCTGGCGGCGCTACTCCGCAGTTCTGCCGAAATTGCCAGACCTGGTGCGCCGGGTGCGCCGGTTAGAACAAGCGTTAGCCGCGAAAAACGGCGATGATGCGGAGGGACACGATGATTGATTTGTATACGGCCTCAACCCCAAATGGTCACAAAGCGTCTGTGACTCTCGAAGAACTCGAACTGCCCTATACGGTTCATGCGGTGAATCTGGCGAAAAACGAGCAGAAAGAGGAGTGGTTCCTGAAGCTCAACCCTAACGGTCGGATTCCGGTAATCGTCGATCGTGAGGCGAACGATTTGGTGGTCTTTGAGACCGGTGCGATCATGATCTACCTGGCGGAGAAAACAGGTCGCTTGTTGCCCAAGGATGTACCGGGACGCTCACGAGCGATTCAGTGGTTGATGTTTCAGATGGGTGGTATTGGGCCAATGATGGGCCAGGCGAACGTATTCTTTCGCTATTTTCCTGAAAAGATTCAACTCGCAATCGATCGTTATCAGCACGAATGCCGCCGGTTGTTTGAGGTGCTTGATCGTCGCTTGGGTGAAAGTGAATGGTTGGCGGATGAGTACTCGATTGCTGACATTGCCAACTGGTGCTGGGTGCGGACCTATAAATGGTCAGGCGTACCGATCGATGGCCTGACACACCTGCGGCGTTGGTTAGACGCGATGAAAGAACGCCCGGCGTGTCGTCGCGGTGTGGAAGTGCCAGTCAAGTTGCCCAGTATGATCAACGACGAAAAAGCCGCGCAGGAATTTGCCGAGAATGCGCGGAAGTCGTTGCAGCGGTGAAGAAAGAAGTTGTTGAGCCTGATCCTTTCATTGACGGGCGGGTATGTAACGTGTCTTTCTCATGAGACTATGTTAGAGAGGAAAGGATGAAAGAAGTTACCCTTACGCTTTCTGATAAAGCCTATGAACAGCTTGCCATAAATGCCGCCGCGGCCCGGAAATCTCCTGAACAGTGGATTCTTGACAAGCTCTTTACTGAACCAGAGTCACTGCCCGTGCTGCCAGAGACCCATACGCTGCTTGCTGCGGCTTTAGACACGCTTGGATTTCAGCGTCTCGCGCCGGAGAAGGCTAGACGCTTGAGTGAATTATTATCGCTGCGCAAAACCCGCGTTTTGTCAGATGAGGAAACCGCCGAATTGCACGCCTTATTCGCCGAAGCGGATACTTTAGAGCTTGCAAGTCTCTAACGTCTCGCCGCAACCTTAGCGCACTGAGACCAGTCCATGGCTGCGATAGATGCCTACCGTCGCTTCAGCGCGGGCCTCTTCCTCCCGACCCAACTCACTATAGCTGATAGCCAAGTGAAAGTGAGTTGGAAAAAAATTGGGGTTACGGAGGGTAGCGCTCTGCAGAGCCGTGATTGCTTCCTCGTACCGCCCCGCCAAGCGGTAAGCCATGCCGAGATACGCTAAATAGTTGTACGGATATCGGGGGTTAAGACGCATTGCCTCTTTAATGAATCCAATGGCTTCCTCCGGCTGCCCCGCAAAGTTTAGAATAAGTCCCAACTGCCCAATGTTTTCCGCGTCATTAGGGTCAAGCGTAATGCCCCGCTTGGCTGCCGCAATGGCCTGCTCATGTTGGTTTTTGTAGAGATAGGTATAAGCCAATTCCTTATAAGCTCCAGGCAAGGACTCATCCAAGGCGACAGCCTGTTGCGCGAGGGCAAACGCTCGCTCCAGCATTTGAGGATCCTGACTCCATTGAAAGACCCATTTCGACGAGAGGGTGCGACTCAGCTTCGCGTAGGCCTCGGCATACTGGGGATCAAGCACAATGGCTTGCTCGAACAGCTGCTGTGCCTGAGCATTGGCTTCTTGGGAGGTTCGGTTCAAAGATTCGAGTCCACGTAAGAAGGAATCATACGCTTCCAGGTTCACCGTGCGCTTGCGCACCAAGTATCCCTGCTCTCGCAACGTGAGTTGTAACTTTAGGGTCGTCACAATCTTCTGTACGATTTCGTCTTGTAAAGCGAAGATGTCTTTGCGTTGCCGGTCATACCGTTGCGCCCAGAGATGAGAATCCGTTGCTGCATCGATTAACTGAACTGTGATACGCACTTGATCGTTGGCGCGGCGTACGCTGCCCTCCAGCACGTATTGTACGCCCAGTTCTTTGCTGACGTCCTGTATCTTCACGGCTTTGCCCTTATAGGTAAAGGCAGAATTCCGAGCGATCACAAACAAGCTAGAGAGCTGGGCAAGTGTCGAGGTCAGTTCCTCAGTGATCCCATCACTGACAATATTCTTGCTCGGGGTCATTGCTCATGTTGACGAAGGGAAGGACAACAATGGAGGGTTTGTCGGGGAGCGGAAGCTGCGCTTCCTGAGTGAAGAGTGAAGAGTGAAAAGTGGAAGAGAAACATAGCGGACGGTGATGAGTACGCCGGCGAGGAGCAACACACTCGCTATCATCCATTGGTGCGCAGGGCGCACCCTACGAGTTGATCTGTTGGTGTTGTGCTTCTGGCTTTTTTCCGCTTGCTTTTCTGCTTCGTCAACGACCCCCTCTCCCTGACCCTCTCCCACGAGGGGCGAGGGAACCTCTCGCACCAGCCGGTAGACCCGCACCGGCTTAGCGATATTCTTGACGCTCTGTTCGCCCTGGTATTCGCAAGCAAACGGAAGCTTGTTGGCAATCTGGTCGTACACGGTTCCGGAAATGCTGATCCCGCCACCGTCCGCCAGACTCTCGATCCGCGCGGCGATATTGACCCCGTCGCCGTAAATGCGTTCACCTTCGACCACGATATCGCCGACGTTGAGGCCAATGCGATAGTGCATCTGCCGATGCACTGGCAACTCGGCGTTTCTGGTTTACAGCTCTTGCTGAATCGCCACGGCGGCTTGGACGGCAGCGACCGCGCTGGCAAACTCGGCCAGGAGATTATCCCCGGGGGAATCGACGACCCGGCCCCGATGTTGCTGGATGAGGGAAGTCATCACCTCACGATAAGCCGTCAGCGTACGAATGGTGGCCTCTTCATCATCGCCCATCAGGCGACTATAGCCTTGCACATCGGTGCTGAAGATCGCGGCTAGCTTGCGGTCCATCTCCATACCCTCGTCAAGAATTGTCCGTGTTTGCTGCCTGTTTGTCAAAAGCTTTTCTCTGGACATACCGGAGGGTGTTGGGGACACCTTTTTCCTGTAGTAAAGAGGGTGAACAAGTAAGGAGGGTGCTGATGTCGACTCCGTTTACTGGTGGCTGTGCCTGTGGCGCGATTCGCTATCAATGTTCGGCAGAACCGGTTTTTTCCTGGAAGTGTCATTGTCGCGATTGCCAGCGTGCAAGTGGCAGTGCCTATTGTCCAGTGCTCTACGTTCCCAAAGCTGCACTGACGATCACCGGGCAGAGCACCTATTATGAGGTGAAGGCTGAGAGTGGGAACGGAGTGAGTCGAGGGTTTTGTCCGACCTGTGGCTCGCCTGTCTTTATTCGTGCTGCGCTAGTCCCGGACCTGATGGGGCTGTGGGCGGCAAGTTTGGATAAGCCTAGCCTATTTCAGCCTTCCGTGCAGGTGTGGACTGGTAGTGCCCAACCGTGGGATTGCCTGGAAGCAACACTCCTGGAGTATAGAAAGGCGCCAACTGAAGAACAAATGCGCGCGTTACTCTCGTCCTGAGCGTGTCGCAAAATTCTCACTATGAAGAAAAAAAGGAGAGACTGATGAGTTTAGACGAAGCAACGGCGTATGCGTTAGTCACGTGGGCACGCTTTGATGAGGCGGTTACCGATGATCTGCTGCGGGCGGTTTGTGGCGCATTCGCCATTGTTGCGGCTGCTGACGGAGACGTTGCAGAAACCGAGATCTCAGGGTTCTTGGATGTCATTCGGGAGAAGTCCGATGCTTTTCCGCAACTTGATATGGTAGCTGTTGAACAGTTGTTCCGTGACCTCAGTATGGCGGTACTGACCGACCCCGAGGGGGGACGACAGCATGTCCTCGCAGAGATCGCCCGGGTGAAGGATATGCCAAAGCAGCGAGAGTTGGTCCGCACCGCTGCCCAGGTTGCGATCTTTGCCGACCGCCGCGTAGAGGGACGAGAACAGGAAGTGATGAAAGAGATTTGCGCTGCGCTCGGGGTCTCTATGAATCGCTAAAGCCGCGAATGGGCACCCGGCAGAGTATGGTATTCAGGGGTAGTTTTCCTTTTGACATACAATTTTGGAAATACCCTGAGTCATTGTAGGGGCACGGCGCGCCGTGCCCCTACAATAATTTCCCATTTTTCTCACTCACGCGACGAATATCTGCCCCAAGCTGCAAAAGTTTTTCCTCAATGCGCTCATAGCCGCGGTCAAGGTGATAGACGCGCGAGACCTCGGTCTCCCCTTGCGCGGCTAAGCCAGCAAGAATGAGCGAGACACTCGCACGCAGGTCGGTTGCCATCACCGGGGCTCCACTGAGGAAGGCAACTCCCGTCACTGCTGCGGTGTTGCCCCGAATGAGGATGTCGGCTCCTAAACGGGCCAATTCCTGGGCGTGCATAAAGCGATTCTCAAAAACGGTTTCGGTAATCAGGCTTCGCCCATCACCTAGAGCAAGCAGTGCCATCATTTGCGCTTGCAAGTCAGTGGGAAAACCTGGATACGGCCAAGTGATGATATCAACGCTTGAAGGACGTTCGCTACACGCGGCAGCAATCCCATTCGCTCGTTCTTCAATGGTGACACCTGCATCTTGCAATTTGTCGAGAAAGGCGCGCAGATGATTGGCCTGAGCGCCACGGACAAACACTTCACCACCAGTAATCGCCCCGGCAATCAGGAACGTTCCGGCCTCGACACGATCACCGATCACTTCGTGGTCAACACCGTGAAGCGAGGTAACACCCACAATAGTCACGGTGCTGGTGCCTGCACTGGTGATCTGGGCGCCCATCGCATTTAACATTGTTGCCAGGTCTTCAATCTCAGGTTCGCAGGCCGCATTTTCGATGACTGTTGTGCCCTCTGCTAACGTCGCTGCCATCAGCAGGTTTTCGGTTGCGCCAACCGAGGGAAATTCCAGTACGATATGAGCGCCGCGCAGGCGTTCCGCTTCGGCTTCAACATAGCCTTGTTGGATGCGAATCGTGGCCCCCATTTGCTGAAAACCGTCGAGATGGATGTTGATCGGACGAGTGCCGATTGCGCATCCGCCGGGTGTGGAGACGCGCGCACGACCGAAGCGCGCAAGTAGCGGCCCAAGCACTAAAAATGACGCTCGCATGGTTTTGACCAAATCGTACGGTGCTTCGAGATGACGCACCGTACGACCACTGAGGGCAACCTCTTGCTCGCTCAGCCAGTCGTATTGCGCACCAAGTTCTCGCAACAGTTGCAAGGCGGTACGAATATCCACCAGTCGTGGAACACGTTGCAGCCGGCACTCTTGCTCGGTCAGTAACGTTGCGAATAACAATGGGAGCGCGGCGTTCTTGGATCCACTAATGTTAACTTCCCCGCGTAACGGTATGCCTCCCCGCACTACAATCTTGTCCATTCCCCTTCCTCTGCCTTTCTTCCCCATGCAATAACGCATTGCGCGTCGGTTGCAAATTTCCTCACTCCATGTGCCGCGATGTACGAGAATCCCTTGCCCCCGGATGGCACTGGAAGTATCCGGGTATTCCCGAGATAGCTTCCGGTAATTACTCTAACTGATATTTTTTTCATTGCAAAATTTATTGCGAGGTACGACAAAAAAATATGCTCTTTGGGGGAAGTCCTTTAGCGCCTCTGTACGACGACAGTGCGTTCAAGTCCTGCGTAATCATCTCTGGATGAGCAGAAAGTCAATTCCCGGCTCTGCTGTACCAGGGCAAGTACTGGGGCATGTTGTCCGTGACCAATCTCCATGACCAAGTATCCATGTGGAGCAAGATAGGCGGGACACTCGTGCAGCAATCGCGTGTAGTAATCCAACCCTTCAGGTCCGCCATCAAGCGCGAGCACCGGTTCCCAGTCGCATACCTCTGGTTGTAGCCTTGGGAGGTCTGACTGGGCAATGTAGGGAGGGTTGCTCACCATAAGCGTGAAATGGCGGCCTTGTTCAGCAAAGGAGGCAAAGAGGTCACCTTGCAGAAAGTGGAGACGTTCGGCGACTCTGTGCCTCCTGGCATTTTCTTGGGCGACCGCGAGTGCAGCTGAAGAGATGTCGGTTGCCCAGATCTCTGCCTCTGGGAGTTCTTTTGCCAGCGCAATAGCGATACAGCCACTACCAGTGCCAATGTCAAGGAGACTGGGGATTGGGGACTGGGGATTGGGGACTGGGGAAAGAAGTTGTAGTGCAGTTTCGACGATCAACTCAGTTTCTGGACGAGGGATTAGCACATCCGGAGTGACTTTGAATTCGAGAGACCAGAACTCCTGCACGCCAGTGATGTATTGGAGAGGCTCCCGATGGCGACGACGCTGAATTAACTCCTGAAACCGTGCGGCTTGGCTTTCAGGGAGAGGATCATGAAGACGGGTGTAGAGTCCTGAGCGGTTGAGGCCCAGAGTGTGGGCTAAAAGGACTTCAGCATCAAGACGCGGACTGGCAATACCCGAGGAGGAGAGCGCGTCGGCTGCCTCAGCGAGTGTGTTGACTATGGTTTGAGGAAAACGCGTGGGGTTCACGTTTGATCTGCTGTGGGAGAGGCGTGCGCATAGCGCACGCTAAGTGGTTCGTCAACGTAATCCTTGGACGTTTCGGGGCCCTGTCATTGCGAGTCCCCCAGAAACGCTGCGCATTCAGCACTGCAGCAGAAACAAAACACACCGTCATTCCCGCGCAGGCGGGAATCCAGCGGGGAGGCGGGAGGTGGAGGATTTTGTTTCTGAGCAGCGCAGCGAAGCAATGACACGCCTGCGCGATGTGCCACTCGCATACGCTGGGAGCATACTCGTGGGATAGGTTCAAAAACATGATTGAAAGAGCACTAAGTCCCTTTTTTCCTTTCCCCTTTTCGCCCTTCTTCCATTACCCTATGCCGCTGTCGGTTTTTCCTCCTCGCCCGCGCTCTTAAGCATTTCTGCTTGGTGTGAAGTAATGAGGGCGTCAAAGACTTCGTCGAGTTCCCCGTCCATAGCACGATCAAGTGTATACAGAGTCAAGTTGATGCGGTGGTCCGTCAGCCGTGATTGCGGAAAGTTATAGGTGCGAATGCGCTCGGAACGATCGCCCGAGCCGACCATGCTCCGACGCGTCGCGGTAATTTCGGCCGCCTGTTCTTCTCGCGCACGTTCGAGAAGACGTGCACGTAAGATTTTCATGCCTTTGGATTTGTTCTTATGTTGCGATTTTTCATCCTGGCAGGAGACCACAATGCCACTGGGAATGTGTGTAATCCGAACGGCAGAATCGGTGGTGTTTACACTCTGTCCACCTGGACCAGAGGAACGAAACACGTCGATACGTAGGTCCTTCTCATCAATGTGGACATCCACCTCGTCCGCTTCGGGTAATACTGCCACCGTAACCGCTGAGGTGTGAATGCGTCCCGAGGCTTCGGTCTGAGGGACACGTTGGACTCGATGCACCCCGCCCTCAAATTTAAGGCGACTATAGGCACCTTTCCCTTCGATCATGCTGATGATTTCTTTGAACCCGCCCAGGCCGGTTTCGTTGGCGCTCATGACTTCTAAGCGCCAGTGCTGGCGTTCCGCATAGCGGGAATACATGCGGAACAGTTCGGCGGCAAAGAGACTCGCTTCTTCTCCACCGGTGCCAGCCCGAATTTCTAAAAGAACGTTCTTTTCGTCTAAGGGATCTTTGGGAATCAATAAGCGTTGCAGTTTATCCTCAAGCTGCTCGTGGCGCGCGAGAAGGTTCTCTTGTTCTTCTGCCGCGAGTTCGCGTACCGCTTGGTCGTTATCTTCCAGTAGGACTTTGTTGTCTTCGAGTTCGTGCGTGACCTTGCGCCACTCGCGAAAACACACGACGACCTCCTCCAAAGAAGAGCGCTCCTTCGCAAGCTTCGTGTACTCTTTCTGATTGTTCACGGTCTCGGGACGAACCAAGGCGTCTTCCAGTTCCTGATACCGTTTTTCGACACTTGTCAGCTTACCGACAAGTGTTGCCGTGCCACTCATAGATGTTTCTCTTTATTGTGAAAGGTGGAGAAAACGAAAAAGTAGGGGCGGTTGATGAACCGCCCCTACGGTGAAGTTTCTGTAGGCTCCGTACGCGGCGAAATCTCCGGGTAGGAGCGTGATGAAGGTCCTACGCTGGTGCGCGTTCCCCGCCACTTTTACCATAACGACGGCGAAAACGTTCGACGCGACCTGCGGCATCAACGAGTCGCTGTTTTCCGGTATAGAAGGGATGACACTGTGCGCATACATCAAGGTGTATAGAAGGAATGGTCGAACGCGTCTCGAATGTATTGCCACAGGCGCAAACCACAACACTCTTCTCGTATTTAGGATGAATACCTTCTTTCATTCTCGACCTCCACTCGATACTATTACCACCTTGCCAACAGAGTCGCAAGGTGAAGGGGAGAAAGTTATGCCACCACAACGTCTTAGCGATATTCAAGCAGCGCTTCGGCAAGAAGGAGTCGATGGCTGGTTATTTTATGATTTCCGTGGCAGTGACCCGCTTGCCTATAGGATTCTTGACCTTGATCCAGCTGCTATTTCTACCCGTCGATGGTTTTATTTTATTCCAACGAGCGGAGATCCGGTAGGGATTGCCTCGAGTGTCGAGCCATATCGGCTCGATACGCTGCCTGGTAAAAAGCATATTTTCCTCTCGTGGCAACAACTTCACACTGCCTTGGGGGGTACCATGCGTGGGGTCCGACGTATTGCCATGCAATACTCACCAGGGAATGCGATTCCCTACATTTCCCGTGTCGATGCAGGCACGATTGAACTCATCCGTCAGTTCGGGGTGGAGATCGTTTCTTCTGCGAATTTGGTACAGCAGTTCGAAGCGGTGTGGACGACGGCCCAATGGGAAAGCCACCTCCGTGCGGCCAAAGGGGTGCGAGAAACTGTAGACGAAGCGTTTGCCTATATTCGTCAGCAGGCACCCGTAAATGAATATGCTGTCCAGCAGTTTATCCTCGAGCGTTTTGCCTTCAGAGGCCTCACAACCCACCATCCTCCTATTGTTGCGATCAATGCGCATAGCGCCGATCCCCACTTTGAACCGCAGCCAGAAGGATCTTCGCTGATTCGTCCGGGCGATTTCGTGCTGATCGATCTCTGGGCCAAAGAGCCAGCGGGAATGTATGCCGATATTACCTGGACCGGCTTCATGGGGAACGAAGTCCCCGAGCGGTTTCAGGAAATTTTTACCTATGTTCGCGATGCCCGTGACGCGGCCATTGCGTTTATCAAGGAGCGGGTTGCACGGGAGCAGTCATTTGCCGGTTATGAAGTCGATGCCGCAGCACGGAAAGTCATCGTTGACGCTGGCTATAGTGACGCATTCTTTCATCGTACCGGACATTCAATCGGCGAGGAGGTTCACGGTAACGGGGCAAACATGGATGGCCTGGAAACCCGGGATGAGCGGCGAGTGTTACCGCATACCTGTTTTTCTATTGAACCCGGCATTTATCTGCGTGGCGACTTTGGCGTGCGCAGTGAGGTCAATGTGTACGTAACGGAACGAGAGGCTATTGTGACTGGTACGCCGATGCAGACCGTCGTGATCCCGCTGCTAGCGTGAGGGCATAGAGTGAAGTTGGCACTTTTTGACATCGATGGAACGCTGACGCAAACTAGTCGTGTCGATGACCAGTGTTTTGTCCAGTCCTTCGCGGATGAACTCGGAGTGACCGGCATTGATACCAACTGGGCGAACTATCCGACTGTCTGTGATTGGGGTTTGACGCGAGAAATCTTCCAGCGCTATCTGCAACGCCAACCGTCTGCTGATGAACTCATGCGGTTGCAGCGCCGTTTTGTCGCGCTGTTAGAACAGGCATACGAGCAAGATCCGTTACAGTTCGCTGCGATTCCTGGGGCTGGAGGTGCGTTGCGTGAACTCCGGCAGAGGCATGATTGGGCTGTCGCTATTGCCACCGGGGGATGGGAACTCTCGGCGCGCTTCAAGTTGGAAAAAGCGCAGATTGATATTGAAGGCATTCCCGCAGCGTTTGCCGATCATGGGATTACCAGAGAAGTGATCTTGGCCACAGCGATCGTGCTGGCTCGAAGAATGTACCAACAAGAACAGTTTTCTCACATTGTCTACATTGGGGATGGAGTATGGGATGTGCGGACTGCCCGACAGCTCAATCTTGCCTTCCTTGGGGTTGCGAGCGGTGAACGTGAGGCGGCCTTGCGCGCTGCCGGCGCAACCGCCATTATTCAGAACTTTGCAGATATCGCGCAATTTCGACAGGTGATAGAGGAACTCGTCTATGGCAAAAGTGTGGTTTGTGCGTCCGCAGAATCGTCTGGTCGCCCTCGGTGATCGTCCGGCATATGAAGGAGAACTTGAGCAACTGATTTGGTCGCTTGATATTGGTCTGCATCGGTATCATACCGCGGAACCGTTAGCGCAGAGCGGCGAAGCCCCACCAACTGAATTTTCTCCCCATGACCAAGTCATGGTAGAGGTCACGCCCGGCGATATCAAACCTGGCACGAACTATCGCGTTGGGTTCTACTCTTCACCGTATTCTCCGAAGGCCGCGATTACCCGGCTCGGACAGCCGTATCGCAGTTAATCGGTCGCTACGATTACAGCAGAGAGGATTGGTAAATCCTCTCTGTTCCTCTTTTTTCAAAGGAGGGGACCCAAAAGCCCCCTTTGGCAAGGGGGCCGCGCAAAGTGCGGGGGGATTTTGGTGCCGCACGGCGAAAACCCCGGAGCTTTAGATCCGGGCGATGGCAGAACATGGTGAAGTCTTCCAACCGTCATTGATGGCCGGGAATAGTGAGTCTATTTCGTCCCGCCAGACGGTCCCGAAAACGCAGCTGCGACCACACGACGCTGGATTTTCCCCGTAGCGGTGCGCGGGATTTGCGTCACCAAATAAATTGTCTTTGGTACCTTGAATGCGGCTAAACGTTCGCGGCAGTGCGCGGCCAACTCTGTTTCATTTGCCGAGCCTTTTAACACGACAGCCGCGGCCACTTCTTCGCCATATTTGGTATCCGGCACCCCAAAGCTGACCGCCTCCGCGACCGCCGGGTGCATGAGCAACGCTTCGTCGATTTCGCGCGGGGAGATCTTCTCTCCGCCACGATTGATCAGCTCTTTTAAGCGACCGACGAGCGTAAGGTAACCCTCGGCATCGAGAATGCCTTGATCCCCGGTGCGGAACCATCCGTTGGTAAAAGAGGCGGCATTGGCTTCTGGATTGTTGTGATAGCCGCGCGTGACGTTCGCTCCTTTGATGACTACTTCACCTTGAGCCCCTGTCGGGAGGAGTGTTCCTGCGCCATCCATAACGGCGACGTCGACACCGGTACCGCGTCCGACCGATCCTGGCAGCCGTTTCCCTGGTGGGAGAGGATTGGAGGCCATCTGGTGCGAGGCTTCAGTCATACCGTAGGCTTCGAGCACAGGGCAGCCAAACCGTTCTTCTAGTCCGGCCATCGTTGCTGGCGCTAAGGCTGAACTGCAAGAGCGAATGAAACGCAAGCCGCTGATTCCCGGGGCTGGAGCATTATCTTCATTGGCACGAGCGAGGAGCACCTGGTGAATAGTCGGGACAGCGGTATACCAGGTGGCATGGTGGGCTTTGACCGCAGGCCAAAATGCACTCGCGCTGAAACGCGCGGGCACAACCACAGTCCCTCCTGAGCGAAAAGTCGCGAGGGTAGAGGCGACCAAGCCGTGCACGTGAAACAACGGCATCACGCACAGGGCGACATCGCCAGCGGTGAGGGCATAAGTCGCGACGACGTTGGCCGAGGAGGTGATGAGATTGCCATGCGACAGCGGAACCCCTTTGGGGCGACTGGTGGTCCCGCTGGTATGCAGGAATAAGGTCACGTCATCTGAAGTTGGAGTAGCCTGTTGTCGGGCAAACGACGACGATCCCTGTAAAACAAAGTCGACCTGTCCATTGGCCGAGAGTGTCGCTTCAATAAGTAACGCGCCAGCCGGGGCGGCCGATCGCGCTTCTGCTGCACCTCCAGGTGGAACGATGAACGCCTTCGCACCAATATCCTCCAAATAGAAGCGAAACTCGTCCGTCGTGTAGGCGGGGTTGAGAGGAGCTGCGACTGCGGCTGCCGAGCCAACCGCGAGAAAGGCGGTAATGACCTCAATACCGTTGGGTAACGCCATTGCCACCCGATCATCGCGGCCAATGCCCCAGGACTGTAACGTTGCTGCGAGGCGGGCGACCTGAGCCTGCAGTGAACTGTAAGTAACCGTTGGTCCACCCTCCGGGACGACCAACGCTGGATGCGAAGGGGCACCAATCGAAAGAAGATCCGCCAATGTCGAAAAATGTGTCGTGCTCATGGGGGGCTTTTATCGTAATCGCGTGGAGATTGCACGGCCCCGGCGGGGAATAAAAGATCTGGTTTCTCTCCTCAATTTACGTGAAGTCTCTTGGGGCTACTCGCTCTGCTTGTCAGGGAAGAGCGTTGTTCAGCGATTTGCAGAACTTGCCGAGAACGCAGAGCAAAGGTAAAGCGAAAAGATGGATGTCTTAGCGAAGATCAAACGGCTTGCGATTGCGAGACAGCTCAGGTTTACTTTGAAAGCGGATATAGAGCGGATTCGTGACAGCCTGAGCGTTGAAGATATTGTTGAATCGCTTGTAAATGCACCAGTGATCAACAAAACGCTCCGATCCCGGAGTCCGCATCGACTGCTGCCGCGAGAAAAGTTGTACGTGATTATCAGTTCCACGTATGACGGAACCCTGGTGTACACGAAGGGGACGATTCGGAAAACTCAAGACGTGGAGGAGTACTACCTCCTGATTTCCGCCAAGAAGGATACAGTATGAAATCTCATCTCAAGATATGTCCGACGTGTGGTAGTCCGAAGATTCGATTGATCAAAAAGGATCTGGTTTTTACTCACCGCGGGAAAAGAGTCGTTGTCCCGCAGGTCGAGTGCGAAGAGTGCCCGGACTGTGGAGAAGTGGTTACGGATTACGCTGCCAACCAATATATCGATTCAGTCGTGTTTGGTCAGGAGCGACGACAAGCGTCGTAGTTACGAAAATCTTTCCCCCAACTCTCCCAGCAACACTTTTGCCTCATGCAAGGCGGACGGGCGGTCTCGGCGGACCGCCCCTACCTCAGTCCGCACTAATACCCCCTGTTCAAACAACTCCTAGACGATCTCTTCCATGAAAAACCGCGTGCCTTGGGTCTTGTCGAGGATGAACTGAAGGATCAATTCTCCGCGAGCACTCCTCTTTTTACGCTACAAATGGTTTTGGGTCCACGAACCGATCCAGGACGTTCTTGGTAATCCGTGACACGTTGTTTTTGTAGTTGTTGTGTGACAGACTGCCGGCCCAGGCGATGGAACTCGATGCCCAGACCGCGCCACCATTAGGAGTTTCGTAGAAGACCATGTCGGCCCGGACCAGTTCGTTTTCGGTCCCACCGAGTCCAGGGTAGGTGGCGAGCAGTTCTTCACAGACCAGAAGATACAGATCGGTATGTTTTCCCATCGACGTAGCCAGCACTAACGCATGCGGTGGGGTTCCCAGGGCGCGGTCTGCCCGATCGATTTCCAGTCCAGCTGCGCCGCCACCGATGAGGCCGAAGTCACCGATCATTTCGTCTTTGCCCACACCGGCAAAAATAAAGGCGGCCCGTTTGTTGAAGCTATCCGGCAAACGGGTATAGGGCGCAGAAATATCGAACCCTTGGGCGGTAAACCCAGTGCCGACGATCATTTGCGGCGGACGGGCCTGGCGTCGCCACAACCCGCCGTACTCACCGGTGAAGCTGTGATAATACTCACCCGGTTCTGCGGCCCAGGTGCGAATCCCACCTTCATTGCGTCGGACTTCTAATACCCCTGGTAACTCGGGATGATAAGCAATGCGCCAGTACCAACCGTTGGCACCCATATACATCAAGCGGCCACCGTGTTGTTGGTACGCCATCATCGCACCCCACATCTGTTTAGAGTGATATTCAGGGTGCGTACCGGAGAGGATCACGCGATAAGGCTTAAGCAGCTCGTAACCGTGGGCGTGGAGATCTTCGTCGGTAATGACATCGAACTGATAACCGAGCGCTTCCAGCCAGTCGGTGATGTGGGTGTCGGCATTGAACTGCCACAAAGATGAGCCATGTCCGCCCAAGGCCGAAATGTGCTTGGGGCGCATGTTGAGAATCGGTCGCAGGCGGGACGAGTAACACACGCCTGAGCCATCGGTGTGGGAATCATAGCAGGACAAGCCATATTCACGATGTTCGTTGAGAAACAGACTGTTTTGATCGAGCGGCACTAACCGACCGGCGACCAGCTCGATCAGTCCGGCGTTAAAGGCCATATGTTCATTCGCATAGGCCATGTAACTCGCGGTTGGGAGGAGGAAGGCAATCTTCTTTTCCCTCCCTGGTACAGGGCGGACGACAAAAGGAATATATTCTTCATGTTCGCCTGCCCGAAGATGCACCGCATAGAGGCCACTCTTCATGGTGTTGGGGATAGTGAGGCTGAAGTCAGCCTCCCAGCCGGCATCGTAGAGGTCGTCGTCATGAAAGTGGATTGCTCCATACTGCCCTGGTGCTTCCTGCCAGTTCATCGACTCGCCGGTCCAGTTATACCCCTTCATGCCGCGCGCCGGCAGGTTGACTACGTGGCCGTGTAAAAGATTGGGTGAGATATCCACTGCTGTGGTCGAGGGAATATCTCGTGAGAAATCCCATACTCCAATGACGGCAGTTCGTAGTTGCGGTGGGATAGTCCCGCTCTTGAGCATTTCCATTTCGGTACGCGTAAGGGTGCGGTTGGCGAGCCGCGGACTATCGATCTTGCCGTTATAGGTGCAGTCGAGAGTCCCTTTGCCGGTACCGCGACGGCAGGCAGCAAACATTAGCGGCGCTGGGCTCTTGCCGAGACTCTTGGTCTTGGCTTTTGTGCGGACCTCACCTGCGTCGCCTGCGAATGGATAGCTGACCAGGGGCTCCTGATAGATGGTCACTTCTTGTGTTGTAACGTCGTAACTGGCAGCGACGAAATACCATTCGCGAGCAAGCAGCGGTTTGCCGGTAGCGATGACTTCTTCTTTCCCCTTCCCATCACCGAGCACCAAGGCGACCGACCCGTCCTTCTCGGAGAGAACCAAGGCAAAGCCCGCCTTATCACGGTCACGCCACCGTGACACGATAACCTGGCGCCCCTTTTGTGGCGTGGTTGGCCAAATCATAGCCTGGACGGAGAAGCTTTGTAGTTGTTCAAAGAGCGGGTGATTGGCAACTGTCACGTAAGAACCTGCTTCAATCGCCTGCCGACGACCTTTGTACGTCTGGTTGATCGCGGTATCGATGACCATTTCTTGAACGCCCGGACCGGCGGGATTCGCGTCGCCACAGATAATCCGCACGACCTCCGCCTGATAAGCCGGTAGTTCACAATTGACCATGAAAGTGATGGTGTCGCCTGGGCGACCGCTGATTTTGTCGCTGTAGCCGGTGATTTTCATGATAGGCTCGCATTGAGGAACAAAGGGCAAAACGTAACGAGGAATAAAACGTAATGCGTAACCACCCACTACCTCCTTACGTATTACGTTTTACGAATTACGTCTTAGTCCAATTCTTTCCCCGTATGTTTCTTCCAACGCCGACGAAAAATTTCCCGTTCGGCATCTTCGATATTCGTGTAAACCTGAGCTTTGAGGATTTTTACCGGCTTGCCGCGTTCGCCGCTCAGTTGTCCGATTGCCCATTCTTTGTGTGGCTTTGTGCAGATGAGCACGTACTTGTCTTTTTGGTCTTCTCCCCGAAGCACATTGAGCACGCGTTGTAAGGCCGGACTGTGATGTCCAATCGGTGTACGGTCAAACTCGTCTTTGAGTTTGCTGTCGTCCTGACTTATTTTATACACAAAGGCCATGTCGCCTCCTGTCTTGCGCGCAGATGCAGACAAAGTCGAGCTGATCTTTGGCGCCTGTCCGAGGTTTGTCAACCGCTATTGTGGGGTGTCGTTGGCTAACACGGTGAGATGAACCGGCGGAGGAGCAAGAAAAAACTGTACCGTGCGAGCAATATCATCTGTTGCGGTAGAATCAAGCATGACAGCGAACACCGACATACGGTGGGTGCCGGTGTGGAGCCGTTGCACACGAGAGAAGGTAAAGCCAAAAAAGCTATTCTCTATAGTGCCGTTAGGCTGCGCGGGAATCTGAAAGTACACCTGCTGCTCAAGACGTTGTAGCGCGCCTTCCAATCGCGCGAGCAGAACGAGCGTACGGCCATTGGGAAGCAGTAGCGCGGCCCATCGGGCTGGGCGTCCCGACAATGACTGCGCAGTGCGAGCCGTTGCTTGACTCCCCGTTGCTGGTAAGGGTTGCTCGCCTTCTAATAAGAGCTGGGTGTTACGAATATCAAGAAAGCGAAAAAAGGTTTTGAGTTCGCCATCGGCGAGCAGCAGACGCGGCGGAAACTTTACTTTGATCTCCGCACTGCCCTCAACGAAGTTCCTATAAAACGCCACATCAACTCGCCCAGTAGTGCGAAACCCTAAAGGTAACGGTACCCAATAGCGGGCACGGCGGATAGCGCGGATCGGCCCTTGTCTGTAGCCTAACACTCTCATCTGAATATCTTGATCCGTGCGCTGAAGTGTGAAGAGGCCGGCAAAAAAGCGTACTTCCGCCAACACACGAAACCCCGCGATTTCGTTGGTCCCGAACTCACCGAATTGGTCGACAAACGCCAAGTGCGTCGGAAGGGGGGCGTTGAAGGCAAGTGCGTACCGAGTGGCATAGATGCTGTCGGATTCTGGTTCATAACGAACCTGTGGCGCGTGAGGGATGAGAGGCGGAGGAGCGGACGCGAAAATACCAATGTAAAAAAACCCCAACGGTGCAGTGTTGTTTCCCACCCGACCTTCGAGCCATATCACGGCGGCATTGGTTGCGTGTACTGGCGATCCGCGTTGACCGAGGTCTTGAGCCATGACGAGCAGTACGTCGTTTGCATCAAAGATGCCCGGAGAGTCATCTGGCTTCTGCTGTGAGCCGTGATCGAGGACCCAGCGATTTCGTGCATCCCGCTCGTCGATCTGGAAGGGAATTGGGAGGAACTTACCGTCGTGGAATGCGTACACTCGTATGACCGACAGTGGCCGGCCTTCGAGCATAGAAGCCAGTTGTCCATCAATAGCAGTGACACCAGGGAAAGGGGCAATATGGTTCCGTGCTTCATGCGAAGTAGCCAAAGGCGGAAAGAGTAGATAGGTGGTGAGTAGAGAAAGCGCGCAGAGTGTTCTCCCGAAGCTCACGGAAGGGCGGCTCGTACTCCATTTATCACAACTTGATGGCAGATTTGGGATTTTTGGTGATAAAGTAGCAAATTTTGGTTCCTGCTCCCGGAGGGAGAGGGGATTACTGCTCGGCCAACAGATTGCGTTGGGAGTAATACCTCTGTTCGCCTCTTTTCCAGGCAATCGCATAACACGTGCTTACTGCTGAACCCCTTGTTTCCGAAACTGCGGTATTACCTCTTTGGCGAACAGCCGCACCCCTTCGCGGTCGTACAATCCCGGGCGACGGAGGTTAATAATAAAATGCGTGACCCCGACATCAATATAGGTTTGCAGTTGTTTGCGAATGGCCTCGGGATCGCCTACCAAGATACTTTTTCGTGCTTCGTCGATCGTTGTCTTCCGTAATTTTGCCAGGTTTTCGAGCAAGCTCTGCGCGGCAGCGGGGTCAGATTTAATGTACAGCGGGGTGAGGTACGACCATTCGATCTCGGCGCAATTGCGACCAATCTTCTTGCATGCCTTTTGCAAGACTTTCCCCTTTTCGGCGATTTTGTCAGGAGCGAGACTGGGGATATTCCACATTTGCGCGTAACGGGCGACAAGGGGGAGGGTGCGCTTCTCGCCAATGCCACCAATGAGAATCGGCGGGTGAGGTGTTTGCACGGGTTTGGGCATAAACGGAGCGTCGGCCAACGTATAATACTTCCCTTTGAAGGAGACGGTTGGTTCGGCTCTCCACAGCTTGGTGATCACTTCAAGTGCTTCTCCGAGAGCCTCGGAGCGATCCTTGACGGACGGAAACGTGACGCCATAGGCTTCATGTTCGCGCTTGAACCAGCCTGAGCCAATGCCGAGGATCAAGCGACCATTACTCAAATGGTCAACGGTCGTTGCCATCTTGGCAAGCACTGCTGGGTGGCGGAATGTGTTGCTGCTGACCATTGCCCCAATCTGTACACGTGAGGTGACAGTTGCCATTGCTGCCAACAGGGTCCAGGCTTCCAGTTCTGGTTCCTCTGCGGGGCCGACACTGGCGAGGAGATGATCGTTCACCCAAAGCGTATCAAACCCAAGATCTTCAGCTTCTTTCCATACCTCTTTGAGTTCTTCGACTGTGGTTTGCTGCTGTGCAACCTGCAGGCCGAAGCGTATGGGGTGCGTGTGTGTAGGTGAGGCAGGTTGTGCATACCCCAGGGTACTGACCGTGAGTACACAGACCGAAAAAATTGCAACAATACGATAACGCATGACTCCCTCCTCCCGTGCACGCCTACCATACTCTACCGTGCAGCGACAAGGCAGTTGTGATTCTAGAAGGGAGAACCGATAGTAGGGTGCGCTCTGCGCACCACCCAATCTGATAGCGATGAGTCCAAACCTCATCCCTGCCACGTAAACGGCGCGAAGTGGCCATTCGTCCCACTCGTACTCCAGGAAAGGTTGTGATCGCTATAGCTGTAGGCACGGGAAGCGGCGAGGGCGAGCTTTTGCGAGACCGGATGCACAGCATTGGTTGCCCAGATGGGTTCGCTGCCATCGCGACCAGTCACCGCGGAGATGTCAATTTCCAAGATGTTGGGAATTGTCAGTTTACGGTCGTTACCGTTGGTGGTAAACGAAATCGGTGTAGCTTTGATGCCAAGGAATTTACTGACCAGACCAGCGAAGATAGCTCCGGGAGTTCCACCGGCTTGGCCTGAGAAAATGCTTCCCAGTGCATCCTGTTGCTCCTTGGTGCCCTTTTCATCAACATACACCGCTGCGGTCCAGTTTCCATTACGCATTTTTCCTGGGCCAGGAAAGGAGACGACGAGAACCGCATTGAGATTGTCTAATTTTGTTTGGCCGTAAGTGCCGTTATTCACATGAAAGGCCAATGCCGCATCACAGCGGTCACGTGGTGTGTCGGCTTGCACCAAGCAAGCACAGATCAGGTCACAGTTGCAGGATTCAAAGTACTCGCCTGAAATCGTCCACTTCTCTGCCATAGATAGGAGCCTCCTTCGCGAAGTAACCTCCTGACGGTCTAGCATCACGCTTCTCTTAATGTCAATTGTAAAATGGGGAAGGAGAAAAAGACATGAGTGAACTACTGCCAAATCCACAAGCCTTGCAGACATTCCTGTCCAATGGGGACAAAGGTCCGGTGGTAATGTTGAATCTCCTCAAATTCAAAGCTGATGGTGGCGAAGAAGCATATGGGAAATACGCGGAAGCAGTAGGAAAAATTGTTGCCGACCACGGCGGAAAAGTGATGTACGTAGGGCGTGCCGCGGAACGTATGGTCGGTACGGAGGACTGGGACGCGATTGCCCTTGTGCAGTATCCTACGCGCAAAGCCTTGATCGAGATGTTTAACAGCCCCGAGTATCAAGCGATCCATCACTATCGCGAGGAAGGCTTGGAACGAACGGTGCTGTATGCGACTGATCCACTTACAGGACTCGCGTTTGCTGGGAAATAGGGAATGGGTGGTAAGGTAATATGGTATCGTTTCTCGCTGTTTGGCGTGCGCACAAGAGTATTCCTGCATGATCAATCATCGTTTGTATCGCGCGCTGTCGGCGAGTGGGCATGGGGATGTATGCAGTAAGCTGCTAATTTTTTGCATCTTCTCTCACCAAGAACCAACGAAAGGAACAGAGCAATGAAAACTTTCTTTGAGCATTTTCTGGATGAGGTGGCACGCAAACATGAAGCTGGTGAGATCGATAGCGAAAAAGCGCAGCGGTGGATTGCCGAAATTCAGCAACAGCTCCACGAGCATGCCCAGCATGAGCCCTCCGCGCCAATCGTGCAAATGCCGATCAGACACTAATGCAGGCCGCACGGACTCTGTTTGTGCCCATGAGTTTTGACGATCGAAATTCGTCAGCCCTAACGGCAAGGATGTGCACGGTATGACCGAGCGAGATCCGTTCAAGATCGGAGGGATTGCGTTTCGGGTGATTGGTTACGGGGCACTTGCTGGGGCAGTGTACTTTCTGGTGGTGAACACCGTATTCTGGATGACCGCAGAATCTGCTACTGGAAAGGTAGTTGGGTGGGAATACATGAACCAGAGGTCGGTACGCCTCAGGCCATATGAAAAATGGCGAGCCAAGGCAACAGTTGTGTCCTTTCGGACATCGGCGGGCGAAGATGTTGCGTTTGTGACCGACTGGGGGTCGGAATCTAACCCCTATTCGCATGGAGACAGTGTAATCGTGCTGTACGACCAGGATAATCCGGAAAACGCAAGGATCCGCAGCTTCGTCTCGTTGTACCTGGGCCCTTTGATGTTGCTCATCTTCGGGGCCGGATTCTGGTTTTTCGGTACACTGGTGCAAGGTTTTGCTGAGGTAACAACGGGGAACAGAAAACACAGGAGATAAGCCTGGGGGAAGAGCGACGGTACGCTGAGGCGCTGGCAGCATTTGAGAAGGCGATTGAACATTATTGCAACCTCAGTCCTCCTGCTCAATTGAGATCAACGGCTATGCTTCTTGCGCCGCAGGAACCGACGTTCCCAATTCGAGCTGTTCAACTGCAAAGCCAGCATCCTCAACGAGTTTGCGGGCTTCCTGGGCTTGTTGACCGGGAGTGGTCAAATAGCCTTCGACGAAAATTGAGTTAGCGGGATAGAGAGCTAACCCTCCCCAGCCACCCAGGTAGAGTTCTCGCCCTGCCGACATGCGTACTTCGCTGCGAGGATTAAGAAAACGCACTAAGCACAGCGTTTTTAACCCTTTCGTCGGTGAAAAATCTTTCCGCCCCCCTAACGGAGTGCCAGTAATCGGATACAAGAAATTCACCGGGATAGAATCAATCTCTAACGCACGAGTCGCATAGGCGAGATCGAGAATGTCGTCATCAGTTTCGCCCATGCCGATGATGCCTCCGGAACAAGTGGAGAGCCCAGCGCGTTTTACATTTTGTACTGTTTCGACGCGGTCGTCGTAGGTGTGGGTCGAACAAATCTCAGGATAAAACCGTCGGCTGGTATTGAGGTTGTGATTAATCCAGCCGACGCCCGCGTCTTTGAGGGTGCGGGCTTGCGGTTCATCCATCAATCCCAACGAAAGGCAGATTTCAAGGTTAGGGAATTCGGCTTTGATGGCACGTACCGCGTCGCTCAAGTGTGCAATGTCGCGTTCGCTCGGACCGCGGCCACTGGTGACCATGCAATAGCGACGAGCTCCGGCGGCGACGGCTTTGCGTGCGCCAGCAACGAGTTGCTCGGTTGGGAGGAGTCGATACTTTTTGATCGGTGCCTCGGAGGTGGTGGCTTGCGAGCAATAGTTGCAGTCCTCCGGACACAAACCGCTTCGGGCATTCTGCAGTAAACTGATTTTCACTTTGCGACCAAAGAAGCGTTCGCGTACCGAGAACGCGGCCAGCAGTAGCTCTCGGAGTTGTTCATCTTCGCTCAGCAAGAGACTCCGGGCTTCATCGTGGGTGAGAATTTCCCCGGCAAGGGATTTCTCCGCGATGTGGGCAAATGCATTCATATGTGGTTCCTTATGCTCAGGTCAAAAATGTCAGGCTCTGCTGTTATCGTAGCAATTGCGGGAGATCAATCGCCTGAGTGAAGATCTTCCCTAACCGAGTCCGATCAGACGGAATGTTAGTATCGAGAGAGAGAAACGGAATTATCCCCAGGCAGGGCACATCGGTAAGTTGACGTAGGGTAGCGGCATTCGTCCGTATCGCCTCATCCGTGTGTGGAGTGGGATGATTGACGATATACCCGAGCAAGTGGAGGCCTCGGTTGTGGGCGCAGTCGAGGGTCAGTAACGCATGATTGAGCGCGCCGAGTTTCGAGCCGACAACGACGATAACAGGCAAAATGAGATCTCGTGCCAGGTCGGCAAAAGTGTAGCGCTCCACCAGCGGGACCAAGAGCCCCCCTGCACCTTCGACAACGGTCACGTCAGAGCTGGCCGCTGTCGTGCGGAAAATTGAACCGATATGCGCAAGGTCTATGGTGGTGCCACTTTGAGAGGCCGCCACACTGGGTGCTAACGGTGGGGCAAAGCGATAGGGGCAGATCTGATCGAGCGAGGCCGTTGTCTCGGCGACCGCAGCGAGGCGAGCGGCATCTTCCGGATAAAGAGTTGCGTCACGCGTACTGCACCCGGTTTCGGCTGGTTTTAAGACGCCGACACGTTTTCCCAGCGCCCTGAGGGCGGCGATCAGTCCGCAGCCCACCAGGGTTTTTCCGACTCCAGTGTCAGTGCCAGTAATAAAGATCCCGTTCATGAGCGTTCTGTCACGGTGATAATGGCATGGCGGGTTACATTAAGGAGATCGTGCAGTTCCTCTACGGTGATACTGAGGGGGGGCATCAGGATGATGATGTTTCCCAGTGGACGAATAATCACCCCGTGCTTGCGAGCTTCTTTGATGACCTGCACCCCAAGCCGATCTTGCGGAGGATACGAAATCTTTTGCTGTGGATCTTGCATGAGTTCGATCCCTACCATCAGGCCCCACTGACGAATATCCGCGACATGTGTAAGCGGGGCAAAATCAGCCTGCAATCGTTGTGTCAGTAGCGCAATCTTTTCTCCAAGTTTCTCGATAACCTGTTCGCGTTCGAATATGGTTAAGCTCGCGAGGGCCGCCGCGCAGGCTAATGGATTTCCTGTGTAGGTGTGACCGTGAAAGAATGCCTTAAACTCCTCATACGGAGCAAGAAACGCGGCGAAGATCGCCTCGGTGGTGAGGGTTGCTGCCAGTGGCAGGTAGCCTCCGGTGATGCCTTTGGCAATACACATGAGGTCGGGTTGAACGTTCCCGTACTCGCAGGCAAACATGCGGCCGGTGCGGCCAAAACCAGTGGCAACCTCATCGCAGATCAACAGAATGTTATATTGAGTAGTAAGCTTTCGCAGGGCTTGTACGTAGGCGACTGGATGTGCCCACATCCCCGCAGCTCCCTGCATAAGCGGCTCGATAATGAGCGCAGCAATTTTATGGTGATGAGCGGAAAGGACTGACTGTGCTTCGTCGATTGCTGCTGCGAGGGCATCTGATTCTGACATTCCCTGATAAAAACGGAACACATGGGGTGGAGTGAGGCGAAACGCCGAGGACAGGATTGGGCGATAGTAGTGATGAAAGACCTCGGAATAGCCGACACCCATCGCCCCCAGGGTATCTCCGTGATACGCCTCGACTAGAGAGGCGAACTGCTGTTTCTGCGGCACCCCTTGTAGCTGCCAGTACTGAAAGGCAAGCTTGAGAGCGATTTCGACGGCGGTTGCTCCGGCATCGGAATAGAAAACCCGCGTGAGCCCCGATGGGGCGATTTCGACTAGCTTCTTGGCTAACAGAATAGAGGGAATGTTGGCGAGTCCCAACATGGTCGAGTGGGCAATCTGGCTGAGCTGTTCGGCAATTGCCGCGTTGAGGTCTGGATGGGTGTGGCCATGCACATTGCACCACAACGATGAAACACCGTCCAAATAGCGATGGCCCTGGATATCGATAAGATAGTTCCCTTGACCCTGAGCGATGATGATGGGATCGTCTGCTAACCATTCCTGCATCTGGGTAAATGGGTGCCACAGATAGGTATGGTCCCAAGTTTTCAAATCGTCATATGAAGGTGTCATGGGAGAATCCCAGTCTCCTTTCCTGCGAGTGCGAACGCGTCTAACGCGTTCGCAAGCTGAGTATGGGTATGCGTGGCCATTGGGGTGACGCGGATGCGAGAGGTGCCCACTGGGACGGTGGGTGGGCGAATGCCTTGGGCTAACACCCCGCGTTGCAGGAGTGCAGTGGCTAACCTCATGGTGTGCGACGGGTCTCCTATCATGACCGGCAGGATAGACGATTGTGTCGGGCCGATCGTATAGCCGAGACTTGTCAAGCCATCGCGCAGGAACGCCGTGTTCTCCCACAATTGGCGTCGGCGTTCCGGTTCTTCCCTCACAATATTGAGGGCAGCAATGGCTGTGGCCGCGACCGCCGGAGGGATGCCGGTGGTATAGATAAAACTGCGAGCCCGATTGATGAGCCATTCAATGAGTTCACGACTCCCGGCCACGTATGCCCCAAAGCCCCCGAGAGCTTTGCCTAACGTGCCCATATGAATGTCAATCGCATGTTCCAACCCCAAGGCTTCGGCAAGCCCAGCTCCGCGTGCACCGAACACTCCGGTTGCATGCGCTTCATCGGCCATTACCCACGCGTTGTACTGGCGTGCAAGGGTGACAATATCAGCCAGCGGAGCGACGTCCCCATCCATACTGAAGACCGAGTCGGTCACGATCAGTCGTTGTCCAGACGAAGAAGATTGAGCCAGGAGTTCGGCAAGATGTGAGACCTCACAGTGGCGAAATACCTTCACCGTTGCGCGTGAGAGGCGGCACCCGTCGATGATACTGGCGTGATTGAGTGCATCGCTGAAGACCGTGTCCCCAGGCCCCACTAGTGCCGAGATAGTGCCAACATTGGCATGATAGCCAGAGGGAAACACCAAAGCCGCTTCGCTATGTTTGAAGGTGGCAAGCTGGGCTTCCAACTCCGCATGTACCGTCATGTGGCCAGAAATGAGACGAGAAGCGCCGGCACTACAACCAAATTGCTCGATTGCCTGTTGAGCTGCACGTTTGAGTGTCGGATGGTTCGCAATGCCAAGGTAATTGTTCGATGAGAGCAGCAAGACCTCGCGCTCATTGAGCGTGACCGAACTATCCTGTGCGCCCGCTATGAGGCGCAGCCGGCGATAGAGTCCGCGTTGTTCAACTTCTCGGAGTTTTATTGCAAGAAAATCTTTTAACATGAATGATGCTTGTCGATGGGAATCTCTATGTGTCAATATCCCCACGTAGGGTGAATGGCCTTGGCGACTCTATCTACGAGAAGAGGAAGCTTGTCACTGCGAGGGGGCCTTCGACTACGCGCGGGACAGGCTCCACGACGAAACAATCTCGTTCGGGCCGTATCCTCTGTCGAGATTGTTTCCCCGTGCTCGCAATGACTGAGCAAAACAGACAGATACGTCTGCGGAGGCGTGCAATTAGCAATACCGTGTGTACACGCCGTCAAGCATGCCCCAGAGCGCATCGAGGGCTTGTTCGCAGGTAGGGATTAGCTCCTCAGCTGCTTCCGGTGTGACGTATTCGCGCAATATCTGCCGTCCCGTGTCAGCATGAAATCGGTCTGCCTGGCGATGTACTTCGAAGAACGCCAAGCCGCGTGGATCGTTGATGCCATAGAATTGTTGCAAGCCGGCAATCTTGGATTCAGACACTTCAGGGACCTGTGCTTCATACGCCAACAGGGCAACTACGCCAGCCAGATACGAACGTTCGCGAGTGAGCGTGCGAAAAGTGTCGACCAAGGTCTGTGTTTGCGGGAGTGGCGTTGCTGTAGCCACGTCGTTCCTGTGTACGCCCAGCGCTTCGGCGAAGCGTAACCAAAGCTCAGGGTGATTATCAGCTCCCCGCTCTTCCTCCAGGAGGTTTTCGAGGAGCTGCTGGCGGACAGGAAGAACCGGGCAATTCGCGTGTACTGCACTGACGTAAGTCGGAAAGGCCTCGACCTGTCGGTAATATTGTTTGCTGTACTCTTGTAAGGCGGACAACGAGAGGTCGCCTGTATTCCAGGCTTGATAAAAAGGGTGTTTAAGTAGGTGTTGTTCCTGAATACGTGTTTCTATCGCGGTTAGGATCTCAGCAAGACGATTGTTCACAACATAACCTCCAAAGGTATTCTACAAAGGGCTTTTTCTTAACAGTAGAAGCCTCGGGTTGGAACCCCCTGACGAGATGAAGTTGTGACCACCTGATGTGTTCTCATCGACGCAGAACGAAAGGTAATCGTTCAAAGCCAAACACCACCGGACTCTGAGTTTGACGGTGCGCTGGGGTGTCGCCATGTTCGATGACGGGGAAGCGATCGAGAAAAGCGTTGAGTGAGATCTTGGCTTCGGCCCGCGCGAGTGGCGCGCCGAGGCAGTAGTGAATACCAACGCCAAAGGCTACGTGATTGCGCAGATCGCGATCGAGCCGGAATTCATCCGGATTGGGAAATGCCTTGGGGTCACGATTGGCTGCACCGAAGAACACGGCGACCAGTTCATTCGCGGGGATGGTAATTCCTGATAATGTCGCTTCTTTGGTTGTCATGCGTAGCAATTGCTGTACGGGGCTCTCGTAGCGCAGCGTCTCCTCGATTACTGGTTCGACAAGACTGCGGTCTTGTTGTAAGCGCCGCCACAACTCCGGGCGATCCACCAGAATGTTCAACATGTTGCTCATGAGGTTGGTGGTGGTTTCATTGCCGGCGATGAGCAGAAGGATGCAAAAGCCGAGGATTTCCCAATCTTGTAAAGACTCTCCTTCAACCTCGGCCTCGACGAGCGCCGTAATCAGGTCCTCTGCTCCCTGCGCGCGCCGCGCGGCGGCAATCTTCCCAAAGTACTCCGCCATCTCCATGGTATTCTTCATCCGTTCTTCCAATGAGATGGAGATGAGAGAAGAAATGAAGGTATCCGACCAACGCTTAAAGGTTGGGTAATCCTCCCCAGGGATACCCATCAGGCGAGCAATAACTTTCACTGGGAGGGGGATCGTGTACGATTGGACGATGTCGGTTTCTCCAGCCCCGATATCATCAAGAAGTTCCTGCGCGACGGTGGTGATCCACGGCTCTAACGTTTCAACTCGTTTGAGCGTGAACGCCTTATTAACGAGGCGGCGAAAACGCGTATGTCGCGGCGGATCGTCCATGATCAACACGAGCTGCGGAAAGAAGCCTTTTTCCACAAAGGGATTGCGTGCGGAAGAAAACGTTTCGTGATCACGTAAAGCGCCGTAGACATCGTCAAAGCTCAGTAACGCCCAGGCTTTTATGGGTTCATCGAGTCCCGGGACAATACCGCCAGGAATAAATTCCACGGGCATCGGGGATTGGTCACGCGTTTCTTTGTATGAGGGATAGGGGTCGGCCAAAAACGCTGCCAGGTTGCCTTGCAATTGTTCGAGAGAAAGTGGGGCAGGTGTCGTCATCACAAAATCCTTTTTTCCTTACTATACTCTTTTGCCAACGCCTGTGAATGAGAGGAGCGTGCCTCTGGCGTTCTGCCACTCTGTGTGGGCTCGGGAACCGGCCTTGGCACTGTTAACCCGATCTGTTGGAATGAGGGCAGAGAAAAGAAGCGATTTTCCTTAGGGCGAAAAATCTGCAGAATACGTGAGGTATCCAATGTCAGAACCGTGGACCCATCAGGTGCGAGCAGTGAATGGTTTTCGTATGCACTACGTGACCGCCGGGAGCGGTTATCCCTTAGTCTTTCTCCATGGCTGGCCACAGACCTGGTATGAGTGGCGAAAGATTATTCCCTCGTTAGCCGAACGTTTTACGATTATCGCGCCTGATCTGCGCGGACTTGGCGATAGTGAGAAACCGATCACGGGGTACGACAAACGCACCCTGGCTGATGACGTGTATCAACTTACACACAGCCTGGGATATGAGAAGTTTGGACTGATCGGCCACGATTGGGGAGGGACCGTCGCGTATTATCTGGCCTGTGACCACCCTCAGCGTGTCGAACGGCTCCTTATCTTTGAATCGACTCCTGGTCTGGCACGGGAGAATGAAGAGATTCCTCTCGCTGGTATTCGTCGTTTATGGCACGTATTTTTTCATGGCGGCAATCCTGATTTAGCAGAACTTTTGGTGCGAGATCATCTTGAGGTGTATCTGGAACGAATGTACAGCGTAGCTTGTTATAACCCTGCGCTTTTTACTCAGGCAGAGTTAGCTGAGTATATACGGGCCTATGCGCAACCTGGGGCATTACGGGCAGGGTTTCACTACTACCGGGCCGCTCTGGAAGAGGATGTTGCTGCATTGACACGTTGTACGGAAAAGCTCCCTATGCCTGTTCGTGCGTGGGGAGGCGCGCGTTTTATGGGGGACATTTTGCCGTTATGGAAACGGGTGGCCGATGAGGTCCAAGGCGGGGTTATCGATCGCTGTGGTCATTTCGTTGCAGAGGAGCGTCCGGATTTTGTGCTGCAACAGGTGCACGAATTTTTCGAACCGTTCAGTAATAGGAGCCGAGCATAGTCCTCTCTGCAAAACTCATAAGGTTGGGGCAATCAGGTAAAGAGCAGCGACTCTCGACAATCTGTTTTCCCCGGATGTTCTTCTATCACGCTAACTACTGACAGCTGATGGCTGAGCGCGCTTTACAACCGACTCAGCACTCCCCCTTCAATCCAGATCACCTGCCCTGTCACAAAACCGCTGACCTCTGACGCGAGATACACAACCGCATCGCCAATCTCTTGGGGCTGGGCGAGACGTTTGCTCGGAATGTAGCGAACAATCTGCTGCTTGAGCTGTTCATCAGCAAGCATACCCATGCCTTCAGTCCAGCCTGCGCCAATCGCATTGACGGTAATACCACGCCGTGCCCATTCGAGTGCGAGCGCCCGCGAAAGATTGAGTACTCCTGCCTGTGCGGCGCAATAGGCGCTGCCATTCGCCATGCCACGCTCGCCTAAGACCGACACGACATTGATGATCCGTCCGTGTCCTTGGGCCTGCATGGGTTCACTTGCGGCGCGACAAGTGAGATACACGCTGGTCAAGTTGACCGACAGCACTCGTTGCCATTCCGCTAACGTTACCTCTGGCAGTGGTTTCGCGAAGGGCAGGTCTGGTGCATTCACGAGAATGTCAACGCGACCTAGTTGGGCAACTGTTTGCTGCATGACTGTGGCGACATCGCTTTCTTGGGTGGTGTCGATCGTGAAAGTGAGGCCGGTGCGTTGTAACGCCTGTATTGATTCGGCACAGTGGGCGACCATACCTGCTTCGCGTTGCGTAGGTAACATGGTCGTGACTGCAACCTGGGCGCCCGCCTCGGCAAGCGCGACAGCCAAGGCTTGTCCAATCGGAGAGGCGGCCCCAACCACCACAGCCACTTTGTCGAGCAGGGAGAAAGTGGCTGGGTTCATAGCTCCCCTCCTTCTGTAAGTGGGATGATAGGAGCAAAACCGGTTGGTACTTCGCCGCCAGCGAGCCCCCCACCTTCAATCGCCACAAGTTCACCGTTCATGTAATTGGCCGCATCTGACGCTAAAAACACGCACAGTGGACCAAGTTCATTATCTTTGCCGGGACGGCCGACCGGGATGAACTTTCCCCCTTGCCAGAAGGCGACCAGCTCCGGATTATCGTGGGGAAAGATGCCGGGAAGGATCAACGTGGCTTGGATATTTTTATCCGCGTAGTTCATGGCGAGCGCCCGCGTAAAATTGATCATGCCAGCTTTCGCGGTCGAATACATGAAGTTGTAGCGAGAGGCACGGACGCCCAACCCGGAAGTGATATTGATAATCTTGCCGCCTCCTTGCTGAATCATATGGGGTAATATCGCCCGGCAACAATAAAAGGTGCTGGTAATATTGAGGTCAACGCCGTTGCGCCATTGTTCGTCGGTGAGGACTTCCAATGGTTTGTTCCAGCCTCGTGTCGCACCACCGGCATTATTCACCATGATGTCGATGTGGCCGAACTCGCCACACGCGACTTCCACCATATGATTGACTGAGGTTGAGTCTGTGACGTCGGTTTGTATAATCAGGCACCGTTGACCTTTTGCTTGCACGAGGCGCGCGGTTTCCTCAAGCTGTTCTTGTGTCCGCGCCGCAGCAACGATATCAGCCCCAGCAGCAGCCAAGGCCAATGCCATTTCCCGTCCGAGGCCACGGCCCGCGCCGGTTACGATCGCCACTTTGCCATCGAGTCGGTATCGTTCTAATACGCCCATAGTTTGTTCCTTCTCTCGACTTTTGCAGTCTCGTCCAGACGCTGCAACCCGTCAAGGGTTAATGGTGTTCTGTGAAGTAAATGTGCTACATATTTCTTGTGGGCGCTGTAATCGTATATTCGTCGAAAGGGCGAGCCGGTAGTATAGTTTGAAAAGTCTCTTCTTGGCGAGGTCTGTCGATGGCTGTGAACGGTGAACTTCGTTGCGTCCTGTCACGTATTAAAAAAGAGTGGCTCAAGTGAAAATGGAGGTGCACTATGAACATGGCATCTGCAACACACACTGAACCGATGGCATGGCCTGAGGGAGTGAGTCGTGTTCCGTATCGAGCCTTTTTCGATCCGGCGATTTACGCGCAAGAACAAGAACTGATCTTTCGGGGGCGAGTCTGGAACTACGTTGGTCTCGAAGCTGAGGTTCCACTGCCGGGCGACTTTAAGGCGACCTTTGTTGGCGATACGCCAGTGGTCGTAACGCGTGATAAGGAGGGGATCCTGCATGCCTTCGTCAATCGCTGCGCTCATCGCGGGGCGTTAGTCTGCCGTGAGCCGCGGGGCAATCGCAAGAGCCATATGTGCGTGTACCACCAGTGGACCTACGATTTGCAGGGCAATCTGATTGGGGTACCGTTTCGCAACGGCATTGAAGGGCAGGGAGGATACCCTGAAGATTTCCAGCCATCCCAGCATAGCCTGCGCAAATTGCGGATCTCTACCTATCATGGTCTTATCTTTGCGTCGTTTGCTGCCGCTATTGAGCCTCTCGAAGACTATCTCGGTCCGGATATGCGTCAATGGCTGGACCGGGTCTTCAGTCGTCCAGTACGGGTTCTCGGTTATGCCCGGCAATATATTCATGCCAACTGGAAGTTGTATGCAGAGAACGTCCGCGACCCGTACCACGCCAGCCTGCTTCACTTGTTTCACGCGACATTTGGCATTTATCGCGCGTCTATGGGGGGCGGTGTCACCATGGATGAGACCAAGCGCCATGATATGCTCCGTGCATATACGCGTGCAGAGCCACAAGGGCAGGCCGGAAACTATAGCAAAGGGTTGCGTACCTATCAGGAGCAGTATTCCTTAGCTGACCCTTCGCTCCTGGCGTCACGCAAAGAGTTCGAGATTGAGCTGACAAACCATATCCAAACAATTTTTCCCTGTTTAGTCGTCCAGCAAATTCAAAATACCCTGGCAACACGCCACATCTTGCCGAAGAAAGCTGATGAGTTTGAGTTGCTCTTTACCTTTTTCGGCTATGAGGGTGATGACGAGGAACTGCTGGCAATTCGGTTGAAGCAAGCAAACCTGGTGGGACCGGCCGGCTATATTTCGATGGAAGACGGTCACGCGACTGAACTGGTGCAACAGGCGATCGTGCGTGATTATGACGCTACGTCGGTCATCGAGTTTGGCGGACGTGGAGTGGAGAACGAAGAAAATTTACTCACAGAAAGTGGGATTCGCGGGTTCTGGAAGTATTACCGTGAAGTCATGCATTTCTAGCAGCTGGGAGGCTGGCGATGGTCACAGCAGAAATTCGCTGGGCAGTAGAAGATCTCCTCCATGCCTATGTGCAGTGTATTGATGACGACGCTTTAGAAAACTGGCCGTCGTTTTTTGCAGCACAACCCCTGTATAAAATCGTGCCGCGTGAGAATGCCGACCTGCATCTCCCCATCGCCATTATGTACTGCGATAGCCAAGGAATGTTACAGGATCGGGTGACGGCCCACCGTAAGGCGAATTTATACGCCGCCCATTTTTACCGTCACCTGGTCAGTAGTCTCCGTATTCTGGGAAACGAGAACGGCGTCATCACGATGCGGGCCAACTATGCTGTCTTTCGGACCTCTGCCGACGCCGTACACTATGGGGCTTCGGAGCTGTACAGCACCGGTGTCTATCACGACAAGATCGTTTTTGAGCACGGAGCTGCGAAGTTTGCGGAAAAGCTTGTCATTGCCGATACCTGTAAGGTGCATTCACTGTTAGTGACTCCACTGTAGAAAAGAAGGCGGCTCCCCCAAGTTCTGAGGGAGCGTGAATGTCTTATCGTTTCCCGTCTCGTTGTCCGGACGATTTGCCCGATGAAGAGGCTGTGGGTGTGGCGGATTGCGCCTCTGCTGGCGTTGAAGCGGTCTCTTTTGCCGCGTCTTTGGTTGTCTCTTTTGCTTTTTCGGGCTCGGCCGCTTCTTTGTCTTTCTTGCCGGCCGTGGTTTCTGGCTCTCGTTTGTGGTCTGACGATGAGGCCGCCACTCCGTTCTTTTGTCCATCGGCGAGTGCGGCTGGCTTCTCGCTTTGCTTGCGGAACCAGGAACTCAAACCAAAGCTTTCCTTCGTTTGCGGTTTGGCGACACCAAAAAGTGTGGCGATATCCTGCCATACGCGGGAACGTGCCTGTCGGAAGAAATCGGTATTTTCGAATTCCTTCTCCAACGCGGCAGAGGTGGCCTTGGCAAAGAGCTTCTGCATCCAGGCGTCATAGGGAAGGGGGGAGAGAAATGAGAACGCTCGCAGCTTCCCGGCAGTTTCGATTAAGTCGGTACTGGCTTTATTCGCCAGAAAATAGCTACGCGACCGACGTTGTAGCCGTTTATTGAGATCGGAAATTTCTAACAACATGTTAAGCGCGGTGCGCCAGCTAATATCGTCCTCTTCCAGGACAATCAGGTTAATATCGCTGAGCGTTGCTGCGACCAAGCTGAGACTGTTTGGCCCTGCTTGCGTGTCGAGAATGATGTAGTCGATATGACAGGATTCGGTGGCATACGTTATTAAGTTCTGGAGCTTGTTACTGACAAGCTCGAAGTCGAGATGGATAAATTGTTCCCATTGGGGGAATTCGCTGTCGGTTGAGAAGGGAATGGCGAAGATATTTTCCATGCGGCGATACAGTGCATGCAAAGGTCCCGCCAGCCCGTCTCCGGTAACCGCCCGGTGCAGCGCCTCAAATAACTCTCGATCGACGGTGTCTTTCCCGCGAAGATAGTCGGCGAAGGACAACGGCACGTGATCCAATTCATACTTGTTTTGAAACAACAGTAACGTGAGCCCTTGCACCGAAGGATCGAGGTCGATCAGCAAGACGGTACCGTGTTCTTCTTGCTGGATGATTCGGGCGAGACAGGTGGCGAAGACAGTTTTTCCGACGCCACCTTTCCCGCTACACAAGGTAATGGTTCTAGTCATGAATTCCTCCGAGGCTCCATCAAGGTTCTCTATAAGACTGGCGAGGAGTTTCTACTACTTTCTGCCAGTCCTCAGCAAGATGCCCGTGCAGTGTCGCACCATACTCAAGGGCATTTCCTGGGCGCGTAGGAACGTGCAATAGTGTGAAGCCCAGGTGATTGTATGGCGTCATCTTCAGAGCATCAAGGTCCAATGAATCCTGCGTGGCGAGCCTTTATAGAAGGAACCCTCTACCTTGACGTGGCGGTGCCGTGGCAGGACGACCCTGCGTTTGCCATCATAGGTCAATTTCCTGGTCTGCGCGACAGTATTGGGGGGCGGATTACCGACGCGCTCGCTCAAGCCGCGGGTTTGGTCCAGGCGTTGACACAGGTGGATGTCCATGCGGTTGTCCGAGCCCGCCCCGCGGCTGAAGGGCTATGTCTTGGATTCGGGATGAATGCGCTCGAACCGTATGATTTATTGCACACCTTTGCACTGGCGCGCGTGCATGCCTATGAATGGATTGGGGAACAGGTGATTGAAGCAGCGCAGATGTTAGCCGCGTTTGCTGAAAAAGAGCCAACCCTCCCCGCGTGTATCCGTTTGCATCATGGCACTATGAGTGATCTCGGTGCGCTGGGGACTGGGTCGATCCGAGTTGTCTATGTGGGCAATGTCTTTACGCCTGAAATCCCGGTTACTGAAGAGACTTTTACGCGTATGGTGAGCGAGACGTTGCGCGTCCTGGATGCCGGGGGAGTCGTCATCAGTCGTGGGTCGTCAGGACTACTGGAAAACGCTCTCGCACCCGCAGGACGCTTGTTGTTACAGACGCCGCTGGTGTCCGTATTTCAGAAACGGGAGGGATGATTGGGTAAGCTCCTGAGGTGCATACGCTCGTTTGTTCTTCTGGCTCACTTCGCTCTGTAGCTTGCTCACGACGGTTGCTTGATGGCCAGCTCCCGTCCTTTCGCCATTCTCCCTGTATCCCTTATCCTTTATCTCTTTATTCCTTTTCTCCTTTTGTCGACCGTTACCTGCCTGCTACCGCGGCGCTGGCATATTGACCACGGCGCGTGAGTCGCGTTTGCCCCAGCGTCCGCGTTCAACGGCGCTAAAAAACTCCTGGACTTCGCGGTTGAACACCGCTGGTTCTTCCAGGTTGACGGCATGGCCTGTCCGTGGCTGCATGAACAACCCAGCTGTCGGAATGGTGCGTTTCAGAAAAAGTCCGGGCTCCAGGCAGGGTTCGTCTTCATCGCCAACGATAATGAGCGTCGGGATGGTAAGCGCAGAAAACTCCTTGGCAAAATCGTAGAGTGAGGGTCGGTCGCCCTGATAGTTTTTCATAGTCAAGGCTGAGCCTTTGGCGGAATGTTGACTGAGGTGATCAACGAATTCTTGCCAGCCGCGCAGATCTTTGTTCTGCAACTGGACTCGGGTGGGGCCTACGCTCATTTCCTGTGCCACCGCCACTGTCCCCTCCGTAAGAAACCGTTGAGCAGTAGCAGCGCATTGGGCCCGGAAGTCTTCGCGTTGTTCGCGGACCGAGCCGCTGCCGCAGCCAGCGGCAACTAATGCACTGGCCAGATGGGGATGTCGGAGGGCAAACATAAGGGTGGCGTATGCACCCTGACTGAGTCCCACAACGTGGGCTTTCGGGACTCTCGCCTGGTGAATGACGGCAGCGATGTCATCGGCAAAATGCGTGTAAGCGTAGGCAGCGTCCTCTTCGGGCACATCTGAAGGCGGGTAGCCTCGTGCGGCGTAAGTAATACAGCGATAATTGCGTGAAAAGTAGCGCACTTGGGTTTCCCACTCGCGATGGTCTGCGGCGAATTCATGCACGAACACGATAGGATATCCGGTTCCGGTTTCTTCAACGTAGAGCTTCACTCCATTAGCATCAGCGTATGGCATGCATTCCTCCTCGATATTTCCCTAAAAAAGAGAGACCGTGCCTTTATAGCTCCTGCGCAAAGCGTGCTCTATAGCCCGGTCCCTACCGTTGTTTGATAGCCTGCTCCCGATTTATCCCTTCTCCTTTCTTGCCTTTTCCCTATTGGGCCATACAGTGCGTAGCGAACGCGCTATCTGCCATAGAGGGAGTGAAACGAGCGAGGCGTGTGCGTTGAGGCGGTTGCAAGGAGAAAGCGTTTGTAGTCTGATCGCTGGCTACATTTTGCGGAAGGTTGTCATAACCGGGAAGGAGTATGTCCTATGGCAGAAAAGCTCACTGACTATACAGAATTTTTGCAGGATGCCCCGAAAAACTGGGGACGCTGGGGAGCGAACGACGAAATCGGTAGCCTTAACTTTCTTACCAACGAAGAGGTGCTCCGTGGTATCCGAGCGGTGAAGCACGGGAAAACCTTTATGCTGGGGGTGCCGGTGGCGCGACCACAAGGAGATCCACTGCATCCGATTCGCTCACAACCAATTCATACGCTGACGCACGACGAAGGATTTTATCTGAGTGGCCGGTCTCAGCCTTTTCCAGGTGGACTGAAGTATTCAGATGATGTGATCGTCATGTTTCCGCAAGGGACGACACAGTACGATGCCCTTGGACACGCGTGGTATGGCGACAAGTTGTATAATGGACATGACGCCAAGTCGACAATTGGAGGTCTTCGCAAATGTTCAATCGAACCGATCGCGAATCATGGCGTTATTGGACGAGGGATTCTGATCGATGCCGCCCGGTATAAGGGAAAGAAACATCTTGATCGTGGCGAGGGCATTACGCTTGATGATCTTCTCGGGGCAGCGAAGCAACAAGGCGTGACCATCGAAAAGCACGATATTCTGGTCGTGCACACCGGCTGGCTCAATCGTTTCTATGAAGAGGGGTTGGACGCGTTCTTTCCTGATGGCGAGTTTGACGAACCCGGCCTCGAATATAGCAAAGAGCTGGTGCAGTGGTTCTATGAGATGGAGATTCCGTCGATCAGTGCTGACAATATCGGCTGCGAGCAAGGGTTCAATCGCAAGATCAATGGGCTCGGGGTGCTCCATGCTGCGTTGCTCTGCAATCTTGGGGTTATCTTCAATGAGATCGTCTGGTTGAAGGACTTGGCCGACGACTGTGACAAAGATAAGCAGTACACGTTTCTCTTTGCCGGTGCCCCGCTCAAGTTGGTGGAAGGATGTGGCTCGGCAGTGAATCCGATTGCGATCAAGTAAGTTCAGACACCTTCCAGTGCCTATCTAGCTGGCACTCTCTATTGCTCGTGAATTCGGGTCAACCGTTGTCTCTCAACCTCCGAATACCAGCGGTTGACTTGCTGAATCGAGACTGCAAAAACGGCGCAGAACAGTATCATTATACTCTACAAAGGAGGAGTAGCATGAAGACGGAGACGATTGAGTACCGTGACGGAGACGTGACCCTGAAAGGCTATTTGGCTTATGACGACCAGACTTCTCAGAAGAGACCAGGCATTTTGGTGATGCCTGAAGCTTTTGGACTGGGGGCCAACGCGAAGAGCCGCGCCGAGCGGTTGGCAGCACTGGGTTTCGTCGCTCTTGCTGGTGATCCGTATGGTGACGGTTTCGAGACTTCAGACCTCCAGGAGGCTATCAAAATAGCCACACCGTTGATGAGTGATCCCGCGAAATGTCGTGCGCGCGGACGTGCGGGATTGAATAAGCTTGCTTCATTGCCACAAGTCGATTCCAGTCGCTTAGCGGCGATCGGTTACTGCATGGGCGGAACCTTTTCTTTGGAATTAGCTCGGGACGGTGCGCCGTTGAAAGGGATTGTTTCCTTCCACGGTAACCTCGCTACTCAAAGTCCAGCCGAGTCGGGAAAAACTCAGGCAAAAGTCTTAGTGTGTCACGGAGCGGAAGATCCGTTCGTGCCACCAGATGTGGTGAACGCTTTTGAACAAGAGATGACGAAAGCCGGGGTAGACTGGCAGCTCATCAGCTATGGCGGCACGGTTCATAGTTTCACGAATCCCAACGCCGCTGCGGTCGGGAATCCTGGTATTGCCTACAACAAATCAGCTGATGAGCGTTCCTGGCTCGCCATGCGGAATTTCTTTGCCGAAATCTTCGGGGCGTAAGCCAGTCAGATCTCATGAGTTATATAGGGTGCGCATGCGCACCCTCATTCCCCGCAGGTTCCCTACCCGCGCATTAAAGTGCAGCCACGCTGTTAGAAGTCAGCGAAATCCCTGCCTGCTCGCAGGTATTGGCGATATCGGAGACCGTGGCGCGTTGCATGTCTCGCGGCCAGCGGAGATCATCAAAATCTGTCCCCCGGTGCAAGGTGCAGCGATCATCCCACATAACGAGATCATGCACTCGCCACCGATGCGTATAGACGAATTGCCGTTGGGTAGCGTGGACGATCAGTTCGTCAAGCAGCGCACGTCCATCTTCTTCTGGCATGCCAATAATGCGACCCGCATGCGAAGCAAGATAGAGCGACTTGCGCCTATTCTCTGGCAGCGTACGCACGATGACTTGCGGGACCGGCGGTAAGCCTGCACGCTCAGCCTCAGTGAAGG
Source organism: Binatia bacterium (assembly GCA_050187625.1). Classification (GTDB taxonomy): domain Bacteria; phylum Desulfobacterota; class Binatia; order Bin18; family Bin18; genus JBFWXH01. The sequence goes on from JBFWXH010000006.1 coordinate 64,944, forward strand.
CACTGAAGCCAGTCCGGGCTCGGGAATAAGCGAGAGCATGTTCGGCGACCAAGCCGTTGAGTTGCGCTTTCCGGTCCTGGGGAAGGGCATCGTAGGCGGCGCGCAAGTCGGCGAACTCAGTATGCCCACCAACTGGGGGAATGGTCCGCGCGTAAAGAAGCGAAGCCCGGGCTGGGAGATATTTGAAGGAACTGTCCGTATGCCACAAGCGGTTCCCAAACTGGAGCATGCGCACCCGACTGTGTTCTTCCCAGAGGTTGTTGCCCACATCGAGATTCGACACGTCGGCCAGCTCTGGTGCAATGCGTAATTTCTCCTCAGTATTGAGGGCAAAAATGCTCGTTTCCAGGGGGCCAATATACTGGGCAAACCTCAGGTGTTGCTGTGCCGATAGCTGTTGACCGGGAAATACCAACACAGCATAATCCCAAAATGCCTGCTTAATGACTGCGACCTCTTCAGGGGTGAGAGGTTGGGAGAGGTCAATATCACCGACTTCCGCGGCGAAACCGGAAGTCACTGGCGAAATGGTGATTGCCATCGGGCTACTCCTCCTCGTGCGATGAATCTTACCATAGCAGTACATACTGTGGCTGCTTCGCCGTGGTCAACTGCCTGAGGGTAGAAAAGCCACGGTTGTTGACCCATCTGACCAGAGCGATAGAGTTGCGTTTTCTGGAGGAAGAACCATGCGATCGCTTCTCAGCTTTTGCCAAGGCTTGCCGGAACGAACCTATGAGGCTGATGAGATCCTACTCCATGAAGGAGAGAGGACCGGTGTTCTTTACGTTCTGATCGAGGGCCAGGTTGCTGTCCTGAAAGGTGATGTGCTCGTGACGACCGTATCCGAGCCCGGTGCAATCTTTGGTGAAATGTCGGTGTTACTGGATAGTACGCATACTGCAACGGTGAAAGCACTTTCCTCATCCCGGGTGTACGTCATTGAGCACGCGTCGATCTTCCTTCAGTCTCATACCGATATCGCCTACCAACTGGCAAAGCTCCTGGCGCAACGCTTGTATGGGGTCACGACCTATCTGGTCGACCTAAAAACCCAGTTCGAAGACCAACAAGGCCACCTTGGTATGGTGGATGAAGTCCTTGGCTCTCTGGTGCATCAACAAGACGAAGAGTGCGCTCCGGGTTCTGGTCGTGACCCGAGCACGGCTATTTGACCCACGACGGTAATTCTGTGAGCCGTGAGATGGGATAGCTCAGGGGACGGTCGAGGTGCACGACCTCGGGACCAGCTAATGAAAACCACAACGCAGTGCGTTCGTTGGTGTCGAACACGACATGCGTGGGACAGGGACCGATCTGGCGTCCGGGATTAAAGATCCACGTCGAGCCAATTTGATCGACCCACGAACCGTCCTGGCGAAACGGGGACTGGTGAATGTGGCCAGTAAGGACAATGTTTGGCTGATACTGTTGAATCCAGGTGACGAGATCGGTGTCGCCAATGTGTTTTTGTCCACCCCAGCTGGTGGGTGAGGCGTCGGGTGGTGCATGGTAGACCCAGATCCACTGCTGCTTTGATTTTTTTGCGTCGCGTGCGAGTTGCGCGCCGACTTTTTCACGGGTCTGTGGGCCGTCCCACCACGGGCAGATAGTAAACAGGGTGTCGTCGATTTCGAAGTGATCATCGTCGGTGGGGATGCCGAACTCTCGCACTTTCGTAATCCACTTGGCAAATTTCTCGCCAGCCGGATTGCGGGCATTGAGGTCGTGATTTCCTGAACAGACGAGGAGACGGGTCTTACCGTGTAACCGCTTCAGGTAGGTCAGGATCACGGTAATCTGGGCGGGAACCGTGACACTTGAAGAGATATCCAGGTGGTCGCCAGCAATCACGACCACGTCAAATGCCTCTGCCTCCTGTAATACCCAATCAAATTGTTTCAGGGCGTAATGCAAGTCAGAGACGAGAAGGCATTTCATGGTGGGGAAGAAGTACCATGACGACGCCAACCTGTGCAACCGTTGCAAGAATGCGCTACTGACCACTGGTCACACCTGAGGAGCAGATTCTGGATTTTTGTGTTATTTCGTAGCATTTATGGGTGCCTTTTCCCGTAGGGAGAAGGTCAGGATGAGGGGACCTCAGAACAAAAACCTTTATTTTTCATCCTCTCCCCCTCGCTCTCTCCCTGAGGGCGAGGGAATTCCTCCACTGCCAACCGCTTAAGTTGTGACTGGTGGGTACTGACAGCAAGTACAGGGCGGCTCGCTTAATCGTCCAACTTGGGCTCGTGACCCACCAAGATATCTTTGCTCTTTCTCTCGTTTGCTCAGCGCCGGGCCAAGTGCGTCAGCATTGCCTCTTCTCCAGCCTTGACGAGGGCTACCTTGCGTTCGTCACTCATATCGAATTCCATGGTTCCGTAGGTTTTGGCAGGTAAGTGACAGATGAGGTCCTCGTTGGTCGCGATTTGTTGCTTATCGTGCGCATCCATCATCGTGTCGAGGAGTTGGCGTACTCGCTTCACCGTCCGTAACTTTTTGATATCCCCTTTGATTCCTCTCTCGTCATCCTCTTCGATCTTTGGCGGCGGTGGGGCGTTTTTCACCTCATGGGTTTCGTCGATGAGTAGGCCCAACACATTTTGCCGCTGGGCTATGGTGTCTCCCATGACCGCTCTCGTCGACGGTTCATTCGAGGCCAGCAGGTTGATGGGAAAGTTCGAGAGGACGCCTCCGTCAACGATTGCATCTCCTGTTAAATCGATTGCTTTGGCGACTGCGGTGCCAGTGGCGTTGAAGAGTCGATAGGGATTCCAGGCCGGTTGCCAGCGCACCTCATGCCAGGCAAACGGAATGCTCATCGACATGCGTACGGCCCAGGCGACAGGACAGTTGGGAGCAGTGCGATGGTTGAGCACCAGCATTTCGTGCCGTGACGTATCGGTTGCGACCAGACTGAGATCACGTTGAGTGACTGCGTGCAGTTGCCCGAGGGTCATATCAGCCAATCCGGCTTGCTGATCATTCAGTCGCGCACGAAACCACTGCAAAAACGTGTTGCCGACGTAGAGGCCACCACGTTCGACGAACGAGAACAGCGTGCGGTAAGCTGGAAGCTTAAGCAGTCTTTCAAGAATTTGTCGGTCCGCTTTCCCTTCCACGAAGTCGGGAATAACGGGTACGTTAATATCTTTCAGGAGTTTCATGGTGACGGACGTGTCTATCTCTGCCTGTACGTCCGCAAACTCGGGTTCGTCCATAAACTGGGCGAATACGGGTCTCCCCTTGTTATCCTTCTTCCCGAGTTCCCGCTCCATTTTAGCGGCATCGTAACCAACTGCGAGTAGGGTTGCCGTGATCGCTCCGGCTGAGGTCCCGATCAGTCGGCCTGAGGTATGACCGTGGGCCTCTAAGGCTTTCAGAGCACCGACAAAGACCATGCCTTTCGCTCCACCACCTTCGAAAACCATGTCGAATTGCATACTGCCTCCTTTGGTTGCTGGTGTTCTTCTTAACAACGGTTAATGACGAGCATTACAACTCACCGATATACCGTAACGCCGTGATGCTCGGCAGAAAACAGTACATGGTGCCACGGGTTTTGATGAACTGAGAAAACCCGGCCAGTTGGTATATTTCGTTGGCTGCCGGGACCTCAAAGGTCTTACCGCCCGCGGTGTAGCTGACGAGTGGGTCCATGGTGCCGCTCGGGAGACCGCGCCGGAAACCCCCAGCGTTCATCCATTTGGAGACGAGAAACTCAAATTGGTCTTCAAGGTTGACGCAGATAAACAATCCCAGCAGGCCGCGCTCGATCTTGGTACCCTTGGGGTCGTTGCCGTCATACCAGGGTCCATACGGCATGCTGCGACGAATGAGCGGGTGTTTGTCGCCGTCTTCTGCCGCTACCCTATCACCGCGTGGATTGGTCCGCCGTATGTGCGAGCCGAAGGGACAGGCGAGTCCATTTTTGTCGTCGCGATAATCGAAGGCGTTTATGTCTTCCCTGTTCACACTGGTCTTCCCGTCAGGCGACAAGGCGAGAGGTCTGCCGTCACGCCAGCGTCCGCAAATTTTGGCAGCGATCTTTTCAACGCTGAGGCCGCTGGTTTGCGCTGTTTTTTGTAGATGCTCCTCGAAGGCATGCACGTCTTGTTCCATCATGCGAAAGGCGACGAAACTGCCATTGCGTCCCAGTTGTGGCGGGCGGGGCACGGGATAACGAAACTGCGTCCACTGACTCGGATACCCGAGGAGGAACGCTCCTGGCGGGACAGTGACCGATTTGCCATTGCACTTGCCAGTCTGAAACGTGGGCGGCGGAGCACCGTCGATGTCGGGTTGCGAGATGCCGTCTTGATAGCCGAAGTGGATGAGTTTGCCTGGGAGATGTGTTCGTGACTGCCGCGGATCGTGCAAGTCAGCCCCGTCTTCCTGTTGCAGAAACGTAAAACCGTTCGCCTCACAGAGGGTGCGTAACTCCTGCGAGCGTTTGTTCCGATCTCCGTCACCAGTGTACAAAGAAAACAAGACATGCGCTCCGGCTGCGGCAAATTGTCCTTTCCAATGCTCAGGGGCGCTATCGCCAGTGTCACCGATGAGCGCTGCCCGTTCGACTGCCCCAGCGACAAACGCCTTAGCTGCAGCAAAAGACTCTAAGGCTTCGATGGGCAAGTGGAGCGCTTGTAACCCAACGTAGGTCAAGCCAACATTTAACGCATAATCTTTGCGTTTGTCCTCTCCCCAGTCGTTGCCTGTGGTTATACGTAGTGGCATGGTGTCTGCGCTAGCCAGGTTGCCCAATAAATGTCGAGCGTGCTCGGGGTGTTCAATGGTAAAGATATAATGGCGGACTTGTGGCAGGTTGTAGTCATGCAGAATCACGCCCTGAATGTCGCCGTATTGAGAATCATCAAGCTGGGGAAACCTTGCGCTTTCCTGTGTGGGAGGGAGCGTAGACATGAATTACCTCTTCTGCAAAATGTCTTGAACGGTTAAGCCTGGGTATGCGCTGTAGACCTCAGCTTCAGGTGTGATGTCGATGCTACGCACATAGCGGATAAACTCGTCGCGGTGCTGGTAGACTGGGAGCGGTGGCGCATCCTGCATGTGAGTGAGCATCCGATCAAACAGATCGCCACCGTGCTCAATATACACGTTAATGTAATCCTCAAAGGTCCCGTCATAGGTCGTGATGAGCGCGAGCTTGGTATTGTTTTCGAGAAAGATAAAACGCGCACCATGCACGGTGCCGACCCTATCGAGCAAGGCTCTGATCTCGTTGAAGAACAGACCGAGCAAGGTTTTCAGGGCGCGGTAGTGGGTGTCGTACGGTTGCTTCAGAGTCATCACCGCAGTAAGGGGACGCTGGACCGTCAGCTCTTTTGCTGGTGGTGGGTGTGGTATCGCCGCGCTTGCTCTGCTCGGGGTGTCGAACGTGATAATGAAGCGCGCGGGCAAACCATGATCGAGATGGAGCTGTCCGGCACTGCCCGGAGCACCTCGAACTCCTGGCAGCAGGAGAAGGTTTCTGACCATTTCGGTAAGTTCGGTCTCGGCGAGGTGACGACCCAGGCATTCGCGAGGATCAGAGCCAAAGAGGAAATAATCAGTCGCCGGTCGATTGGGACGGAACTCATCGGGATTGTGGACAGCCTCCGGGTCCATCATGGCTGCGGCAGTGGCGGCCACGACTAGCGCTCCTTGCGGGATAAGCGTCTCGCGTGGGGTTCCGGCGGCGAGGACGTGCGCTCGTCGACATTGGCGGGCGAGCAGCGGGACTGGTGGGTTAAAGCGTAACGCCTCCCAGATGTGGGCAAGGAGCAACGCCTTATCATTGTTCCGTGCGGCGCTGGTCGCTGTGGCCAAGATGTTCGGGTCGGCTAATAACTTGCTCATTGCGTTGTTCACAGCAAGAGTAATTTGATCGACCGCCGCGGCACTGATCTCGGTGAGATTGCGGATCGTCTTTGCTCGGGTAGCGGGAGAGGTTGATCCACAGGTTCTCCGCTCTGCAAGGAGCATCCGTTCAAGGACTGTTTCCTCTGTTAATGTCGGACGTTGTGCAACCCGGTCGATCACTGCGGTCACATAACGGGAGAATGCTCTACGAGCTTCATTCTCGAGTGCGATGATACCGTCTTCTTCGACAGGATCTTGGGCAAGATGGCGGGCGAGGGTGCGATATACCAGTGCCAGAAAAATCGCCCGCACCCAGTTACCGACGCTGGGAAACAATGGATTGGTGAGAAATCGCAGATCAGGAATCCCGAACGATGCCAGATCGACGTGTAGGTCTGGTGGAGTAGCCGTAAAGCGCGGGTCTGGCTTAGTGATGCCACGCTGTTGCAGGAAAGCCTGGTTAGGGCTGGGAATACCGAGGTATCGTGAGACCACTGCGAGCGGCACTAGACGGGCAAACGTGGCCAAGTCGATGTAGCCGTGGGGGCGAGCGTTATTGATGAGTACGGTCGAGATATCCAGGACAATCATCCGAATCTTGTCTAACTCGTGCTGCTCGTAGACACGGCGACGTACAGTCTGATCGAGATACGCGCGTTCCTGGTCGTGGGCAGGCCCTTGCTCGGTCCCTAAGACGAAACCGTCCAGACCCGCCTGGCGATACGGTTCGATACCGAAGTCGTCACTAATGAGCACCTCGCGCACATCATCGTATCGCGAGACCAGGGTGACCTCAGGTGTGACGAAAATCGGCACGTACTCTTGCAATTCGCGAAACAGCGCATCGCGATGCTCCATAATCCACCCGAGCAAGAGCTTCCGACGCTTTTCAGCGGAAAACTGCGAGTCATACTCCTTGAGAAACCCCATACTCTTCCCCCAATGTCCAACGGACAGACGTACTAGGATTAGCAGAATGGTAGGTCAACAACCCAAGAAGAGCAAAATGTGTTCCACGAGTGACGGAGAGGAGATCGCGGATCCTTGAGCAATCTTTCTTCTGTGTCGCTTGTGTCTCTCACCTGCCACTTTTGCCGCAATGATCGGAGGTTGTTGGGTTATGAATGGGCGTTAGACGCTCCGTTGGCTGTCGCGTGCCCACGTGCCAAAGATTTGAAAAGGTCGGGGCAGATGTCAAAAAAAGTTGACAAGTGGGTCTTGAGAAAAGAACAGATGGTGAGAAATGATACGAAAGACTGAAATCTGTCAAGTATTGTTGACAGTCAAATAGAGTTGACGCCGTACTGCTTGAGCAGCGATTTTGCTTCTTGCAGATCGGCGGTCGTAAAACCTTCAGTGAACCAGCGATAGCTTGTAGTTAAGAGATCACGCGCGACATCTTGTTTCCCCTGCGCATACCAGAGGCGGCTCAGGCTCATTGCCGCTCGCAGTTCGAAAGATTTTGCCTGTTGCTGTCGTGCGATAGTCAGGGCTTTGTGGAAACAGGCTTCAGCCTCAGCTTGGATGCGTGGCGTTGGCTGTTGGGTGTTGGAGGAGCTAGACGCTAGACACTGGACGCTAGACTGTAATGTCAACTCCCCTTTGAGCCGGTAGAGATCTGCCTCCATAAGCCGTTCCTCAGTATTTTGCACGGCAGCCAGGGCTTCGGTCACGACAGCCAACCCGTCATCAGGCTGTTGTTGCTGCAAATAGGCATCGGCTAAGGTGGCGAGATAAGACGAGCGTGCCAGTTCCGCGCCCGCAGCTCGGTATGCGCTGAGACCCTTGCGCAGTTGGGTAATTCCTTGTTCTGCCTGGCCCCGTCGAGTCAGTGTCCAGCCGTTAATCATGGTTCCCATCGCGAGATAATGGATAAAGCCGTGTTCACGACAGAGCGCGATGCTGGTTCGCGCATGTTCTTCCGTGGTCTCTATATCGGCAAGGAACCAATACAAGACTGCGGCGAAACTGTGAGCCCACACCAAGCTAAAGGGATGATCGAGTGATTGGGCGAGGGCAAGGGCTTCGTTACTGCGGATACGCGCTTGGTCAGGGTACCCCAGAACCCACAGCGACATCGCGGCATACGAGAGGCAGGTCACTCCTGGATCTTGCAGGGTTTGAGAACGGTGTAATGCTGGATTGTATAGGGTAATGCCTGCTTCTACCTGCTCGCGAGCATGGGTGAATTCTCCACGATGAAACGAACTCATGCCTAATGTCGAATGGGCATGCAAGAGACGGGCGAGGTCCTGAGTTCGCGTTGCCAGGTTTAAACATTGCTCCGCCAACTCGTGAGAGGTGCGTAATTGTCCACGAATGAAATAGAATGCCTCTAAGCCGAACAGCACCTGCAGGAGACGTGGAGTTTCTCCAAGTCGTTGACAGAGATCCCGTGCTCGCGCATAGGTTGTTTCCACCTCTGGGGCACCGTAACCTTTGGTGGCGATGAGCGGTCCACCCAACGCGACGTGCAACGCGAGTTCTTGTTGAAGGCGTGCTGGGGTCTCAGGAAATGAGGCGAGAAGTTCAAGTCCTTTCCTCAGGTGGCTGATCGCCTCTTGGTGAGCCGAGCGTTCAGCTGCTCGCCGAGCAGCTTTCTGTCGGTAGGGGATCGCCTCAGAGATAAGACCAGCTTCGGTGTAATGATAGGCGAGCAGTTCTGGTTCATCGTTCCTGATTTCCGGAAATCGTTCGGCTAAGATCTGGGCAATTTGCTGATGATATTGTTGCCGTGTGCCCTTCAGCAGTGATTGATAAGCGGTTTCCTGCACCAAGGCGTGCTTAAAAGTGTAGCGTGCGTGCGGAGGATGGTCTTGTTGTTGTAGGAGTCCTGCGTCGACTAATAGGGTCAAATACCATTGCAAGGTTGTCTCGGGTAATGGCGCAACCGCGTGAATCAACTCGTAGGAGAATTCGCGACCGAGGGTCGCACCGAGTTGCGCCACTTCGCGCACGGCGACTAAGCGGTCAAGTCGCGCACGCAGCGAGTCTTGTAGCGTGGTTGGAATAGCTAACGGTGGGAGCGGCTGCGTCAGTTCATAGGCATCAATACCTTCGCGTAAGAAGCCTGACTCGAGGATCATTCTGGTCAGTTCTTCCACGAAAAGGGGAACACCATCAGTTTTGCTGACTAACTCTTGTAAGACTTCGGACGGTAGCGCTCTTCCTTTCGTGACGTGGTCGATCATTGCCATGGTGTCGGTACTTGATAAGCGGCCTAGTTCAATCTGCGTGACATGCTCGCGGTCGAGCCATGGAGCGATGAACTCAGGACGAAACGTCAGTAGCAAGAGAATCCGGGCAGAGGCAGCCCGCTCGATCAGCAACAGGATGAGTTCGAGGGTTGAAGGATCGACCCAATGCAAGTCCTCGCCAATCAGGATTACGGGTTGTTGGTTGTTCATGGCCAGCAGCCACGAGAGCAGCACCTCAAAAGTCTTTTGCCGCTGTTGAGCTGGTGTTAGCGGAGACGTGGCTGTCGTGGGTGGGAGTGGGAGCGAGAGCAAATCGGCAAACACGGGTAAGGTATCGTCAACTGGCAGGTCGGTATGGCGCAGGAGGTTCTCTAACTTTTCGAGTTTGGCCCGGGGAGGTTCGTTCCGAGAAAACTGCAGCAGTCGTTGGAAAAAGGTAATCAGTGGGTAGAAAGCGCTGTTCTGCGCTGCCGCAGTACAGCGTCCTTCGATACGAATTGGTCCATCTCCGGCCACGCATTCTTTGAACTCTTGGAGAAGCCGAGACTTGCCGATTCCTGCTTCCCCGTTGAGTAAGACGATATTGCCATATCCGGCTTTCACCTGTTGCCAGTGCTCCAGCAAAAGCTGAAGTTCGTTTTCTCGGCCGACGAATGGCGTCAGTCCTTGTCGGCGGTTGACATCGAGGCGATCTTGTACGTCGTTTTCCTGCACCGCTTGGTAGATGCGCAACGGAACAGAGAGACCCTTTAACGTAGGTGCTCCTAGGTGTTGGCAGTCGAAATACCCTTCAACAAGTTTGTGGGTTGTAGCCCCGATGATTACCGTATTGGGATCTGCTAACGCTTGGAGGCGTGCGGCAATGTTTGGTGTTTCCCCGAGAGCCATCGACTCCCGATAATCGCGACTGCCCATTTCACCGACGACAACCAGGCCAGTATGGATGCCTACGCGGACCTGTAGTGGGGTATCGATCATTTCGGCGACTGCGTTGCGGACGCGAGTATTGAGGTTGGGAAGCGCCGCAACGATGGCGAGCCCCGCGCGCACAGCTCGGCGCGGTGCGTCTTCTTGGGCGACGGGGTAGCCAAAATACACCAGGAGTGCGTCGCTAATATAGCGTGCAATATAGCCGCCGAAGCGGTGGACAATCCCAGTGCAGGTTTCCTGGTAGAGACGAATGACTTCGTGGAGATCTTCCGGATCAAGTTTTTCTGACAAGGCAGTAGAGCCGACTAAGTCGCAAAACATGACGGTCAAATGGCGACGTTCCGAGGGACCGGTAGCAAACTCGTAGGGCTGTTCTCCCTTGCGCGAGAGAAGCGGATCCGAAGTCGGGCGACGAAGAGGTTCTCCGCAATTTCCACAAAATTTGAAGTGATCCGGAATGTTGGTGCCGCATTTGTCACAATGCATGCCAGCTCGATCCTGTTGTTCGTACCACAGAAAGTTAGAGGCCGTGCATCTCTGATCATACGTGTACGCGTCCGTATGATCAGTACTTTCCCTTCCGAAAGGTTAGGCTCTTTATCCTGCGGAATACGGAGAAACGCAAGAGCAGGGTTGGCACGATTTTTTGTATGAACGTTTTGCGCTTCCGCAAGAAAACCGCTACAACCGCACCAACAGTAACCCAGCGAAGGAGGGAGAGATTTTCATGGGTACCCTACCGCTTGAAGGGCTCAAAGTTGTCGATATTGCCGTCCTGTTTGCCTCGCCAACGATCTCGCAAAACATGGGAGACTTTGGCGCTGAAGTGATCAAAGTAGAACATCCGAAAATGGGCGATAGCCTCCGTTCGCTTGGGGCAACCAAAGACGGTATCCCGCTGTGGTGGAAAATCACCAACCGCAATAAGAAATGTGTCACGCTCGACCTTGGCAAACCTGAAGGCCAGGAGATTTTCAAACAATTGATTGCTGATGCCGACGTGTTAACCGAGAATTTTCGGCCTGGGACGATGGAAAAATGGGGTATCGGTTGGGACGTGCTCCATGCGATCAACCCGCGCCTGGTGTTTGTGCGTGTCTCTGGATTTGGACAAACCGGACCATACAAGGACAAGCCAGGTTTTGGCACTTTAGCCGAAGCGATGAGTGGGTTTGCCTATATTACGGGACAACCGGATGGCCCACCGACCTTGCCCGGAACCGGACTTGCGGACGCAGTAGCGGGTCAGCTGGGAACCTGGGCGGTGATGATGGCGCTGTACGAGCGGGACCATAAGAGCGGCCTGGGGCAATATATTGATCTTAGTGTCCTCGAACCGCTGTTCACAATTCTCGGCGACCAAGCCATTACCTACGACCAACTCGGGAAAGTCCAAGAGCGGACAGGCAACCGGGTACCGTCGATTGGCGCACCGAGGAATATCTACCAAACAAAGGACGGTCGGTGGTTAGCGCTTTCGGCGAATGCCCCAGCCATTGCAGCGCGGGTGTTCGCGGCGATTGGCCAACCGGAATTGATTAACGATCCCCGCTTCAAAGATAACCGTGCGCGGATTGCCAATATCGATGAAGTCGATGCGATTGTCGGTGGTTGGATCCGTCGGCATACAGCAGAAGAGGCGTTAAAACAGTTTGATGAGTATGAATGTGCGTGTGCACCGGTCTACAGCATTGCCGACATTTTTGCTGACCCGCACTTTCAAGCGCGAGAAGCGGTGACCACAGTACAAGACCCGGAACTTGGTCCAGTGAAGATGCAGAATGTCGTTCCGAAATTGTCGCGTACCCCTGGAAAAATTCGCTGGCCTGGCCCCTCACGGATGGGGCAACATAATGAAGAGATCTATGGTAGCAAGCTCGGAGTCTCACGCGAGCGATTGGCGGAGTTGAAAGAGAAGGGGATTATCTGAAAAGCGTAAAACGTAAAGCGTACCTCCCCTTAATTTACGCTTTACGTTTTACGTGTCACGTTTTTAGGAGGCACCATGTCGCGTCTACGTCGCAGTCTATTATTTGTTCCCGCGAGCAGCGAAAAATTCTTTGCCAAAGCCAAAGAGTCACCTGCTGATACATTGATTTTCGACTTGGAGGATGCGGTTGCGCCGGAGCGCAAATCGGCAGCGCGGGAAACGATGAAAGAGGTCTTGCGTGATGCTGGTTTCGCCAAGTTTGAGCGTACGGTGCGGATCAATGCGCTCGATACCCCCTATTTTCTTGATGACGTGCTTGCAATGGTCGAAGCCGGGGCAGATGGATTAGTGGTCCCTAAAACTAATAGTGTCGATGGTATTCAGTTTGTTGATCGCTTAGTTGGGTTAACCGAGCAGCGCTGTGGTCGCCCGGCGGGTTCGGTTGTGCTTATGCCCTTGTTTGAACAGCCCGATGCGATCGGCAATGCCTTTGCCATTGCTAAGGCGACCCCGCGCATTGCCGCCGTTGCCTTTGGTCATGGCGATTTCTCGTTAGCAATGGGAATCAAAGCTGCGCCATCAACCGACGGTGTGGTGTTTCATGCCCGCTGCCAGGTTGTGATGGCTGCCAAAGCTGCAGGCATTGCGCCGATCGACAACGTGTTTCTCGATATCCCCAACCTTGAGGGCTTGAAGAGTGAGACCCGGCAGGGCCAGCAACTGGGCTATGAAGGGAAAGCATGTATTCATCCCAATCAGGTCGATCCGGTGAACGCGGTGTACACGCCAACTGCGGAGGAAGTCGAATATGCACGCGAACTAGTGGCAGCGTTTGAACAAGCCGTCGCTGAAGGGAAGGGGGCCGTCGCCTTTCGTGGCCGCATGATCGATGGGCCGATCGCGGATATTGAGCGAATTGTGTTAGAGCGAGCACGGAAAGCCGGAATACTCCAGTAAATTGAATCATTTTTTCATCGGGTTACTGAATCATTGTTGAGGACCTGAGAACTCTATTTAATGGTGGCAATGACTCTCCTGCCTCCTGCAATCGCTCAATGAATTAGTGACTCAATGGTTCAATTCTTTGTTGATGCCTGAAAGCTTCCTACTATGAATGACTCCTGGCAACATGGTTATGCCCACGTTAACGGTGTCCGCCTCCACTATGTAACCCAAGGCGAAGGTCCTCTTGTTGTGCTACTGCACGGTTTTCCTGAGTTTTGGTACTCCTGGCGGCATCAGATTCCTGCGTTAGCGCAACATTTTCGTGTGGTCGCGCCGGACCTGCGCGGGTACAACGACAGCGAGAAACCGTCAGGGGTGGCCAACTATCGTGTGGATACGCTTACCGCCGACGTCATGGGACTGATTCGTGCCTTTGGTGAGGAGAAAGCGATTATCGTTGGCCATGACTGGGGTGGTGGGGTTGCTTGGGTGTTTGCAGCGGACTATCCCCAGGCAACCGAGCGACTGATTGTGATGAACTGTCCGCATCCGACTGCGTTTCAGAAGCAGCTCAAAACTAACCGCCGCCAGTTGCGACGCAGTTGGTATATGTTTTTTTTTCAGATTCCCTGGTTGCCGGAGTTGGGGATACGCTTCAACGCACGGCGGTTTGTTGGCCAGGTCTTTCGCGGCATGGCGATTCGCAAGGAGGCATTTCCTGATGAAGAGCTGAAGCGGTATGTCGAAGCGATTCGCAAGCCTGGAGCTGTAACCGCGGCAATCAACTACTATCGGGCGGCGTTTCGTGAGACCGTGCGCCACGGCGAACGTTCGTTTGGCAAGATCACCTGTCCAACGCTCTTGATTTGGGGCGAAGAAGACATCGCCCTAGGCAAAGAACTCACCTACGACATGGAGCCCTACTTCACCGACCGTTTCGAGATGAAGTACATTCCCCAGTGCAGCCACTGGGTGCAACAGGAACAGCCAGAGTTAGTGAATCAATATATGTTGGAGTTTTTGGCAGACTTGACGGCTCGCTGAGCGTGCGGCTTTTCTATGGAAAAACTGCTACTCGCTTGCGATTATGCATAATGGCGATTAAGGAGTGACGATATGGAGCGTATTGTCTACCGTGCCGAGTTTTTCCAAGAAGGGGATGCCTATATCGGTTTAGCCTCTGAGCTGGACGTGTCATCTTTTGGGGAAACCCTTGAGGAGGCCAGGCAGTCCCTGCAGGAAGCCGTCGAGGCCTTTGTTGAAGAGTGTCAGAATATGGGAACTTTTGAAGAAGTGATGGAGGAAGCCGGTTTTGTGAAGAGAAAAGACCTGTGGGTTCCCAGGCAACCACTTGTGGCTGAGATGCTGACGGTAGGATAGCAGAGTGTCAAGCCGAAGGATTACTCCCATTCCTTATCAGCGATTGGTAAAAGTGTTTGAACAAGAAGGTTTTACCGTCCAAAGACAAAGAGGCGACCATCTCATTCTCACCAAACCAGGAGTGAGACGTCCTGTCGTAATTAAAACCAGTCCTGGAGAAGTTCCTGTTACTCACATTCTGACAAATCTCCGTACAGCGAATATCAGTCGTGAGCGGTATTTTGAGTTGCTTGATCAAGCGTAAACTCTGAAATTCCTACGAGCTGAGTGAATACCATGCACTGTCTACAATGCGGCCATGAGAACCCGGACGGAGCGAAGTTCTGCGGCGAGTGCGGTGCGAAACTCGAACTTTTGTGCCCGAGCTGTGGCAAAGGTAATCCTCCGGTTAATAAGTTCTGCTACGAATGTGGACACCGACACGCTGAGCCCGCAGCTCCGGCGCGCTCGCCCGTTCCTCGCTCTGCATCGCGATCTACGCTGGCAAGGGAGCGGTGCTCTTTATCCTGAGCGAGTTTCTACTATCCGTTGAAGCTTATCGGGGCGCGCTAGAGATAGCCCGCCAAATTGGGGATCGACACAGGGAAGCAGAAGCGCTTTCCCAGATTGGGTTTGGCTTCTTTTTCGCTCACGAGTTCGAGAAAGCCCTCGAATATGCTGAACAAGCAAGGGAGTTAACATTAACAATTGGTTCCAAAGACATTCTCCCTGGTAGTATGCACGTAATAGGCTTGGTCCATGGAGTGACAGGAAGGCCCGGTAAGGCTGCACCATTGTGGAGCGAAGCTGTGAAGATCAGCAGGGAGGAAGGGAACAAAAGCTTGGAAGGCATTAACCTCACGATGCTAGGACAGTTCCATAACTGGAGAGGAGAATACGAACAAGCTCTGCGTCTTCACGAACAGACTTGCACGATCGGACAGGTTCATAACCTTCAGGAGGTCTTACTACAGTCTGTCTTTCCGAGGAGCATCGCCTATTGCGCCAAAGGAGAATATGAACAGGCTCTAATCTCTCTCCAAGAAGCTCTTGGGAAAAGTGAGCAACTTGGCGACCAATATTTCAAATGCCGCGGCCTCAATACTCTGGGTCGGGTATATGGAGAACTCTACAATTTAGATCTGGCCATTCGCTACAATCGAGATGGAAAAATGGATAAAAAGATAAAGGGTAAATTGCTCGCTCATTCGCTTTGTTCACTCTGTAACAGATGGTTTTTGACTCTCTAGCAAAACACTCTTACCATAAGCCATAAGCCATAAGCTATAAAGCGAACGCCGTGAGCGAGCGGGCCCATCTACTTACGAGATCAATCCTCACGTGATACGGCAAAAAGTGCGGGCTCCTCTTCTGCGGCTTGCTGACATTGTTGTTGGGCCAGCGCTCCTTGGTGCGGGTCCCGCTTGGTAATTTCCGCGGCTTGCGCTTTGGCTTTTTCGATTCCCCCGCCTAAGAGCAGCGGTGCCTGCAGATAATAGCTCAAGAGGTCAAGACGCGCCTCAATCAAGTCGGGATTCAAGGCTACGGCTTTCTCCAGATTTTTTCTCACCTGGCGCGCGAGAAAGAATTGTTCTCCGCTGCCGGCGTGCTCTGCTTGATGCCCATACGCGCGTCCGAGCCATAGATGGTAGGTTGCATCCGTAGCATCGAGCTCAGTCGCTTCTTTAAGCAGGGCGACTGCGGTTTCATATTGCCCGGCTTGCAGGGCTTCTTGTCCTCGCGCAAAGAGAAGAGGTGCGATTGCGGTGGTCTGGTTCGAGGCAGTCATGCGCAGGGGTCGTGCCGGTTGTTGTCCGAGCGGTTGCGCCAGATTCGCTTCTTGGCTGTTGTTCGATGTGGAGGTCAGGGGGAGGGGCTTGGGCCCGCAGGCTGAGATAGAGAGGAAAAGGAGGAAAAGCAAGCCTTGCCGTAGGCGAAGCCCATAGTAGCTTCTTTGCAATAGGTGTTGTCTGTAGGTGATTCCAGTGTTGACAGTCGCTTTTCCTGAGAAAACAGGACGGGGGGAGGGTTTCGTGGCTGTGTACAACATTGCCGAGGTCCTTTCGCGAGCATCTCGCCACCAGTCCAGCGAACATGAGGAGAAGAGCAGGAGACGTCTTGGACGTGGAAAGACGGCCGAACTGCATTCCAGATCTTATAACTGAAGACGTGGTGTGCCTTTCGTTTGCGAGTGCAAACTTCCATTCTCGATATGCTTTTGTTTCCCCCTTATTTTTCGAATACACGAACACTTTCCCACCTTGCATTATCGATATTTGTGTTATCGATATTTAACCTATCGGCAGTTTATTACCAAAGTTTGAGAGAAAGTCTTTCCTCAGGTGCGGGTTCAATCTTTGAACCTTGTTCCTGAAGGTGATAAGAGCCTGGAGAAATTAGGTATGGAAACCCGTATGTCCAAAGAAGGAGGAATGATGCTACGCGGTATTTTTTCGGCGATGATTACTCCGTTCGATAAGAATGAAAACGTAGATGAAAAAGGTGTCGAAACGTTAATCAATTGGGCGATCAGTAAAGGAATCAACGGAGTCTTCATGGTCGCGAGCACTGGCGAATCATGGGCCTTGAGCTTTGAAGAGAAAGTGCGCTTATTTAACCTTGCGGTGTCAATCACTAAGAAACGCGTCCCGGTCATCGCCGGTGTCGGTGTTCCGTCCACTCGTGAGGCGATTCAACTCGCAGAAGCTGCCCAAGCTGCAGGGGTTGATTACCTGTGTGCCGTGCCACCAAGCTTTGTCAAACCAACACAAGACGAGTTGATCACTCACTATAGCGCCTTGGTGCAGGCAACGGCGGTACCGATGATTCTGTACAACATTCCGATGTTAGCGGGGAATGTCCTTGGCACACCAGCAGTGAGAATGTTGGCGAAACGGTTTCCGCAAATCGTTGGGATTAAGGATAGCAGTGGGGATCTGACGTTACTCAATGACCTCATAGTACAGCGACGAGAAAACTTCAGCGTGTTGCCGGGGATCGACACGTTAGTGCTACCCGGATTGTTCGCCGGCAGCCAAGGGGCGATTCTCGGCAGTGCGAATGTCTGCCCAGAGTTGGCGCTGGAGATTATCAAACTGTTTGATGATGGAAAACATCAGGAGGCATGGGCAGTGCAAAATCGCTTGACGCGCTTTTGGATTGCGACCGGCCTGGGTACGTTTCCTGCAGCGGTAAAAGCTGGAGTGGAACTCCTTGGTCTTCCGGCAGGACCGCCGCGTCGTCCGGTGGCGCCGCTTGACGCCGACAAACGTGAGATGTTACGGCGAGAGTTACGAACGATGGGAGTAGTGGAATGAGGCTGTAGGCGTAAGGCTGTCGACTGAAGGGAGCGGAAAACACGGAACAAAAAGAAACGGATGCGGAGAAAAGGAGAGATGGGGAAGGACAGACAGTTGCCTCTCTCTGTCGCACTTTTCTCTGTTCCGCGCTTGGATACTATAGCTTTTGGTTTCCAGTCTCTTTTCACTCATCGTTCTGCATTTAATGTTTATCCTTTTGTGTCCCGCTTGCGAGAGCAAGCGGGACACGCTAGCACATAGCTATGTCATATAAAAAACCTGATCCTTACGTTAATCTTGGCGAATTTATCCGTAGGCAGCGCGAGATGGCGCAATTGTCGATTCGTCAACTGGCGGATATCTGTGGTATCTCGAATCCGTATCTGAGCCAGATCGAGCGTGGTATGCGGATGCCAAGTAGTATGATCTTGCAGTCACTGGCCAAGGGGCTCCGGCTGTCGGCAGAAACGTTGTACACTCAAGCGGGCATTCTTGACCCGCAAGAAACTGAAGAGAGTGATGTCGTGAAAGCAGTGCTGCACGACCCGTATCTCTCGGCACGCCAACGGGAGATGCTGATTGATATGTACCGCTCGTTTCGCAAGGTGAATGAGGCCGCCCAGTCGTCGTAACGACGGCTCATTCGTCACGAAGGTGACGAAATCTTGTTTTTATGCTTGCAAAAATTAGCATTGGAGGTTAGCATTGCGGAATAGAAAGACGACCACACCGCAACAATGCTTTATGAGGAGGATCACTATGGCAGCAAGCAAGCACACCAGTACCCCATTTGAGAAGTTTTTCGCGGATGCAAGTAATACTCCCTTGGCCAAAATGTTGAAGGAGCTGAATGCGCCCCTGTGCAGTTCATGGAAGGAGAGCGCAGCGCAGTATATTCACTCTAGTGAGGAGTGGGGGCAGAAAGCGTTGGAGTGGAACAAGCAAGCAACTGCGTGGGCCAAGGAAACTCCGCTGGCCCCAGTATTTGAAACGCAACGCAACATTGCCTCACAGTTATTGGACAACTCAGTGGCGCTGGCACGGCGTTTTTGGCAACTCGATGCCCAGCCAGAAGAGAAGGCTGCGTAAAGATTACCGAAGTATAGCTGGGGAAGCGGACTCCGTTTTCTCCAGCCTCTGTATGTCTTGCTCTTCTGACGTTTACAGGTTTCCCTCCATCAACTGCTGTAGACGGTCAGGAACAACGATAAATCGACGACCATCTCGTAAGAGCAACTCTTTCCGCT
This sequence comes from Binatia bacterium, assembly GCA_050187625.1. GTDB lineage: Bacteria > Desulfobacterota > Binatia > Bin18 > Bin18 > JBFWXH01. Next base: position 83,716 of record JBFWXH010000006.1, read on the forward strand.
CAAGCTCTTTAATTTGCTCTGTGACTTTTTGTCGTGAGGCGCCGACAAGGTTTGCGAGGTCCTCATGGGTCAGCTGAAGAATCAAAATGGTCCCTCGAGCATCTTGGACACCAAATTTCTGCGCCAGCTCTAAGAACGCGAGAGCAAGCCGTTGTTGCAGGTTCAGCCCTTGAAAACGAGAGTAGCGATACAGTAAGGCCCCCCAGCGACTGACTGTGTTGCCCATAAGCGCACTGAAATCACTGAAAGCGATACCAAGAAGGGTTTTGACAAAGACGTCAGGTGGAATACGTGCGACCCAACAATCACTAAACGCAACACAATGAAATCCTCGACTGATGCCTGACATCAGGGAGGTGATGCCAAAAAATTCCCCTGGTGCAATTAGACTCACCAGCGCTTCTTCTCCTTCCTCACTGTGTAACGATAATTTGACCACGCCAGAAATGAGGAGATAGAGGTCCTTCGAGACTTCTCCCTCAGTGAATAACGTGGTCTGTCGTTCAACGTGTTGCAAGGAAAAGTGCGGGAGTAATTCGGCTAACTGACGATCTGATGCCCACGGAAGAGCTTTTAGACGTCGCAGAGTTGTCGTGTTAAGAGCTGGGATTCGAGCCATGACCTCCACCACTACACAATACGATAATCTGATAATTTTTGTCACCTTTGTGACAAAAAGGCAAATTTTTCCTTAGGTCACTCCGTTTGTTTTCATGCGGGGGTGCAGTAAAGCCGACAACATAGACCCGAAGATAGTTTCATTGTACAATTCGTCCCCGAAGCGCAAGAGCGAATGAAGGCTCACGCGAGAAAATTCCTGCATATGGGAGGAGCGGCATGCGACAGATCCAGAGGGGATCGCGATTGTTATTATGGATGGCCATTATCGGTACTCCATTGCTATGGGGATGCGGAGAAGATGCAACGATCAAAGCCAAGGAGGAACAGTCCATCCAAATGGTAAAGGCCTATCAAGTAGACCGAGACTCGTTTAGTGTTATCTCGAATATCGAGAAAGAAGCTGCTGATAGTGCCCGAGAGGGAGACAAGTGGGAACTAGGTCCCTGGGAAGCCGGCTTGCCATCACAAAAAGATCTGGTGATGGAGAAACTGAGCCAGTTCTTTAACGTCTTTCGTCCAACGGGAGACTATTGGGTTCGTTTTACATATAAGGACAAGGCTGGCACGCATACTGGAGAATGGAACGTCAATATCTACTCAAAGAAGGTTGTTCCCAAGAACGACGTCGCCCAACGTATTTCAGCTCCTGCTCAACCAGCCGTAAATAAAAATACTATCCTACTACCGAGAGGGGGAGGCTAACATACTCCCTCCTGCCGTTGTCTTTGCTGCTGATCTCGTCTAACTTTGCGCCGTGGATGACGCAAATCTTTCTGCCGCCTTCTTCGATTACTTGCTCGCTGTTATTGATGTTGATTCTGTAAGATGAAGACTGGCTGTCCGTTAGTGGCAGGTGCTCTGACACGATTCGCCGAGATTGCAAGGATGTGCAAGCGGGGATGGCTGTCTGGTAATGGGGGCCTGTTCAGCCAGGGTCGCAGCGATGGCGCGGTAGACCTCACGATTGACAGTCAGGCCAAGGTGGTGACCGGAAACCTGGATATTGGTACCTTGCGGATCGACGCTTGCTCGCCAGTCGACTATTTCATCCTCTTTACTATAGACTGAGGTGAGTGTAACTGTCTCGGAAAGCGCAGCCCCTACGGTTTGGGCAAACTGACAGGTGCATTGATGACTGCCACATGAGGGCGATAAACTTTCCCTTTGGGACCGAAAATTTTGCAAAGTACAAAACGTCAGCGGAACGAGAGGATTGACGCGTAATGAACCGTCGAGCGGAGATCCGAGAGCGACAACATGGTTGATTTGTTGGGGAAAATTGACACCGAGAAATCGAGCCAGCATGCCTCCGAGGCTGTGACCTATGATGGTGATGGGATGTCCAGTTTCCTGCGTGATGTGATCAAGTCGCCAGCCCAACACCTCAGCCGTGCGGTTAGGACAGTCCACATTCCAATGAATGCCAGAAAAATAGGTACGGTAGCCCATTCGATTCAACCATCCTGCCATGATCATCAGCATCCAATCGCCCGTGAGAAACCCCGGAATCAACAAGACCGCATGTCCGTGGCCTTTGGGGATGTTATGTCCATGGTAGACGGGATCTCTCAAGAGAGCACTCAGTTGCAAGAGATAATCAGGATATGCGGCCGCTAAGCGCCAAATCATGGAATACTCCCTTGTCCGGTACGGCTCAGAGAAAACGGTAGGGACGCTGGGAAAATCACGGGCCCAAGATCGGAAAACGCATGTCCGGAAAAAAGTGACGCAGCATGTAAAAAGGGTGTATACAGTGATTCCTCATGCGGAGGTGGGGGCTCGCCTCTTGGGCATTGCTGTGCCATAACATCCAGCCTACAGAAAAGTCCCTATATTGCAAGGATAAGTAAACCGTCTTCTGCTAGCAATAGATGATAACTTTTGCAAGCGGGGGAACGAAAGGAGTCAGTAAATGATTACAGTGTATGGGGCGAACGTCTCTCCATTTGTGAGAAAAGTCCGAGTTTTTCTTGCCGAAAAGAACATTGCGTACAAACTGGAGCCCATTAACCCATTTACGGCTGGTCCAGAGTACCGAAAGATCAGTCCTTTAGGCCGGATTCCTGCGTTCCAAGATGAGAATGTTACGCTTGCCGATTCTTCAGTGATCTGTGCGTACGTCGAGAAAATCCACCCACAGCCAGCGCTGTATCCGTCGACCCCTGCTGATTACGCCCAGGCGTTGTGGTTTGAGGAGTATGGAGACGGCGGGTTAGCTCCGATCTTTGGTGCAGAAATTTTCCGGCAGCGTGTGGTGATGCCGTTGTTTTTTAAGCAGCAGGGTGATGAGGCTATGGCTCAGAAAGCGATTGCTGAGAAACTGCCGGGGTTTTTTGATTACCTCGAGGGACAAGTACGAGATGGGGCGATGCTGGTCGGGAATCAACTTTCTATTGGAGATATTGGTGTTGCAACCCAATTCGTCAATCTTCGCCATGCCGGTGTCACGGTGGACGCGCAACGTTGGCCAAAGCTTGCTCGCTATATTGCTACGGTACATGGTCGCCCGTCATTCCGGGCGCTCATTGAAGAGGAAGAGGCCGCGCTCAAAAAGGCGAGAGGATAATATTGGGGATTCGCCTGCAGAAGGCCGTGATCCGTCTTGGCTAGAAAAAGAAGTGGGGTGAACAGGGGAAAGCGCATAGTCTCAAACCCTTGTTCTCCTTTTTTTTCTCTCTTTAGTGCTTCGCCCCGTTTGCCGAGTCCTGGCTAGCTCATTGGATGTGGGTTGTCTTACTTCTCGCAAGTGAGGTCAAGGCAACCTCGACGTTGTCTTTTTTGGTTATTGTAAAGCCTCTCGCGATGGCTGCGTGGCGAGGGAGACGGGAACGCGGCGGCGAGAGTGGGTCTTACGATCGTGCTGCTGCAACCACGTTGCAACCTGCGGCCAGAGTTTCTTCTGGGCTCCACTGCTCATAACGACACCAATGTGACCAGCGGGAAAGAGAAGATTTTGTTTTGTCCGACTTCCGATGTGCTCAATGAGTGGGAGGCTGGCCTGTGGATGTACAACATCGTCATATTCCCCCACAACGTTAAGCACGGGACAGCGGATGTTGCGTACATCTACCCGCTGTCCTCCGACCTGAAACTGCCCATTCACGAGTGCATTTCGTCGAGAAATCTCGGTAGTTAATTCACGAAAAATCTGGCCAGCAAGCGGCACGTCACTGTTCATCCAGCGTTCAAACAATTCAAACGTTTCTGCATAGCCTTCGCGTTCTTTATTCCGATAGAGGCCAACGTGTTTGTTAAGAAAGTGGTGGACAGGAGACATAGAGGTGAAGCCGAGCTTCATGATCCACGCCGGGCAATTGCCGTAGGCTTCGACAATCAGTTCGGGATTAATACTAGACGTGAAGTGGGAAAGCGCGATGTCTTGTTTACTCATGTCGAAGGGGAGAGTAAGTGGCAGAAAGTTTTTTACCGTCTCTGGATGCAGTGCTGCGTACAACGTGCTTAACAGCCCACCGAAACAGTACCCGAGCAGCGAAACTTGGTCGGCGCCGCTGTGATTCTGCACAGCTCGTACAACATTAACGAGATCCTGATTGACGTAGGCATCAAATCCGCGCCACGCGTCTACTCGTGTTGGTGGAATCCAGTCAACCAGATAGACTTCAAACCCATGCTGGGTAAGCGTTTGCACGAGGCTTGAGCCCGGTTGCAGATCCAAAATGAATGGACGCTTAATGAGTGCATACACCAACAGCAACGGTGTGGTGTGGCGTTTGCCTACTGCACGATAATAGCGGAGTTGCGCTTTTCCACTGGTGAAGATCTTTTCGTATGGTGTCGCGCCCGGTGGATCTTCGTGTATAGGGTAAGGTTCTTGCATGCCGCGGCGAACACCATCAAGAGTACGCAATACCCCACCAAACCATGACGTGGATACTTCTTGTAGTAAATCAAGCATTGGATTTCTCCTCGCTGTGACAGGACACTGCACTAAGCAGTGTCCTGTCCCTCGGGATCGGGGAACCCCAGGAACAAACGGTGAAGGTAACTATAAGTTCATTGACAAGTGCGTGCCACCTGTTATGTCGCCAAACGATCGGAATGGAAAGTGAGATGCAGGTTGCAGGGCCGTTGGCGATGATAGTGAAACCCGAAAACTGGGTGCGGGTCAGCTGTGTGGGTTAGGCAGCCGCACGTGCTTCTTGCTGCCCGAACGCTTCTGTGCGGTCGCGCCCGGGCTCTGGAATGTGTCGGGCGCTTTGGTTGCGATGTAAGTGAAGCTGAGGAGACCGTGGTAGCGTCTCCTCATGGAGTTGCACCTCTAACGTGTGGACATGATCTCTAAGCGTGCGGACTTCTGTTGCAGTTGGTAGTCCGAGAGATTTCCATACACTTGTAGTCACAGCATTCGTGAGTGTGGAACCGAGCTGTTGCCAGCGAAACATCTGATTGACCGAGGTCCCGACAATTTCGCTTAACGATTGTGACCGATACAGTGAGTCGACCGCCGCCGTGGCTAACCGTACTCCTGCATCGTAGCCCGTCCACATGGTCTGAGCTGTTTTTTTATCGGTCCCTAACCCTAAAGCCCACCGCGTCCCTGCGAGAGGAAGATCGACGACGAGGGCTTTATAGACCTTCATCACATCTTCTAAATTTTGCGGTGTTTGTGCCATAGTTCCTTTCCTCTGTTGAGTGTATTTTTGCCTGACACCTACAGTAAGACAGCGATTCTAAATAGGCAAGAAATTACAGGTTTTTCGCTGTCACCTACGTGACCAAATCCTTCGGTTCGCTCAGAGTATCCGTACTTTTTGTCGTGTTCGTGACAATCTGATGAATTCTGTATTGCATGTTTGTTTATCATAGGGTGCAAAATGAGGACCAGTTTCTCCTTGCGTGCGTCGAGTAGAAAAACACTTATTTTTCGGGCGCTCCCTTCTTGCACCCTAAGGGAAAGTGAGGGTCAGCCCTGTTGCTTTGCCAACAGTTGCCTACATTTGCGGCAACCTTTTCTATATTTAGAGAGAATGAATCCACTTGTGGATCTACCCATACGCCGGGGAGCAGCGTACAATTGCTGGCCAGGAACAGCAGGGGAGTACAATGTGGCGACAGTTTGGAGGAAAAAGGAGAGACCATGAAACTGGAAGACATCGTCCAAGAATTATGGGATCGGGAAAAGATTAAAGAGCTTACCTACGAATACGGTCTGGCAATTGAGTCGCAAGACGAGGAGCGCATGGCGAATCTCTTTACCGAGAATGGGTCAGTAGATTTCAGTGCTCTGGGCCGCGGGGTGATCCGAGGCCGCCCTGCACTGAAAGAGTTTTATCGCGATACCTGGCCATTACGTGTGAAGCCATTTTTTACCAATCACATCATCCGTATTAACGGGAACCATGCAACGGGAATATGTTCACTGGAAAATCGTGCAACTCGTGGTGAGGAGAGCTTAATCGGTGCCGGACGGTTGCACGATGAATATGAGAAGATAAATGGAGAATGGAAGTTCAAATCTCGTCGTGTCGAGATGTTCTACTTCACTTCGCTAACTGAAGGATGGGCGAAAGCGGCGGGACCAGGAAAACTATAAACATGAAGAGGAACTTTCTCGCTTTGACACGTGTGGCCACGTATCGTCGTACGATTTACGCCTCTCTTGAGCGGATTTGGGAGAATGTACTAGATTGGGAACATCTCCCGTGGTTACACCGGTCTGCCTTTGCCGCTGTGGAGGTGCAGGGCCAAACCCCGGAAGGGTGGCGAGCGTGGGTGACACTGGCGCCAGCGCACAAAGGACGTAAAGCCTTGATCGAGATCGAAACGGATACAGCAAACCTGCGCTACTGGAGCCGAACGTTAGCGGGGCAGGGGATGGGCTCAGAGGTATTGACATCCTTGATCCCCCTTGAAGCGAACCTGACAGATGTCGCCGTCGAGTTCTACATGGCGGATGTCCCACTGGAAAAGGTTACGGCGGCAGGAGAGGCGTATCTGCGTTTCTATACGCGTCTGTGGGATGAAGACGAGCGAATGATGCGGCGACGGCAGGATCTACTTGAGCGAGGATGGCAGGACAGAGGGAAAAAACGTGATCGTGTCCCCCTGTTTCGTCAAGTAAGCCGAGAGTGAAGTAGAAAAACGCGTGTATGCCTACTCTCGCGAGTGGCCGCTCGTGGCCAGCGCCGCAACGGTCATGGCTTATGGCCCAGGTCTGGCACGATTTGTTATTTGCCCACTGGCCGATGCCGGCTGACGCCCTTCGTCCGTTTATCCCTGCGCCGCTTGAACTTGATACGTACGAAAATCAGGCGTGGATTGCCATCGTGCCGTTTCGCATGAGTGGTATCCGACCTCGATTTTCCCCCCCTTTTCCATGGCTTTCGGCATTTCCAGAACTCAATGTTCGAACCTATGTCACTTATAACGAAAAGCCCGGAGTGTGGTTTTTCAGCCTCGAGGCTGCCAATCCGGTCGCTGTGGCGATTGCCCGCCGGTGGTATTTCCTCCCGTATTTTTATGCCCGGATGCAGTGTGTCAATAAAGGCGAGGCGATTCTCTACGAGAGCCAGCGTATTCATTGCTCAGCTCCGCCGGCTGCCTTGGTTGGACGCTATCGCCCAATTCGTGAGGTGAGTCCGGCTGCGGCAGGCTCCCTCGTGCATTGGTTTACCGAGCGTTACTGTCTCTATACGAGCGACGCTCACCGTAGGGTCTATCGAGGCGAGATTGATCATTCCCCGTGGCCACTCCAAGCCGCAGAGGCCGAATTTGAAAAAAACACGATGACGAGTCCTATTGGACTCAGGCTGCCTGACATCCCTCCGCTCTTACATTTCTCCCGACGTCAGGACGTTCGCGTGTGGTCATTACGGCGAGCAGGGTAGCGCTTGGTGGCTCCCGTACTGCCTTTGACAGATTACGCGAAACGTACTAAACAGACGCTTCCTCACTACCGATACTCCTTACATCTGATTCCTACGCTGAAGAAATCCTGAGGATACAATGCCAGGGAGGGCCTATGGGGATTTTGTATTACCTCACAGTGAGCCTAGGATTGTTTGTGGCATGTTGGATGGTGGCAGGGGGACAGCTCACGCAGTTGATGTTTGTGGCGATTCATTTGTTTTGTGTTGCAGCGGTACTGCTCCTGTATGCAAGAGAGATCTCTCGTTCTCGCTTTGTCGAAGCCCGGGAGTTGCCACGCACGGAATCGCCTCACTAGGGAAAGATTCTTTGGCCGCGCAGCTGTGGTGTTGGGGTTACGTAATATAAGCAAACAGTTCCGGCAAACGTGAGATCACGAGGTCGGCCTCAACTGTCCAGCTTGGTTCTCGACCATTGGTCAGCAGGACAGTCATGGCTCCGGCGGCTCTACCGGCCTCAGTGTCATGTCGGTAATCGCCAATCATGAGGAGCTGATCCACCGGAACGGCGAGTTGTTGCGCGGCAAAATGTATGCACGCGGGATTCGGTTTCGGAGGGGCATCTTCCCGTGCGACGAGCTGGTCAACCTGGAGGTGCAATTTTTCACAAACCGCGATGAGGGACGCGCGACTATTGCGTGTGACAATCGCTAACGGCAGGCGCATCCCTCGTATGCTGCTGATGGCTTCTTCGGCTCCGTTATTCCAGGTGACATTTTCTACCCCATCCTGCTCAAACGCCTCGATAATCTGAAGTGCGTGCTGTTGATTGGGCAGAGGAAGCCCGGTAAGCCACTGTAAAATATCGCCCTCAGGTAGGTTGAGTTGTGCGCGCAGGCGACGAAAGTCTAAATACGGTTTCGTCAATGTACTATCGAGGTCGAAGGCAATCGCCCGCAAGGGTCGAGCGGTACCATTCAGGTGAATATGATGTTGCGACTTCATTGATCAGCACTCATAGTTATTGTCGGACCAGCAATGGTTCTCTTTGTAACAGCTCGGGAACAGTTTCCTCGCTAACGGTTAAGCCTGTAGCAAACTCTAATTCGTTCATGGTTCTTTCTGTCTGTACCATGCTTGTTACAACTTGGTCGACTTGCGCCGAGACAAAATCCGGCTCCTGTCGGTTAATGGCGAGTTCGCTGAGCGAGTGGATTTTGTTTTCCAAGCGATCAATCTCTAGTCGGACGATTTCACGATTTTCCCGTGCCTTTTGTATGTTCGCCAATCGCGCGTTACTGGTCGCGAGATTATCTTCCAAGGTTTTACGAATTCGTTGTTGATGGCCGTCATCGCTCGTGCCTGGAATGTTGTTAAGTTGCGCTTCAAGGCGGGTCATGTCTTTTTCAATTTGCTCTGCATTGGCGCGCATCAGGAAGCGATCAAGAGAGTAGAGGGTAAAGAGTAAGCGGAGATAAATCCACAAAAGCCGATCAAGGCCGGCAAACTGCATCTCTTCGAGCGGATTATCCGTTCTCAGCACCGAGGTGGTGCCGGGTGACTTCGCTAAGGTTGGGTCTTTTAGTTCCAGTGCGATTTGTCGTAATTCTACACAGCGCTTCTGAAGGGCTTTAAACCGTTGTAGCATGTTGTCTGGCAACGCATTCATAACGCGCTGGAGCGTCTCATCAGTATTCGTCACCCTGCGTTCTCGCGACAGCTTTGCGGTCTGCGCGTCGACATAGCGTTGAAACTTGGAGTGAGTTCCTAAAAGGCCAACATAGGCAATTTCCCCAGCGAGAACGAGGGGGGCAAGGACATCCGGTCGGCCACTTAAGAGAGCGAACCCGAGTGAACCAAGAAACGTTAAGAGATTCCAACGATTGGTAAAAGCAGCTTTCAGGTAACGACCAAATCCCACGACGTACTCCATCATCTCTACTGTGGCAGATCCGGCGCAGAGCTATGCCAACGCGCCTGCTCTAAATGACTGATCAGGTCACGCAGTTGGTAGACGGTTTCTTGAAACTGCGGATCGCGTTGCATTTCTTTTGACGGTCGATCGGAGGGTTCGATGGTTAACTCTTGGACGATCGTTCCAGGTGAGGCACTCATGACATAGGCGCGGTCACCAAGAAACACGGCTTCCTCGATTGAGTGGGTGATAAAGAACACCGTTGCTTGTACATCACGCCAGAGCGTGAGCAGTAGGTCTTGCATGTTCATTCGTGTCTGTGGATCCAGAGCCCCAAACGGTTCGTCCATTAAAATAATCCGTGGACGTAGAATTAACGTGCGAGCAATCGCAACCCGTTGGCGCATCCCGCCAGAGAGTTCGTGCGGGTACTTGTGCTGGTCGGTCTCCACGTTGAGCCCGACCCGTTGGATCCATTCGCGTCCCAGTTCGTACCGGAGGGTCCGAGGTACGTGCTGACATTCCAAGCCAAAAGTGACGTTATCCAATACCGTGCGATGATCGAAGCTGGTGTAATCTTGAAACACCATGCCTCGATCAGCTCCTGGTCCGGGCACTGGAAGTCCTTGGACAAACACGTCTCCGGTCGTTGCTGGATGTTGTGGTTCTAATCCGGCGATCAAACGCAAAATTGTACTCTTGCCGCACCCACTGGGACCCAGGATACAGATAAACTCTCCCTTATCGTGTAGGTCTTCGACGACAAACGACACATCTTTGATGGCGGTGAAAGCGTTTGGTTGATTGACGTTGTACGTTTTTGTGACCTTACGAAACTCAACGACCGTGGGCAGCGTGATTTCTGTCGCTGTTCGCACATGCTCTAAGGCATGTCCCATTCCTAATGGTTGGGCCGGAGAGAGATGCGGCGTAGACGGAGTATCATGTTCTGTCTGACTCATGCTGGTGCTCTTGAGCGGTCGGTGGGTGCGAAGGAACTCTTTGAGGTGGTCTGGTTGATCGTCGGCCTAGGCGGATCATATCCTCCCAGGCGTGGCAGACTGCCTGCACCCCACGGTGAAGAATACCGGTTCCACCATAACGGTATGGAAACAGCTCCTTTTGTATCCATAATAGGCAACGATCAATTCCGAGGGCGACAAGGGGGATGATGATGAGAGCGAGCACAATATGTTCGCGTGGTCCACGACGCATGGAGATGTTGATGATGTGTCCGATCCCGCCAGAATCCCCTATCGTGACGAGCTCACCGAGCATGATGTACCCGAATGCCAAGCCAAACAAGAGGCGCAACGAGTTAAAGATACTCGGCATTGACAACGGAACCAGGACTTTGATGATGACCTGCCATCGCCGGGCTCCAAGCGTGTACGCCGTGTCGATATATTGCTGACTCACCTCTCGTACAGCGTGTGCGGTATCGGTCAGTACAAACGCGACGCTAGCGATAAAGATAAACATGATCTTCTGGAACTCGCCAATGCCGAAAAGGGAGAAAGTCAAGGGAATAAGCGCCGCGACAGGGATATTCCGCCCAAAGATCGACAATGGCGTAAAGAATGCCTGCACGCGGGAGAAACATCCACAAAGTACTCCTAGCGGAATGCCAATGATGATGGCGAGTCCGAACCCAAGTACAACTCGCCACAATGTAGCAAAGAGGTTGCGGGTTAATGCCCGATCAAACCAGAGGCTTGGGAACGCCGCGAATGTCTCCCTGGGGCTCGGTAGAACGGTGTAACTGAGAATCCGCTCTTCAGATGCACCGCGGGTAACAAACCACCACAACCCAAGGCAAAGGGCGATGCACAGGGCACCGCAGAGAACGATTTGCCACTGCGGTGCCTCTTTCCGGAGAACGAAGAAGTGGTGGACAGGAGACGGACGTGCCTGGAGTTGCGGGGCAGTGTGGGTTGTTATGGGCTCGTGTCCTGCCACAATTTGAATGCTTCCCGTAAAATTATTGTTTTTCCGCCGAATAGATGCGAACTTCGACGCGACGGTTCTTTGCATGGTTGTCCGGATCAGCGGGGTCTGCAGGGCGATCCCACCCCACGCCTTCGACGGCGAATTGATTGGGATCGAGATTGTATTTTCGCACTAACGCTTGTTTGACGGCGTTCGCTCGATTTAAGGAGAGTTCTTTGACCAGCGATTCGGGAGCCTGGTTTTTCATCGAGCTGTCGGTATGCCCTTCAATAATGACCCGCGCTGCCCCGAATTGGCCCACTAGCCTGGCAATATCCTCAAGAATAAAGTCAACTTTTGGGTCATACAATTCTTCAACGGATTTCCCATCGACAGTCCGTACGATCTTTTTCTGTAAGTCCCAACTGTTTGGGTAAAAATGAATACGGATAGTGTTAGTCAGAATTTCTTCCGATTCCGCACGAATTTCACCGATTGTGGTTGGTGCGAGCTTGATCTGGTACTCATCTTTTTGCGACGCATACTTTTTCTCTTTGCCGAGCTTGGCAATGAGCGAGTAGTCCATCACTTGGTCAAACCGGACTGGCTGGTGGGTAATCGCTCCAATACGCCGATACAGATAGTACGCTTGGTTCCAAATGCGCTCGAAGTTGGTCGGATTGTTTTGGTTGAGAAAGAACTGGTAGTTTTCTCCCCAATTCGTGTTGTGGGCATCTCCGAGCATACTGAGGGCATCGGTGGCAGGAATGTTATAGCCTTGTGCCATCAGCTCAGCGAGGCGTTTGCGATTGGCCTCACTCTTCAAATCGTGCATCGCGTCAAAAATACCGCGAACCAAGGCCTCAACGATGCCAGGATGATCCTTAGCAAAGTCTGCGCGGGCAAACCACACATCGGCGATCAGCTTGTTGGCGGTTGCGGTTGAGACCAGCATGCGGTTGCCGCGAACGTTGGCGAGATTATAAATGTCGGGTGCCCATGATACGGCTCCGGCAAGATCTTGTTGAGTGTTGAACGCGGCAGCAGCCTGGAAGGCATCGTCAGTAAACACCATTTGTACTTCCGCAGGTTGTACTCCTCCGGACACTAACATGTTGAGGGCGAAATAATGTGACGGTGAGTTTTGCGCGAGAACAAGTTTCTTGCCCCGTAAATCCGTGACTGTTTTGATATTTTCGCGGACAACAATCCCATCCCCTCCGTTGGACCAGTCAACTTGTTGGTAGATGCGAGGCATGACACGACTATCACGTGGCTTACCGTTCGCATCGACAAAGCCCCCTTCCAAAAACAGTGGAACCATATCTAACGTGGCCCAGCCAATATGCACCTCACCGGCTGCATAGGCATCACGCATAAGGACGGGGTTGTCGATCAGGACCAGCTCGAGTTTAAACTCTTGACCATCTGGTGTCTTCCATAGTTTGCCAGCTTTCAGGCCATTATTGGCAAAGATAATCGGCCCCCATCCGGCCCAGACATTCAAGGCGAAGCGCACGGTGTGATCTTGTAGTGGCTGATAGCCTGAGAGTCCTTTCACCTCAGGTAAACGTTCGGCAGGACGGAAACTATACTCTTTTACCGTTGTCACACTCGATGTATCTGGCGCTTCAGCGGCTTCGTCGGCACTAGGTGTCGTGCCACTGCCAACGGGGGAAGTAAGTGGCGGTATCGCGGTCTCTTCACTGTCTGTTCTCTGACTCTCTTGCGTTCCTGTTGGGGCCAAAAGATCTGTCCGACTCAATCCAAAATAGATCAGGCCGCCAACCACGACCAGCAAGGCAATGTAAAATGGTAGTTTCGCTTGTCCGCCCATACTGTTTTCCCCCGTTCCGCAGTGTGATCTTATCCTCGAAATGCTGTCTTTGGTCGCACCTGCTCCATCGCGTACAACATTTGCATGATGTCATAGGCAGTCAGCTCACAGAGCAGCTGTGTGAGCTGCGCATGAAGTCTGTCGTCGAGCTGTGGGTCAATTGCTTGGAGTAGTCGTACCACCCGCGCCTCTTGCGCTTGGACCTCGGCTTCGTCTATTTTTCCGTCCGCCATCGCTTGCATAAACGATTCAAGTTGTCGTGCGTAGCCGTCAATAAGCGGGGTCTGCGATAACTCATCAACCCAACTCGAACGATGTGATGAGGTGCCGGTTGGAGATTTTTGTTCTGCCATGGTTGCTCCTTTGTTGGGGGAATTATTGCTCGCTCAACAACTGACGAATAGCGACAAACCGCTCTTGTATGCGTGTTCGACCCTCTGGTTGCGTCACTTGGGCGCGGAAGTCCGGCGGAAGAAATGTGACATTGGTACATTCCAAGACGGCGGCAAGTTCTTGCAGTTCCTTTTCTAAGCCTTGAGCTGAAGGAATAAAGTTATTATTTGCTTCTTCAAGATGCGCCTTTTCAAGTTGGGTGATGACATCACCAGCTGCTAATAGCCGTCGATTGGCGGACAACACGATGCTTTCGATGTCCGCACCGCTTAAGCGACGCTCCGTTGGCATTGAAGGTACAGCGTCGGGGTTAAGCGGGATCTTATTCTTACGCGCCATAGTGACAAACATTGCACGGATCTCAATTTCATCCTGTGGATAAAACATTGGGATATGGACTTCAGCCCGCCCTTGTCGCTTCAGGTCGATAGGCAGCAAGTCGGGGCGGGAGGTGAGCAGCATCCACACAATCTTGCCACGATATCGTGTATCCCCCATCTGGCTGGCAATCATGGAAAACACCCGACTAGATGTACCAGAGTCGCCGTCGCTCTGGCGGTTGCCCAAGGCTGCATCGGCTTCGTCGATGATCACAACTACCGGGCCCAGTGAGCGTAGCACCGTGAGCATGTGTTCGAGATTGCCCTCCGTCTCTCCGACATACTTTGAGCGAAAATTCCGTAATTTGACGCAGGGAATCCCAATCGACCCTGCATAACATTCAGCCAGGAACGACTTGCCTGTCCCCACCGGCCCGCACAGAAGATAGCCCATGGGGGCGACCCCAAGTTGTCCGCGCGCAATCAAGGCTGCATCTTCGCGTAGACGATCTTTTGCAGCCTGTTGCCCGACTACCAGATCAAGCGTGTGGGCAGGTTCGATAAATTCGAGTAACCCGAGACATTGTCGTTCGATGAGGGTCTTTTTTGACTCGCGAAAATGACGACTATCGACACGGCGGCCTGTTTGAGTCGCTTGCGACAGGAAAACGTTCAAGTTGACGAGACTCAAACCATTTGCCATTTCTGCTACTTGAGTTGCAGAAAAATCGCCTGTCCGTGACAGATCATGCGTCTGACCGCGCCAGAGAACAAAACGTTCGCGCTCTTCGTGATTGGGTAATGGAATCTCGACTGTAGCGACGTGAGGATTCTGCACCAGTCGTGTATTGACCTCAGACAACTTATCCGCCACCAAGCAGAAAACGGTGTTCACGCGCTTGATATACGGATTTTGTGCCCACCCAAGAAACCGGACAAGATTGGTTCCAGCTCCGCGTCCTAACAGACTAAGATCTCCGGCCGGAACAAGGTGCTGCGCGTATTCGAAGATCAGGCCGACACTTTTGTGTTGTGTCGACTCGGTTTCAAGCAGATTTCGTTCAATAAGACGGTCAAGAAGGAGAAGGACGTTGTCCGGGTCTCGCGGCCACGCACGTGGTTCGCCAAGACGAGAAGTTAGAGCCTGAGCCATGGTTTGCTGGCGCTGTGGATTGGTGCCGGCAAACGGTCGCAACCCACGTCCGAGGTCGTAATGCAACACTATATCGAACGTACCGAACACCTGGTTCGCGAGAAACTCAGCGAGGGTGCTGTAGATATCGTGCTTTTCTGCCGCACTAGCCGGGCAACGGATAAAGTCATGGACGTTTCCGTGCAGGATAAACAGGCAGGTGGTACCGGAAAAGTAGAAGTCTGCCAACTCCTGTGCCCAGGCCGGATACGAGGAAGGCAGGGCGGCAGGCCTGTCAGGGGATGATGGCACCGTGTGTCCGAGAGGGGCGGTGGGTGGCACAAAAAGTCCTCACTTAACTTTGCTTGAGTGTTTCGCTTGGCACCGGACCCAATTCTTTCTGGGTAGATTGGACGCCTGCGGTCTCCGGCGTTACTATTCCCATTTGCATTTCAAACTCGCGTAACGCCTGTTCTGCCATGTTCTTCTCAATGGCTTCTTCACGTTTGATGTCAGCCACACCTTCTCCTGAAAGGTCGGCAGCAACACGCGCTTTACCTCGGTTGAGGTTGATTTTGTCATGGATGACTTGTTCAATTTGGCCAAAGTCCGTAGTGACATCGAAGTTAAACGTATGCGCGAGTTCCGCCATTTCCGCTTCTGCCCGACTCATCTTGAGTTCGGCATCGTATTTCGTGATTTTGTCACGAATATCCGCGAGTTTTTTCCCAGCATGGCGTATCTTGGTGAGATTATTCTCATACGCTTCTTCGTGCATCTTCAGGTTGTTTTCATTTTCCACCAACCGAGTCTTGGCCTTTTGCAGCTCAAGGGCAAATTTGGCCGCGGTCTCGCGTTCTCCAGCTTGTAGGTAAGCTTTAATTCGCGCTTCGAGAGAGGATATCTGTGCACGATCATTGGCGACCCGGCGTGAAACCTGCTCCACTAAAGCTCGATATTGTGCAAGCCCTTCCCGACCACCTTTGAGTTCTTCGACTGCAAGATCATATTCGTACTGCATCTGTGCAATAGGGTCAGCGGTCCAAAAGAAATTCGCCAACTTATTAAGCTGTGCTTGTAGGACGTACCACAGTTTGCCAAAAATCATAATCTCCTCCGGTTGCTCATCCCTCTGGATGTCGCCGCCTGTTTCGTCTCAGTGTAGCATAGTTAGCCACGTGACTGTACGACCATGATGTCTTATTTGCCGAAACGTCAGCAAGATCTTTGCCCAAGTGTTTAACCCTCGCGACTAAAGAGGGAGGAACGCCTCCCGATACTTCATAATGGACCAGGTTCGGGAGAGTGTCTCTGCATCGAACTTCTACCGGGGTACATTGGGGTGTCAAGTTGTGAGCAACTCAAGAAAAAGAACACTATGCAATTTTCTATTGTGACCAAGTACACGCTTATTGGCGTTCTTTTTGGCTGTTGCTTTCCGCTTGGAGCCACGGCTTTTGATGTGTTTCTGAAAGGGGAACCATGGACTATTGCGGGTATCCTTGCCAGCCAGCGGGTCCAGCCACTGCATTGGGTGATTGATTCTGCGCCACTGTTTCTGGGGGTCCTTGCCTTTATGGCAGGGCGACGTGCACAAGAGGTATGGTATTATCAAGAATTTTTTGGTCTCTCACTCAATATCCTTGGTATGGCGAGTGTTGATGGGTATTTCAAGCGGCTAAATCCTGCGGCGGAGAAGATCCTGGGGTTTTCTCGTGTTGAGCTGATGGCGAAGCCATTCACCGACCTCGTTCATCCTCAGGATAGGGAAGCCACCAGAACCGTGATACAACGACTCGGCGACGGAGAAAGTATAGTGGTTTTTGAGAATCGTTGCCTGTGCAAAGGTGGTTCTTATAAATGGATTCGGTGGCACGCGAAATCGGTGGTAAGGGAACAGCTGATATACACAGTAGCGATCGAGATAACGGACGAAAAACAGCGGCAAGAGAGCCTGCAGCGGCAAATCGCCGAGATGAAAGAACGCGCACTGATCTTGTCTCAGTCTCTAGGTCAGATTGTTAGCTCGGTGGCCCAGCTTAGTGAAACGACCACCGACACCGCTACTGCGGTAGCACAAACGGTGACTACTGTCGAGCAAGTCAAACAAACGGCCTATGTGGCCAGCCAGAAAGCACAGGAAGTGTCAGCCAGCGCCCAAAAAGCAACCGAAGTGGCCCAGAGTGGAGAACACGTCGTGGAAAATGCCCGCGCCGGGCTTTCGCGTGCCCGCGAGCAAATTCGTTCCATTGCTGATAGCGTCCTGAAATTTGGAGAACAAACCCAGGCGATCAGCGAAATTATTACCTCGGTGAATGAACTCGCTGAGCAATCGAACTTGTTGGCGATCAACGCTGCCATTGAGGCAGCAAACGCCGGGGAAAATGGGAAAGGGTTCGGTATCGTTGCGCGCGAGGTGAAACGACTTGCGGAACAATCGAAACAAGCCACGGCGCAGGTGCGCGTTCTCTTAAGCGAGATCCAGAAGGCGAGTACGGCGGCAGTCTTGGTGACCGAACAAGGCGCGAAAGCGGTTGAGGCAGGAGTGCAGCAGTCGCTTGAGGCGGGAGAATCGATTCGGACGCTCACTAACGCAATTGTTGAGGCCTCCTATGCGGTGACACAAATTGCGGTGTCGAGTCAGCAGCAGCTCGTTGGTATGGATCAAGTGGCTCAGGCCATGCAGAATATCCGCAAAGCGAGCACGCAAAATACCGACGGGATTAAGCAAGTCGAAGATGCGGTGCGTGCACTGCAAGGGGTTGGACAATTTCTCCAAACTGGCTCTGGGTCGTCTGCAGTCTGACTTCAACGTCTGTAGAGAGGGGCCCGCTCTCGGGATGGTCGCCCTTCCTTGTTGAAGAATAAATGCGGAGGTATGTACTCGGCTACATGTTTCCGGAACTCGGTTATGTTACGGTGATCTTATACCCTCCTCGAATCCGTGATAGCCAGCGGCGCGTAGCTCGCGCAGTATGCGTGACAGATGCTCTTCTCCCGAGATTTCAAGGGTTAAGGTGATTTCCGACTCACCGATCTCTGCGCGACTGAAGCCTCGGGTGTGAACGATCTCTAAGATATTGGCGCCCTGATCTGCAACTAACGTACTCACTCGTGCGAGCCCCCCAGGTCGGTCGGGAATGATCAGACTAATACGTGCGAGACGACCTTCACGTACCAGTCCTTTCTCAATCACTCGTGAGATCACGTTCATGTCAATGTTGCCACCCGAGATCACCAAGATAACGGTTTTACCGACGAGAGTGAGTGGGCAATTGAGTAACGCGGCCAAGGTTGTTGCCGCTGCTCCTTCGACCACGGTCTTCTCGATTTCCAACAAGAGCAGAATGGCACGCGCAATATCTGATTCACATACAGTGACTATTTCGTTGACGTGACGTTGAATGAGAGGCAAGGTGTTGTCGCCCACCTGCCGAACTGCGATGCCGTCGGCAATCGTTGCTGCGGGCGAGATCGGGACAGGCTTCCCTGCTTCTATGGCGATTTTCATGCCAGGAATACGCTCAGCCTGTACGCCAATAAGACGACCGCGAAAACCGCTTTGTTTGAGAGCGACAGCAATGCCACCACTCAAGCCTCCGCCTCCCACCGGAATAATGACAGCATCAAAGTGTGGCACCTGCTCGAGCAGTTCGAGCCCGAGAGTACCTTGTCCGGCGATGATAGCAGGATCGTTGAACGCCGAGATAAAAGTGCTTCCACGTTCGTTTTGTACACGTCGAGCCTCAGCCAGGGCTTCGTCAAAGTCCATGCCTGCGAGAATAACCTCTGCCCCATAGCGACGAGCGGAATTCACCTTGATGAGTGGAGCGAAACGTGGCATGACAATCGTTGCCGGAATGCCGAGCCGTTGTGCATGATAAGCAACGCCAAGACCGTGATTGCCCGCACTAGCGGCGATCACGCCTTTTTGTCGTTCGGTTGAGCTGAGTGTCAGCAGTTTGTTGAGCGCCCCGCGTTCTTTGAAGGAGCCAGTCATCTGTAAATTGTCAAGTTTCAAAAAAACCTGCGCGCCTGATGTGCGGCTGAGTGTTTCCGAATAGGTGCACGGGGAGTTGTAGATTGTTCCAGCAATACGTGTACGGGCGGTCTGAATATCTGCCAGTGTCACCATGACCCTACAACTGTACTCTAGGATCATGGCTCTGCCAATGATCTTATCGCACAGTAAACTGCCATGCCTCTGAACGATTGCAACCGTAGCTGTTACAAGCATAGGCGTTCCAGTAGTATTTGCCTTTGGGAAGCGCGGGAATTATTGCTTGTGATGTTGTTAGATCGTTGTTCTGGTAGACGGTGGCACCACGCCGGAAGCTTTGTCGTACGAGAACCCGATACGATATTGCACAGTTGGTGTCTGCCCAGTCGAGCGTGATTGGACCGACGGAGAAGACCGAGCCGGGGGTGGGGGCGAGCAAGCTGGGGAATGGGGGTATTTGGGTGCACGGGGGAGGTGGTGTTGAGTCCTGCCGAGCTTGTCCAGAGTCTGGGGCAACCTGAAGTCCGGATTCATCGACGACCTCAAAGTTCGAGCCCTTGACGAGGGACAGTTGGTGCAAATCGTCATCATTCCAGCGGGAATCTGGTGCGCCGGAAATATACCACGCACTGCCATTGTCAGAGACAATCATCCCATAGATCTTGAGTGCTTGCAGGATGATCTGATTGGTACGAGAAAATGTCGAAATGTCGAAAGAGGCTTTCAGTCGCAGGCGTAACCCCATTGGTGGATATTGGGATCCTGTTGGTGAAGTGTGGTGCCGGGCGGGCCACAGGTGCGTACTTTGGGTTTTAGACACGGTGAAACGAAGGGCGTGGCGAATCTCCCCAGTGCGTATTTCGTCATAGCGAACAAGGCCTGGATAGATAGGGAGCCCGGCGGCGTCGGCAGACGTCCAGCCATCTGGACGAAGGGTGTGGGAGCGTAAATTCCATACTGCGCCGGAGTCAGCGGACCACGCGCCTCCACTTAGCGGGTGAGCGTTAAACAGTTCATACAACTTGCAGGTTCCGGTTTGCACAACTAGGACGTGGCGGTCGCCGGTACTGGTTGTGCCACCCTCAATCGCGGCAGTTGTTGGAAGAGGAAAAGGACCGGGATCGCTTTCGTTTCCGTAGGCAGTATAAATAATGGGGACCAACGGTTGCGTGCTGGGAACGATAGTAAACGGAATGCCATTTGGTGCACCGTTCCATACCGTCCCAAAGTCTGCATGGAGTCCTGCCGTAGGACCGATCGTATTGATGTAGGTGGATGAACTGGGATGGGTAGGCAGGGTGTCAACTCGGGTATTCCAGATATTATCTGCGGGGAATATCGGACAATCAAGAGTTTGCGCCCTACTGAGATGTGGGAGGGCAGTGACTAGGAACAAGCCCCACAGCCACGCCAAGAAAAGCCGCCGGAGACACAGAATAGGTTGCCGCTGCATAAGAACACCTCCTTTATTATTGGCGGTGTATCGTATCGGCAGTTAAGGAAAGAACCTACGTTCGTTGGGTTATGGTGCTGAGGGATGCCTTTCGAGATGACGAAAGTGACGGCTCCGTAAATTTTTATTTTGCTGTCGTGGCTCTACAGTAACTCCTTGATACGCAGAGCGCTCCCTGCGTAACGATACTATGGTGGTCGCGGTTATTGGCGATGTATTAACTCGGACGTTCGACAAACCACGGCCTACCATCGAACACCCGTTGTGGAATCAGCACGGAGCCTTCCATAATACGTCGCGCGGTGCGTTGGACGGTAACACTGTCGACGATCCACGTGGCGTTGTGTCGTCGGACTTTCGCCCCAACTCCCATAATACCAGCGGGATGGCCAATTCGTACGCGCCCTGCAGTAGCCGGACGGGAAACTTCGTGCACTACCGTTCCTTCAATAGCAGCTGCAACTGCGGTACACATCGAGACCGTACCAGGAAAGGTGCGATGTGTGTTCCCCATCGAGATGGCTCGGGCGAGTAGGTCCATCTGATCTGCCGCGATTGGTTTCGCACTGCTACTCAGGTATGGGCTCGGCGGGGCGACCATCACAATCTTAGGGGTAGCTCTCATCTTCTTCCGTGCGTCTTCAACATCAATAGCCAAACCCAGGAGCACCGCACCATGACAACGAAGTTCTTCGAGCATGGTTTGTAGCTTGCGTTGGCTATCCAACGCCGGTGCGAGCTGTGTTGCATCAGCATCGAGTTCAGTTGCACGGACATAGACTGTGGGAATAGCAACATCGACAAGAGAGATGGTGACGGCTCGTCCGTTCACGAGGCGTATCCGCTGTCGAGCTTTTCCTGTCGGTAAGAGATTTCCCCCAAGCGAACCGTCAGGCCGGAGATATTCAAGTGTGATACAAGCACCAGAACCTGGAACCCCATCGATATAAAAGTCCCCCTCGGTTTCTGCCTGTCCCGCATGGACTGGGACGTGCGCGATATAGACCTTACCGGTGTTGGTTGCGAGGACACGGACTGGCGTGATCGGCTCTAGAGCTGGGACGAGACCTTCGTCAATGGCGAAAGGTCCCACTGCTGCCGACATGTTGCCACACGTGCCGCTCCAATCGACGCTGGCAGTCGTGACATCGACCTGGGCAAAATTGAATGTGACATCATAATCCGAAGAGTTGCTTTTCCCAATAATTGCCGCTTTACTCAAGGACGAGATGCCGCCGCCCAGCCCGTCAATCTGTCGACCATCAGGATCTGGACTCCCCAAAGTGCTGAGAATAATGAGGTCGCGAAGGTGTTGGTCGTACCTGGCCATATCGTCTTCGCGGAAAAAGACTGCCCGGCTGGTACCGCCACGCATAAACACTGCGGGAATTTTCCTTTGCATCGTGTACCTCCGGATCACGAGAGACGGGCGCGAAAGATCCGCTGTCGTCGCGTACCACTGGCGAGCGAACGAAACAACAAGCCGCGAAACACCATCAGCACGAATAAGAAGACCGCACTGAGAATTCCTTGTACTAGACCAGTGAGAGAGCCGAGTAATCCCGCAGCACTTAAGGGGGGGAGAGAGAGCTGGCCCACTTGAAAAGGGCTGACGAGGAACGGCACAGGGAGAATGATCGAAAACAAGGTTAGTAACACGAGCGGCAGAAACCACTCCAATCCACTCTCGCGGAGGAATTCGACGCTTTCTTGCAACATGCCCAGCCCCTCACTGCGCCCGAGATAAATGATCTCTGGGATCGGATTCAGAATGACCATCAATACCAATTGAATGATGAAGAGAATATCGCGAGATGCGGCGACAGGCGGAAGGGCAAACCGCAACAGCATTTGGACGATAAACAGAAAAAACAAAATGGTAATTACGGGGCCAAGGTACGGACGCCAGCTTTCCATGAGATCCGAGGGAAACATCCGTTGCCCATTAACCGTACCGGCAACGAAATACAGATACGAACTCGTGCACATCGCTGAGATAAGGCCAAGGATGAACCCGCCGGGCATACCGAGAGGTAAAACAAGCTGGATCGCGAACAGGAGAAGGACGCCGTAAAGCAGTGGTAACAGGCTGACCCACCAGTTGCGCTGAATACGCTGCCAGGTATCTACTGCCGCTTGTCGATATAATTGCAAGGTTGCTGTGACTAAGGTTCCCCACTCCATCTCCACCTCCACAAATACAGTACTGAAGAGTGCATTGTGAATGCCGAGCTGTAGCGTATGCTTTGCCGATCACGAGAAGCCGTTACTCGATAGGTCGTGCTCGGCACTCGACACTTAATACGCATTTCCCCACCGGTCTTGAAACGTTACAGCTTCGAGGGGTTGCCGTGCGACCGGCCCGAACCTCCCAAGCGGATATCCAATCGGGATGACGGCAAAGGTTTCGGCATTGTCTGGCAAGCCCAGCACCTCACTCACTTCTTTCTCAAATAGCAAATGACGCGTTGTTAACGTGGCGCCTAGGCCTAACCCCCGAGCGGCAAGCAACATGTTCTGCACCGCCGGATAAATGGACGCGCCGGACATTTTTGCTAACCCAATTGCTTTCGCCATGTCACCAGTCAAGCAACAGACGATCAAGACAGGGGCTTCATGGAAATGTTCGGTCAGATAGATCACTGCGTCGAGCATGCGGTTCTTTTGCGCCTCGCTTTTGCCTGGCAGTGGCGGATTCGAACGATATCGTGGGAGCAATTGATCGAGCGCTTTTTTGTAACGGAGTTGAATCTCTTTCTTGATGTCTGGGTCTTTGACGACAATAAAACGCCAATGTTGCACATCTCCTCCGCTAGGTGCGTAGGTCCCGGCGGTAATGATCTGACGAATCAGTTCGTCCGGCACTGGATCTGATCGCAGCCGCCGCATGGCACGCATTGTCCTCATGGCTTCGAAAAGCCCGATCTCTTCTGACATGAGAGCGTTCTCCTTTCCCTTGTGGGTGTACCTACCATGCCTAGGAGGTGAATGAAATCTCTGTTGCGTATGGGTTGTCGTCTTCGTGGACGGGTGGACGAGCGTATGATTTGCGCTCCTCTGTTCCCTCACGTAGTCTATGGGTGATCTTGGAGCGCGGAGAGGAGCTGACGTATGAGGAAGCAAATGTTCGCTAGAAAGCCGCTACCATTGTTGTTGCAAGAAATGGCAGGAGAGAATCGACTGAGTCGTATCTTGGGGCCGGTACAACTGACTGCCTTGGGAATCGGTGCCATCATCGGTACTGGGATCTTTGTCCTGACTGGAGTGGCGGCGCATGACAAGGTAGGGCCGGCCTTAACCTTATCTTTTGTAGTGGCTGGGACGGCCTGTATTTTTGCCGCTTTGTGCTATGCGGAATTTGCCTCAATGGTACCGGTCGCGGGGTCAGCATATACCTACGCGTATGCGACGCTGGGAGAATTGTTTGCCTGGATTATTGGGTGGGACTTAGTCCTAGAATACGCAGTTGGGTCTGCGACGGTTGCGCATGGGTGGTCACACTATTTTCAGGATTTTATTGGGATATTTGGCCTAAGACTTCCGTATATCTTTACGAATGCCCCTTTCGATTTTAATCCAGCGACTGGGCAGATTGTCACAACTGGCACACTTTTTGACCTTCCTGCCTTAGTGATTTCCCTGTTAGTGACGGTGGTGTTGGTCATTGGGATTCGCGAAAGTGCGAGGTTCAATGCGGCAATGGTGATCGTGAAGGTCATGATCGTACTGTTTGTCATTGTCGTTGGCGCCTTTTACGTCAACCCAGAGAACTGGCGTCCGTTCGCGCCATATGGGTTGACGGGTATTAGTATCTTCGGCCACACCTTGATGGGTCAGACTGGTCCGGGCGGGGAACCGCTTGGTATGCTCGCAGGGGCAGCGGTTATTTTCTTCGCCTATATCGGTTTTGATGCAGTCTCGACGCAAGCCGAAGAATCCAAGAATCCCCATCGAGATGTACCGATCGGGATTCTTGCCTCTTTGATCATTTGTACCCTGCTCTATATTGCCGTCGCGGCAGTCCTCACTGGTATGGTGCCGTACAACAAAATTAGTGTTGATGCTCCAGTGTCTGATGCTTTCAAACAGGTCGGGCTCCCATGGGCGCAGTTTCTCATCTCGATTGGGGCACTGACAGGGATCACCTCAGTTCTATTAGTGTTGATGTTGAGTCAGCCCCGCGTCATGCTGGCTATGGCCCGGGACGGATTGATCCCACGTGGATTCTTTGGTGCGATCCACGAACAGTATCGTACTCCATGGAAATCGACGATTCTCACCGGTTTATTCGTTGGCTTGATGGGGGCGTTTATTCCGCTCCGTATCCTGGCTGAGCTGGTCAACATCGGAACCTTGCTCGCGTTCGTCATTGTGTGTGCAGCAGTATTGGTGATGCGTCGCGTAAATCCTGAGGCGGAAAGACCTTTCCGCTGTCCGATGGTCCCATTGGTGCCAATCCTGGGCATTGCTTTCTGTCTGCTTTTGATGTTCTCGCTCCCCGCAGAAAACTGGCTGCGGTTGATTGTCTGGCTGGGAATCGGTTTTGCTATTTATTTTGCCTATGGTCGCCACCATAGTGTGATGAAGCGTATCTTGGCGGCGGGGGAGAAATAAACCTCTTCTCGACCCACGACGGCCAGTGGAAACGATAGTTGAAATGGACGGTCGGTACATATGTCGTCACTCTGCCGACAATTTTATTTTTTGCATATTCCCAAAACCGCTGGTACGTCTCTGCGCACCGTTATCGAAGCGCAATTTTCTCCGTCGCGTATTAATCACGAATATAATTCTTTAGCGCAAATTGTGAGAATACCGCCGGATGAATTTGCTCAGTATCACCTCATTCGCGGGCATTTCCCGTACAGTCTGGTGGAAAAATTTAGAGTCTTCCCGCATATCTTGACGATGCTGCGCCATCCGGTGGAACGCACGATTTCTCATCTTTTGCACGTGAAACGCGATCCTTCTTTTTGGTTACATCAATACGTGCCGCTTGCCAGTGCACCGCTGGAAGAAATCTTGCGTTACGATGCGACGAAAAAATTCGTTTGCAACCATCAATTACGGCTAGTTGGGCTCGACTTTGACCTGCAGCATGTCCAAGAACCGAAGATGTTCTATGCCCCTGATTGTGCCGATGAAGAGCTATTGAACATTGCTTGTCGACGATTAACCATGTGTGATTTTGTTGGCATCGCAGAGCGTTTCGCGGACTCGATCGAGTTGCTGTGCCAGCGATTCTGCTGGCCTCTGGTGACTTCACTCCCGCACCTGAACGTGAGAGAGCGTTCGTCTCAATCTCAAGAAGAAGAGATTTCTCCTGAGGTCGTACAGCGGATTCTCGAATTGAACGTTTTGGAGATAAAATTCTATGAGTTTGCTTATCGGCTCTTTGAGGACAGATTGACCAGGATGCGAACGGTGGCGAAAAACTGACGGGACTGTTGGTTGGAGGCTTGGGGATAGGTTTAAGTAACGCACAGTGTTGTCAAGCACCCAGACGAGAACGCTATCCCGCCTGGGTTTTACGTTGTGCGTGTGGTGTTATTTTTTGAGCTGTTGAATAGCGGTATTCGCATCCCAATAATCATGCTGTGAGGCGATCTTGCCGCTACGAAATGTCAGTACCGATACTCCGCGTACGTTTGTTTCTTTGCCCTTTGCGGGGATGCCCAAGAAGTCTCCCGCATGTTTGGCTTGCCAGGTCCACTCAACTACACCACCATTGGCATCACCGACGTAGGTGTTTGCCGTAAAAACATTCTCGCCCGCATTCGGGGAAGCCATGCCACCGAAAAATTTCTTGACCTCACCCAAGCCATTACACTTATGGGAAAAGGTGATATCCTCGAACTGGACGTCCTCAGTGTACATTGTCAAGAGTTTCTCTAACCCGGCAGCGTTAAAACAACTAACCCAATCCTTAGCCCAGGAAAGATTCATTGTGCACCTCCTTTTGTATGACGAGTGCTGTGATAGAAAACGTACAACGTAAAGAGTAACCTCCTTGCCTCCTCATGTACGTTTTATGTCGCACGCGTCCCGCTTTATTCGACCTCATACTTCACAAGTGTCCGCGACCCATCGGCCAAGCCCTCTTTGAAACTTTTCTCGTAAGAAGACCAGCCGTCGCTGTATTTTTTGGCAAAGGCCTCAAAGAGCGCGTTGTTCACTTCGGGATCTTTGACCAGCGAGCCTTTAGCTATGAATGAAGGGCCGTCAGGTTTGCCGATAGCAATCTTTGCCTTCGTTTGCCCGGCTTGAATGCGTTTGACTCGATGGGTCGTTGTCGGCGAGCAGACCCAGACTGCACCATTGTGATGCATGAACCAGATTTCTGCCGGTGCGCCAAATGAACCATCTTTACGGACGCTCTGGATATAGACGTACTTACTAGAGTCGAGAACCTTTTGCTGATCCTCTGGAATCCCTTTACTGTACGCCGACGAGGTAAGGAGGAGGGCACCAAGAAAAGCGACAACAAAACCTGTGAACTTTCTCTGTCGATGCATAGTGTTTCTCCTTTCTGCTCTTGCCTTCGCTGCGCTTTTAGTCTCCTATTGGGCGGCCTCAACCGTCATGGATTTAATCACCACTGGTTCGATCGGGACGTTTTCGTGCATGCCTCGACGAGTTGTTCTTACCAGCTCGATTTTCCGCACGATATCCATACCTTCGGTGACTTTGCCAAACACGCAATACCCGAACCCTTGCATGGAACTATCCTTGTAGTCCAAGAAGTCATTGTTCTTGACGTTAATAAAGAACTGCGCTGTGGCACTATGAGGATCTGGCGTTCGTGCCATAGCAAGAGTTCCTACCTCATTTTTTAGGCCATTTGCGGCTTCATTTTTGATCGGATCCTTGGTGGACTTTTGGTCCATCTCTGTGGAAAACCCTCCGCCCTGGATCATGAAACCGGGAATTACGCGGTGAAAGATCGTCCCATCGTAGAATTTGTCGTTGACATACGCGAGAAAGTTCTTCACAGTCTCCGGAGCTTCCTTCTCGTAGAGTGCGACTTTAATCTCTCCCATCGACGTAGCAATAATAACCACTGGACCTCCTTTCGGTTCTGGGTTGCTGCTGTGCGAACAGCTCGGCAACGTTAAAAGAATTACGGCTATGAATGGAATCGCGCGTAGCAGACGATGCATTCTGTACCACTCCCCTACTGTAGAGATTGAGATCAAGAGCGCAGTTTTAGCCCACCGTAGACGTGAAAGGAAGGCCCCGGTGAAGGGAGGAACTGGACCAGGGGGGAATCGGGGACAGGCCGTTCCTTACCTCTCCGGTTCAGAGTTGTTCGAGATACGCCAGCACGTCACTTGTCGAGACAATATCTCCATACTTGGCTCCGATATCGAACACATTTGCTTCGTGTGGCTCTTGAGCTCGGTCACCGATGGCTTCAAGTGGCACGATCGGACGAAAACCGTGGGCGAGGGCATCCATGACCGTGGCGCGCACACAGCCACTGGTCGTACACCCAGTAACAATCAACGTATCAATTGCGCGCATGGTCAGCGTCGAGGCCAGATAGGTACCAAAAAAACCAGAGGCATATTTTTTGACGATGATGAGATCTTCAGGTCTCCGCTCAAGGCGCGGATCAAGTTCGACTAATTCACTACCGAGAGTGAGGACTCGTAAAGAGGGGACTTTCTCCGGCCACAATCCCGCATCATCCTGCCGATGCGGATCGTAGCCGACGACAGTGAAAATCACTGGAACGTTCTTCTTGCGTGCGGCCGCAATGAGTGTATTCGTGGCGGCTACTTCCGCATCGAGATTGCCTGCTAAAGGGGAACGCTCCGGTGCAGTAAAACCGATTTGAAAATCGACCACGATAAGCGCTGGGCGTTTGCCGTAACCGAGCTTGTGACCGAGCTGGGCACGTTCATAAATCATATGTTTGTCTTCATGTTGTTGTGGCATATATCCTCACGAAAAATCACCCTGCAAACAGCAAAAGGCAGCAAACGGAGATGACTCTTGCCGGAGATCGGCGCGTCGCTTTTTGTCGCTTTTGTCTGTTGCCTCCTTTTTGGCTTCCTGATCTTTGCCAGACCCCAGGCAGTACCGTTTACCTATGTTGACGAGTTGTGTAACGCAAGAGGCTACCATGCATAAAGGCTGCGTTCTTGATTCTTGTTTGTGGTTGACGTCTTGACAGCCAGCAGCGATTGGAGAGATGCTGTGATTGCCTTGCCAAAGGAGGAGCATCGATGATTTATGAATTACGCACCTATCAGTTGGTCGTGGGTGGATTACCGGACTATCTCGAAGTTGCACGGACGAAGATATTGCCATGCGTTGCGGAACATGGATTAAAACCGGTGGGATTTTGGTATACCGAAGCCGGAGATCTGAATCAGGTCGTCCATTTATGGGCGTACCATGATCTCAACGAGCGCCAAGAAAAATGGGGGAAATGGGCAAAAGATCCACGGCGAGCCGAAGTGGTAGCCAAGCTCCGAACTATCGTCGTCCACCAAAGCAACAAGTTTCTTACCCCAACGGACTTCTCAGCGATGAAATAACGATGAGAGAAAGGGACGCGATGGCTAACGCGACGTTTGCTGCTCGTCTGCAGAAGGAGATCGACCCATTGCAAGAGCGACTGATGAACCACCCGTTGAATCAGGCGATCTTCACCGGAACCTTACCGGTGCCGGTACTACGTGAATATGCCAAGCAGGCCTATCTGTGGAAGAGTTATGCGCAGGAGTTATTACCAGTATTGATCCCCAAAGCGCCGGGCGATGTCCGCCGTCTCCTTATCAAAAATCTGGTCAGCGAAGAGGGGTTGGGTGGCGAGCCTCCACATCTTCAGCTGCTGATCGAGTTTGGCGAAGAAATTGGGGCTACTGCTGAAGATTTTCACCGGGCGGAACCTATTCTTGAAGTTGATGCGTTGTGTAATTTTTACGCGCGGATCTTTTACGGTGGTACGATTGTCGAAGCTGCTGCAGGTTTCAATTTCGCCTTCGAAGGACTTTTAGCACGGGAATATCCCAAGATCGAAGCTGCACTAAGGCGACATTATCAGATTAGCCCGAGAGGGCTACGTTTCTGGGACATTCATGTTGAAGCTGATGCCGAGCACAGTGGCGATGGGGCATGTATTCTGAATAAGTATGCGACGACCACGGAGCTCCAGGCCAAGGCACGTCGAGTTGCACTCGTTGGTCTTGAACACCGTTATGTCGCGATGGATGGTATCTATCGCCGTTTCGGTAGTCTGTGACACGAAGGGTGATCTGCTCTTACGAGAAAGGAGCGTGGTGGATTCGGTGCTCCCCATGCCGATCCTTTCTCCCTCTCTTATTTGTACGTATCGAGTAGAGGAAGCGGAAAGGAATGGTAGACAGCTTCACTATCGCCGTTGCGTCTACCGATACGACAATAGAGCCGAAACAGCGGGTCTCAAAGTCGGTGGCGACGGCGAACAACTTCCAGCTGCTATTGCTCCCTCGTAACCTCGAGAAACTGATGGTATCTCTATTGCAGTCGATGGTAGGAGAACGACGGCTGAGAAAAGGGGAAAAAATACTGTGACGCCATTAACGACGCTTGGTTTAGGGTTTCTGTTGGGGCTGAGGCATGCCTTTGACTCTGACCATCTGATCGCGGTTTCGACGATAGTTACGCGAGAGCGGTCTCCGTGGCGGTCTCTCTGGATCGGCCTTTTTTGGGGAATTGGGCATACGGCAACCTTATTGCTCGTTGGTCTTGTTGTTCTCGGGTTGAAGCAGCGCATTCCTGCGCCGATGGAAATGTCGCTCGAATGTGTGGTGGGTGTCATGCTGATAGGGTTGGGGCTCATGACGCTCTATGATTGCTGGCGGAAACGACTGCATGTCCATCAGCATCAGCATAATGGGGATACTCATACGCATTTCCATGCTCATGCCGACACGTCTTCTCATACGCACGTTCACCGTTTGCGTCTCGGGCTGCGGCCACTCATTATTGGTATGGTGCACGGACTAGCCGGGAGTGCCGCCTTGATGCTGATTGTTTTAGCGGCCATACCTTCCCCGGCCCTTGGCCTGGCGTATATAGGAATCTTTGGTCTTGGCTCTGTGTTGGGAATGGGAATGGTCAGTCTTCTCATGGGCATCTTTTTCTCGCTTGCTCTCCATCGGCTGTCCGATGTGAATCTCACTCTTCGTGTGGCAACTGGAGTTGTCAGTGCAGTTTTTGGAACATGGATAGTGGTGGATGTAGGCTTTGTCCAAGGGCTGTTTCTCAGCTAGGGTCGTATGTGGCAGTGTGACCGTCCAACACTCGTATTTGGGGTGTGTTCCGGCCTCCTGCACCTCCTCTTGTTGGGAGTGGCTGCATCAATCCCGATTTCCGTGGCTTCCTACGAACCTAGGCTGCTCCGGGTTACCGTGTTACAACGTGCGAAACCCCTACCAGTACAAGACGTGCCAGGAGAAATCCCAGAGCCCGTGGTAGCAGCCCCGCAAGAAATAGTGGAAAAACCAAAGCCGCGGCCTCCAGTTGTCAAAAAAACGCCCCCTGTGCCGTCACGGGTTGCGTCGCAATCTCCACCGAAAAAAGTCCGTGAAATAAAAAAAAAACCAGATCCAGTGCCACGGGAGAAACCGCCGGAATTGACACTACCACCTCCAGTATCCGAACCGCGCTCTCCATCTTCGGAGATTCCAGGGGTGAGCCCTTCCGCAGGAGAATCAATCATAGAAAGTGATAATTCCGTCTCCCAGCACCCGCAGGGTGCAATAAACAATGGCGATGGGGCTGCGGCGGAACGGGTCGGGAGGGGTACCAGACAAGGAAATGGTGCTGGGAACAGTGCTCGCCCAGATTATCAGGTGAACCCGAAACCACTGTATCCGCTTATTGCGCGCAGGCTCGGGGCGCAGGGGGAGGTGTTACTGCGCGTTCGCGTCCGTGAAGATGGAAGTGTCGCTGAAGTTGAACTGGCCCGCTCTTCGGGCTTTGCCTTGCTTGATGAGTCGGCGACTCGCACAGTGCGTGAGAACTGGCGCTTTATTCCTGCACGTCTCGACGGAGAACCCGTGGAAAGTTGGGTCGAAGTGCCGATCAAGTTTGTCCTTGCTGGTTCGTAGTGTTTTGTCAAAACGGGCTTCTGTAGACAGGTGGTGTGCGATAAGGGAGTCAACATGAAAGTCGTGTACTTTGATGCATTCTCCGGGATAAGTGGAGACATGGTCGTTGGGGCCTTATTGCAGTTGGGCGTGTCTTTCGATGGACTGCAACAAGAGTTACAGAAGCTCCCGTTCTCAGGCTATCGATTGAGTCAGAGTGAGCGGAGGATGAGTGGGATTCGTGCGACGAAGTTCCAAGTGGAGGTCCGTGACCCTCTGCATGAGCGGAGCTTTCGATCGATTGCCCGTATGTTGCAAGAGAGTGATTTGCTTCCCCAGGTAAAAACGACGGCGTTGCGGATTTTTACTGTCCTCGCGAAAGCTGAAGGACACGTTCATGGGGTTGCGCCGGAGGCGGTGCATTTCCACGAAGTTGGTGCAGTCGATTCGATCGTTGACATTGTCGGCACTGCTTATGGTTTGTCGGTACTCGGGACAGAGAAGGGGTATGTCTCGCCGTTGCCGCTCGGGCGGGGCTTGATCCCATCCCGTCACGGTGTGTTACCCGTTCCTGGTCCGGCGACGGTGGAGCTGCTCAAAGGACGTCCCGTGCGTTTTGGGGATGGTGAGGCTGAGATGGTGACGCCTACTGGCGCTGCAATTGTGGCAGCCATGGCTGAGCACGGCTCAGTGCCGTCTCTTGACGTCATCGCGGTTGGGTACGGAGCTGGGGAGCGGACTCTGAGTGATCGTCCGAACCTTTTACGCGTGGTGATCGGGAACACTCGCGAGAGTGCACGCGAAGAACAACTCACCGTTATCGAAACCAATATCGACGATTTCAATCCAGAGCTGTACGAGTATGTAATGGAACAGCTGTTCTTAGCGGGAGCGCGAGATGTGTTTCTTTCTCCCATCCAGATGAAGAAAGGTCGTCCGGGGGTCTTGCTGTGGGTTTTATGTGATCCTGACAAATCTGAGGCTGTGGGTGCAGTGATCTTGACGGAAACGTCAACACTGGGGATTCGTTCGTATCCCGTATCGCGTCTTGCTTTGCGTCGCGAACGAAGAACCATTCAGACTGCCTATGGTGAGATTGGGGTTAAGCTCGCGTATCGACCTGATGGCCGAGTAACGGCGGCACCAGAGTATGAAGATTGTAAACGGGTGGCTTTAGAAAAGCAGGTGCCACTGACGCTGATCTATGAAGCGGCAATGCTCGGTGTACGAACACTAAGAGGGGAAGGCTGAGATTTGCCGTCCCCGATAATGCTTAGGACTGAGCGCAGTGTGTCGGGGCGTGGGGCGATATGAACCGCCCCACGAGGTCCTGCAGCGCTATGCGGATGGTTCGTTGTCGATATCAGCGAGCACTTCCGCTGGATGAGAGCGAGGATTTACCGCGTCGTACGTTTTGCGAATAGTTCCCTGTTCATCAATGAGATAGCTGACCCGTTTTGGAAAGCCGGCTTTTGGGCTATCACAGGCCCCATACGCAAGTCCGACAGCCCGTTCAGTATCGCAGAGGAGCGGAAAGGGAAATGCGTATTTATCGGCGAATGCCGCGTTCTCGGCAAGACCATCGAAACTAATACCGACAACCTGCACGTTCCGAGCGGAAAATTCGTCAATCTGGTCGCGGAACCCGCGGCCCTCCGTGGTTCAACCAGGTGTGTCTGCCTTGGGGTAAAACCACAGCAGTACTTTTTTCCCTCTTTGCGCAGCAAGAGAGAAATCACTTCCAGTATGGATTTTGGCGGTAAAGTCTGGAGCAACGGTTCCTATTGGTAACATCTTCGTTTTCCCTCCTCGATGAAATAACAAGCGAACGAGCGTCGATAATGAAGGCACGGTGAAGAAGTATCCTTACGTGGGAATATTCAGTAACGCGGAGAGGTTCGGCGAAATATCCGCACGCTTTTTGAGCATGTTGATGAACTCCTCGAATGCTGCCGCTTGTTTCCGTTTATATAAATCCTCACTCAGACGGTCTTTCTGCTTCTGGAAGTCTGCCATATTGGCGGGAATTTTTTCTTTCAACATGGCGACGAACGCATTCCCTCCCCACACGTACACCTGACCAATAACTGGTGCCTCCGGGGTTACCTGGAAAGCTTCTTTCTTGAGATCGGGCAAATTCCCCATCTTCGGGATATACCCGCCGTGACGTTGGAATGCTCCCGTCTCTTCGACTGTCAGATGTTCCTCTTCGGCAACGGTGGCGAAAGATTTGGTCTCCTGGAGTTTTTTCAGTATCGCTTCTGCCTTGGTTTTAGCAAGCTGTTCCGCCTTCTCGCTCTGAGCGCGCTTTTCAACGTCTTCACGTACTTCAGCAAGCTCAGGGATACGCGCTTCGACTTTCTCACGTGGCGCGACGAGATACCAGGTATTTTCCGATTGAATTGGAGCGCTGATCTGATTCACCTCAAGGCCTAGCGCTGCATGAATTAATTCAGGATGTCGTCCGAGATTCGGGATACTCTCATCCCGGCTCACGAGTGGGGTTTCACCGAGAGTGAGTCCTCCGGTACGTGCCACTTCTTCGAGAGCAGTGCCACTATGCACTTTGTCCCAGTCGGCTTGGGCATGTTCACGAGCGAGCTCTTGTGCGCGGCGAGTCGTTAGCTCTTTGTGAATTTCTGAACGAACGTCATCCAGCGGTCGCGTCCGTTCTGGCTCGGCTGCTTCGACTTTGATGATGTGATACCCAAACGGAGTCTCGACGAGGTCACTAATGGCGCCAGCGGAGAGATTGAAAGCAGCTTCTTCAAACTGTTTCACCATCCGCCCACGCGGAAAGAATCCTAAGTCACCGCCATTCGGTGCGGTAGCCGGATCCTGCGAATAGGTTTTTGCCAGCGTGGCGAAATCCTCATTTGCGTGTGCGCGGGTCAGGATTTCCGTTGCGGTGTTCTTCAGTTTTTCTTTGTCTTCGTCCGAGGCTCCCTGGTCAAAAGCAAAGAGGATATGGCGGGCATGCACCCGCGCCGGGGTCGTGAACCGGTCTGCCTTATGACTATTGTAGAAATCCTCTTCCTCTTGTGGAGATACTTGTACGTTATCTTCAAACTGTGTGGCCGGATAGGCAACATAGGTCAAGCGCACCCGCTCCGGCTGTCGAAACGACTCCCGATGGGTATTGTAATAGGTCTCTACTTCTTGAGGGGTGACACGTGTTTCCGCGATGAGATCGGCAGACGCGATTTTAACAAATGACAGGTTCACGCGTTCGTTGGCAAGTTGAAACAGGTCTTTTGCTTGTTGCTCATTCTTTGGCACTGCCTCGGTAATCATGCGATACAATTTTTTTTGCAGAAGGTCACCCCGCTGTCCTTCTTCGAACTCACTTGGGGTCATACGAAGAAAATTGAGGACGCGAGAATACTGCGCTTGGCTGAACTGCCCATCTACCTGAAAGAGAGGTAACTGGCGGATAGACTCTCGTAGTTCTTCGTCATCTACCCGAAATCCAATACGGTATGCTTCTTGCTGGAGCAGTTTACTGTTAATCAGCTGATCAAGCGTTTGCTGTTTGAGGTTCAGCGACTGGATCAGTTCAGGGGTCAGTCGATCCTTGTAAGCATCACGGTATACTGCCTTTATGTTATCATACGACCGTTGAAACTCTCGTTGTGAAATGATCTGCCCGTCGACGGTTGCAACACCTTCAGCGACACCCTGTTGTCCCGTGGGATTTCCAAAACCCCAAAAGATAAATACGAGGACGATAATGGCAAAAATAACCTTAATTAAGAGAGACTGCGTTCGTTTTCGCATGAAATCGAGCATCGGCCTATCCTCCTATATTGTCTAAAGGGATAGTAGAGAGAAAAGAGAAAAGCAACGCCCTGATAATGACTTGCCGACGTTTTCTGATTTTGCTAAAAACCCTGTTTTGTAACCTTTATTGGTGACCTTGAGGATGATTAAAAAGGAATTGAAAACATGGGTTTTTCTTTGTGGGGGATTTTATCAAATGACCTCGCGATTGATCTTGGTACGGCAAACACCTTAATTTACGTTCGTGGGCAAGGTATTGTTTGTAATGAATCTTCTGTTGTTGCAGTACAGAAAGACGCACGTGGAGGGCGGAGAGTATTAGCTGTAGGACTTGAAGCAAAAAGGATGTTGGGTCGCACCCCGGGTAATATTGTGGCGATTCGGCCTCTCAAAGACGGGGTTATTGCCGATTTCGAGATTACGGAGGCCATGCTCAAGTATTTTATTGGAAAAGTGCATAACCATCGAAGGCACTTAGTACGTCCACGAGTCGTTATTTGTGTACCCAACGGTATTACTGAGGTAGAGAAACGAGCTGTCAAAGAATCGGCAGAACTTGCTGGCGCTCGTGAGGTGTACTTAATGGAGGAGCCGATGGCGGCTGCGATTGGCGCAGGCTTGCCTATCACCGAGCCCGTGGGGAATATGATCGTCGATATAGGTGGTGGGACGACAGAAGTTGCTGTTATTTCATTAGCTGGAATCGTTTTTTCTCGCTCAATCCGTGTGGGTGGAGATAAAATGGATGAAGCAATTATCCAATACATCAAGCGAAAATATAACCTTCTTATTGGGGAACGCACCGCTGAATTGATTAAGATTACTATTGGCTCTGCCTATCCAGGGGATGAGATCCAGACTATGGAGATTAAGGGACGTGATCTTGTGGCCGGAGTGCCAAAGACTGTCCAACTGACGGATGAAGAAATTCGCGATTCGTTATTAGAGTCTATTAACCAGATTGTCGAGGCTGTTCGGATTGCCTTAGAACGAACGCCACCGGAACTCGCCTCGGATATTGTAGATAAAGGGATTGTCCTTGCTGGGGGAGGCGCTTTGTTGCGTAACTTAGATGTGTTGTTGCGTGAGGAAACAGGCTTGCCGGTGATGCCGGCGGAGGATCCGCTGACTGCTGTGGTGATGGGAGCAGGAAAAGCGCTTGACGAGCTTTCATTACTGAAGGAACTCGCGATACAATGAGTACACAAAGGAACTATCCCGACTGAGAAACATCCATGTACCGGTTTTTTCATCGTTACCGGGTTGTATTGTCATGTAGCTTCTTCCTGGTGTTTTCTCTGTTTCTCGCGACTATTAACACTCGGGCACCGCATCGATTAGATCCGGTTGGAGTTGTATTGTTGGAAGTGATGCATCCTCTTCAGGTTGGAGTTACGCTCATCAGCCATCGGGTGGAGCATCTGTGGGACCATTACGTAGCCCTATGGTCCTTGCAGCGGGAGAACGACGAGTTGCGTCGCCAAATCGCGGATCTCGTAAAGGAGAAGCGACGTGCAGCGGAACTGGCAATTGCTAACCAGCGACTGGGGAATTTGTTGGACTTGCGGAATCGGCTTGGCGATATCGGGCAAAATGCGATTGCCGCACGTGTTGTTGGGCGGAGTCCACTGACGTCGGCGAAAGCACTCGTGTTGGATAAGGGCACCAGTGACGGAGTGACCAAAGGTATGGCTGTACTTACTCATGAAGGGGTAGTTGGCCAAGTGATGTCTGCCAGTCCCCACGCGGCGCGAGTGCTCCTGGTGTCTGATATCAATAGTGCGGTTGATGCACAAATTCTCCGTACTCGGGTGCATGGGATTGTTTCTGGGGCGCATGAAGATAAGTCGATCTTAAAGTATGTCAACCAACTGGATGATGTCCAAGCGAGTGATATTGTTCTCACTTCAGGGCTTGATGGTATATTTCCAAAAGGCCAGGTAATTGGGACCGTGAGGAAGGCTGGAACGCCGGATGGGCGTATGTTCCAAGATGTGGAGGTCCAACTCAGTGTCGATCTCGCCAAAGTTGAAGAAGTCCTGGTGGTGGCGGCCGGAACTCTCCGGGCAGCAGAATGATGCAACCGGAACTCCGGAACGAGGAAAGTTTTCTCTTTTCCTTCTTATTGCGAGTGGGGTCTTGGCGGTATTACTGCAAACGACACTCGCCCATCGCTTGCCCGTTGTTCCTGATTTCGTTGTTATTTTCTCTGTTTATCTGGGGATCTATCATCGTTCAGTTGGAGGAGCCGCTGGTGCGTTTTTCTTAGGATACGCGCTGGACAGCTGTTCTGGAGCGCCAGTAGGCACGAATGCTTTTGCCTTGAGTCTAGTCTTTGCTATTGTTAGTGCTATCGCTGGACAGTTATGGTTAAGTAATCCCCTTTCTGTGTTGTGTATGGTCTTTCTTGGGGTACTCTTGAAAGCTGGTGCTGTATTGTTGCTCACTGACTTTGGGCGCTTTGAGTTTTTGTTGGAGCCGACGTTGGCCCGCTACGTTGTGTGGGATGCCGCAGTGGCAATGTTACTGACGCCAGTAGTGTTTACCGTACTGTATCGTGGAGAACCTTTCGGTTACGAAGAGTAAATGCACGAGACAAGACCAGCTTCCCTTGGTCTCCCTGACCCGACTCCTCCGATATCGTTGCGTCTTGCCGTTATTGGCCTCCTGATTCTTGTGACTTTTGGCCTGCTCATCAGCCGTTTGTGGCAATTGCAGGGAATCGAAGGCGAAGAGTTTCGTCGGTTGTCGGAAAATAATCGCCTCCGACTTAAACGCACTCCTCCTCTGAGAGGAATCATTTCCGATCGCAATGGTCGAGTCCTAGTTGATAATCGCCCTGCCTTCAACATTGTACTGGTACCTGAAGACGTAGCGGATATAGAGACAACTTTGGGTCGTCTTGTTCAGTATGTGTCTGACGGGGAGCTCTTGGAAAGTACTGATCTTCCCCATGATCCTCGACGGCTTCCATATCAAGGCGTGACGCTTGCCAAAGATATTCCACGAGATGTGTTGGTTGCGGTTGAAGCCCACCGGGGTGAGTTGCCTGGGATCAATGTTGAAGTCGGGTCGCGGCGCATATATCCGCCAGACGGATTTGCTGCCCATGTGTTTGGTTATGTTGGCGAGGTAAATGCACGAGAGCTGAAAAAATTCTCGACCTACCGCCTTGGCGATCTCATCGGCAAATTTGGCTTGGAGAGGCGCTGGGAAAAAAATCTACGAGGAAAAGGTGGTGCGCAACGGATCGAGGTCGATGCGAATGGCCAACGCCTGCAAGTGCTTGATGAGACTGAGGCAACAGCTGGTACACACTTAGTGCTCACCCTTGATGCAGAGTTGCAGCAAGCAGCGGAAACAGCGATGCACGGACGAGAAGGGGCAATTGTCGTACTCCAAGTGAATACCGGGGAGGTGTTGGCCATGGTTAGCCAGCCAGCCTTTGACCCAAACCTGTTTGCCCGTGGGATCCGGAGAGAGGAATGGCGCAATTTAGTCAATGATCCGTTACGTCCATTGAATAACCGCGCCGTGCAAGGACAATATCCGCCAGGATCGACTTTTAAGGTCATTATGGCGGCAGCTGCTTTGGAGAAAGGAGTGGTAACTCCGTCAACGCGATTTTATTGTTCCGGGAGACTGCCTTTTGGCGGGCATGTGTTTCGTTGCTGGAAACGCCGTGGGCATGGGAGTCAGAACTTACAAGAGGCAATTGCACACTCATGTGATGTATATTTTTATCAACTTGGACAGCGACTGGGAATTCAAGGGATCGCTGATTATGCGCGACTTTTTGGGATGGGGTCGCCGTTAGGGATTGAGTTAGACCATGAAGCGCCTGGGTTGATTCCTGATGCAGGGTGGAAACAAGAAGTGCTGAAAGCACCATGGCTGCCAGGAGAAACCTTATCGGTCGTCATTGGCCAAGGGTATGTGACCGCGACTCCGTTGCAAATGGCCACTGTTGCTGCTGCGGTAGCCAATGGAGGCACGGTGTATCGTCCTCATCTTGTTAAGCGGGTGATCGGAATTGAAGGCGAGACGTTAGAGGAGATCGCGCCGGAGGTTATTCGTGAAACCCACATCCATCCTGAAGTGCTGCAATTGGTGCGTGATGGGATGCGCGATGTCGTGAATAGTCGCAGCGGAACGGCAAAGAAAGCAAAACTACCCAATGTGATAGTTGCGGGAAAAACTGGGACCTCACAAGTGATTTCTGGAACACGGGGAAAAGGAACGATTCTGCCTCGTCGTTACCGTGATCATGCGTGGTTCATTGCCTTTGCTCCGTTTGATGCGCCGGAAGTGGCTATCGGTTGTATTGTGGAACATGCTGGTGCGGGGGGCGGGCAGGTTGCGGCGCCGATAGTACGTGAAGTGCTCGATGCCTATTTCAATATCACTCGGGGTAGGCGTAACGTAAAAAGCGATGTTCGATAGGCGACTCCTCATCCATTTTGATTGGGTGTTGTTCGTATTGGTGCTTTCCCTCGTAGGGGTAGGGGTGCTCGGGGTATACAGTGCGACCTACGAAGAGAACCAACAGCTTAGCTCGCTAGCCATGCGACAAATGAGCTGGGCTGGACTTGGGTTCGTGGGAATGGTGATGGCATTTGCCATCGACTACCGTGAGATTGAAAGGCTTGGTTATCTCTTCTACGGCATCACATTGGTTTTTCTTCTTTTGGTGCCGATTGTGGGGTCTTTTGGCGGAGGAGCTCGGCGTTGGATTAGTTTTGGCGTTTTTTCGCTACAGCCTTCTGAGCTGGCAAAGGTTGCACTCATTGTCGCTTTGTCTCATCATCTTCATTACCTGTGCCCTCCTCAAGGCTATTCGCTTCGTGACCTCATCTCCCCTGGTATCTTAGTCGCTATTCCTGGAGCGCTGGTGTTGGCCGAACCCAATCTAGGGACGGCAACAATTCTTGGCCTCGTGGCGATGACGGTCATCTTTGCTGCTGGTATCCGGACACGGTCTCTTGCACAACTCGCTATGGCAGGCGGTGGACTCTTACCCTTACTCTGGTCTCATATGAAGCCATACCAAAAGCAGCGCATTCTTTCTTTTCTCAATCCTCAGGACGACCCGTTAGGAAGCGGATATCACATGATTCAATCGAAAATTACTATTGGATCGGGAATGATCTGGGGGAAGGGATTTTTACAAGGGACGCAGAGTCAACTAGATTTTTTGCCCGAGAAACACACTGACTTTATTTTTGCAGTACTTGCCGAAGAGTGGGGCTTTGTTGGTATGTGTGTTTTATTTGCGCTGTATAGTGCATTACTCGCCCGTCTTCTGGTCATCGCATGGCGGGCGCGAGATCGCTTCGGATCATTGGTGGCGGTTGGTTGTGCGGCCGTGATATTTTGGCAAGTCTTGATCAATGTGGGAATGAATCTCGGTGTCCTGCCAGTTGTTGGGGTGCCGTTACCGCTCCTTAGTTATGGCGGTTCTTCTCTCTTGACAATTATGATTGCTCTAGGCCTGGCACTGAACGTCAGCACCAGGCGGTTCTTGTTCTAACCTCAGCGTCACACCACGACCGTCGTGATGGCTTTGACGAGCTGTGCCTTGGGAACAGCGCCGACAATCTGTTGTTGAACTTGGCCATCTTTGAACAGAATAAGATTAGGAATACCTCGCACGCCATACTGCGCTGGTGTTCGGGGATTATCGTCGACGTTCATTTTGACGACTTTGAGTTTGCCCTGATACTCGTCGGCGATCTCATCAACAATCGGCGCGATTGCCCGGCACGGGCCACACCAGGGGGCCCAGAAATCGATCAACACCGGAACTGACGACTTTAGGACGTCGTTTTCAAATGTCGCATCCGACACTTGAGCAATGTTTTCTGCCATACCTATCCTCCTCTTTCAGGGTGATTTTCTGTGGATAGCAAAAACTCTTAGGGCAACCTAGTAGGGAATGAAGAAAGCTTTTGATCCATTAGTCTCGTTTTAGCTTTTCAATTCTTCAGCAATGTATGGTGCCGATTCGATCAAAACGTCCTGGAGAACATTTCGTAAGGGTTTATCGGTGTCTTCGAGTTTTGTCACTAGCATAGACAATACTGCGAAGTACCGTTCTTTTGACGGTCCACTCATAAGGGGAAGTCGGCTCTGCATTGCTTTCTGAAACCGTTTGTGGGTTGCAATAATCTGTTTTTCGAGATCGCGTTCAATCTCGTCGGCAGTAACCATCTCTCGCTCCTGATGGTATGACATTCTTGGCATAGGCGCCACCATCCCAAGAGCTTTACCTTAAAGGGCTGCCCTTCAAGAGTCAAACTCTGCCCCCTTGACACCCTAGAAATCCGGCTTTAGGGGGAAGGGCTCATGCGAGTACTCGTAACTGGCGCAAGTGGTTTTGTTGGTGGTGCAGTCACACGGGCATTGGTGAATACCGGTCATGCGGTGCGACTTCTTGTTCGCCCACAATGCGACCGACGTAATTTCCGTGACCTCCCTGTCGAGATTTATCACGGGGATGTCACGGATCTTGATTCCGTTCAACGGGCAACGGCCAAGTGTACCCACGTCTATCATGTGGCCGCGCTTTATAAGCTCTGGGTTCGTCGAAAAGCCGAAATGTATGAGACCAATGTCACCGGGACTGAGAATGTGATGCAAGCCGCACGAGAGAGTGATGTGGAGAAAGTGATCTACACCAGTTCGGTCGCGACGCTTGGAATTCCCGATGATGGGACGCCTGGGACGGAAGAGACGTCAGTGACACTAGCCGATATGATCGGGCATTATAAGCGTAGTAAGTTTTTGGCTGAACAAGTTGTGTTGCGGTACGTGCAAGAAGGTCTGCCGGCAGTGAT
This sequence comes from Binatia bacterium, assembly GCA_050187625.1. GTDB lineage: Bacteria > Desulfobacterota > Binatia > Bin18 > Bin18 > JBFWXH01. The sequence goes on from JBFWXH010000006.1 coordinate 125,843, forward strand.
TGTGAACCCGAGTACTCCTGTAGGCGGTGGGGATCTGAAACCGACGCCCACGGGTCAAGTGATTGTCGATTTTCTCAATGGCAAAATGCCTGGGTATGTCGATACTGGTCTCAACCTGATTGATGTAGATGATGTGGCTGCGGGGCATTTGCTTGCCGCTGAAAAGGGTAAGATCGGGGAGAAATATATTCTTGGCAATGAAAACCTCACGTTAGAAGAGATTTTCCACATCCTCGTGGAGATTACACGCTTGCCTATGCCGCGTTATCACGTGCCGTATTCGCTTGCTCTTGGTGTGGCGTACGCAGATGCTACACTGGCGCGTCTGCTGCCGCGTCGTGAGCCGCACGTGCCACCGATTGGCGTGAAGCTCAGTAAAAAGAAAATGTTCTTTGATTCGACGAAGGCCATTCGGGAACTCGGACTTCCTCAAACTCCGGTCCGCGAGGCTTTGCAGAAAGCCGTCATGTGGTTCATTAAAAATGGCTATGTCGAAGGGCTGCCGATGCAACAGCGAGGAGTACGCAACGGTTGAGTATCGTTGTGCTTTTGGGACTTCTTGCCCTGCTTCTTTGGTTGGGGGTTGCTTTACATCCCGCCCGCCCATGGGACTTTCATCCGGTGGGGGATGATAATGACTTGCCGACTCCACCATCAGTGTGGCCGTCCGTGAGTATTTTGGTGCCAGCGCGGAATGAAAGCGAAACACTGCCGCAGACACTTCCTGCACTACTCCGACAAGATTACCCAGGACCGTTTACTGTAGTGGTGATCGATGACCGTTCTCACGATGGGACGGCAGAGGTGGCACGACAGATTGCTCATAGCATCGGACACACAGAACGCCTCGTTGTTATTAGCGGTGCCGAATTACCTCCAGGGTGGGTCGGTAAAGTCTGGGCATTGGAACAAGGCGCTCTGGCGTGTGGGGTGGCTAGTTCTTCGACTGTCAACCTCCAAAACTCGACCCCAACACCTGCACCGCGTTATCTCCTGCTGACTGACGCGGATATTCACCATGCCCAGAGGTCATTACGTCGGCTTGTCGCTGAGAGTGAGCAAGAGACGCTTGGATTAAATAGTCGGATGGCACGTCTGCGTTGTCGATCGTTTGCTGAGCAGCTGCTCATTCCTCCATTCGTGTTTTTTTTCAACCTGCTCTATCCGATGCGACAAGTAAACGATCCCTGTAGCTCGGTAGCGGCGGCTGCCGGTGGCTGTGTGTTGTTATCAACTAGTGCGCTTCGACATGCGGGTGGTTTTGCGTGTATTAAAGATCGAATTATTGATGACGTCAGCTTGGCCACGCATATCAAACATACGGGTAGCGCTATTCGACTTGCGCTTAGTCGGACGGAAGTCCAAAGCCTACGAGTATACGATTCGCTCGCAATGATCTGGGTGATGGTGCGACGCACGGCTTTCACCGAACTCCGCTATTCGTGGCTCCGTCTGGTTGGCTCTGTCTTGGGGTTAGCACTCATGTTCGTCGTTCCCCCAGTTCTTACTGCGAGTGGTGTTGGGCTGTGGGGAGCCAGTGTGGTGGGTATGGCATCATCGCCGAGCATATGGGGATTAGTGTTGGCCAGTGTCGGGATAGGAAGTTGGGGCCTCATGGCGGTAGTGTATGCCCCGGCAGTGCGATTCTACGAACTGCCGTTCGTGCGGGTGTGGATGTTCCCTCTCGCAGGTATGCTTTATGGTGCGATGACTATCGATTCTGCGCTACGCTACGTGCTGAGAATGCGTATCGGTTGGCGCGACAGATAGACGAGGTGGAAGGATGGACGAGACCGCCTTATTTCCTACAATAGCACGAGTCGTACAAAATGACGCCCCAGTAGCGATATGCACTGCCCTGGCGTGGGAAGGCGCAGCTGTCCGTGCAGTTCTGAAACGGGTGCAACGAGAAGATGAAAAAGTGTGGCGTGGATTTGCTGGGCGCAAAGAGGTGCTTGTTATCACTACTGGTATCGGGCCACGTCGGACCCAGCGGACGTTAGAACAATTTGCTGCGACGCCGCTTTCCGCTGTATTTTCGGTTGGGTGTGCTGGAGCCTTAGTCCCAGGCCTTATGACTGGCCAGCTCATTTTGGCGTCAGAGGTGTGGATGTATGCGGTCGAGGGTCAAGCTCAGCTAATGAGGTTTGCCGTGGAACCAGAGTTGTTTGCCCATGCCCGGACAGCAGCGCATGCTGCCAGTGTTCCTACTGCTGAGGGCGCCTTATTTACCAGTGCCAAGATTCTTTTTACGCCAGAGGAAAAAAGCCAACGTGGGAGAGAAACGGGTGCGATCGCCGTCGAGATGGAGAGTGGTGTTCACGCAGCATTTGCTGCGCATCGTGGTGTGCCGTTCCTGGTATTGCGAGTGATTCTTGATGGGGTGGGGCTACGGTTACCGGTGATGAAAGGAATCACAACCTCTGATGGTGAGGTCCGACCCTTGAAGACTGCCCTCCATGTTGCCACACATCCGCATCATCTCCCTGCGCTCTTCGCGCTCAAACAGGCGCGGACACGTGTGAGTCAAACGCTGAGCCGCTTATGTTGGACGTTCTTCTCTCGACTAACCTGACTCTTGGCTAACGAGGACAGCGGGGCCGAACGGTCCCTCCGCGAGGAGGAGTCATTTGGTTTGATAGGACAAGCCATCGTGTTTGCGAAAAATTATGACAGCTTTTCATGGCTAAATCGCGAAAATTTCACAGTTTTGTTAGACTCAAGTTTTTTGTACCTACCCCGATATCATCATCAAGCGCGGCGAGGAACAGCGCGACGGAGAGTGAAACAGCGCTGTTTATGCTTGTTCTTACTCCTGGCCTGCTCTCCTCCTAAACCAGACCGGAAACCTGCTCGCCGCGCGCTCTTTCCCCTGCTCCAATCATCCTATTCCTTCTTATTTTTTCCCTCCCGGTTGAGTAGCAAACTGTTCGGCTTCCAATTTTTTTTGTAGTGCATAGGCTGGTTTCGCTTTGTCGCGGTGCCCAGCAATGAGGTAAAAACGAATGGCTTGCTTGAGGGTCGCAATCGCTTGTTCCTTTTGACCGAGCTGGCTATACGCGACGCCCAGACCATGGTATGCCTCTGCATCCCGCTCGTTAAGGCGCAGCACTTCTTGGAATTCTTTGACTGCATCGTCATAGCGACCCTCGGTACTGTACACGTTGGCGAGGCGAGAGTGGGCCGCGCTATGGTCGGCATCCAGCGCTACGGTATCTTGATAGGCTTTGGCAGCCTCCGCCAGTTGTTTGCGCTGTTCAAATTCTTGTCCTAACTCAAAGTGAGCAGCGATTGAGTTCGGATTAAAAGTTAACACCTGTTGAAAGGCTCGTAGTGCCTCATCCGATTGGTTGTTACGGCGAAAGCCGATACCTCGGTTGAGATAATACGCTTCGAGTGCTTGCTGTGCTTCCGGCATGCCAGGACTCAATCGAATCGCTTCTTGATATGACTTGACAGCCGACTCGATGGACCCGAGGCGTTCATTGACTCGCCCAAGAAGATAATGGACGGTGGCATTGTTTGGTTCGTATTTCAAAGCTTCGGAATACATCGAAAACGCTTCTGTCCATTGTTGTTGCTGTTCATATTGTCGTCCTTGACTCAGGAAGCCCTCAATGTCGACTGCCCAAGTTGAGTTCACGCTGCATGCCAACCATATTGCCATGCCTATCCACAGTGTTCTTTTCATAACTCCTCTCTTTACGATACAGATGTAAGACTCACTTACAGGTAGGTGCTGCATTCTATACCTGTAGAACACAAAAAGACCTGCAACGTTGCTGTACATCTCATGTATCCTCTTCTGCATACTGAATGTGTGTCTCGCGATCAAGGTACACAATAGAGACACGCGGGAAACACCAGGGATCTAGGCGGGCTGAGGGTTGTCGGCTAAGATCTTTTTGCTAGTTTGCCGAAATGGAGAAACGGAGGGTAATATGGCCTCATGTGATCACCTCTGCGCTGTAGAGGAACAGCTGCGTGAACTCCTCGCTGTCGTTAACGATCACCTAAAGTTGCACGAGCCAGATGAGGAAGCCTACGGTTCGTTGCTGGCCGTAGCGTATCATGTGAACGAGGCCTTACACGAGCTGAGTTATCTTCTGGATCAAGCCGAAGAAGAAGAAGGTACGAACCCACCAAAAGAGGTGGGGCACTGAGGATGCAAGCTGAGTGAACCGCTCCGGAACAGTAGCCTTCACTGATCCTATTGTAGAGTAATGAGTGCGAAACCTATGGAACAGCAAACTCCTGAAACTCCCAAACCGACTCGGTTGCTAACAGCGAAGAATGGTTTTGTGTTACATATTACCCCGCGTCTTGGCGTAAAGAAGGTCACTATTGCGAAAACTGCTGGCCCCCATCTAGTGTATGGTATTTCGTACAATGATCCCGTGCCGATGCCAGTCACATTGAGTAACTAAGAGTTTTAATTCGGTGCATTCCCGCCCAGAAGACGATGACGACTCGGCAGATGAAAGTGCCGATGAGGGAAAGTGAGGGTGACCGCTAGCGAACCGTGACATACTGAGGGGGTTAGACCGGAGCTGTAGCGAGGGGCCAAAGCTGGCTGCCCCCTTGCTACAGAATGTCTGAGAATTACAGTTTGTAGAGTTGGCGGACATTGTCGCCGGCGATTTGCTTCTGTATCGGTAAGGATAGGGGGGCTAACATCTCTTGGAGTTCTCGTACGTAATGGCCGCCATGATCCGGGTGAGGGAAATCTGTTGCCCACATGAGTCGATCTGCGCCGATGTAGTCGACCAGTCGAGTGAGTGCACGTTCGTCCGGGTCGGCTGAGATCCAGCATTGACGGCGTAAGTACGTGCTAGGTAACTCCTTTAATTTGCACGAGGCCCCCACTGGCACTTTGTAAAATGCGTCCATGCGGTCCAGCCAAAATCCTACCCATCCGGCGCCGCTTTCTAACACAACAAGCTTCAGTTGGGGAAAACGGTCAAAGACTCCGTACTGGAAAAACGTTGTTAATGCCATCTGCGTGCCAACCCCGGCAAAGACGTTGTAATACCAGCCGGTTTTGTGGCCCATGCCAGTGAACCGCGAATGGGGGCTTGCCGCGACCGGTTCCAAAGTCGGATGAATGGCGATGGGAATATCCAGCTCCTGGACTTTTGCCCAGAGAGGATCGTGGTCAGGGTGACCATGCGGTTTTTTGGTAATGGTAAACGGGGCAACGAATGCACCAATAGCACCGCCTTTGACCGTACGTTCCAGTTCGCGCATCGCTTCATCGACATCACCAAGAGAAAGATGGGCGATTGGCAGGAGGCGACCTCCACTATCATTGCAAAATTCGAGAATCCAGCGATTATAGGCTCGGCAATAGGCCGAGGAAATTTCTGGATCGTCAACTTCCGACTCCCAAAGAATGCCAAGCGTGGGATAGAGAATCGCTTTCTCTGTACCTTCCTGGTCAAGCAACTGCAATCGTTCTTTGGCGTCCATCGAACCGAATGGTGCCCCACGCAGATACGTGCGCTCTGGAGACGGAATTGTTGCTTGCGCAGTTTTTCCCATCCCCCCAAGAAACCCCAGGGTGCCGTGGGCACTGAGTTTAGATTTCTTGCCATCGAGTTCGAGATACTCGAGCTGCCGGTCATCAACGCGAATGCGAATCGCGCGCGCTCGATATCGCGGTTCGAGGTACTGTTCCCAGAGATCGGGGGGCTCAAGAATATGGCCATCGGCATCAATGACACCGGAGAACGGCATTCGGTCGCTCGCTATCGTCATGTCTATTCCCTCCGTGTTGAATTACTGTCCACCCCTAACTTTAACTCTCCGCTGCTGACAAACCAAAAGAGGCTCACCTGGCGAACCTCTTTGCTTTTACCAGACTTTGAACTGATTGCTGAATGCTGTTTCGTGTCATGTCATGGTCGTAATTGGGTGGCGACTACAGCCCCCAGGTCTGCTGCTAACCGCTCGAGTACATCTTCGAGACAGTGACTCATCGCTTCGGCGACCGCTTCTGGGTTGCGTTTGGCTGCCGGTCGGGTTGCGGAATACGTTTTGAACCACGTTGGGGTTGCGTCGCCAGGTCGCAGGAGCCACATGTCGATGGTTAATGCTGCTTCCCACTGGTGTTCATGATCGATCTCTTCAAACTGCCGTACTACGCCGTCCAAGAAGAAATCAGCAGAGCCGCTCGTTGTCGGATAAACGTGGGCGAACACGTCCGCATGACGGAGATAGCGTCGTGTCCACTCGGTGACCTGTTCCCCAGGGGAGGAGGCCCAGCGGTGAGCATTGTAGCGATCAAACGTGTAGGCAGACGAACGGTAGACGATGCGTTCTTGGTCGTAGGGGTGTCGAACCGAAATTGAACGAACAATGAGTGACCCCTTCCCTGCCTTTGTCGAAGATTCAGGGATAGCGAGGGACAAGGTGTAATAGCGAGTTTCAGGGCGAGGAGCTCGTATGCTGCATCCATGCAGGCAGATGGTCCCAATGGCAACCCCCCATACCACCCACTTCCAGGTCTTCATTTGTCAGGAATCTCTTTCTCCGGCAATGTTCTCCCCCACACGACTTCTGATGGATCATCTTTTAATGTGTTGATTGTTTCCTTGAGATGGCGGGATGTATCTACAAGGTTGAGAAGCAGAGTATGAAACTCGTTGCGGTTGTCCGCAACTACCCCATCTACCTTGAGAGCTAAGTGATCCACGTTCTGTGTGAGGTCACTGACATGTTGCACGAGTTGGCGAGTTTCTCCGGCGAGTTTAGCCGTGACAGCTGCTGTTTGGCGTATTTGTGTCAACGTTGCACGTCCCTCATTATACACGTCGCTGCGAATGTCGTTGATGGCATCAGTGGTGCTCTTTATCCCAGCCGCAGCTTGTGCCAGGTTATCGACCATCGCTTTGAGAGACTTGCGTACAGCGGGCGTCGAGATGTCATCCAGGGAAGTCTTCAGCGATTCCGACAGATGGGAGGCATTCAACACGAATGTTGAAAAGGCCACCCTGTTCTCGTCACTGAGCAAGTCCTCTTCGATGCGCGTTAAGGTGGTGAGGAGACGCTCGGCAATTTCGCTCGCTCGGTCACGGAACTGCTCGAACTCTCCGCCGGCGACTGGTATGGTGCCTCCGAGTTCGAGGGATGGAGAATCGGCAGAACCGCCAGTAAGCTCGATAAAACGAATCCCTGTCACCAATGAGCCGATCAGATGGGCCGTGGTGTCCTGTTGAATCGGGGTTCCCGGTTGCAACGCGACTGTGACTGCGGCACGTGGTGGGGTTTCCCGGGTCAGTTGGACATTTTCGACTTTCCCAACGGTGACGCCCAGATATTCGACCGCCGCGCCAGGAAGCAGGCCGCTGACAGATTGAGAGAAAACAATTTGATAGGTATCAACTGGACGAAAGAACCGAGAACCCGCTAACCACAAAATCGCGGCGGCCAGAATAAAGAAACTGATGGTGACAAATATTCCTACTTTCAGACGGGTTTTTCCCATATTATTCCTTGTCAACAATGAGTGTTTCGAGCAGACCCCGTTCCATCGCGACCGGACGTGGTTGCCGATCGAAGAATGCGCGTACCTGCGGATGATTTGACTCGCGAACCTCGGCTAACGGTCCCGCAGCGATTACCTTGCCAGCATGAAGCATGATCGCTTGATCCGCGATCATTTGAATACTGCTGAGTTCGTGGGTCACAATGATGATGGCTACGCCCAACTGCACTTTGAGGCGCAGAACTAACTCGTCAATCTCGCGAGCCGTCACCGGATCGAGCCCAGCGGAGAGCTCGTCAAAGAGCAACAGCGCGGGATCTAGCGCTAACGCACGAGCTACAGCAGCCCGCTTTCTCATCCCTCCACTGATCTCGGCAGGCAGGAGGCGCGCAGCACGTTCGAGACCTACGAGCGCAAGTTTCATCCGTGCGAGCATGCGTGCGGTTTCCGTATCAGTGCCGAGGTGCTCAATAATGGGGAGCGCGACGTTGTCTTCTAGCGTCATCGAGTTGAATAACGCCCCCGCTTGGAATGACATCCCGATATTCCGAAGAATCGCTTCCTGTTCATCTTCGGAGGCGCGATGAATATCCATGCCATCGATCAATACATGCCCCGCGGTTGGTGTAAGGAGCCCGACAATGTGACGAAGCAAGGTGCTCTTTCCGCACCCACTCCCCCCTAAGATGACGGTAATTGCCCCGCGAGAAGCTGTCATCGATACATCGTCAAGAATCGTTCGGGTGCCGTAGCAAGCGACGAGATGTTCTACCTGGACGTACGGTGAGGCGTTTTGGGGGGGCACCATGACCTCTATCCTACGTAGAAAAAGATCGTGGTAAAGACCGCGTCAGCGAGGATGCACAGAACAATCGAGGCCACCACAGAGGCTGTGGTGTTGGTGCCGACCCCTTCAGCGCCGCCACGGACATAAAACCCACGATAGCAAGAGACCAGACCAATCAACAGCGCGAAGACCACACTCTTGACCATCCCGGTGACGAGATCACTGATGAGGAGTGATTGTGCTGTTTGTTGCACGTAATTCCGACTCCCGAGTCCCAGGACAATAACCCCAACCCAATAACCACCAAAAATGCCAGCTACATTAGAGAGAATGGTGAGGCAGGGCACTGCACACAACAACGCCAATACGCGCGGCAGCAGCAGAAAGCGCCCAGGATTCAGGGCCATTGTTCGCATAGCATCAATTTCTTCGGAGACCACCATGGTGCCGAGTTCTGCTGTTATTGCTGACCCGCTGCGACCAGCAACAATGATCGCGGTAATGAGGGGAGCCATTTCGCGTGACATGGACACTCCGACCAAATTCGCGATGTAGATCGCAGCACCGAACTGACGCAGTTGGCTAGCGGCGTTCAACGCCAACACGGCGCCAATGAGAAAGGAAAGAAAGGTAACGATAGGAATTCCTTCGATACCAACTTTGACAATTTGTTCTCGGGTGCGATCCCATTTGATCCCTTTGCCGTGCCAAGGAGCAATCATGAGCCAGTGCACCAACTCACCAACCAGTTCGAACATGCGACGGCTGGCAGCGACAAATTCGAGTGTTTGCTCGCCAATTTCTTCGACCGTAGAAAGATCTTCTTTGGTACTGCTGGGAGCGGACAGAATTCCGGCTTCCACGCCAGTAAAGGCTTGCCGGGCTTCTGGAGATACACCAGTGAGATGCACCTTGAGGCCTTGTTCGCGTCCTTCAATGACGAGACGGAGAAGTGTTGCGGCATCAAGGCTGCTGAGCGTTGGTTGCTGGGTGAGATCAATCACTATGTGAGAATCTGAAGGATCTCGCTGCAAGACCAGCGTACGCAGATCGGAAAGGGACAACCCATGAGGGGAGGGGGGCACGGTGACGATCATTGGTTCTCTGGAAAAAATTCGTTTCTCTTCTGCCGCGTTTTGTTACACGTGGCAAGTGCTTTGTTACATAGAGGCTCACGCTTTTCCTGTAAAGATACGGGAACGGGGCGTGCCATGAGGAGAGAAGCGGGGGGATCTAAAGATTTTTCTTCTCTTACCCGATCTAACGAAAAGAAGGATGCTGGAGAGATGAAAAATAAGCAAGTGAAACTTTTGCTCGGGAAGAACATTTACTCTTCAAGAAAGATAGAAAAGGGGAGGTCTAATGATCGACCGTAAACAAGCTGGCCTTCGCTGTCATACGCGACATTTCGTGCGCACCGTCAAAGGGGATCTGCCGCGTGACAGTTTCGGTACTATTATATATGAAATGGAAAACCTCGGACGGCGTCTTATCCTTGTGCACTGGGACAATGGTATCTCGGTGCCGGTGTTTCCCGATGAGATCGAAGTTGAAACGGGGCATGTTGCCAAGGCAGCGTAAGGTTTACCGCGTCACGCCACCATCCATGCCTAAATAAATCCACACTCGATAGAAAGTGATAATCTTTTGAGCATAACCGTAAAACTAGCTCTACGTCGCTCTCTTAGCGGTTCGGAAGCTCATGCGCCTGTTGAGCGTAGCAGGTAGCACTTTCCGTCCAATGTGTTTCTATTTAGGATTGGATGTTTAGCAGGTCCGCATAAATTTGGGCGAAACCGCGTCCTTGCTGGGCGGGAAGTGTTTTGATGTTATGACACTTTGGCGAGGAGATCGGTATGACGTGGTTGACTATTGGTAAAAAGTTCCAGTGGCTTGTCCTGTGCTGTTTCGCCCTCGTGTGTATTGAGGGGTGTGGTAGATCACCTGACAAATCGTCTTCTGCCGATGCTCTCTCTGAAAGCCTGCTCGTGGAATCCTCGCAATCTGCGGCGACACCGCGCGGTCCGACAAATCCTTTCCCCAGTACGGTTGCCCTCGGCCGCAACCTTGGACTTGAAGTGACCGGCAAAGGGGTAGGAGAGGAAACTCGCTCTGCTGTAGAGATTGAACACCAACTGCTTTCTTTCGTGCCGCAACTTCAAGCAACCTACGAACAGCAATTGGTAGGAGAGCCAGACTTGTTAGGAAGTCTGGTCGTGAAGATGACCATCGAACCCGCAGGAATGGTGTCTGACCTGCGCTTTCCCGTCAAACGTGTGTCAAACGAAAAGTTGACGAGTGCTATGTATGATATTATACGGGCCTGGAGATTTTTTCCTGCAGAACACGCTGTCGATGTGCGCTATCGGATAGTTTTTATCCCTGCTGGTGTTGATCTGGCGTCCATCATTCACTGGGAGAGTACCCTGGCGGATCGCAGTGAGACCGAAGGTGGGGAACCACCTCTCCTCGCACCAATTGCGAGCACCGCCACTCCAGTAGAAAAAGAAGCCAATCCTGTTCTTCCCGTCACGACCGAAGTGCCAGAGGGGACGCGCATGCCCGCTGACCGGGATACGTCAGTGAGGAGTGAACGTGATCACGACGAAGAAATAACCCCTTCAGTGTACGCGAAGCCGGCAGTTTCACCGCCAGACGAGAAAGCTGGTACTCCAGCCACACCAGTGGCGCAGTGGTATCGTGTGGTACGTGTATCAAAGCTCTATGCCGAACCACGGATGGCGGCGCCTGTCGTGACACGACTCGCTCCGGGAAAACGCGTTCGAGTGATGGGTGTCATTGCTGGCGAATGGCTGGAAGTCCAGTCGGTTAGAGGACGGCGACCAGGGTTCCTTCATCGTGATGACGCGCACCTGGAACCGAACGTCCGGGCTCGACGGTAATAGTTGCGTACGACAGTGGGAAGTAATTGTTCGCCCCGCGTATCGTGTCTGGCACCCCTCCTTTGGTGGCTGGGCGCATCCTACCTCCGATAGTGCGACCTACGCTCTGTTGCTGATGGACTGCTGAACCCTTGACAGTCAATAGCGACAATCTAGAATCGCCTTACTTCTTTTTTAACCGGGCGCTGCGTGTTCACCTCAGTCTTCCGGTTGTGGAATGAACGTAAGGAGCAAAAAGATTCCTATGGAGTGGGTTCAGATGCTGAGGGGGGACTACCATTATGCAGCGGGTCTACGAAGTAGTTGTCAACAGACCCAAAAGTATTCTCTTTGTCATTGTTCTTTTGACTGGATTTTTTGCTAGCCATGCACAGCACCTTCGTGTAGACAGCTCGGTTGACAGTCTTCTTCCAAAGGGTGACCCAGAAAAGGCGTACTACGATGAAGTCCGCCAGCAATTCGGGAGCGATGAAATCGGAGTGATCGGTGTTATCGCCGATAATGTGTACACTCCCGCGGTTCTGCAGAAAATCCAACGTCTCACGGAAACTATTCGTCAGATTCCTGAGGTAAAGAACGTCATTAGCCTGACAAATGCTCCTGACGTTATCACTAGTGTAGCGCGAGAATCGGCAGTCCTTGTTCCGGATGTGAACGCGTCGCATGCTGTTTTGCAGGAACTCAAGGCAAAGCTCTTAGAGCAGCCGATCTATTTGAAGAATCTTGTCTCTGCCGATGGTCGGGCTGCAGCCATTAACATTTTCTTTGAAAATATTGGTGACGACGAGTTTTTCCGCCGGGGTGTTGATGATCGTATTCAAGCCTTGGTCGATGAAGAAAATGGTCCAGAGCAACTCTATTATACCGGCCTCCCCCATTTTAAGGTCTACTCGACCAGGGCCATGTGGAGCGATTTGACGCTGTTCGTGCCGCTGACACTGGTTCTTATTGTTATCATCCTGTTTCTCAGTTTTCGCTCTCTCCGCGGAGTTCTCCTGCCGACGCTGACTGTTATCATCAGCATGATCTGGACCGTAGGTATCATGGTCCTTGCCGGCAGCAGTTTGAGTCTCGGCAACATGGCACTACCTCCGTTAGTGCTGGTGCTCGGCACGGCCTACTCATTGCATGTTGTCGCTGAGTACTATGAACTTGCCTGTCCCGGTCATGCTGTCCGCGATATTGTGTTGGAGACGCTACGCTCGACAACAGCACCGCTCCTGATCGCAGCCTCCACTACTGTCTTGGGATTTCTCTCCCTCATCGTCAATCGCATTGTCAGCATTCGTGAGTTAGGCCTGTACGGCTCTGCTGGTATTTCTATTGCTTTTGTTCTCTCAATAATCTTCGTGCCAGCAGTCCTTGCGCTCCTGCCGCTGCCGACGCGACGCACCGAAACCTTTTCGCCAAAAGTGACGTCGCTCCTACAAGCCGTTGCCAGACTGGCTAGCCGCCATCGCCGCACGGTGATCATGACAGGTTTGGTAATTGCCCTCATCTCTTCGTGGTATGGCTCTACTATTCAGGTGGGGTCAGACTTTCAATCCTTCTTTCGAGAGACCGATCCTATTCGCCAGGCCACGGATGCGATCAATCGTTCGCTCGTGGGCAGTATGACTTTCTATGTGATCATTGAGGGAGATGAGCAAGACATCGTCAAGAAATTGGATACACTCTGGAGAATAAAAAACCTCCAACTATATATCGATTCCTTACCGGGCGTGGAAAAAACGGTTTCTTTCGTCGACTACTGCGAGTTGCTTGATCGCGGTATTCAAGAAATTCCTCTGGAACCACCTGAGGGAGAGCTTATCGAAGCGCTGCCACCGGAAGAGAAGACGACATTCTGGTCCAACCCCGCGCAATTGACGGGAGTGATGCGATTGGTGTTTCTGAACGCTGAGAGTGTTGCCGGTGTCGTCGACCATCCGAAGTACACACGCACAAGCATCTTAGTGCGGACCTCGCTCTCACGGTCGGGTGATATCGCGGCGTTAGTTGAACGGATCGAGACGTTTGCGCGGGAGCACTTCCCGCCTGAACTGCGTGTGCACCCCACGGGAAACTTAATTCTACTGACTCGAACCGCAGGTGATATTGTCAGCGGCCAAATTCAGAGTCTGGCGATTACCGCGGGAGTGATCTTCGTGCTTATGGCGGCGATGTTTCTTTCCTCGCGAGTCGGATTGATTGCGATGGTCCCCAACATCTTCCCGTTGTTTGTCTTCTTTGGTCTGATGGGGATAACCGGAGCCGAACTTAATTTCGGTACCAATATCATCGCGTCGATTGCCCTCGGAGTTGCTGTCGATGACACTATCCATATCATGACGCGCTTAAGCTCGACTATCCGAGCGACGTCTGACCAGCAACATGCCCTTCTAGAGACGCTTTCGACCGTTGGTAAGCCGACACTCTATGCTTCTGCTGTGCTTTTCCTGGGATTTATCACGCTCTGTTTTTCGACGTTCGTCCCGATTCGTGAGTTCGGCTTTCTGTCGGCGACCACCATTATTGTTGCTTTGATCGGGGAACTGTTTTTGTTGCCCGCATTGGTGGCGACGACACCGATCATTACCTTGTGGGACTTGTTGTATGTCAAACTGGGAAAAGATCCGCATAAAACGATTGGCCTGTTTGCCAATTTGCGACCGTCTCAGGCCAAGATCGTTGCGTTGATGGGAGAACTGAAGTCCTTTTCTCGTGGGCAGGCTATTATTCGTGCCGGCGACGTGAGCAGCGCAATGTTTGTGGTGATCAGCGGAACGGCGGAGGTGCGGGCCACTGAAGCCAGTCAGGGACGGTCTTTGTGGCAAGTGCATAGAGGTGATGTGTTTGGGGTAACCAGCCTCATGCGGAGTGAAGAGCGAATTACCGAAGTGATCGCTTTGGAGGACGTCGAGGTATTGGCGATGGACGAACGTTTTCGTGCACGTATTTGGCGTTATCCTCGTATTGCCGCCCGAGTCTTTTTTAATTTGTCGACCATGCTGCTTGACCGTCTCCAGTTCACGATTCAACGAAAGCCGCAACCCAAATGATTCATAATCTTACATGTCATGAGGAGGAGAGAGTGTACTACCGACCGAGGTCTTTGTGGAGCCGAAATTTTCTTACTCTGGGAATACTGATGAGCCTGCTGTGCAGTGTTTCCGCTTGGGCTGAACCGACCCCTGGGACTGTCCTAGGCAAGGAGAATTGGCAGGACGCCAAGGGGTTACTGCCGGAGGCCATGCTCCGGCGATTTCAGGATGGCAGCTATCGGGCGAAAATCGTCACCCTGCCAACGAAACTGGAGTGGGGGAGTAAGTTCAACGCGGCCACAGAGGCTAATGCGGGGAAGTTCGCAATTGACACAGAGGAGTCGTTGATCGACAAAGCGACTCAGGCATATCCCTCGTTTCTCTATGGGTATCCGTTTCCCCAGATCGATCAGAAAGATCCGCAGGCGGCGGCCAAGGTGATCTATAATTTTTCCTATACCCTCATGCAGGCAGACGATAGTGATCACCTCAGTACTCTGAATTGGGTCAAACCCACAGCGTTCGAAAGACGTGCGGAATTTCAGGCGCAGCTCCTCTTTTATGGCTCCCGATTTTCTGGTCCTATGGAGAACACGGACGCAGTTTTGCGCAAAGGGATCATTGCGGGATTTTCTCCAACCGACATTTATGGGGTGCTGATCCTGGAGTGGGTTCATCTCGACCCAAAACAGTGGAACTCGCTTTGGACCTATATTCCAGAGCTCCGGCGGGTGCGTACCTTGCCCGCTTTCAGCGGGTCCGAAAGTCTCTTTGGCTCGGACCTCGCTCATGACGATCCGTACCTCTTCTCCGGCAAAGTACAGTATTTTACGTGGAAGCTGATTGGAAGTGCTGAGGTGCTGGCTCCGTATACGTTGCCGAACCCAAAGCCACTCCAAAAAGGCACGACAGGTTACACCTTGGAGTACCCGAAAGACCTCCTGGTGATGGGATGGGAGAAACAGGGGTGGACAGGAAAAGCATGGTGGCCAAGTAACTATCACTTGGTGAAACGGCCAGTATGGGTGATCGAAGCCACTGCCAAAGACCCGCAGTATGCGTACGATCGTCAGGTGCTATGGATCGATCAAGAGTTGTATGTGGCCTATTACAAGGAGACGTATAACCGAGCGGGGCAGCTCTGGCGTATGTTGTTGAACTCGGTGTCGATTGGCCGAACGGCGGAGGGCGATTTTTCTGTCGCCCAACCTGATTTCACCCTTTCGGTAGATGAGCTACAGCAGAGTGCCACGATTGAGCAGCCTGTCTCTCACGATAAACCTCTGGCCTTTAGTGTCGGGTTGTCAGAAAATTTGTTTCGTAAGGATGGGTTACAGCGAAGGGGGAAGTAACAACCGTATCAGCAAGAGAAAGGGAGGAAGTGCTGGCACTCACTTTTTGCCCGTAGGAGTCATGCTCAGAGATGAGGAGAAGTAGAGTCTAGGCGTGGGACCAACGTGTCTGTTGTGAGCTGCACGCAGTTTGATAGAAAGAGTCCGAGAAAGGAGAAGCAGTTATGGCGGGACGGCTGGCGGGAAAAGTTGCGCTCATCTCCGGAGCGGCGCGCGGTCAAGGGGAAGCTGAAGCACGACTCTTTGTGAAAGAAGGAGCCGCGGTAGTATTAGGCGACATCCTCGACGATGTTGGCCAGAAAGTCGCGGCGGATATTCGCGCCCACGGGGGACAAGCGACCTTTGTGATGATTTGCCGTACTGGGGCTATCCGGCTGATGTCTGTATTGTTGGCGAAGTAGTCAGTGGGCTGGAAGCGTTGACCGACCTGGTGTCCAGGCGTACCGCCCGTAATGAAGGCTTCGCGCAACAACGGCATCAACGAGTAACTGAGTGGGGTGAGAAAAATGCTGCTCGTCGTCAGATGTGGAAGGAGGGAGCGCTAGCTGCTCAACAGCACACCCCGATTGATCTGGGCTGGCTCTGCCATGAAATCAATCAGGTCCTCCCTAAAGATGCGATTGTGGTTGAGGAAACAATCACGTCGCGGGCAGCGATTTTCCAACAACTCGATTCTGTACCGCCCGGCGGTTACGTAAGTGGGCTGAGTGGTGGGTTAGGGCTCAGCCTTGGCATTGCCTTGGGGGTCAAGTGTGCGAACCCCGACAAGGTGGTGGTCAATCTGGTTGGCGATGGTTCGTTCAACTACAACCCAGTGCTGGCCGCGTTTGGTTGTGCGCAGGAATACCGCTTGCCGACGCTGACGATTGTCATCAACAACGGAGGCTATCAGGCGATGCGACTGGGAACCCAACAGATCTATCCGCAGGGTTTTGCGGTCCAGACGCAAAACTTCTACGGTACCCCAATCTCCCCGCACCCAGACTATGCGGCGATTGCGCGAGCATTTGATGGATACGGAGAAACCGTTGACAAACCCGACCAGATCCGTCCAACTCTGCAGCGGGGATTCGCAGCGGTGGCCGGGGGCAAAGCTGCGTTAATCGATGTAGTGATTAGGAGTTAGTGAGGCAAGCAACAATGTCAGAAGAAGTTAAGATTTGGAGTATTCAACATGACAATAAACTGCAAGAGCTACAAAAATCTCGATTAGATTTGGAAAAGCGAATTGAAGGATGGATGGCTGAAGATATCTCTATTCTCTCCAGCGACCTTCTAGTCATCGGCAGGCAAGTGGCTACTGATGGGAATGAATTCAACCCGCTGCCGTTGAGTAGAATCACGGAGCGTTTCTATGTCAGATGCCGCTCTTGATCTTACTGTCAATTCAGGAGTACGTTTCTTGTTATGGCTAAGCTGCTTATTACTTGTTCGCCTGACGTGATGGGGGGAACTCCGGTGTTTGCTGGGACTCGCGTACCAGTGCAAACCTTGCTGGACTATCTGGAAGGTGGGGAGACCATAGATGACTTTCTCGAAGGGTCTCCGACAGTTAGTTACCAGCAGGTCGTGGCCTTTCTCGAGGAAGCCAAAGATCGAATGGTGGCAACTATCCTGTGAAGATTCTACTCGACGAATGCATTCTAAGACTTTTCCATGCATATTGTCATCGTCGGAGCCGGTCCGGCTGGCGCAACGCTTTCACTTCTTCTAGCTCGGTGCGGGATAAAAGTCACACTTGTAGAGCGGGAAGGGGATTTTGAACGTGTCTTTCGTGGCGAGGCGTTGATGCCAACGGGGCTCGCGGCCCTCGCACAAATTGGCCTTGGCGAAAAGCTCAAGAGCCTGCCATCGCGGCTCCTGGAGTCCTGGGAGATTTACCTTGACACTATCCAGATCATGAACATTCGAGAACCGTCGCACGAACTCGGAGACCGTGCGCTTCGGGTTATTCCTCAGCCACAGCTTCTTACTCTCCTGGTGACTGAGGCCCAAACGTATGGGTGTTTTGAATTTCGTGCCCCTGCGACAGTGCGAGATCTCCTGTGGGACGGGGATCGTGTGTGTGGGGTAACAATTGCTAGCCCTGCAGGGCAGAGCGACCTTGCTGCAGATCTTGTTATCGGCACCGATGGTCGTGCCTCAGTGGTACGCAAGAGAGCTGACCTTTCTTTGACACTACTCCCTGAATCCTATGATGTCCTCTGGTTCAAATTACCTATTCCTCCTGAATTGCAAGGCCGCTGTCCGATCCAGATCTTCGCGAGTGGGGCTGAGGTGGCCCTGGCCTATGTCTCGTGGGATAATCGCTTTCAGCTCGCCTGGATATTGCCGAAGGGGGCGTGGCCTGAGGTGCGCCAGCGGGATTGGTTGTCGGAGTGTGTTCGTCTTTTCCCAGTACCGCTAGCACATCATGTGCTCAAACATCGAGATGAGCTTGCAGGACCGTCATTGTTGGATGTTATCGTCGGACGCTGTCCAACCTGGAGCCGTCCGGGAGTCATGCTGCTTGGTGATGCTGCGCACCCCATGTCGCCAGTGCGCGCTCAGGGCATCAATATGGCACTCCGCGACGCAATTGTCGCAGCGAATCACCTGATACCAGCGATTCGTACGAACCAGGAATTAACGGATGCTCTGCAAAACCTCCAGCACGAACGGGAACGAGAGATCGTCAAGATCCAACGGCTGCAACTTCGTGAAGTGCGAGGACAACGCTGGGCACGTGCACGTCCATGGTTGGTAAAACCGCTGCTCCGCGTGACCCCATTCCTGGCAAAGACGGGCTTAATTCAACGTTTGTGGCTACGTCAACAGCATGAATTACGCTTTGGGGTGACGGAAGTGACTTTACGAGTGTGAGCAATCGCTTGACCATATTGGGGCGACGTTGTGAGTCTGTGGCAGGTTTGGTAGGGTTGTCGTTGTTCACTAAACGAAGACCTTGAGTGGCATGGTAGGAAAAGGAGGGTTTGCGCATGACCGCAGAAGAACAACGTAATCTCCACGTCGCGAAACTGTACGAGGATCTTTACAACACCGATGTCGAACGATTTGTGCGTGAATGTTACACGCCGGATTGCGAAGTGAATGGTGGAATGATTCGAGGCTATGAGCAGTTTATTCAAGTTGAGCGCAATGTCCTTAAGGCAGCACCGCGGCGTAAGATGCGCGTCGATCATAAGTACGCAGTCGGCAACGTCGTCGTAGCGCAGGCTGTGCTGCTTGATCCCGATAAGGGAGCGGAGTGGCAACTACCGTTCTGTGCGGTTCTCACCTGTCGTGATGGCAAGATTGCGACAGATTGGACCTACGCCGAGTTCAGTAAGTGGCCAGGACTAGCATAATGTTTGTATTCACCGCTTTAAGACGTTTGCTGAGCGGTAGTTCCCTCTCCCTTCGGGCTAACTTTTACCCACATTTGTCTCACTTAGCGGAGGCTCCAAAGTGGCGATGGGAAAATATGGGGGGGTTCTTCAGTATTCCTCATCGTGCCCCTTTCTTCTCCAGCTTCCTAGTCGATTGTCCGCCACACAATCTCTTTGCATGTCTCGAGGTTAGCGGAAGTTGCAAAGATGTGGGTAATGATAAGCCCTTCGGGAGAGGGCGAGGGTGAGGGAATCAAAAAGGAACGTGACATATTCTTTCCCCCTCATCCTTACCTTCTCCCGCGTGGGAGAAGGAACCCAGACCCGCCACGTACGGGAAGAATCCAGAATCTAGCGTTAAGTTGTAACCGGTGGAGAGGCGGCGGCGATGCAACGGCAGGGGAAAACATATCTTTACACTCCTGGAGACCTGGTCGAATTCTTTGCCTCACCTTTTGCCTCCTGGATGAGCCGCCGCTATTGTGATGATCCCGCAGGATTAACTCCTGACCCTGAGCCTGCCGAACTTGCCAGCCTCGCGGTCCGTGGGCAAGAGCACGAACACGCCGTCTTAGCCGCTCTGCAAAAACAGGGGCGCAGTGTCTATCCAGTCCCTTCGACGGGGGATCGTGTCGCCCTGACATTGGCGGCTATGCGCGCCGGACACGATGTGATCTATCAAGCGGCACTCACGGATGATCAGTTTTTCGGCATTGCTGACTTTTTGCTGCGGGTGAACAGTACCTCTGACCTTGGCGATTATCAGTACGAAGTGTGGGAAGCGAAACTGAGTCGACAGGCGCAACCCGAGTTCATGTTGCAACTTTGCTGCTACATGGATCTCCTGACAACCATACAAGGCACGAGACCCCAATTCCTCCGACTGGTGCTTGGTGACGGTGTACCTGTCCCATTTCGCACCGAGGACTATTTCTACTACTACCGGCGACTGAAAGCTGCCTTTCTGCGGTGGATGGATCATTGTTCTGTGACCACTGAACCGCTGCCGGAACTTGGTGGTACGTATGGACGCTGGACCTCGGTGGCCAATGCGCGATTGCAAGCGAGCGATGACCTGAGTCTGGTCGCGACGATCACAACTGAGCAGATCCGCAAGTTACAGGCAGTTGGAATTCGGACGATGACCTCCCTGGCGACCACCACCGTGACGCATATTCCCAAGCTGGAGACACGGGTGTTCTTACGTCTACACGAACAAGCTGAGCTACAGATGCTCTCCGCTGGGTGTGATCGTCCCGAATACCGGATCGTTCCTGCAGACCCTGACGACCCGCGACGCGGTTTAGCGCTTCTCCCTCCTTCCTCGCCGCTCGATATCTTTTTCGATATGGAGGGGTATCCGCTTCGCGAGGGAGGGCTCGAATATCTGTTTGGTGCGACCATCACTGATGGCGGCGTGATAGGCTACTGCGACTGGTGGGCGCACGACAGGATGGAGGAACGTCTCGCCTTCGAGCAGTTTATCGATTGGGTGTATGCGCGGTGGCGGACTGACCCGTCGATGCATATCTATCACTACGCGGCGTACGAGGTGACCGCCCTGCGCCGACTCATGGGCCGACATGGAACGCGTGAAGAAGAGGTTGACACGCTATTACGTAACGAAGTGTTTGTCGACCTTTACATGATTGTTCGTCAAGGACTGCGGGTTGGCACGAAAGATTACTCGCTGAAATCATTGGAAAAACTCTATCGTCTGCCGCGGGCCGGAGAAGTCACAACTGCTGGGGACTCCATCGTCTTTTATGATCGGTGGCTGGCGAGTGGAGAGTCTCGTCGCTGGCAAGAATCAGCGATTTTACGCGACATTCGCGACTATAATCGCGATGACTGTGAATCGACGTGGCAGTTTGTCCAGTGGCTACGCGAACGCCAAGCAGAAACGGGGATTTTCTGGCTGCCGTCAGGAAAGGCGGTCGGTGGAGTCACGCTAACGGAAGCAACATCTGAACTCCTCCCATCACCGGAGCAGCAACTGGCCACGCGATTGTTAGCTGCTGTTCCTCCGAACATTCAGGCGGAGACCGCTGAGGCTGGACGATGGCACCTGCAACAATTGCTTGGCCATGTTGTCGAGTTCCATCGTCGAGAAGATAAGCCGGTGTGGTGGGCGATGTTCGACCGCCGAGCGATGACCGAAGATGAACTCGTGGAAGATTTGAGCTGTCTTGGTGGTTTACAACGGCGTGCCCAGCCGCCAGAGCAAGTCAAGCAATCTCTAGGCTTTTGGTATGACTTTGTGCCAGAGCAAGAAACCAAGCTCGATGCCGGGAGTCACTGTTTCTTTGCCCATGATCTGGACATGCAGACGGAGATTCATCGTCTTGACCGACGTCGGGGGCGAGTCTGTCTCAAGTTCGGACGAACGAAATTGCAACGGTTTCCTGCTGGTCTTCCACCAGAGCGACTTTCCTTGATTCCTGATGACCATGTGTCCGCCAAGGTTATCGCTTCGTCAATTGCGCAGACGGCTGCACGCTGGCTCGAGCACCAGCAGATCCCCCCGGCGTTAGAAGATTTTCTTCTTCGTCGGCAGCCACGGTTCGCGGGGCATACTGGTGGTCCAATCATTTTCGGGGCCACTGACATACGCAATACTCTGGGAGATCTGTTGACCTCCCTGGATCGTTCGACGTTGTGTATCCAAGGCCCGCCAGGCGCAGGTAAAACCACCGTAGCTGCGCATGCGATACTGACGCTTCTGAAAAAAGGAAAACGAGTCGGGGTTACTGCCAACAGTCACGCCGCTATTCTCAATGTGTTGAGTAAATGTCACGAACTAGGAGACGGGACTCTCTCTTCATTGAAGATTGGTGGTGGACGAGAAGTCACCTTGTTTGTTGACTACCCTGGAGCGACCTATGCGGAAAACCTGAAAGCGGCACGCGCAAAGTTGGAGACAGTGTCCCTTGTTGGTGGGACTGCGTGGGTATTCAGCGATCCAACCATCCGAGGCTCGCTTGACTATTTGTTTGTTGACGAAGCGGGACAGGTCTCAGTAGCAAATCTCATCGGGATGGCCCCAGCAGCGCAGAATCTTGTTCTCATTGGTGACCAAATGCAACTCGGGCAGCCGATTCAGGGGTCTCATCCTGGTGAGAGCGGACTCTCCGTGCTCGATTATTTGTTACGGGACAAGGCGACAATCCCTGAGGATTTAGGGATTTTCTTGGGTACGACGTGGCGTTTGCATCCGCAGATCTGCGAGTTTATTTCGACGGCAGTCTATGATGGCCGCTTGCAGGCCGCTCCGCAAACACAGCGGCGGGTGATACGAGTTCCGCATTCAGCGCGACGCGTGCAGGTTGAGGCCGGAGTCTTATTTGTCTCTGTGGAGCATGTTGGGAACTCGCAAGGCAGTATAGAAGAAGTTGCTGTCATTCGTGAGCTGGTCGACGAGTTAGTAGGACGCGAAATGACGGACGTACAGGGGAAGGTGCTCCGGCGCTTACAGCTCGAAGACATTCTTTTTGTCGCGCCTTATAATCTACAGGTGCGTAATCTCAGCACGGCACTTGGACCAGACGCACGGGTTGGGTCGGTCGACAAGTTTCAAGGACAAGAGGCGCCGGTGGTGGTCATTTCGATGTGCAGCAGTGAAGGCGCAAGTTCCGTACGCGGGATCGAGTTTTTGTTCAACAAGAATCGCCTTAATGTGGCACTTTCGCGAGCGCAAAGCCTCGCTATTGTCGTGGGCAATCCGCGATTAGCCGAGACTCGGTGCTCGTCGCTCGCGCAAATGTCGCTGGTGAATCTTTTCTGCCGGGTGGTGGAAACGGAGACTGGGCATGAGGATGTAGGATCTGGGAGTAGAGACAAAAAACCAAACCCAGACTCCTGATTCCCAAAGCCTAAATCCTACTGTCTTCTCTTGCTTGACAGAGGAGCCTGCTTCGTCTTATGGGAGAAAGCAGCTCATGCCGTGAAACTTCTCTCACGCAATACGCAAGAAGGAGGGGACTGTATGGAATCCCACACCAGGGAGGGACGATAGGGGGAAACGGGCACAGTTTTCAGGTCGTTGATAACGCTGTTCGTAATTACTCAAAGTTGACAGGTTACGAGGAGTCTTGTCGTGATAGTCCTGTCTTTTCAGGCATTTTCACCACAAGAGCGGCACCAACGGTGGTCTTGTCGGCGGACCTCCTGGCAGGTAGGCAGA
>JBFWXH010000007.1:0-137857 GCA_050187625.1 Binatia bacterium
GTCGGTATCAATGAAGACGTGATTAAGCGGTACGTGGAATTTCAAGAAAAGGTAGATAGAGGGCAAGTGCAACTCACTTTCGGGTTCTGAGGAAGTGCCACGGGCGTAAGCCCGTGGGTATCTACTCGGAGAAATAAGGACGGTATCACGACCTCAGGTGAAACCGTACGTGCGGCAGCACGCGTGAGTCAATTGTCTGCTTCTCTCTGCTGTGTCCTCCGTCAGTGAGTTTCCTAGTCTCTGTCTTCTCTCGTTTCGCTCAGCTCTCTTTACTCGCAGCTGACTTTATGGTCCACTCGCTACACTTACACTAAGGTGGGATAATACAGTCTTGCGGTTACGTCTTGTGTTGAAGTTCTTACTCCGGCGAATGTTCTTGGCTCTTTTGTGGGGGAGAGACCTACTGTCTCGTCTGTTCGGGGGCGTGAAGACCTACAATGTGCTTTCTCTTGATCTTCACGGAGACCTGCCTGAGGAGGCCGGATTCTCTCTCTCATCTTTATGGCACCATGCTGGTCTCGATTTTCTCACGTGCACAGCAGTACTTCGCTGGGCACGTGAAGATGAGCACGTCAAAGCCGTCATTTTGAACGTTACTGACCTCCATGTGGGGTGGGCTCGAATCCAGGGGCTACGCCGCTCTCTCCTCTGTCTGCGTCAAGCGGGCAAACAAGTTTGGGTGTATTTGAGTGAAGGAGGAATGCACGAGTATTATTTGGCCAGTGCCGCCGACGCGGTGGTTATGGCTCCAGCAGGACATTTGATGATCACGGGTCTTGCTACCGAGACGTTCTTTTTCAAAGGTGCATTAGATAAACTCGGCATCGAAGCCCAGGTGCAGCACGCTGGACAATACAAGTCGGCTGGCGAGCCGTTTACTCGCGAATCGATGTCTCCTCCGCATCGCGAGATGTTAGAGGGCTTACTCGATGATCTCTACGCTCAGATTATTGAGGACATGGCGTCGGCACGCACGAAAAGTAAAGAGGAAATGCATGCGTGTATCGATCAAGGGCTTTTTCTTTCGCGTGAAGCCTTAGGAGCCGGGTTAATCGACCACGTGGCCTATGAAGATGAGATTCTGCACCTTCTCGAAAATGCTATCGACACCATTGATACAGTCGAGATGATCGAGACAACAGATTATCTTCGCTTTCGAGGCCGGGTTCTCCGCAGAAAACTATTGCGAGGAGAATCGGCAAAGATCGCCTTGGTGACAGTCGATGGGCCGATCAAACGAGGAGAATCGGTTGACGGCAGCGACGGGGCGCGGGCGGTTGGCTCGACAAGTTTTATTGCCGATATCAAACATGTCCGAGAAGATCCGGCAATCGCTGCTGTGGTTGTGCGTATTATCAGTCCTGGCGGCTCTGGACTGGCATCGGATTTGATGTGGCGGGAACTAACGCGGACGGGTGAAGAAAAGCCGGTGATTGTTTCAATGGGCGACGTTGCCGCGTCTGGTGGGTATTATCTTGCTCTTGCTGGCCATAAAGTCTTTGCTGAGGCTGGGACTATTACTGGTTCGATTGGTGTGATTGCCGGGAAAGCCGTACTGCGTGGCTTGTATACTCGTGTGGGCGTGGGAAAAGAGATCATTACTCGTGGAAAACGGGCCGCGTTATTTTCTGACTATTGCGCGTTCTCTCCACCAGAACGCGAGCGATTAGACTTTGAAATTCGTGCTTTCTATGATGATTTCTTGGCGAAAGTGGCCCATTGTCGCTCATTAAGCCCTGAAGCGGTCGAGCCCAGTGCTCAGGGCCGCGTGTGGAGCGGCAGACAAGCATGGTCGCGTGGGTTAGTAGATAATCTTGGCGGCCTTGATGAAGCGTTCGCCGCAGCGAAACAACAAGCAGGGTTTCTCATTGATGCTCCTGTGTCTGTTGAACGCTTTCCGAAACCTTCTTCCTTCTGGCGTCTGCCCAAACTCTTGCGAATGGTGCCACGGTCACAGGCGAGTATCCCGTGGTGGTGGTTCCAGGAACGGGTATTGGCGGTTTTGCCGTTTTCCCTGCGGTTTCTGTAATGAAGAACTACAGAGGCGGTGCTTGTAATAGCCTTGGAGCTGCGGTAGTTTTTCTGACAATCTACCTAGTCAACGCCCCTGCCAGGGCAAGAATGGAGTGAAAAGCAAATGGCAACAAACCCAGCGGGTTCTGCATTGCAAAAACCAGTGCAGGAACGGGAGAGTGTAGTTATCCGTTTCGCCGGTGACTCAGGCGACGGGATGCAGGTGACAGGGACGCAGTTTGCGACAGAATCGGTGCTTGCCGGTAACGATATTGGTACATTGCCTGACTTTCCGGCTGAAATTCGCGCACCTACGGGAACGTTATACGGGGTCAGCGCGTTTCAGGTCAACTTCAGTAGCCATAATGTTTATACAGCCGGTGATGACCTGGATGTGCTTGTCGTTATGAATCCGGCGGCGTTGAAAACGAATTTGGGAGACCTCAAGCAAAACGGTATCCTCATCGTCGATCGTGAAGAGTTTAATGAGACGAATCTGAAAAAAGCAGCTTACACGAGCAACCCGTTAGAGGATGGCTCGCTTGCCAAGTATCAGGTCTATCCAGTTGAAATTACGAAGATGACAACCGAGGCGTTAAAAGATCTAAGCCTGCCCAATCGCTCAGTCATGCGCAGCCGGAACTTTTTTGCGCTCGGCGTGGTTTCGTGGCTTTTTCACCGCCCCATAGAACATACGCTTGATTGGATCCAGCAACGGTTCAAACGGAACCAAGAAGTGCTGGAGGCTAACGCGAGAGCGTTACGCGGTGGGTACAATTACGGTGAGAATACAGAGATTTTTGCTTCTTCCTTTGAAATTAAACCGGCAACGATTGCGCCGGGGACCTATCGGAATATCTCAGGCAATACGGCGACAGCCCTGGGGTTTCTTGTCGCAGCCAAGAAAGCTGGCCTCCCGCTATTTTTGGGAAGCTATCCCATCACTCCGGCGAGTGATGTGCTGCACGAACTCGCTTCGTTCAAGGAGTTTGGTGTCTATACCTTTCAAGCAGAAGATGAAATTGCCGGTATTGGTTCGGCCCTTGGCGCTGCGTTCGGTGGCGCCATTGGTATCACTACGACAGCAGGTCCTGGCATGAATCTCAAGGCGGAAACCGTTGGCTTGGCCGCGGTGGTAGAATTACCGTTAGTGATCACCGATATTCAGCGTGCCGGACCGAGCACGGGAATGCCGACGAAGCCGGAACAGGCAGATTTGCTGCAAGCGATGTACGGGCGTCATGGTGAGGCGCCTGTACCGGTAATTGCCGCCTCGACCCCGGCTGATTGTTTCTATGCTGCTTTCGAAGCTGTTCGTATTGCAGTGAAGTACATGACGCCGGTGTTTCTCCTGACCGACGGGTATCTCGCGAATGCCTCGGAACCGTGGTTATTGCCTAAGGTCGCGGACTTGCCGAGTATCGATGTAGAATTTCGTACTGATCCGCAAGGCTTCTTTCCCTACCTGCGCGATGAGAACACACTAGCGCGACCGTGGGTACGCCCAGGCACCCCAGGGCTTGAGCATCGTATTGGTGGGTTAGAGAAAGATTACACCACGGGAAACATCAGTTACGCGCCGACGAACCATGAACAGATGGTGAGAGTGCGGTATAGGAAAATCGCCAAGATCACACAAGATATTCCGCCTACCGTGATTGATGGCCCAGAGCACGGGAAAATCCTGGTCATTGGCTGGGGCAGTACCTATGGAGCGATTACGTCCGCAGTGAAAGAGTGCCAGGAGCAGGGCCACGCGGTTTCCCATGTCCACCTGCGCTACTTGAACCCACTGCCAGCCGACCTGGGTGAGATCATCGCTCGGTTTGATAAGGTGCTCGTACCGGAGATGAATATGGGCCAACTCCTCCGCATTTTGCGGGCGGAGTATTTAGTGGATGCCGTCGGCTTAAACAAGATTCAAGGTCGTCCTTTTAAGGTTTCTGAAATTATCGCTCGCATTGCGCGTATGCTAGAGGAGTAGTCGACTATGAGTACGGCAAGTGCAACCAAACTCACTCGAAAAGATTTTACCTCAGACCAAGATGTTCGTTGGTGTCCTGGTTGTGGAGATTACTCGATTCTTGCCCAGGTGCAGAAGATTTTCCCGGAACTGGGTGTGGAAAAAGAAAAGGTGGTGTTCATTTCTGGGATCGGCTGCTCAAGCCGCTTTCCGTATTACATGAATACCTATGGGTTTCACTCTATTCACGGGCGCGCACCCGCGATTGCCACTGGATTGAAGGTGTCGCGTCCAGATTTGACGGTATGGGTGGTGACAGGCGATGGTGATGCGTTGAGCATAGGTGGGAATCACCTCATGCACGCTCTACGGCGTAATGTTGACCTCAAGATTCTGCTCTTTAATAATCGCATCTACGGGTTGACCAAAGGGCAATACTCGCCCACTTCTGAATTGGGGAAAGTGACGAAATCGACACCGCTGGGTTCCTCGGATCATCCGATGAACCCGCTCCTCTTTGCCCTTGGGGTGGACGCAACGTTCATTGCTCGTACCATTGATGTCGAGGCGAGGCATCAACAAGAAATTCTCAAACGAGCGGCTGCCCACAAAGGAGCAACGATCGTTGAGATTTTACAAAATTGTAACGTGTACAATGATGGAGCTTTCGAGTCATTGACCGATCGCGAGACGAAGGCCAATACCCAATTGATACTTGAACACGGAAAACCATTGATCTTTGGCAAGAACCGAGACAAAGGGATTCGCTTACGTGGAATGACTCCTGAGGTTGTAACGCTGGGTAACGGTGTGAGTGAGTCTGATTTGCTGGTACATAATGAGAGTGACCCCACGCTTGGCTTTTTAATCAGCCGGATGGGACCGCCAGAGTTTCCTACTCCGATTGGGGTGGTTCGTGTCGCCGAGCGACCAACATTTGATGGCCTCATGAATCGCCAATTGGTTGAAGCACAAAAAGTTGGCGATGCGGACCTGGAGAAACTGCTCAATAGTGGTGACGTGTGGACAGTTCAATAGCTACAAATTGATGTGTACTGACATGCCGCCTCTGCAGGCTTGACCAGGGGCGCGCGCGTGTTAGTCTGCTGCACAATTGAGAAGCCAGTATCGGTGTGAGAGGGTGGAGACCGACAGCAACTCAATATAGAGGAGAGAAAAGACACAGCTATGGATGCGAAAGAGTTAGCTCGTTTAAATGTGAAGAAATTACGCGAGGAAGCTACGAAAATCTCCAATGTCGCCGGAGTAGGAGGGATGAAAAGAGAAGCTCTCGTGGAGTTGGTGGCAAAACATCATAATCTTGCTGTCGGACAACGAACGGATAGTGAAAAGAAGAGTGCGGTGAAGGCCCGTATTCGCATACTAAAAGCGAAGCGAGACGAGGCAATCGCGCAAAAAGATCATAAAACAGTTGCGACCCTGCGCCGGGGGATCCGCTCCTTAAAGCGTCGCACGCGAGATCTTGCTCGGGCGATAAAATCTGCACCTGCACCAGCGACTACTGCCTCACAAGAAGGCACCCCGGCAGCCTCTTAATTACGGCAGAGTTCTTCCTGCCAAACCTCACCATATTCTGGATTCGATGCTATGAATGTCCGTATACAGAAGCAAGATGTACTCAAGATTTCTGGGGATCTTCTTGTTGTTCCTCTCGAACGTGAAGGACACAAAGGTACCGTAGTCCAGGCCCTTGATGCTGCGTTGCACGGCACCTTGAAAGAACAAATTGCCCGTTCGGGATTCTCGGGCAAAGATGGGGAAACACTTATTTGCCCTACGCAAGGTCAGCTTCCCAGTCGTGTCCTGCTCCTGGTTGGTCTCGGAAAAGCAGACAGTATAGATACCGGGACGTGGCGTCGTGGGGCCGGGAAAGTCCATCGTGAAGCCAAAAGCCAAGGGGCAAAACAGGTGGCGTGGTTTTTTTCCAATGGTTCTGCCTCCCCGGATGTCTGTGGCGCTGTTGTCGAAGGAACGTTGCTTTCGGGATATGTGTTCGAGAAGTATAAATCTGAAAAGAATGGCAAGCCAGGGATTGACACGCTCACGTTCGTGGGGCCGGAACTTCAATCATCATCTGCGGTTGCCCAGGCGGTGAACACTGCGCAAAAAGTCATCCCTGGTGTATTCCTGGCACGAGACTTGATCAATGAACCGGCTTCGGTGTCGACCCCTTCATATCTTGCTGACACTGCAGCGAAGTTGCTGCGAGGCAAAGGTCTCAAAGGAGAAATTTGGGGACCGGCGAAAATTAAAGCAGCAAAAATGTCCGGTCTCCTCGCGGTTGCCCGTGGGAGTCTCGAAGAGCCACGATTCATCAAATTAAGCTATACTCCTACAGGCAAGGCGAAAAAGAAAATTGCCCTCGTCGGTAAAGGCTTGACGTTCGATTCCGGTGGATTGTCGCTGAAACCTCCAAAGTCGATGGAAACGATGAAACACGATATGTCTGGTGGAGCGACGGTCCTTGGCGTGATGAGTGTGATTGCACAGCTTAAACCGCAGGTCCAGGTGACAGGATATGTCCCGGCGACCGAAAACATGCCAAGTGGGACGGCGCAAAAGCCGGGTGATATCATCCGTTATAGTAACGGGAAAACGGTCGAAGTTTTGAACACTGATGCTGAGGGAAGGCTTATTCTGGCGGATGCGCTGATCAATGCTGTCCAGGACAAACCTGACGTAATCATCGACCTGGCAACCCTGACCGGTGCCTGCATTATCGCCTTAGGTGGCCAGGTTGCCGGGCTTTTTAGCAATAATGATGAGCTTGCCGAGACCTTGATGAATTGTAGCAAAGAGACGGGTGAGCCCTTATGGCGGCTGCCGTTAGTCAAAGAGTACAAAGACGATATCAAGAGTTCGATCGCTGACATAAAGAATACGGGCGGTGGGAATGCCGGAGCGATTGCGGCTGCGTTATTCTTGCAAGAATTTGTTGGTGATGTCCCTTGGGCGCATCTTGATATCGCTGGCCCTGCCTTTACGGAAAAAGAGAGTGCCTATACGCCAAAAGGAGGGACCGGCTTCGGGGTGCGGACGTTGGTGCGATATCTGATAGACTTGTAGAGCCATGATCCATCGCGCCGGACGCGTGTGTGTGACCGTTCCGATGAGTGGGGAGTGGATCTTCCCTATCTGTTGCTTGCCAAAGAACTGAACCCGTGTTCGCGCTCGCTAATCTTCAGCGTAAACTCACTCACTGTACACACTGCTCGCGCCTCGTTTCACATCGAGAGCGCACTGCCCAAGAGAAAGTCAAGCGCTATCGTGAGTGGGAATATTGGGGAAAGCCTGTCCCAAGCTTTGGTGACCCCCACGCGCGCGTGCTGATTATTGGTCTTGCCCCGGCTGCTCACGGTGGAAATCGCACCGGTCGCATGTTCACCGGTGATCGCAGTGGTGATTGGCTCTATAGCGCACTGTATGAGGCCGGCTTTGCCAATCAACCAACCTCAGTACATAAAGACGACGGCCTAAAGTTGCGGGACTGCTACATCACTGCTGCCGTCCATTGTGCGCCACCGCAGAACAAACCCTCGCCCGAAGAATTTTCTGCGTGCCAATCCTACCTGTTGCAAGAACTCCGGCTTCTTTCTCGGGTGTGTGTAGTGATAGCCCTTGGAAAAATCGCTTTTACTGCGTACCTTACAGCTTGTCGTGAGCTTGGCCGTGATATTCCCTCGCCGGTTCCGCGTTTTGGTCATAACCGCCTGTTCGCAATAGGTGGAATGTCCTTGATCGCGTCGTATCATCCAAGCCAACAGAACACTTTTACCGGGCGGTTGACGCGAGAGATGTTTACTGCCGTGTTTCAGCAGGCCAAAAACTTGCTCTCCTGAACCGTTCGCAACCACTAAGGACTTGGCGCAGGAGACCGAAAGTAGTGTAAGATGGACTTGGTGCGGGAAATCCTCACATCACTTTTGAATCTGTAGGGAATTGGCAACGCTATGGTAGAAGATGATAAGACCCGAGTCCAGCTTGGTGCTTCGGGTGGAACTGGAACTAAAGACAGGGAAATCTCGAACAAGTACGAGGTGCTGGACCTCCTTGGACAGGGAGGGATGGGGACGGTGTACAAAGTACGCCACACTCGTCTTGACTCGGTTCTCGCGCTGAAAATTCTCCAGCACACCTTCGTTGAAGGTGGCGATGCGGTTGCGCGTTTTTATCGCGAAGCACGGGTGATGGCGCGGCTCAAACACCCCAATATTGCCCAGGTGCTTGATATTGATCGGGATGAGGCGCTCAACTCTTATTATTTCGTCATGGAATATATCGAGGGGAAAACGCTGCGACAGCACCTGCGTGAACGCGGCGCATTGCCCATTACCGAAGTGCTGGATATCGCGCAGCAGGTCGCTAGTGCTCTCGCCTATGCCCATGAGCAGGTTCCACCAGTTATCCATCGCGATATTAAACCCTCGAATATCATGATCGAAGCCAATTCTCAGCGAGTCGTAGTCATGGATTTTGGCATTGCCAAAGAGCTTGTCGACGATGCTGATGTCACAAAGACTGGTGCAGTGATGGGGACCATGCAGTATTGCGCTCCAGAGCAGATGCGCCGCGAACCTCTTGATGGTGGAGCTGATATTTATGCGTTGGGCATGGTCATGTATGAGGCCTACACGGGAGAGTCTTTTTTTTCCGGCATGAATGAGACAACCATTATCGGGCGGGTGCTGTATGATCCGCAAGAGAATCTCCCTGAGTTTCCTGAGACTACTGCGCCTGCTTTCACTGCTCTAGTGACGAAAGCGATTACTAAGGACCGAAAGCAACGGTATCAGCGAGCCGCGGATTTTCTCCGTGATCTTGAGGCGTGCCGTGCAACCCTCGACGAGTCAGCGACACTTGTCATGCCGGAGGCGACAAGGCAAAGGACGCTCAATACAGTAGAGACCGTTGATAACACCTCCCCAACGAAAACCCCTGCACGAAAGACAACGCCAACCGCAGAAACGCGAAACGAGAAAACCGGAGCCGAACCCGTTCGTGGACGAGGAAAAAAGGAAACCGTAACCCCACGGAAACTGAAAACGCCGGAGCCGCAGGCCAAAACACCAAGTCTCCCTACGAAGGAACGCTCGACGACGAGTGCGGCTGCCGTGGCTCAAGCAGAGGATGACGACGATAAATGGTCGATTGGCGGCGAAGAGCGAACGGCCAAGATGCCTCCTCCTCCGCAGAAGTCTGTCCCCACCGAGACTCCACCCTCTCGACGTTCTCTCTTTCCCTTTGTACTTGCTGGTTTTGTGATTTTTGGCGGGCTAGCCATTTTTGCGTGGCTGCGACCTTCTTCCCCACCGCCGCCACCGCTTGCGGCTCCGACGATTACCAGAGCAGAACCACGAGAATCAGCACTGAGTGTGTTAGAAGGAGAAGAGATTACTTTTGTCGCCGAAGCACAGGGTGCCGCACCGTTGCGCTATGAGTGGATTTTAGAAGGAAAAATGGTTGGGCAAGACGGGATGTGGGTGTACCGTCCCGCGATTGGTGAACGCAGTAAAACACCCAAAACAGTGAAAGTACAAATCTCAGATCGTCAGGGGCAGGTTGCGGAGCGACATTGGCAAGTGCAGGTGACGTACGTGAGTAAAGCTCCCCAATTGCATGCGGTGACGCCAAAAAAAGGGAAATTTGAAATTGTCAGTGGAACAACACAAGAGTTTCGTTTTGATGTGGTTGATCCTGATGATGAACCGCTGACCTACTCATGGACGGTGAATGGACAAGCGGCTGGAACCCAATCGACATTGAACTGGCAGGCGGAAAAGGTTGGTAAGTATCAGATCCGTGCTGAGGCGACTGATCCAGCAGGACTCACCGTCAGTAACGAATGGCAAGTGGCCGTCGCGGCGCCCCCGCCTGAGCCACCAAAGGACATTGCTGTCCCGCAGAATGCCCCACCCCAAATGTCCCAGATTTCGCCGAAGAATGCAGTTGTTGTTGCGCCGGAAGGGAAGGTTGTCACTTTCTCTGCAAATGCAACTGATCCTGATGGCGACCGGCTGATCTACGATTGGACCGTCGACGGGAAAAAAGTGGCTAGCACTAGTGAACAAACAACCTTGACGTGGCGAGCGACAGGGGCTGGGAATCATCGGGTGCGTGCGGTGGTGAGCGATGTTGCTGGTCTTGCTGTGGTACAAGAATGGAGCGTAGCTGTAGTTCCCGTGACCGCTGCTGAGCAAGATACTCTGGCAAATACCGCTCCGCAGATAACACGTATGACTCCATCTGAGACGTCGGTAAGAACGTTTGACGGAGAAAGTGTATCTTTTTCTGCCGCAGCGACAGACCCAGAGGGAGATGCGTTGACTTATGAATGGTTTGTGGATGGGAAGAAATCTGGGCAAGGCGAGTCGTTTTCTTTTGCTGCGAGCGGAGTAGGGAATCGTCAAGTCGAACTCAGAGTAACAGACTCCCATGGGCTCAAGCTCAGCACCCAATGGAATGTGCAGGTTGCTGCACGCCCGGCCGAACCGCGCATTGTAATGTTTACGCCCCATCAGAAGCGTTATTCCCTGTATCCCCACATGGCACGGTTTTTCGGAGTGACAGTAGAAGTACCAGGGCAAGTCGAACCTGATCTCACCTATGAGTGGAAGGTCAATGGGAAACGCGTTGCCCGTGGTCCGGTATTTGAGTTCAAAGACCAACCGGTAGGGGCACATGAGATTGTTATGACGGCTACGACGGCAGCAGGGCAGAAGGTATCTCAGCAGTGGGCCGTTGAAGTGCGCAAAGATGAAGGCATGTACGAGCCCACCTGGTCACCTCGCTTAGAACTCTCTGATTTGATCAACACGGTGAGTGTCGATAGAAAGCAGGTAGTTGTTACTGGGACGTTACGAAACACGGATAGCGAACGACAGGCTGACAATGTCATTGTCTGGGTTACCGCTGTAAATACCGGCGGGCAAGAGGTCGCACGACAGCTTGCCCTTCCGGACGGACAGCCGTTGAAACCAGGCCAAACCACGACTTTTCGCGTGCCCTTGGCCAATCATCCTGACGCGACGGATTTCCGAGTGGAGGTGATTAGCAAGTAGGGAGCCAGCACTTTCAAGGAAGTCGAGACCCTGCGAGATTTCAAAATCGAAACGGCCCTTCGCAAATCGTTTCCTCGAGCTTGCGTCGACTGTTTGGTATCTCTCGTTTTTGCAACTCTTCCGGCAAGTTCTCTTTCTTCCCTGGCTTGCCAATCGCTGCCATTGCCTCGACCCGGAAGCCCTCTGGGATACCGAGAACTTCTTTTGCCCGCTCGTAGTTGAATCCCTGCATGCCATGCACGACGTAGCCTTTCAGGGTTGCCTGTAACGCCAGGTTCTCCCACGCCGCCCCAGTGTCGAACGAGTGGGTAATCGACGGTTTGCCGTTGAGAGTCAGGGTCGTTTTGGAAATGAAGAGGACAAGCACCCCCGCGTTGCGCGCCCACGTTTTATTGACTTCCATGAGCAGATCAAAGAATAGGGGCCAATGCTCACTGCTTCGGCGTGCGTAGAGAAAGCGCCAGGGTTGGTCATTGTACGATGACGGGCCCCAGCGTGCTGCCTCGAAGAGTATCATTAGGTCTTCCGGTGGAATCTCCTCGCCCGACATGGCCCGTGGTGACCAACGGTCCACAAAGAGATTATCAATCAGATGATCAGCTTGCCGGTGTTCGCTTCCTTTCACCATGAGGAACTTTCTCCTTCTTGAGAATTCGTGCAGCAAAAGTCTACAAGGGTGAGCTTCCTGACACACTTATTCACAGCAATCGTATAAGAGAAACAGAGAGTAAAGAAAAGAGTGAAGAGGCGAGAATGCGGCGAGCAGCGTTGCCGCGTGCCCGCCGACAACAGGACGGGAGATTATTGCCCGTCGACGGAGAACGCTAAGAGGACGTTGCCTGGTAACCCACCAAACTGGCCATAGCCGGAGTTGGTATAAAGGACGCCGTTAACTATGGTCGGGCCTGAGCTGTCAAATGACCCGCCGTTGGCTTTTCCTCCGTTCACCGTCTTGTATTCTTGCGCAGCGTTGTGGTCCCATATTACCTTGCCATCTTTCGTCGAATACGCGCGGATATGACTATCCACTGAACCGGAGAAAACGACACCAGGAATGACAGAAATCGCGGCGGACTGTGCCGGGCTACAATTTTCACGGTCTCCACAACTGACCGGTGGCACGGACCACACTTTCTCTCCGGTCCCGAGACGATAGGCGTGGATTCCACCACCAACTTTTGAATCTAGTGCAGGGATCTTGCCCGCTTCGGGATCGTCTTTGATGATCATGCCAATGTCTGAAACCGCGACATACATCAACTCGCTGTCTGCCGCTGGTCCCCACTGAATACCCCCAGCAAGTCCTCCTTTGCCAGCACGTTGTTCCCACAGACGTTTTCCCTCGGCATCTGGGTCAATACCGTACACCATCCCTGATTTCTGTCCTGCTACTAAGACCCGCTTCCCATCTGACAGTTTCTGCAGAATCGGTGAGGAGCCGAAATCCAGATCTGGCCCTCTCGCCTCTGGACAATTTGCTTCATCTTCCGAATCGCAAGCGACATTCCAGGCGTCATTGGCCAGAAACTGTTGCGACCAGAGAAACTTGCCAGTTTTCATCTCGAAAGCAATGATAGCATCACTCGTTTTTGTGGCTGGGTCAGCGTAATTGTCGCCAGTTGTCACATAAATTCTACCTTTCTCAGGGTCCAGCGTGGGCGACGACCAAATAGAAGCGCCAGCTGGTCCATACTGTTGTACGCCACTTGAGTTCTTGCGTGTTGGTTTTGGCTCTTCGAGGATAGTGTACGTTTTCCATATTTGTTTCCCCGTTGCGGCATCAAGGGCGACCAGGTTGCCGCGAAATGTACAACATTCGTACCGGGAATCTGCGGCCGAGGCTTCTTCAAGTGAGGTGACCGGGACATACAGGCGTCCGTCATGAGCCTTCGGAGCACCAGTAACTCGGGCAATCGGATGGGTCTCGACCTTGGTAGACCAAATGTCTGCGCCAGTTTGGGCGTCGACTGCGTGTATGGTTGCGGCCAGATCGCCAAAATATGCAGCGTATTTGGGTGGATTTGTATGTGGTAGTGGGGCGACACTGATTGCCGAGCGTACGCCAGTAGGTTTCTTGATCGCCCAGTACAAACAGCCGGTATTGGCGTCGATCGAATAGACTTGACCGCGCATTGTCCCAACAAATACGCGTCCACCGACGACAGTGGGTTGTGACGCGACCGTGCCTGTTGTGTAGCCAAACGCCCACTTCAGTTTGAGGTTCGGCACCTGCTCGGCCGTGAGACCTGCATGCTTTGCTGGCTGGAAACGAGTGTTTGCCATATCGGCTCCCCAGCCATTCCACCGGGAGTCGTTCTCTTTTATCGTAAATTCCCCAGGAGCCTGGGGACAGAAGTTGGTCGCGACGGCCATCAGGTCTTCTTTGCCCAAAGGTTTACCGGCAATAAACTCCGAGACTGCTCGCCGCTCGGCGTCGCCCATTGACATGCCGAGAAAGGTCATGGGGCCAGTCAACAATGAGTCGAGAATATCTTGAGCACTTTTAGTTTTCAGCACATTGAGTTGGGGAGCACGTGGCACATTGCCGCTGTGACAGCTGGCGCATTTCTGTTCATAGACTTTCTTGCCACGCACTTGAGCAGCATGGGGGGAAACCGCCCATGCTGGGGCATGAGAGCCGAGAACCGTGGCGCCGCCTAGAAGGGCCAGCGTCACCTTGATCTTCCGTGACCCTCGACGAAACACCCGCCCAACACCATTACTAAACATCCATTCTCTCCTTAACGTGTTCGATGTAGCGGCCTCACTGCCCATTCTTTAGGGAAAAATGGCGTTGATGACTTCTTCAATTGCACGTTGCGAGTCAACATCATCAGTCAACGAACGGGAGACGGCAACGGCACAGGCGCGACGTGCAGGAACGCCACGATGAATCAGCTGCCCCGCGTATATGAGAAGGCGGGTACTAACCCCTTCTTCCAGGCCACTTGCCTTGAGGTAGCGTACTTTCTCACCCAGCCGAGCGAGATCAAGGGCCACGTCGAGTTCGAGACCAGTTTCGTGGGCAATAACTTCAGCTTCTTTATCCCGCGGTGGATACGTAAACTCAATGGTGACAAACCGCTGTCGAGTAGAATGCTTGAGATCTTTGAGAATGCTTTGATACCCAGGGTTGTACGAAATCACCAGAAGAAAATTGGGGTGGGCCTCCAGGATTTCTCCCTTTTTATCGATGGGCAGAATCCGGCGATGGTCAGTGAGTGGGTGGATAAGCACAATTGTATCCTTACGAGCTTCAACGACTTCATCGAGATAACACAAGGTCCCAAGGCGGACTGCCTGGGTGAGCGGTCCATCAATCCATACAGTCTCATCTCCCTTGATGAGATAGCGCCCAACGAGATCGCTGCCCGTAAGATCTTCATGGCAGGCGACGGTGATAATGTTGCCGGGTATGCTGTCCTTGTCGTTCTTACTCTGAGATCCTCGTTCGTCGTGGATAGTGTGAGCCATATACTCGACGAAGCGTGTTTTGCCGCAACCGGTCGGTCCTTTGAGCAGCACCGGTAAACGACATTCGTAGGCAGCACGGAAAATATCAACTTCATCCCCAATGGGAAGATAATACGGAGAGACTAGGGGCGTTGCTGTTGTACTCATGAATTCACTGTCTCCATCACTTGTTGCGAGTCGAGGTCAATCAGCTCAATTTTGGCTGCCTCACTGACCTTATTCGCGGTTTTGAGTTCGCTAATTTGGCTTTGTAATTTGCCGACCATACCCAAACGAATTTCTTGCGGCATAGCCGACATCGGGAAGTTCTGTAAAAGCACGCGTGCCTCTGTTGGGGATGTCCACTCGATGCGATTAATCCGCTCGCCCATAATGCGCGCTTCCCTGAGGACTTTCTCGACCGCTTGCT
Source organism: Binatia bacterium (assembly GCA_050187625.1). GTDB lineage: Bacteria > Desulfobacterota > Binatia > Bin18 > Bin18 > JBFWXH01. The sequence goes on from JBFWXH010000007.1 coordinate 14,939, forward strand.
GGAAGGGCGAGAGCGTACGATTCGCCGCCACTTGTGTCGGTGGTACTGGCGTAGACGACGGGGATGTGGTCTGGGTGACGGGTGGAGTGCCACCGAACTGAGTGATGACTTGATCGATGCGAGATTTGGCCGTGGGATCAGTGGTGAGATTGCGGGCTTTGGCCAGAGATTCCTGCGCTTTGTCGACTTGCCCCTGTTGGTGATAGGCCACCCCAAGATTGAAGTGGGCCTGAAAAAACTCCGGATTTTTGTCTATGACGGTTTGGTACTCGGCGATGGCTCGATCGAGTTGCTCTCTGTACAGATACATGGTCCCGAGATCCGTGCGTACACCGGGATCGTCTGGTTGTTGAGCAAGATACTTATCGTAGTATTCAATGGCTTTCGGGTAATCTTCCAGATCATAATAGGTGTTGCCAATACCACGCAACACGTCAAGATCGTTCGGGGCAAGATCAAACGCGTGTTTGAACGATTCCAATGCCGCGGTGCGATAGCTGGCATCGATTTGTGACGCACGAAACTGCACATCGGCGAGGGTCTTCCATGCAGTAACATCATTCGGAGCAGCTTTCGCTTTTTCTGCCAGTTCAGCAATACGTTGTCGAGCTTCTTCTGGAAGGGCAATTGGCGGGTGATTTTGCGGAAGATCTTGCGAACCTCCGGTCGCGGCTCGTTCCGAGGAGCCACTCACCGTGGGGAAGGGTTGCGAGCGCAAGATGACAAGCCACAGGACACTACCAATTACCAGGTACGAGGTCAATACTGTAAGTCCCGGGAGCTGGGACCGCCATGAGAGAAGAGGAGGAGAGTTCAGCGGAGGGGGAGAAGATGGTTTACCAGTGCCAGGTAGGGCAGTACCACATGCGGCACAGAACCGCGCCTGAGGGACTGCTTGAGTTCCACATTGCGGGCAAAAATGTACGGCCATGTGCAATTACCTAGCAGCAAACCAAAGGCTGGGCTAGGTCGGTGAGACGCAAAGCGTAGAACGTGACTCATAATACGCGAAGCGTAAAACGGAAGACAGAAAATGAAAAATAGGGCATATGAAGTGTGAGACATGAATAGTGGAAAGTGGGACGTGAAACGGGATATGTGAAGAGTGAATCGGCGAGTGGAGAACGTGAGGTGTGAACGGATGAATAGGTAAAAATCTGGATTCAATCAGTCGGACATGTCAGAGAAAATCAGAATCACCAAGGAATTCTGAGGAGCAGAGCGACGAAGAATCTCTGGTCCTGAGAGGTCCTTCGCTCCGCTTAGGATGACACTCGCCTGAGCGGCTCAGAGACTGCGGTATGAGCTGTCTTGACACTGTCTGTCACATAGAGTCCAGATTTTTACAGCTTGATACGTTGACAGCATAGAGTTGAGGTGGTTAGGTGCACCCGTTCGTCTCACCGTGGAGGGTTGCTATGGCAAAAAAGGACACTACTCGTGACTCGCTACTGCGCGAGGGAAGCCTGCTTCTTGACCAATGGGGAATTAGTCTGGCGCGTTTGCAAGATCAGAGCTTGAGCATTACGGCGTTAACGGAACGTGTTGGCCAACAGCCAGCAGCTGATCTCGCGTTGGCGGCCTTGCTGGGAGAGTATCCAACGCGAGAGGCTGCCCAAGCGTTGCTAGAGTGGGAAGCGAAAACCTCTGACAAAAACGCCCGTAAAGAAATACATCGCTCCCTCTACAAACTCTCACAAAAGGGAATCACACCGGAACGGCCGGTAGAAGAGCCGGTACGACGGCCAATTCTCGCGCCGAGTGAGCCCGAAGGGTACTTGTCGCCGATTGATGGCCGGGGCGATCGTTTGGTGTGGTTGATTAAGCCAAAAGTTGGTGGTGGCGTGCATTACTTGGCTGCGGTGATCAACGAACCAGAAGGAATGCAGCATAGTGAGGGGGCAGAAATCACCCGTAAGGGGTTTCGGGCCATGCGTGACGACATCGAGACGAGGTTCCGTCTCCTCATGGTTGAAGTTGCTTGGCGCTACTGTGACTGGCTGATGCATGAAGGGTATGAACGGGCAAGGACTCGCGGGCGAACAAATATTGAAGATTATCCTGCGCTACGTTCGCATGTAGTCTCCTCGCCAGCGCAGCAGGTTGCGATTCCCTTTCCGCCCACTATTGAGCCCGAAGCGATTGCAGCCGATGATCAATTGCTGACAACCTCAGTTGAATTATTCCAAGAGCCTGAGTTTCAGCGCTGGTTTCTCGACCATGAGCATGCACATCGGTACACCGAACAGATTAGTCAGGTGCAAGAGAGTCCGCTTATCCTCAATCGTTACCAGCAGCAAGATCGTTTGCAGTCAGTTATCGAGAAAGCCATTGACGAGCTGTTCTCTGGCGAGCAAGGGGCCGTCTATGTACGACGGCTGGAGGAGTCCGCGTTGTACCTGGCGAACTCTGGGCGCAATGACGCTGCGAAACGAGCACTGGCTGTGGCACTTGCACTCAAGTGGAGCGAGCGAGGTGGCAAAGGCATCCCGTTCTGTGAAGAGTTAGTCCGGCAGAGCATCATGATGCATTATCAAGAAGAGCGACAACAGGGACAGGAAGAGAGTAGTGGTTCGCTGATCATGAAGCCGTCGGAGTTCGCAGCGCGGGTGCAAGCAGCGCAACGGCAGCGGATGATGAGATGAGGACGCGACTGCGAGTACCCTGAATTCCAACCCCCAACCAGAGAACGCCGAGCCGCTTTCTCTGGTTGCGAATCGTGGGAGGTTTCTGGTATCCCTTTTGTCGTGGTGAGTATGTGAACAGCTGAGTAAGTAAGAAAACCTCAGGGGAAAAGGCGAAAAGGGGAAAAAGCCAAAAAAAGGGCGGGCAGTTTTTGTTTATTGTTCTCCATTCTCTTATTTCTCCTTGTCCCCTGTAACGTAGTGATTTGGAGGGAGCTATGTCTCGCCCTTCACCTGAACGAATTACTCCTATGTCGTCCCTCAATTCTGGGACTATTCTCTCTTGTCCGAGTTGTGGAATGGGATTGTATATGCTGACGAAGAAAATCACGCGCGATGGGACTTTTGAGGGAGCGGTGAAAGCTCTCGTTGGAGTCCCTGAATATGCAAGAGGTTCGTTCCCGAAAAAATGTCCCCATTGTAAAGTTGGCGAGTGGTGGTACCCCCCAGGAACGGTTCATACGCTCCAATACGGCTGGGTTGCGTGAGCCGCGAGGAATAAGGTTCTAACCTGCGAGGCGAGGGTATCTCGCGCGATATTTTCCTTTGGTATTGTTGTCAGAGGAGAGGTTTTATGAATATTACTGGCTTCCATGCGCATGTGTACTTTGACGTCGAAACGCGGGCAGCCGCCTCTCGTGTACGGGACGGCTTGGCCGAAAATTTCGAGGTCGAGTTAGGGCGCTGGCACGAAAAACCAGTTGGCCCCCATCCCAAATGGATGTATCAAGTCAAATTCGCTCCGGAAGAATTTGGCACCCTTGTTCCCTGGTTGATGTTGCATCACGAAGGCCTAGATGTCTTAATTCACCCGGAAACTGGCAATGACGTGCAGGATCATACGGAACGGGCGTTATGGTTGGGGACGAAGCTTGACCTCAACATCGAGTTCTTACGAAAAATTAGCGCGGAGGTACAAGGAGGAAAATTGGCATGAGGCAACGAACACTGACTTGGTTGTGGCTGTCTATTGTTGGGGTTGTGAGCGTATCGTTAGCTTCCTCGGCTTTGGTGCAGGCAGAACACCACGAGCAGAAAGAGAGTTCAGCTGCTCTCCAAGCGATTCTCTCAGGGAGTCATCGGAGCGACGCGGACAAGGCTCGTGATCAATATCGGCACCCGGTAGAAACGTTGACCTGGTTTGGGATTACGGATGGCATGACGGTCGTTGAGGTCACGCCTGGCGGGGGATGGTATACTGACATCCTCGCGCCGTTCCTGAAAGAGCGTGGAACCTATTACGCGGCAGGGTTCGACCCCGACTCTGAAGTGGAGTACATGAAGAAAGGGGCGCAGCGGTTTAAAGAGAAGCTTGCTGCCAATCCAGAGGTGTTCGGGAAGACAAAGGTCACTGTCCTGGCGCCGCCGGATAAAACTGACATCGCCCCGGAGGGATCTGCCGACATGGTGTTGACGTTCCGTAATGTGCACAACTGGATGGCGCAAGGCCAAAGCGAGGCGGTGTTCAAGGCAATGTATAAGGCCTTGAAGCCGGGTGGCATTCTTGGCGTGGTAGAGCATCGTGGCAAGCCCGACATCGAGCAAGACCCCAAAGCTGCATCTGGTTATGTCCGGCAAGATGTGGTGATTAAGATGGCAGAACAAGCCGGTTTTCAACTTGTTGACCGCTCCGAGATCAATGCGAACCCCAAAGACACGAAGGATTACCCACAAGGCGTATGGACGTTACCACCGGTGTTACGCCTGAAAGATGCTGATAAGGACAAATATCTCGCGATTGGCGAAAGTGATCGCATGACGCTGAAGTTTGTAAAACCCGCGGAGAAGTAAAAACGTTGAGCGGAAAGAAGAAAATGTAAGAGGGAGAGGGTGTGGTTACGTATTACGTTTACGTGTTACACCCCATGCCCCTGGGGCATACCACGTTTCATGCCTCCGCATAACGTTTCCCAACGAATAACCCACAGTAAGGAGGAAACCCTATGGCAAGTCCGCAACTACAGATGGCCCTTGATGCGTTCAAGATGATGGGGGAGAAGATGATGCAGGCAGGGAATGACATGAAAGCGATGCGCGCTGTCATGGAAGATGTGTCAGCCTTTCCCTCAGCAGGGGAAACGAAGTGCACACCGGTGACTGCTGGTGGTGTTCCTGCGGAATGGATTGCCGGTCCCGGCGCTGCGGATGATCGCGTGATTCTGTACGTGCATGGCGGTGGTTATGTGATGGGCTCCATTGCTACGCATCGCGAGCTGGTTGCGCGTTTGTCGAAAGCCTCGGGTGCGCGTGGCTTGGCCTTAGATTACCGCTTAGCTCCCGAGCATCCGTTCCCCGCCGCTGTTGAGGATGCCACGGCAGCGTATCGCTGGTTACTCTCACAAAACATTAAACCTGCCCACATTGTCGTTGCTGGTGACTCGGCTGGTGGAGGGCTCACGGTAGCGACGTTACTCTCGATACGAGATGCGAAGTTACCGCTTCCGGCTGCCGGTGTATGCATTTCCCCGTGGGTGGATATGGAAGGGACCGGGGAATCGATGACGACCAGAGCGAAGGCCGATCCCGTCGTGCAAAAGCAAGGGCTGCTGGGGATGGCACAGCTCTACCTTGGTGGCAAAGATCCGAAATCGCCGCTTGCCGCTCCACTCCACGCTGATCTCACAGGACTCCCGCCGCTATTGATTCACGTGGGCGATGCAGAAACTTTGCTTGACGATTCCAAGCGCATTGCTGAAAAAGCCACGAAAGCCGGTGTCAGAGTAGATCTGGAGATCTGGCCAGAAATGCCGCACGTGTGGCATCTATTCGCACCGTTTCTACCTGAAGGTCAACAAGCGATCGAAAAGATCGGTAAATACGTACGACAGATTACCGCGTAAATTGACTATGTCGGGAAGGAAATCTAGGGCGAAAAGGGTCACCAGGGAAAAGGCGAACGTTGTCCGAAGGATTTCGCCTTTTCGCCTTACTTATCGACTAAGCGGTCTATGCCCCCACATACTGCCTGACTGGTGATACTGCACTTGCCACGTCGCGTCATCGACAACGCGACCACCCCAGCCATATTCTACTTCAAAACCTGACGGCGACACCATATAGAATGACACCATATGGTCGTTCGTATGACGACCAATCCCACGCGTGATCGACACCCCCTGATCTTGGCAGAGGTAGAACGTGGCGCCAACATCATCGAACGCTTGGGTTTGTAACATGAAGTGATTAAGTCGCTTGGGTGGATTGGGCATGCCGTAGAACGCAATTGTATGGTGGCGTGGGTTGCAGTGAAAAAAGGCTAACCGCAGTTGCTGGCCGGTATGGGGTCGGACCACTTCAACATAGTCGCTAATCCGCATACCCAGCACATCTCGATAGAACTGTACGCTTGTCTCAAGGTCATCCATCGTTACGACCATATGTCCGAGCCCTTGTGCCCCGGCGACAAACCCCGAGATTGGACGTGGTGACTGAAAGGGCTGATTGAAGGCCATCAACGGGCCATAAAAAATTTCCGACGGGTTGCCACTCGGATCTTTGAACATCATCACATCGACGACACCCCGAGCACGGGCTTCTTCTCGGGTCCCTTGGCGCACTTCAATCCCAGCGGCTTTCAGTTGGTCCGCCATTTCGTTGAGTTCATGTTCACCAGTCACTTCCCAGCCGATGTAGGCCAAGTCATCCTTGCCAGTTGGGTGAACAAGGAAACGATGGTGATATTCATCGTTCCGGAGCAGTAAGGTACCGTCATCGCCTCGTCCGCTGATTTGGAGTCCGAGCGTCTGGGTGGCAAATTTTTCCCACGCGTTGATGTCACTCACACTCAAGCCGAGATAGCCAAATTGAGTCACGCTTGCCATACTGCCCTCCTTACTCTTCTGTGGTAAACCGTAAGGCGTACCCTAGCATGGGTGCGTGGGCAGAGGAACGGGGAATAGGGCGAGCAACAATGTCAATATGCAAAACATAAAGAAAGAAAGGCGGGCAAGAGTAGTTACGTTTTATGTATTACCTTTTCCCTCCAGGTCTTGCAGGAATCTGCAAGTCTTGCATAGTATTTCACTGTATGCCTCGAGAGGTTTTTGGCTGCTTGAATGGTGTAACCATAAATAGAGAAATATACAGACTGGAGGGAAATAGGCCATGCGTGACGGATTCAAAATTGTCGACACCGACGCTCACATGATGGAACCCGATTGGTTATGGGAGCGGTACATGGAAGATGCGTACAAATCGCAGGCTCCCCGGATGGGGGAAGCGCCAGGGTCGGGACGACGTACCTTTCTGGTCGAGGGTGAGTCTTTTACCCGAGAGAAGGGGAAGTATCCGATGGCAGCCAAAGCCTTTCTCAAGGCTGCCCAGAAGGCCATGGATCGCTTCGAGAGAGCCCGGAGTACCGAGTTCAGTGCGCAAAGCCGTTTGCAAGACATGGACGAGCAAGGCGTTGATGTGCAGATTCTTTATCCCACTTTTGCTGGACAAATGCTCGGGCGTGAGTTTCGCGATACCAAGCTCCTTGCCGCGTGCTGTCGTGCCTACAATAACTGGGCAGCCGAGTACACCTCGGTGGCACCGGAACGGTTGCGCTGGGCGGCAGCCCTGCCAATGCAGAATGTTGAAGAGGCGATCAAAGAGGCGCAGCGCGCGTCGGCAAAGGGCTGTGTCAGTTATTATATGCGGCCTAACCCGGTCGGTGGCCGTACGCTATGGCATGACGATTATCTTCCGCTCTGGGCAGAGATCGAAAAGACCGGCAAGCCGATCTCGACGCATGATTCGGCGTCAGCATCGGTTCCGTCGTTTGGCGATCGCATGGAGACGCACACTAGTGGTCATATTTTGTCTCATCCCTTTGAAGCAATGGCTGCGATGGCGGGGCTCATCTGGTTTGGCGTCTTCGAGAAACTCCCTAAACTGAAGGTTATCCATGTCGAAGGAGATGGCGGCTGGACGCCTTATTGGCTCCAGCGAATGGAACAGCACTGGAACTTTAGCGGCAATGCCGAGCACGAATACCTGACCCGCCGCCCGACGGAATACTTTAAGAGTAACGTCTGTGTCGCGTTCCGGGGGGATGAGCCGACGATGAAAGCTGCAGTCGAATTAGTGGGTGACGATAATTTCACGTGGGATAGTGATTATCCGCATCCTGACGGGACCTTCCCGTGGGGTGTTGAATCCATGCTCAAGCAGCAAATCCCTCAAGAATCCAAACGGAAACTGTTGTGGGATAATGCGGCGCGTGTGTTTAATCTCAGTTAGCAAGAAACGGAAACTTTTAGTGGTCAGATCTTAACGGTTGAAGGAGATCGGGGTCATTTGTTCATTTTTGAGTGGTTTCATGGGCAAATGACCCCACAGTTCAGTCTGTCTAGCGTTCTCCGCCAAATCCACCATCTTCCGGCTGATGGCCAAAGATGTCTTCCGTATAGTACTCTGACTGTGCTGAGGGTGCTCTCCCGCCCCAACCATATTCGATCATCCACCCTGACGGATTACGAAAATAGAACGAGAACATGTGATCGTTAGAGTGTTTGCCAGGCAAGATGTGTACGGGAATCTTGTTCTTACGTACGAGTTCATATGTTAGGCCGACATCATCGAAGTTCTCTACTTGGATCATCAGGTGGTTGATACGTCGTTCCGGGCCAGCGATCCCAAAGGCAACTGTGTGTTGCCGTTCATTGCAGTGCATGAACACGGGCGTTACGGTGCGTTTGCCCATTTGGATTTTGTACTCAATGCCACCGCGCAAACCCAAAAGGTAAAAAAAACGGTACGCTGCATCGACATCTTTCTGACGAATGATGCAATGCCCTAGTCCACCAGCACCCGTCTTAAAACGACCATGCATCCGGCGGCCTGGGTGGAAGGGTTTACTGGCTTGGATCTCTGGCCCATGGAAAATTTCGATCGGCGTGCCGTCAGGATCTTGGAGTTTGAGGACTTCGAGCACATGCCGTTCGACCGCTTCCTCCGCCGAACCGACTCGATATTGGATGCCGGCGTCGAACAACTGACGCTGCATGTCTTGGAAATCTTCTGCGTTCGCGACCCGGAAGCCGAGATACGCTAGGTCGTCACTGCTGTCATTATGTAATACCAGTCGATGATGCCAGTAATCCATACGAAGATAGCAACGGTCACGTTCCCCTTCGTTTGTTAGTTCCATGCCAAGAATTGCTGTCGCAAAGTCTTTCCATGCTTCGAGGTTTTTCACTCCGAGCCCCATGTAGCCAAGTTCTGTGGCCTGTACCATATATTCCTCCGTTCGTGTTATTTCGTCAGGTCCTGTTTTAACACGCCTTCCGCCTGTAATTGTCGCACTTGCTCTGGTGTGTACGACAAGTACTTCGAGAGCACCTCTTCGTTGTGTTCACCAAGAGACGCCGCTTGTAAAGGGAGTTCCTCGGGAAACTCAGAAAAGCGCAGCGGCATGCCGGGAATATCGATTTCTCCGAGAACACGGTCTGTGACCCGACGGACCGTGCGTCGCTCACGCAGATGTGGATGGTTGACTGCCTCAGCAATTGACAGCACAGGTGCAACCGGAACACGTCCTTCTTGTAGAATTCGCACCGCCTCATCATCATTTTTCTGGGCAGTAATCCAGATCTCAATAACCTCAATGACCTCGGATTGATGCTCGACGCGTTTAACATTGGTGGCGAAGCGTGGGTCGTCTATAAGTTCTGGTCTGCCAATCGCTCGACAGAGGGTGGCCCATTGGTGCTCCAAACAGAGGATAAACAGATACCCAGTCTTACCTTTGTAGAGCCCTGCAGGACTCACCGCATAATGATGTGACCCGGAGCGTCGGGGTTGCACTGCGCCCTTCGTTCCACTGTACAGTTGTACATTCAACTCATGGCAGTGAAAGTACGAATCGAGAAGTGTGATGTCGAGGTATTGTCCTTTGCCAGTGCGCTCACGATACAGGAGTGCACTGGCGATGGCTGCATAGGCATGGACACCGGTGCTCACATCACCGAGACCAAGCATCGGAAAAGAGGGGGGACCATTTGGATCGCCGATCATGTAGGTGACACCTGCGTAGGCTTGGCCAATGTAGTCATACCCTGGGACGTTGGCCAATGGCCCAGTCTGCCCAAGCGCCGAAATCGAACACATAACCACACGGGGATTGAGTTCTTTGACGACGTCATAACCGAACCCTAAACGTGCGATGGTACCAGGGGAAAAGTTCTCGACGACGACGTCAACTTGCTTAATGAGCTTTCGCAGAATCTCTTGACCCTTTGGGTGCCGGGCATCGACACATAAGCTTTTCTTGCCACGGTTTTGCTGAATGTAGTAGGCACTACGGCCCTCTTTGAGAAAAGGAAGCGCACGCGAGATGTCACCGCTTGGCGCGAGTTCCACCTTGATAATCTCGGCCCCCATTTCTGCCATCAATCGCGTGACTGTCGGCCCTGCGAGCACTTGTGTAAAGTCCAGCACTTTATAGCCACTGAGTATGTGTTGCGTTTCGGTTCCCGACATGTATTTCTCCTCTGCAGTAATAAAAGTTCGGTTTAGACGACTGCGCCTGCACTCGTGTGAATGGTTTGCCCGGTAATCTGTCGGCTGCGCGGTTCACACAAGAAGACGATTGCCGCAGCAACATCTTCAGGTTGGGAGACTCGGTGAAAAAGATTTTCCAGCGGGCCGCTGGACGCCGCACGCTGTAACGCCTCGGCGTCGCCAAGGACTTGCGTCATGGCAGTTGCTGTAATGCCCGGCGCAACCGCGTTGACGTTGATGTTATGTGGGCCCAACTCAGCCGCTGCGCTCCGTGTCAGTTGTACGAGCGCCGCTTTCGAGCTCGCATAGGCAAGTGGGGAATTGCGCGCACGAAAGGCCGAGCTTGAACTGATGTTGACGATGCGACCGCCGCCACCACGCTGGATCATGTGCCGGGCGACATGTTTCATCAGCAACATGGCGGCCTTCAAATTCACGGTCTGAACGAAGTCCCAGTTATCTTCTTCCATTTCCAGCAAGGTTTGAAAGCGACCGGTGACTCCGGCACAGTTCACGAGAATATCGATGCGTCCCAGTTCTTGCACCGCTCGGTCAACGACAGCAGAAATCTGTTTCGTGTTCGCCAGATCAACGGGTAAAGACAAGGTCTTTCCACCAGCTTTCCGACCTTCCTCAGCCACGGTCTTTGTTCCCGCCTCGTCGCGGTCGAGAACTGCGACCGCGGCACCCTCCTGCAATAAGCCAAACACTGTTGCTCGTCCGATACCTGACGCTCCTCCCGTGACGAGAGCCACTTGGCCTGATAGTTCGTTCCCCATACGCACCTCCTTTTTCCTCTGGAATACCTCTCGATATCAATCTCTGCTTACGAATTTCGCACTACACACAAAACCGGGAATTCGCAAGTCGGCAGGTGCAACTGACGTGGTAAATTCGTCTCTCCCATGCTATTCCCAGCTTTGCAGAACAACAGGAGGTGTTGCATGATTAAGGCAGCGAGTTTCTCCGAGGCCTATAAAAACCGCTACTTACTGCCACCATATCCGGCAGTGTATCTCGATACGTATATTACCAATTTGATTGCCGACTTTCGTGATGCAAGCCTCGCAGAGCATCGTGATGGTGGACAAGCGCTGTTTGCCGAGTATGGCGAAGGGCTGGCGGCTACGCATGCGCACCCTGTCGCACAGTGGCAACTCTACGTGACCGGTTCAGCGCGCCTTGCAAAGAAACCAGTACAGCCGGTGACAATTCAGTACACGGACGAGTGGGTGCCGTATGGCCCGATTGAAGTAGGAAAAGAAGGCTTCGCGTTACTTGCGCTGTGGCCGCGACCAAATGACGAAACGTATGAGATGCCAAAGGACGCCAACACGATTCGCGAACATCTCCGTGGAAAACCGCACCGTATTATTTTTAAACAGTTAGAAGTGCCCGACGAAGCGCCGACTACTCTGTGCGAATCCACGTTGATCGAAGAAGGCGAGGTATGGGCACGCTGCTGGCGACTCCCTAAAAGCACAACGCTCACAACTCCTGACCCGTCGCACGGTGGTGGACAATTCTTTGTGCCTCTTCGCGGTTCATTTACCTACGACGGCTACGAGTACGAACGTTGGTCAACCGTCTATATTGGTCCCCGTGACAGATCACTGGTTCTTCGTGCCGGTGGACATGGAGCTGAGGTTATCGGGATGCAGTTTGCGCGCTAAACAACGGCCGTCAACGAAAGCACGCGGTGGAGTAGGTCCCGCGTATTTTCTCTATTGACCAGCCCGCAGAAAAACCTGATCTGGCGAGAACTGATACTCTGGTGCCTGGTTTGGAGCTGGGGAAGACGCTAGACCGCGCAGCCAGCCATTATGCTCGGCCTTCTCATAAAAAGTCTTTACCGTGTGTCCTGCTAATTCCGAGAAGAGGATAACGAGCATCCGGTCATTACTGGTCGGTTTGACAAACCACCCGCGCTCATAGTCGATAGAAAATCCATTAGCAGTAAGGAGTTCTTGGATGGAGCTATAGAGTTGCGCCTGTACAATCGTCATTGGTTGGTACCCCCTTGAGAACTACAAAATGAACAGCAAGTGCTATGCCAACGGGGAGTGAGTAACATGATGCGGCCTATCTACCGGTACCATCGAAAAAAATAGCAGTTTTTAGAAACAGTTATCGGATGGCACTCTCTCTGGGAGACATAGGGATGACACGATCGCCATTTTTTTGTCGCTGTTTTCTTCAGTAGATTTGCTAACGAAGAAAGCCGCATGCGGTAAAAGGCGGGCCGGTCAGACTGCACACCGGGCGACGATATTCAGGCGTACGTAGTCAATGAGAGGCTGCCCAGTACGACGCAAGACCGAGTCAGCCACGGCTTCGGCAAATGGGCGATGTTGTTCCGAGGAAAGACGCAACACATGCTGACCTAAGACTATGGTCTGTAGGTAATCTACCAGGTGGTCCCGTGAGGTCAGCACCGTCGGTTCCGGGTTTAACCAGGTATGGATATCGGTAAAACCAGCACGTACCAGTCGACCCGTGGTTTCTTCTGGTGTGGCATACAGCCAGGGACTGGACCAGCCGACAAATGCTGCTGCGTATGTAGGAGAATGTATTATATCTTCGATTGCCGCCATGACCCCAGCGATATTCGTTGCTCCACCGCACTGGGCGACGAGTTGTCCACCCGGCTTCAGGATGCTCGCCAGTTGTGTGAACAATTTGTCATGGTCTTTGATCCAGTGAAACGTGGCGGTGGAGAGGATCGCATCGACCTTGCCTGGTGGTGCAAAGGTGGTCAAATCGCCGACGAACAGTTGTACGCGGGGTTCGTTAGTAAAGCGTTCCCGTGCTTGTTCAATCATCTGCGAGGAGAAATCGACACCGATCACTTTGCCACGTGGTAGTTTCGCGAGCAGTTGCTCAGTCACGCGCCCGGTTCCGCATCCGCCATCTATGACGGTCTCGTCCCCATTCAGGTGTAATCTTTCCAGTACTTGCCCGCCCCAACGAGTCATCGGATCGGCAAGCCGTTCATATTCACCAGCATTCCATTCGTGTGACATAGGTGTGTCCTGTGAGGGCAGGCTCAGCCTGCCAGGTGGTTAGTGTCTACCAGCGATCCCAATGAATGACAGTTTCGACGGGCTGACGTTTGGTTGGACCAAAATTGCCTTGAGGGTACCCTAGCGGCAGGAGCGCGCTGACTTCCATCTCTGCCGGAATCCCCAGCTTTTGCTTGAGGTCTTCTTCGAAACAACAGTGAATGGTGGTGATGACCGTGCCAATGCCCAACGCTCGGCACGCGAGCATGATGTTTTGTACGGCAGGGTAAATCGAACCATGCACGGTTGCGACACTGGCGCGGTCATAGCCTGCATTCTTAAAGGGTGGGTAATCTTTGCGCGCGCACGCAAGCAGAATCACTGGCACTTCGGGCAGGTGCTCGGCAAGATGGCCTGCCGCTTGATACATGCGCATCTGTGCTGGCGGGATATTTGTTGGCCTCGATCGCCCTGTCGCCAGCTTTTGCCACATGCCATGGTATTGGTCATGAATGAAGCGCTTCAATTCTGGATCACGCACGAGAATAAAGGCCCAGTCTTGTAGGTTGCCGCCACTCGGGGCATGAATACCTGCATCGACGATCTTCTTGAGAATATCCTCGGGAATGGGGTCGGGTTTCAGACGACGCATCGCGCGCATCGAATATATAATATCAAACAGTCCTGCCTCTGCCATGGTCAGTGCCTCCTCTTGTCGTTGTTCGCCGAGGTTATAGCTGACGTGGAATATGAGTACCAGAGTTGCGAATCCCGCAAAAAATCTTTGACCGGCCCAGACAGGTGGGTGAGGGTAGCTGGTATCTAATCTCCTGAGACAAACAGAGATGATTTTATTGAGCGGGAAGGTGGGATCGTGAGCCTCTCAATAATGTTGCGTCTGCGGTTTGCGAAAAAGTTTCTACTCTGGAGTCTCATTGGTCTCGTGCCTTTAGCTGTTCGATTTCTTTACGTTCCCCTATATTTTCAAGGCGGTGCTTGAGAGTCAGCTGACGAGACGGTTGCCTTGCCCAACGGCAATTCAATCAAGATGTTCGTTTCAATCCCTTCTCCTGGATGTTGCAAATGATGGGCTTCTGGTTGAAGGATCGCGATAGCAACACCTCTGGAAACAGAGTTGCTTTTTCAAGATGCGACCGATAGTGTCAAAGGCAGCCGCGTGGAGTTTGCGATTCAGTCACTTGTGGAAGGGGACGAGCGGAGTACAGTTTTTCGTACTCCGCAGTGTTTTTACGCAGCATCGCTGTACGAAGGCGACGGGGAAAGCCAGCGTTGCAGAACTTCTTGTAACTGTTCTTGGGTGTAGGGTTTCCCCAGGTAATCGTCCATGCCAGCGGCGAGGCACTGTTCGCGATCACCCGGCTGCGTATTGGCAGTGAGTGCAACAATTGGGACACGTGCTGGGGGAGTGGTGGATGCGGCTTCGCGTGCGCGAATAGCTCGGGTTGCCGTGTAGCCATCCATCTCCGGCATCTGGCAATCCATCAGGACTAAGGCATAACGTTTGCGCTTCAGTGCTTCTAACCCCACCCGTCCGTTGTGTGCGACATCGGCGCGATAGCCCATGTTTTCCAGGATGTTGAGGGCAACCTGCTGATTGACCGGATTATCTTCGACCAGCAAAATCATGGGTGATTTCGTCGAGGAGACGTTGGTGGCTTGCAGAGTCTGAGATTGTCCTTCCATCACGAGTGTTGGGACGACACGAACGGTAGTCGCGATGAGATTCCGTGTTCCGTCTAGAATAATTCTCAGTTCCTGACACGAGGCTTGATACACTTCTTCAGCGGTGGGGAGGAGTGGCACGGCTTGGCTCACTGCATTGGCCCGTGCCATTTCTTCTAAGTCTTTACATAACTCGGAGAAGCGGCGTACACCTACTTGGGCGCTACTGCTTTTAAGGCTATGAGCGGCCTCGCGTAATCCGTGATTGTCACCCTTAGCGATAGCCGTGCGTATCGCTTCCATCAAATTTTCGGAGTCACTCAAATACATTGAGACGCACCGATGAACGATGTTCGGTTGCCCTGGCCGTTGAAGTTTCTGCAAATCCAGTAACGTTGTGTCATCAAGCACGGGAAAGGATTGTACTGCTGCTGGTTGTGGTGTAGCCGTCGCAAAAGCAGGGGATTCTTGTTTTTGCGCAGTACCTGCCCAACGGTCCAAGACTATCCGGAGTTTTTCTTGGGTAAAGGGCTTGCTCAAATAATCGTCCATGCCAGCGGTGAGACACCGCTCTTGATCACCTTCCATCGCGTTCGCCGTGAGAGCGATGATGATAGTGTGATGTTCTACATCTTCTGTTGCACGGATGGCTTTGGTTGCGGTAAATCCATCCATCTCCGGCATCTGACAATCCATAAGGACGAGGTCATAATTTGATTGAGCGAGGGCATGGACTGCTTCTTGACCATTGTTTGCAATTGTGACGTGACAGCCCAGCATCTCGAGCATGTTCGTTGCGACTTCTTGATTCACATGGTTATCTTCAGCCAGTAGTATGCGGAGACCGAGAGGTTTTTGTGGTTCCGGTGTCGTGGGAGGAGCGGAAGTGAATAGTGGCATGAAATCTTGGCTTGCCACTGGTAGCTTGCCATGCTTCGTCTCAATGAGAGATATCAGACAATCGTATAAATCAGATTGCCGCACCGGCTTTGTCAAGTAGGCTTCAATGCCAGCCTGACGTGCTGCCTCAACGTCGCCGTACTGACCGACTGATGTGAGCATCACCAGACGTGTTGCCGCAATAGTCTGATCGGCCTTGATAGCTCTGGCGAGCTCGATACCGTCCATTCCTGGCATATGCATATCAAGGATTGCTAAGTCATATGGCCTCTGCCGTGCGGCAGCCATGTACAGCAGTTGTAACGCTTTCGTGCCATGCTCGGCACTGTCGTTGGACATTCCCCATGCGGTTACTTGATGATGAAGAATCTCACGGTTTGTCCCATTATCATCAACTACTAATACCCGGAGTCCCTGCAAATCCTTCTGTCCCGGAAACAGATCCTGAGCTTTACTCGCTTGCTTTTCCAGACGTGCCGTCCACCAGAATGTTGAACCGACACCAACTTGGCTTTCGACCCCCATCTCTCCGCCCATGAGTTCCGCCAACTGCCGCGAAATCGTCAACCCGAGTCCCGTACCGCCATACTTACGGGTTGTTGACCCGTCTGCTTGAGAGAACGACTCAAAAATCTTTGTCTGAGCCTGTGCGGAAATGCCTATCCCCGTATCTCGTATGGCAAAACGAATGAGGGCAGTGTCATCGGTGTCCTCCACTAGCGTTGCGCTGATCACCACTTCACCACGGTCGGTAAACTTAAAGGCGTTACCGAGCAGATTGGTGATAATTTGTCGCAGTCGATGAGGGTCGCCCACTAATGCCAACGGCACGTTATCGTTGATCCGATACGCAAACTCTAAGCCTTTCCGGTGGGCACGTTCAGCTAAGAGGTCCGCAATCTCTTCGAGCAGTTGGCGCAAGTTAAATTCAATATGTTCCAGTTCAAGCTTCCCAGCCTCGATCTTTGAGAAGTCGAGGATGTCATTGATAATGCTGAGGAGCGCTTCACCGGAACGATGGACAGTTTCGGCAAAATGTCGTTGTCGGTCGGTTAGCGTCGTGTTGAGCAGTAGCTCTGTCATCCCTAACACTCCGTTCATTGGTGTACGGATTTCATGACTCATATTGGCGAGAAACTGTGACTTGGCTCGGTTTGCCGATTCGGCTACCTCTTTTGCCTGGCCTTCTTCAATCAAGCTCTCCTTGAAGGATTGAATCCCGCGTGCCAAGGTACCGATTTCATCCGGTCGATCAAGGTCTGCGATTTCGATGTTTCGTTCTCCCTGAACCAACTGGCTCATTTGGGCAATTTTCTCGCCGATTTCTGCTGACAGCGTATCCGCCAACTTGCTGTTGACCGCCACCAAGAGAAGGAGTGCAAGCGCGGTGAACAGTGCGAAGACGGTCGACTTGCGATTGAGTTTGTCGCGTGTTTCCTCGACCTGCCTACGCATTGTCCGGGTGCTTAGCTCTAACAAGACAACAAAGTGATCATTGAGATACTTGTAGTCTTTGTTCGCTTTGATCATGTATTTGTTGGATAATCTGATGTCGACAGACGCCATTTCAATGGCCGACGTTGCAGTTTTCCTGTACCTCTGCATGAGGTCATTGAGGATAATGAAGTGAGCTTGTTCGTCAGCAGTGAGGGAAAACTGACTCGGAAACTTCTTAATATCTTGCTCAACAGCCTGAATGGCATAGAGATTTTTCTTACCATTCTCGTAGATCTCTTCTTCACTGAGATGCTCAAGAGCAGAAGAGAGCAAGGTAAAAATACGAACATGGTTAGCAGACAGGCGAGAAAAAATATCGCTCAGGGTTCCCACTTTCGCAAGATTTTCGGCTTCGCTGACGACAACAGCCTTTCGGGTGGTTACGACGTGTGCCGTATAGAGGATAATAAAAGTGGCGAGCACACAGCTCCCGATGAATGGATATACAACGAAGCGGCGTCGGATGGAATTATATTGCTTTCTCACTGCAGTGGGCTGCGCCGCAGTGGTGGACTCGAAGTCCGTAGCTCTATCGCTGTCAGAGCGTACTGCATCGTCACTCTTGGAGTATTCACGAGAAGTCATAGTGCCCCACGAATGCTGCTCACATTACTTATCCACATAAGACCACAAAAGCTTAGTTTATCGAAAATAATCACTATTAGTGGTAAATATTTGCTAGAGACAATCCTTCGCAGTGTTCCGAGTGGCACGTCCGAGGGATCATCGCGTACAGTGCCCGACTGTTTGGTGTTCTGACTTAACTATCGCTTCGCCTGATGTTTCGTCGTTGGTCGGCCAGCAAGTTCGCCGCACAGCACCGAACGTTCTACGGTCGGAATCTCTTGCTCTGCTGCAGCCACTTTTTTGTCGGCGAACTGTTCCGCGAGTTTTGGCCAGGTATTGATCGGAATTTCGCCGACATAAGTCGGATCACCACTGGACGAAGGTTTGAAGACCACAAAAACTCCTTCTTCTTTCGGCCAGACACCGACAGCTTCTTTCAGATTGGCCGTATGTGAAATCAAGATCGTATTGGTCCCTGCTTCGGGGGCGACCTGCATCATCTTTTTAAGCATCACGCCTAATCGTTTGGCTTCGGTTTCCGTGGTGCCGATTGCAAAGGCAAGATCGTCGTTCGTTTCTCCACGTCCAAATGCGAACCAGCCGGTTTCTACGGCACGACAGAACGGTGAGGTAATCACTTTCCCAATTGGGATGTTCAGTGCCCGTACCGCGTTGCCCAGTGCCATTGCTCGTTTCTGTCCTTCTTCCGACAGATTCCGTTGGGTGTTCGGGTCAGTATAGTTGAGAGGATCTTGGTCACTTGAAGTGTGATCGGTGGTTGAGTGCCGCAGGTAAATAACGTGGCCCCCCTTTTGTAAGGCGGAGATCAATTCTTTCCCTTGCAAGCCTTCTCCTGCCTGTGCGGAAGTGACAAGCCCTAAGAAGCTGAAAGCGCACATCCCGAGGAGAGGCCCAATAAAAGTCGATGTTAACCGCATACTTTCCTCCTTTTATAAAAATTTTGTTTGCTTGTGTGATAAGTGGAGGCGTTTCTGTAGGTGCTAAACGAACATAACTGGGCCGTCGACAGTCACTGCGTTCAGGAATGTTCCACAGACCCCTTGCACTATCCTTTCCTGAGAAGTGTTTCGTCACTTTCCTGCAGATCTTTACCTTTTGTTGATGTAGTCCCAGCGAAAAAATTCCTCACTTTTAGTTGGAATTTTCCTGAGTTGACTCAGCAGAATTCCATGGGGGCAAATGTAAGATTCTGAAAAATACAAGAAATTTTGGTTTCTTAAAGAAAAAATCTGAGGAACCGACACGTGTTGCTAGGAAGAGAGCGAAGAAAGGAGCGCCAAAAATGCGCAAACGAAAACTAACAAAATATGTCATAGCGCTCACCCTGGCACTGTGTTGTGGAGGGATAGCGAGTGCTGGAGAAAAGGCCGCGTCTAAGGGGAAAGTGGCTGGAGCCGAGAAAAGCGTCGCGCAAGAGATCCTCGATATTTTGCGCGCCAACAATCAGATTGATGCCCAGCAGTATGAGTCGTTACTGACGAAAGCCAAGACCGAGGAGGCCAGGCGGCAAGCGGGAGAAAAGAAAGTTGCGAACGCGATGCAAACCTATTGGAAGGATGGCTTGAACATTGAGGGCGGCGATGACGCCAAATTCAAGTTCAAAATCGGCGGCTATTTCATGAGTGATTTCGCCTACATCGATGGAGACAAAAATTTAGAAAAAAAGGTTGGTGAATTTGGCTCAGGAACCGAATTCCGGCGGGCTCGGGTTTCGTTGTCAGGAACGATTTATGATCGCATCGATTTTAAGACCGAGTACGACTTCTCGGATGGAAGTGCAAAAATCCAGGACGCTTACTTTCGGATTAATGATTTACCGTGGGTTGGAAGCCTGAAGGTTGGTCATTTTAAGGAACCGTTTTCATTGGCGGAGACAGTCAGTGCACGCGATATTACGTTTATCGAGCGTTCACATCTAAAGGACGCGTTTATCCCTTCTCGTAACATGGGGCTTATGGTACAGGATACCGCCTTCGACAAACGTATGACTTGGGCATTCGGCGGTTTTCGCGAGACCGACGATCAGGGCAAAGGATTTGGCGATTCACAGTACAATATGACCATGCGTTTCACTGGCTTGCCGTGGTACGAAGAGAGTGGCCGTAAACTCTTACACCTCGGACTCTCTTATAGCCATAAATTTCGCAATGACGATCCCGTCCGTTTCCGTTCGCGGCCGGAAGCCCACCTGGCTCCGCGTTTTGTTGATACCAAAGACCTTGCCGCGGATGGCGTGGATCTCCTAAATCCTGAATTGGCTATGGTCTACGGGCCATTCTCTCTTTCGGCAGAATACACGCACGCCTTTGTCAGTGCAGCATCTGGAAACAGCCCCGAGTTCTCTGGTTACTACGTCGAAACCAGTTATTTCCTGACCGGTGAGTATCGTCCGTACAAAGATTCAACCGGAGCCTTTGCCAGCGTAAAGCCGAAACGCGACTTTGATGGTCAAGGAGGCTGGGGCGCGTGGGAAGTCGGCATGCGTTACTCCTCCATCGATCTGCAAGACGGGGCGATCAAAGGTGGGAAACTCATGGGGCTCACGACCGGCTTGAACTGGTATCTCAACCCCAGCATGCGCATCATGGCGAACTACAGTCTCGCGCAACGCAATATCCTTGGCGATGCGAACATCTTCCAGGTTCGTGCGCAGGTCGCTTTTTAATCTCAATATTGCCGACAGTCGTGACGTAGGGCTCTTGGCGCTACCTCTTGGTGGGGGGAGCACACCGGATGCGCTCTACGTCGAAAAAACAATTTGTTGGTCTGAAAAATGAACCGCAACGCGAAAGTGCTTGCATATACTGCCTCGGTGGAGAGCGTGGGGGAGGGCAGTCACACAATGATTACACTCAGAGGAGCCGAGCAATCATGTCTGACGCATCCCAGTTTCCTAATAACAATGAAGTCCCTGAAAAGGACGATTTTTCTCCTCCCGTTGGTACGGTGCCAGTTGGGGTCCAATCTTCTTCTACCGACTCCGAGATACAAGTCCGACAGGGTGACCTTCCGGTTGATTTTCCTTCCCCCGCAATAGATGAAGACTTCGTAGAGCGAAGTCCTGTTGATCACCGCCGAACCGATCGTACTCCGCCCACTGAACGACGGCGAGAAAAAAGTGGCGCCAAAGCCCATTTTTTTGTGACTCTTACACACTGGAGTATGGCAACGCTTCTGGTGCTGAATCTCTTGTCCGGTATGCGTATCGGCTGGGGCTATACCGAAAGCCTGCTCTGGGGAGCCCACAGTTGGATTGGCGGCGTATCCCAGGCCCTTGCGCCGAAAGGAACCCTATTCGGTATTAACTTGATTACTTTTCATGTCTGGTCGTCTTTTCTGATGCTGCTGATGACGGGTATTTATGTAGTCTATCTGTTTCGCTCGCGGGCGGTTAAACGTTTGCATATTACCAAGAAGGACCTGCAGCACCTGACCTGGGCACGTATTCGTGTCAGCAGTTTTTGGCACTCCAAACCGGCGCTCTGGTCCGCCAACCTGATTACCTATTGGGTGGCATTCGGATCGTTTGGGGTGCTGCTGCTGACCGGTCTAGCATTGTACCGGCTTGACTGGGGATTGAGTTCCCTTATGGGCGGACAAGAAGTCGTTCGCTGGATACATGGGATTTTTGCCTACGTGCTCATTCCGTACATGCTTGTTCACTCAATCTTACAATGGGCCTTCGGACGCTTTTGGGCGATCTTCAAAGCCCAACTGTATCGACCGCACATGATTGCCGGAGCGATCGGTGTTGCGGTATCAATCCCGTTGGTCTGGGGATTCTATGCCTTCGATAGCGTGCCGGATACGCTCACTGCTCATCATATTCCGGCCAATGTCAAACCTCCGGTGTTGGATGGTTATGCCAACGATCCGGTGTGGGACCACGCTCAAGCGGTAACCGTCCGGACCAACAAAGGCGTGAACAATCCGCACGATTATGTTGACATTTCGGTCAAGGCGATTCATGACGGGGAGAACATTTATTTTCAATTCCAGTGGGCTGATCCTGATGTTAGCTATAAGCGTTATCCGCTGATCAAGACGGCGGCAGGCTGGAAAATGTTGCAGACGGCCTATGAAAACGCTGACGAGAACGAATTCTACGAAGACAAGCTAGCCATGTATATCACTGATGTTCCGCAAGGCAGTTGTGCGGCTACGTGTCATCTCGGCGTCGGGCCGTACAGTGAAAAAGGAATGAAACACGGGCTACACTATACCGAGCCTGGAGAAATAGGTGACGTGTGGCACTGGAAATCTGTTCGTACTAATCACATGGGGGATCTCCTTGGTGAGCCTGGATTTATGGATGATCAGCATTTTCGTCCGATAGAGCCAGTCCCGGCGCAGCTCAAAGAACGCTACACCGGTGGCTATTATACAGATCCCAAAACTGGCGGCGGTTACGAGTACAACTACAAAAAGGTTTATCCGGACAAACCGATTGGGGAAACTACCGTCCTTCCGATTAAGTTGCCGCGCGCTGAAGATATTCGCCCCAATATTGACCCAACCACGTCAGATTATGGTATCGACTGGTGGATTCATCCTTCGCAGGGGATTCCATATTCTGCAGAAGCGGACACCTATCCCGTGGGAACATTGATTCCAAACATTTTGATTGAGCCCTTCCAAGGGGACCGGGCGGATATCCGAGCCAAAGGTACCTGGGAAAAAGGCGTGTGGACTTTGGAAGCACGACGGGCGCTCGATACTAAGAGTAAGTTCGATGTGGCGTTCACCCCAGAGAAACCGCTATATCTGTCACTTGGGACATTTAATCGCTCGCAGACGCGACATTCTGAACATATCAAACCGATCAAGTTGGTATTGGAGAAATAACCTACTAAGAACTAGAGAAGAACACTCTATGAAACGAATTTTCTTTACTTTAGCTGCAGGCTTGGCATGCACGGCGTTCGCGGGTTGTGCGCCGATGAAATCTCCCTCATCCAAAATTATGGTCGCCACGACTCAAAAGCAGGGAACTCCGGTGGCTGCGAGTACTGTCCCGGTGACGGGGGAGTTGGTGATTCCTGGCACTGGCGACAGCCAGGACCTTCTGCGACTCATTGCTCAGGTCTATCAAAAAGCACACCCCAATACAAAGGTTGTGATTCCTGATTCCACCGGTTCCTTTGCTACCAAACCTGGTACTCTGGGTGGTCTTGAGTCGGCTGGGACACGGACGACACCATTAGGACGTACTGCGGTCCGTCCACGCGAGATCGACCTGAAAAAGTATGGTCCGATGTTCTACCGTGAGTTCGCCCGGGTTCCCGTGGCCTTTGTCGTACATAAAAGTGTCTCCGTGCGAGCATTGACGAGCCAGCAAGTGTGCGACATTTACGCTGGGCGGATACAGAACTGGAAAGAACTTGGGGGGGCGGACCTGCCGCTAGTCGTGCAAACTCGGCCCGAAGGCTCGAACATGTTGGCGGTTCGGGAGTCAATGGCGTGTTTCAAAGATTTAGAGGTGACCAAGAAAGGTCATTACAACCTGAGAAACGCGGATGCAGTTACGAGTCTGCAGACGATGGCGGGTTCTATCGGTTTTATGCCGGTGAGTGAGGCTGATCACTACAAGTTTACTATGCTCAAACTTGATGGGCGGTATCCGTTTGTCGAAGGGTATCCTGTAACCATCTCTCTCGGACTTGTCCATATGGATCCGCTCAGTGGCTTAGCGAAAGATTTTGCGGATTTCCTCTCAGCTGCCGAGGCACAAAAGATCCTGCGCGAAACTGGCCATCTACCCATCGTAGCACAGAGCGAGCTGGTGAAGTAGCTAGTCGTAACGTGCCTGGAGGGGCACGGCATGCCGTGCCCCTACTTTAGGTTCATGCTTGTTTTCCCTATCCTGAGAGACTCAGAGTGATAACCTCTTAATTTCGAGAGGCTCTAGGCCACTTTTTTCTCGGCTTCTTGGTGAGAACCGGACGGGAGTGCCCCCCAGCGTTGCAAGACGGTGTGAAGCTGCTCCTGTGTGTAGGGTTTGCTGAGATAATCATCCATTCCCGCATCCAGACATCGTTGGCGATCTTCCGGTTGGGTATTCGCGGTCAACGCGATAATAGGGATATGCTGCTGGGTGCCGTGCGTAGCTGCTTCGCGCGCCCGAATAGTACGAGCCGCGGTATAGCCGTCCATCTCTGGCATTTGGCAGTCCATGAGAATCAGGGTGTATGGATTCTTTCCCCACGTCTCAACACCCCGCCGTCCATTCGCGGCGATATCGGTGTGGTAGCCAAGATCTTCGAGCATTGCCAGTGCGACCTCTTGGTTGATGGGATTGTCTTCGACTAATAGGATGTGTGGATGGCTTGCCGGTGTGGTGGCAGATCCCTCGTATGGTAGAGGGACAATTTTCGGCGTCGTCTCGACGAGGGCTCCCGGTTCGTCAGAAAAATTTCGCAACTCAATAGTTAGTGCGTTTCGTGCTGCTTCATATGCATTTTGGGCATCGGGGAGAAGGGTTGCGGCAGGAGCAATCTGCTGATTTTGACCGAATTGTTCAAGCAGAGCACACATGTCAGAAAATTGGCGGAGCCCCAGCACTGCACTGCTACCTTTGAGGCTGTGTGCTGCTTCTTGGATTGTGCGACAATCACTTTGGATGATTCCTTTGTGGAGCATGGCCATATAACGAGGGGCGTCGGCGAGGTAGGTTGAAATGAATCGATGTAACACTGACGGATGCCCTGGACGTTGAAAGGCCTGAAGGTCGACCAAGGCTTGTGGATCAAGAACTGGAGCTGTAGAAGAGGGTGGCTCGGGAGATCCTTGAGTACCTGCTGAGGGCGCGGGGGTGACCTGGAGGCAATTCTGAGTTATCCAGCGTTCTAGCACTAGCCGCAATTTTTCCTGTGTAAACGGTTTGCTTACATAATCGTCCATTCCTGCCGTAAGACAGCGTTCTCGATCGCCGGTCATGGCATTAGCGGTGAGCGCGATAATAGGGGTGTGGTGAGTTTTTCCCTCATGGGCACGGATAGCAGCAGTGGCGGAAAATCCATCCATCTCGGGCATATGACTATCCATAAAGACCAAATCATACTGTGAGCTTTTGAGTGCCTCGACTGCTTCACGACCGTTACTGGTGACGGTGACGTCGCAGCCCAGTAGCTCCAACATCGTTCGTGCAACTTCTTGATTGACGAGGTTGTCTTCCGCGAGTAAGACATGGGCCGAGAAGAGGGAATCTGGAGCGGTGGAGTCTGACGACACTGATGGGGACTGGCTACCGGGACCGCGAGCAACAGTATTCGCGGTGACACCACTGAGTGTCGCTAGACAATTGTAGAGTTCTGACTGTCGTGCAGGCTTGCTGAGATACATTTCAATTCCAGCTCGCCGCGCTGACTCGATATCCCCGTACTGTCCCACTGACGTCAGCATGACTAGCCGGAGGGAGGTAAGTGCCCCATCGGCTCTGATGGTGCGAGCCAGCTCGATTCCGTCCATGCCTGGCATATGCATGTCGAGAATGGCAATCCCATAGGGGTCTTGCCATGCTACCGCTTTGTAGAGGAGTTGCAATGCCTCAAGCCCACCTGCGGCACTATCATTGCGCAGCCCCCACGATTCGAGGTGGTGATGGAGAATCTCTCGGTTCGTAGCGTTATCATCAACGATAAGCACGCGTTGACTTTGTAGGTCAGCTGTCGGCCTTAAGAAGCTAGCGTCCACACCTGGTTGAATGCCAAGTTGGACGGTGAACCAGAAATGTGAACCTTTGCCGTACGTGCTGTCAACACCGATTTTGCCGCCCATCAACTGAGCGAGTTGACGACTGATAGCGAGGCCAAGTCCAGTCCCGCCATACTTGCGCGTGGTTGAGTTGTCAGCCTGTCGGAATGGTTGGAAGAGCTGGACCTGTGTCTCGGGTGTGAGGCCAATTCCCGTATCGCGAACAGAGAAGTGAACGATACAAAAATGCCAGCTTTCAGGGTCTTGATTTTCGGTACTTGCACGATCGTTTGTTCGTGCAAGTGGCAACGTGGAGGGGGGAACGTGAGTTCTTTTGACTTCAATGACGACTTCGCCTTGATCCGTAAATTTTACTGCGTTACCGATCAGGTTGGTAAGGATTTGTCGTAATCGATGCGGGTCCCCTTGGACGGCTGTTGGGACGTCGTTGTGAATGTGACACGCTAGTTCGACACCTTTCTTGTACGACTGTTCTGCGAATAAATCGGCTACTTCTTCAACCGTTTGTCGCAGATCAAAGCGAATATTTTCGAGTTCTAACTTCCCTGCTTCGATTTTCGAGAAATCGAGGATGCTATTGAGTACGTTGAGCAAGGTTTCGGCAGAATGATGAATAGTTTCGGCAAATCGGCGTTGTTTGATGCTGAGATCCGTGCCCAGAAGAAGTTCTGTCATTCCGAGAACGCCGTTCATCGGAGTACGAATTTCATGGCTCATGTTTGCCAGAAATTGCGACTTGGAACGGTTGGCGGCCTCTGCGGACTCCTTGGCCTCACATAATTCTTTTTCCGTTTGCTTATGGTGCGTGAGGTCAGTATGGATACCGACCATGCGAATGGGGTTACCGTTTTCGTCCCAGAGTGCGTGTCCTCGACTGAGAATCCACTTGTAGCTGCCGTCTTTGCACTGCAGTCGGTATTCACAGGTGTAAAAATCTGTCCTTTTCGTCAGGTGGTCTTCAACTGCTTTGAGGGTAGGGCCAAGATCGTCTGGGTGTACTTGTTTTCTCCATTCTTCCAGATCGTTACAAAATTCTTCGTCAGTAAAGCCCAACATTTCTTTCCAGCGCAACGAAAGAAAGAGTGTTTGGTCTTTGATGTTCCAGTCCCATAGTCCATCAGTGCTGCCGCACAGGGCGAGTTGCCAGCGTTCCTCACTGGTACGCAGGGCCTCCTGTTCTTTTTCGAGATCCGCGACACGTTGACGGAGTGCGGCCAGTTCGTCCAGTAACTGTACATTATTCTGGTCTCTAGCCTTCGTGGGCCCGGTGCTTAGCACAGTTTTTCTCCCTTACCACCCAAGTATTGATAGAAATTATCGGACAGAGAGGCTAAAGCTTTAGCCGAACTCTCGCGTACCTCGATAGTTCTCTGAGACTGATACCCGCGCGGGGTTGCAATGGAAAAATCTTTGCTTAAGAATGAAAAACGGTCATAGAAAAATCTTCAAAAAAAGGTGCGGAAGCAAGGTGGGGTTGCAGCTCATTGTTATTCCTGTGTGTCTATGGTTTTTATTGTTGTTGTCTCAGGTGCAGGCTGAGGATCTTGTGCCGACCAGTGAAGGGATTGTACATTTAGAAACCTTTGATGAGTACCAGTTGCTTTCTTTTCCGACGCGCTGGAAGGTCCGTGGTGACGAAGATGTTGCCAAGGCGGTCTACCAGATTGCCGAAGAGGATGGAAATCGTTTCCTCCATGCCCATGCGGAGCAACACGATGTCCAAATTGGTTTGTCTCGTTCCTTTGCTGCCGATAAGTTTCCAATTCTACAATGGCGCTGGCGCGTGAAACAACTGCCTACTGGTGCGGACGAACGTGCGGTCAAAACCAATGATTCGGCGGCAGGTGTGTATGTTGTGTATGATAACCGCATCATGCCGCGTGCAATCAAGTACGTATGGAGTGCATCTTTACCTGTTGGGACACGTATGACGAGTCCTGTTTATTGGCGAGCAAAAGTTGTGGTACTCAAAAGCGGGGAACCGCATTTGGGCGAGTGGCAGCAAGAGACGGTTAATCTCTATCAAGATTACAAAGATCTTTTCGATGCTGAACCAGGGGAGGTCCAAGGCATTGCGGTGCTGACGGATTCCGATATCACGAAGAGTACCGCTGAAGCGGACTACGATGATTTTACCCTGCTCACGGTCGAGGCTGTTCGCGCCAAAAAAGCAAAGACTAGCGCAGTCCAGCTCGCACCCGCTGTTACCGGAAACCAGTAGGAAGGAGAAAGGTGGATGGCATTGTCGCAGACAGAAATCCAGGGAAAACTGCGGGCGATTCCTGGGTGGGAACTAACAAAAAATAAAGGGATTCAAAAGAAATTCGCTTTTGGCGACTTCAAGGAGGCCCTTACTTTTGTCAACCAAGTGGGCGAGCTGGCAGAGAAGTCAGATCATCATCCTGATATCATTATCAATTATAACAAGGTGACGCTGAGTGTGATTACGCATAGCGCGGGGGGTCTGACTGCGAAAGATTTTGATCTCGCCGCACATATTGAGAAGATCGGGAAAGAAGAATCATAAAGACTGAATGATGAACGAGAAAAGCGCTAAGTCACAGGCTGGAGGCAAGAGGGGAATGGAGAGACCCCCGCGACTCGCAGCCTTCTTTCCGATTCATCATTCACCTCGCCTTCGGCTTCATTTGTCATAAACCCCTGTGCCTTTACATACACGCATTCTTCTGGGTTTGGTGGTTGGCGCGGTTACTGGCGCCCTTAGCCGTTTATGGTTTGGCGACCATCCCCTTCTGCTAACATTTACCGAGTATGTTGCTGAGCCTGTCGGACGATTATTTTTGCGGCTGATCTTCATGGTGGTTGTTCCCCTGCTGTTTTCGGCCTTAACGTTGGGGATTGCAGGCCTAGGCGATATTCGGACGCTTGGCCGCATCGGTTGGAAGACGTTTGTCTATACTATTGCTGCGACGGCAATCTCGGTGCTTCTTGGACTTACCCTTGTAAACGTGTTCCGTCCGGGAGATGGTCTTACCGAGGAAACGCGGGCAGCACTGCAACACTCAACGACGGGAGCCGCTGTCCAGGCGGTAGGCTCGACAGCGCCGGAAAATCCTGTCCTCCGCTCCCTGTATGCGATTGTACCCGACAATCCGCTGCGTGCTGCGGCGCAAGGTGAAATGCTGGCAGTGATGTTTTTCTCGCTGATGGTCGGTATTGCCATTGCTTTATCACCCAAAGAAAAAGTCGAACCACTGGTCAATACACTTGAGGGACTGTACGAAGTGGTCATGCGGCTGATCGAGTTTGCTATGCGCTTGGCACCGTACGGTGTTGCCGCGTTATTATTTACACTAACGGCACGGTTTGGTCTGGATGTCCTGAGGCCGTTGTTGGCTTACGTTGTGGTCGTGTTGGCTGGACTCTGTCTTCATCAATTCGTGACCTATTCGGTGATTCTTCGCGTGCTGGGAGGGATGTCTCCGCGCTTTTTCTTTCGCCAGATCAGTGAGGTGATGGTCACTGCGTTTTCTACCAGTTCGAGTAATGCGACCCTGCCAACCGCACTACGCGTGACACAAGAGAAACTGGGAATTCCGCGTGATATCACGTCTTTCGTTCTGACCCTGGGGTCGACGGCGAACCAAAACGGTACCGCACTGTTTGAAGGTGTGACGATTCTCTTTCTGGCCCAGTTCTACGGTGTTGATCTCACATTTGGTTCCCAAGTGATTGTCATTCTTTTTTCGGTATTGGCTGGGGTCGGTACTGCTGGAGTGCCAGGTGGGTCGCTGCCGATGATGGTGCCCATTTTGCAATCGGTTGGGATTCCAGGGGAAGGCATCGGCGTGATTCTTGGCGTAGATCGCTTGCTTGACATGTCTCGTACGGTATTGAATGTGACCGGAGATATTACTGCAGCTGTCGTGGTTGCTAACTCTGAAGGTCGGTTGCCCAAGCAACCGTTGTGACTAACGCTAATCCCTCTTGCGTTCGCGTTAACTCTCTGCTCATGAACAAGTATGACACCTGTAGTAAGGGAGCGCACGCATGGCGATCAAGAAAGTAACGCATTACTTTGATTACAAGAGCCCCTATGCCTACCTAGCGCAAGAAGAAACATTTCAGTTGCAAGACCAGTATGATGTAGAAATCGACTGGGTTCCCTTGACGCTGGATATTCCGAGTTTTCTTGGTTCAGCCGAGGTCAACGCGGCTGGGGAGGTCCTCCACCAGGCGCGCAATGCGCATCAGTGGCGTCGGGTGAAATACAGCTACATGGATTGCCGGCGTGAAGCGAATCGGCGTGGGCTGGTGATCCGAGGGCCGCGTAAGATCTTCGATTCTTCGCTTGCGCATATTGGATTCCTGTACGCCAAACACCACGGAGATTTTCGTCCGTATCATAACGCGGTGTATGAACGTTTTTGGCGACGGGAGTTGGATATCGAGAATCCCCAGATTGTAAAGCAGGTTCTTGATGAAGTCGATATTAACACCTCAGGGTTCCTTGAGTTTCTTAATGGCGAAGGCCGGCAAGAACTCGACCGTTTACGCAAAGAGGCAGAGGATGCTGGGGTTTTTGGGGTCCCCAGTTATCTGGTGAATAGTGAGTTGTTTTGGGGGGCAGAACGCATCGCCCGAGTTCGTGAACGCTTGGATGATGCAGGGTTAAAGCGAACAGGGTAATAAGAGTCGTTAAGTTATTTATTGCAGGCTCTTTCTGTGCGAATACGCACGCCACGAATTTTCAGAGGAGCAGTCGCTGCGAACAGCTCCTCTGTGAGAGATTCTTACAATTGACGAAACCCTCGTCGTTACTCGTTGTCGTAGCGAATCTCGTGCGTGATCTGTTCGACAGTGTTGGCTTGCGGATTGAAATAATTCAAGGTTTCGGTGCTAATGTCTCCGCCGTAGATATGCACACTGACGGTTGGAGAGTTGGTGGGATTGATGAAATCATGGATCTCCTCGTTCGGCGAGAGGACATGGGCAACATCTCCCGGTTGCAAATCGAGTGCGATCGATTCACGTAGGTCAGCGTGACCTGGTTGTGATGTATCATCAAGGCGTTTGTAGCGAATTGTGTGTAAGGTGTTCCGATATACGCCTTCGACCACCCACTTGCCAGCGTGATCGTGTACGCCGCTGGAACCCCCGGCTGGCCAAATTGCCACCATGATATTGAAACAGTCCTGGGGGCCGCGATGTAAGCGATAGACAGTGAAGTCTTGATGCTCGGTGGCAACACGTCCAACAGCTGGCTGACAGTATTGTTCGGGAAGGGTTTGGTCAGCGAGAAAACGGGCTAACAATGGTTCGACCGCAGGGACAATGCGGGCATGCTCGCGTTCGCGTGCGACGATTGCTTCGACATCAGCAGCGAGTTGGTCGAGTGTGTAAACTGGCTCCTGTTTACGGGCAAGGTTGTCTGTCATTGGGTGTCCTCCTATTTTTGGTTGTTTTCTCTTATTGATGACCAGAAAGCAAGTCTTTCTCCGACTGTGGCCTTGTCTCTCTTTGCTGCGCGAGCGCTTCTTTGCTATGGTCCGGGCCATGGAGAGTTCGAAGTTGTTTGGTTCGGAATTCCCAGTCCAGAATTAGAAGAAAGCGAGGAGATAGACATGGCTGGACGCTTAACAGGCAAAGTCGCGTTAATCTCGGGGGGAGCCCGTGGTCAGGGAGAGGCGGAAGCACGCTTGTTTGCCAAAGAAGGCGCGAAGGTAGTCCTTGGGGATATTCTGGTTGACGAAGGGAAAAAAGTCGCGGCAGATATCACTGCACAAGGTGGGCAGGCGACATTTGTCCCGCTTGATGTGACCAAAGAAGACGCCTGGAAAAATGCTGTGGATACAGCGGTGCGGACCTATGGTAAGCTCAATATCCTCGTGAATAATGCGGGCATCTTCCATACGGAAGGGGTTGAGGCGACCAGTATGGAATTGTGGAACCGGGTCATTGCAGTAAATCAGACAGGAGTGTGGTTGGGCATGAAGTACGCCGTACCGGCTATGCGTAAAGCTGGGGGTGGGTCAATTGTGAATATCTCGTCTGGTGCTGGAATTATCGGAACGGGTATGGCCGCTGCTTATCATGGGACAAAAGGCGCTGTCCGCATTCTGACGAAAACCGCAGCAATTGAGTATGCCAAGGATAATATTCGTATTAATTCCGTGCACCCTGGGGTCGTGGATACCGAGATGGTGCGCGGGTTAATGCAAAGTGAAGGGATGCAAAGCGTCGTTGCCGCGCATCCGTTAGGTCGTGTGGGAACATCGGAAGACATTGCCTATGGTGTGCTTTACCTGGCGAGTGATGAATCTTCGTTTGTAACAGGGGCAGAGTTAGTTATCGACGGTGGATTTACGGCACATTAAGGCAGCGTCTAGGGTCCAAAGTTAAGAGTGAATGCCTAAGAGCTAACTGCTGGCATTAATGAGGCGACGCGGTTTTCTCACGAATGCGCGCCTAGGTGAGGAACGTCATGATATACGAAACATTTATCGTCGAACGATCAGGGCCGATTGTGACAGTGTATTTCAATCGCCCTGAAAAACTTAATCCTATTAATGAAAAAGTGATGCGTGAGTTTCTCACTATCACCCGTGAACTCCAGGACGACGAGGAGTCGCGAATTGTCATACTGACTGGGAAGGGACGTTCGTTCTGTGTCGGGGCAGATATGCAGATGCTGTCCGCTAGTACCAGTGGTGACAAACAAGGACAACAGAGTGATTCTGCCCGTTTGCGTGGTGCGAAAACCGGCTGGCGGCTCATGGAAGAATGGGAACGATTAGACCAGATCACTATTGCCGCCATGAACGGCTTTGCGGTTGGCGGTGGGCTTTCGCTGGCGATGGCCTGTGACTTTCGGATTGCTGCTGCTGGCATACAGATGTGGATTCCGGAGGTCGAACTCGGCGTGCCGTATATGTGGGGTTCGAACACGCGCCTGATTAATCTCGTCGGGATGGGGAAAGCGAAAGAGTTGATCATGACGTGTGACCGGATCTCAGCGGAAGAAGCATTAGTAATCGGCTTGGTGAACCAGGTCGTTCCTGCCGAGAAGCTGTCCGACGCAACCCTCGCGTTTGCTCAGAAAATCGTCAATAAGCCACCCATGGCCGTCCGGCGAACCAAGGAATTTTTCAAAGCCCTGAATACGAACCGTGCTGGGGACATCACGTATGCTGACGCGCACCTCGGTCTAGCGACTGCTGCCAGTGAAGATATGCGTGAAGCGGTCACCGCGTTTCTCGAAAAACGAAGTGGTAGTTACAACAATCGCTAGGGAGACGGTAAGAAGAAGACGTAAAACGTAAGAAGAACAATGTAGCGACGTCTTTTTTCTTTACGGTTGACCGTATCACGTCTTCGTGTTTCATGTCCTACCTTAATATCGAAATCAAGGCTCGTTGCGCTTCTCCTGACGCAATTCGTACTATCTTGCGGTCTCTGAACGCGGACTTTCGTGGTATTGATCATCAGGTTGACACCTATTTCAACGTGCAATGGGGACGGCTCAAGCTCCGCGAGGGCAATATTGAAAATGCACTCGTATACTACGAACGAGAAGATCTTGCAGAGCCGAAGCAATCGATTGTGACCCTATACCCGACCCCCCAATCGAGCGCACTGAAAGCTATTCTTACACAAATACTTGGAATTCTGACCATCGTGGATAAACAACGAGAAATCTATTTTATTGAAAATGTGAAGTTCCATCTTGATACCGTCATGCAGCTTGGGACCTTTGTAGAAATCGAGGCAATTGATCGAGATGGCATTCTCGGCAAGGAGAAGCTTCGAGCCCAGTGTCAGCGGTTTCTCGCGCTCTTCCGAATCGTTCCCGCAGATCTCATTGCGGTCTCATACAGTGATCTTCTTTTCCAGCAGCCCACAAGGTAAGTTTTCCCATGTGACCAAAAGTGTCATTCTGCATGGAACTAAGCGTAGTGTGGCATTTCCTGCCTTTTCAGAGCTTAGAACTCCTTGGCCTTATGGGGAGTGGCGTCGGACGGTTTTGTGGCTTGGTGCCATTCTCTAGTTTTGTCATCTTGGTTATCGCTGGAGCTTTGTGGCCTGCCTTCCGGTTCTCGTCCCGTAGCCGTGCGCGCGGAGCCGCGCAGGATGCTGTCGAACGTCTTGTGCGAGAAGTTGCCCTTGTCCGTGCTCCCCTCGATATGACAATGGTCACACTTAAGAAAGAAGCCCGAACGTACGCTGAAGCCCAACGGGCCGCGAGTCTAGTGACTATGCCGGTTGAATCTCTCAAGGATATTGGTGTGTCTGGGGTGCGGTGGACCGCTTTGCAAGATGGCGGTGTAGCAACTCTGGCTGATATTGTCACGCGCACGAAAGAGCAACTGCAAACTATTCCCGGAGTAGGGGCAACGACTGCTGCTGCGGTTCTTGCAGCAGCTAAGAGAGTGAGAGATAAAATTTTCCAAGAACCTCTTGCTTTACCTCTGCCTGACGCTCTTGACGACGCTGGGCGGCGCATGGTGTCCCAAGCCGCGACAGTGTTGCGAACGCGCGAGGCCCTGGCTGGAGTTGCCTCGTCTCTTGAACAGACGTCCCAAGCCTTCCGCACTCGCTTAACCCCATTACTGGAGACGAGCACGTTTGTCGGTTGGTGGAAGCAGAACCAGGAACAACGTGCAGCAATCTTGGAAGCCGCTCAACAGCTTGTGAAGGATGTCGAAGCGCCCGAGGTAACCGACCTGATTCGTCGTGCGCACGAGCAGCGAGAGAGACTTCTGACCTCCACGACGTCTCTCTCGGATGCCGAGATCCTCAACGACTTCCGAGCCCGCTATGCTGATTATTGCGCTGTGATCGAGTCGGCGTTGGTAGGAGTGGCGGTCGCAGTCCCCGGCGAGCAGGAACGGATCGAAGGCTGGCTGCCTGAGGAGATTGCTCGACAGGTCGAAGGGCTCACACTCAGAATAGAGGGGATGAACGTGACTTTGCGCCGCTATCAGGAATTTGGTGCGAAGTATCTTGTCGTTCAACAAAAGACCATCCTGGGCGACGAAATGGGACTGGGCAAAACCATTCAGGCCCTGGCTGCAATGGTGCACCTGGGCACTGCTGAACGGATTGCCAGGTTTCTGGTCGTAGCTCCGGCAAGCATTTTGGAGAACTGGATGCGAGAGATTCGTGCGCGCACGCTTCTCATTCCCTATCTTGTCCATGGCCCACTGCGACATCGTGAGTTACTGACCTGGATAGAGCATGGCGGGGTTGCCGTAACTTCATATGAGACGTTTCGCAGTACGGATATGGATGGTGCATTGTCCCGTCGCCAAATTGCGGTTGATTTTCTGGTTATCGACGAGGCTCACTACGCGAAGAACCCCGAGGCAAGTCGTTCGCGCGCGGTCAAAGAGATGGTACCTCACGCGCGACGGGTCTGCTTGATGACTGGCACCCCATTAGAGAACCGCGTTGACGAATTCCATGCCTTGGTCCGATTGCTTAATCCTGAGATTGCGGCACAGTTGAAGCTCATTAATTACGGTTTTCATCGGCTTGGGGTAGAGCGGCAACGGTTTCACGAAACGGTTGCGCCATTGTACTTGCGTCGCAATCAAGAAGACGTATTGTGTGAACTCCCAGAAAAAATCGAGAAGGAAGAGTGGATCGAGCTGACAGATGAAGACCGCGAGGTGTACAACGTGGCGGTGCGTGCCAAGAACATGATGGCGATGCGACGAGCCGCAACGCTCGGAAACGGGACGGGACAGTCGGCGAAACTGCAGCGACTAGGTGAATTGTTCGACGAATATCGTGAATCTGAACAAAAGGTGTTGGTGTTCTCGTTTTTTCTCGATGTTCTGGAAGCGGTACGCCAGTACGTCGATGCGCCTTACGTTATTACTGGTGCAGCCTCCCCGGCTGAACGGCTGCGTATTGTCGACGAGTTTGGTCAAGCCGCTGGTTTTCGGGTGCTGCCGTGTCAGATTCAAGCGGGGGGAGTAGGGCTTAACTTGCAGGCCGCATCGGTTGTGGTACTGATGGAGCCACAATGGAAAGCCACAGCCGAAGACCAAGCGATTGCCAGAGCTTATCGCATGGGACAAACCCGGCGCGTGGTGGTGCATCGACTGCTGGCGTGCAACGCTGTCGATGTCCGGTTATTGGAGGTCCTACGAGGGAAGCAAGAGATCTTTACTACCTTCGCTCGCGATAGCTTGATTAAGGAAGCAAGTGCTGACGCTACGGAAACCCAGCTTGCCAAGGTGATTATTGACGCTGAGTTGGAGAGATTGCAGCAGGAAGAGCAGCAAAGCAAGCTCTAGGCTAGTTGAGACCTGAGTTTCTCGCTTGACGCTTTACGGTTCCCTCTTCAGCCAGCCGCCGTCAATCCTTGAGTGCTCCTACGAAACAACGAAAGCCCCAGCGCGAGTGCGCAAAGAATTGCGGCGCTGAAGAAAACATCCTGGAAAGCTGGGACGAACGTTTGGGGGTCGTCAAACTGCGCTAAGTGCAAACGCAAGGCATGGATCGCGCGCCGACTGGCAAAAAGGGTGCTGGCGGCGGTGACACCAAGCACAATACCAAAAGTGCGCATCATCTGTGCCATGCTACCGGCAACGCCTTGTTGTTCGCGGGGGATAGCACCCATGACAAAACTCATGTTGGGTGCCTGAAAGATGCCGAGACCGAGACCAACGAGGCCTAATGCAAAGACAACTGCGGCTGCACTAGAGTCACGGCTGAGTAGACTGAGAACCCAAAGCCCTACGGTTTCTAACGCGAGTCCCCAGCTACTGACGCGGTCGGTGCCCAGTCGGTCGGATAATGTCCCAGCGAGCGGAGCCACGAGAGCAGTCGCAACCGGCGCAGCGGTCAGGAGCACGCCGCCGAGGATCGCGGAATAGCCCAAGACGTTTACTAGGTAATAGGGGACGAGTAGCCAAAGTGCGAACATTGAACAATTGGCCAGTATGTTGAGGAGGTTAGCGATAGCGAATGCGGGGCGGCGAAAAAGACCGAGATCGACAACCGGTGCCTGAACGCGGAGTTCGGTGCGAATAAAGATGATGAAGCTGACACTCGTGGCGAGAACAAGCAGAGTCAGGGAGAGTGAGGTCCACCCCAAATCTCGCCCACGACTGACAACAAAGAGAAATCCTGCCACACTACCAGCAAGGGTGAGAGCCCCTATCCAGTCGAATTGTTGGTTTTTTTGCTGTTCTGGAGGACGTGCCGGTATCCTCAGAGCAACCACTGTCAAAACCAGCGCAGGAAGGACCCGAAAGAGGTAGACTGCACGCCAGCCGAGTGCCTCTACTAACCATCCGCCCAGGAGGGGTCCCAGAGCAAACCCGATTGCCACACTCATCTGGAAGAGACCTAAGGCCCGGCCGCGCATTTCCGGAGCCACTGCGAGTGTGACTACGGCCGGAGCAGCGGCGAGTACCAATGCAATACCGACTCCTTGCAGCACCCGAGCTGCCAACAACAACGAAAATGTTGGAGCGAGACCGCACAGCAAAAACGCAATGCCACTGAGTGTCAGTCCCCAGGTTAATACCTGTCCGTGCCCCCAGACATCGGCGAGACGACCACAGCCAAGGAGCAGACTCGCGTACGTCAAGACATAACTGACGACGATCCATTGGATCAGCGTGACATCAAGAGAAAAAGCTGCTGAGATAGCAGGAAAGGCAATATTGACGGAGGAATCCAAGGAGGACAATAGCGCACTGACGCTAGCCAAGAGGAGTCCCTGGCGCGATGAGACTGTTCGAGGGGGCGTTGTGTCAGGGAGTTCCACCTTGCTAAGCTACGCAACTGTTGTATGAAAATGAGCGCATCTAATCCAGAAGTTTCTCCGTCTGTCAACCTATTGAGGAGGTTCGGGAGGGAGTAGGTATTAATTATGACCCAGGCACAATCGTTGCGGACCTTGTTATCGCAGGATCGCTTATTAATGGCTGCTGGTGCGTATGACGTGATCTCGGCCCGGTTGGTGGAAGAAGCGGGCTTTCCCCTTGTGTATTATTCCGGTGGGGTGTCGGCGGGTGCTCTTGGATACCCAGACTTTGGGCTGCGGACATTGACAGAAATGACCATGCAGCTTGAAGGCGTGTGCCGGGCTGTCACCATTCCTGTGATCGCTGATGCCGAAGCGGGTTTTGGTTCGGTATTGAATGTGGTTCGTATGGTTCAGGAGTACGAGCGAATCGGCGCTGCCGGTCTCCATATCGAGGATCAAGATTCTCCGCGTCGCTGTGGACATCTGGGTGGCAAGGTCTTAGTTCCTGCCAAGGAACATGCGGCGAAGATTCGTGCGGCGGTCGATAACCGTATGCACCCGGAGACGGTCATCATTGCTCGTATCGATGCGATTGCCGTGAACGGTAT
Source organism: Binatia bacterium (assembly GCA_050187625.1). Taxonomy (GTDB): domain Bacteria; phylum Desulfobacterota; class Binatia; order Bin18; family Bin18; genus JBFWXH01. Next base: position 52,827 of record JBFWXH010000007.1, read on the forward strand.
TGAGGATGCCATTGCTCGGGCAGAGGCGTATCATGAGGCTGGGGCCGACATGCTGTTTTTCGAAGCATTTGAGACTGTGAAACAAATGGAGAGGGTCTGTCAGCACTTCGCAAAAGTCCCGTTAGTGGTGAATATGGTAGAAGGAGGAAAAACGCCTTTTCTCCCGGCGCAGGACCTGCTTGAATTAGGGTTCCGGATTGCAATTTACCCAGTGACCTCGGTACTGGCTGCAACCTATCAAATCAAGAAAGTCCTGAAAGTCTTGCGCGAGACCGGTACGACACAGGGAACCTGGCACGAGATGCTCCCGTTTACGGAAGTCTTTAACGGCTTGTTGGGCTGGGACCAGGCCTTGTCATTTATTGATCAGTACAGTGGAAAGGAGAAATAGGAAATAAAACGTAAAGGGCAAAAAGTAAGAAGACCTTTGCGCTCCCCCTTTTACGCATTGCATTTCACGTACGTAATACGTACGTAATGTTCGTTTACCGACTACTACGCCAATATTCTATGGAAGTTCTTAGTAAAGACGTATTTTCCTCACTGCCCGTTCCTGAGCAGCTCGGACAACTCCGAGCTGTAGATTCCAAAACTCGACAAGAGTTAATCTTGTCGGCACGTAATAGTTTTACACTGGTGCGTTCGCTTTCTCCTGAGATGCTTTTTTATACGGTGAAGGACATCGGTCTTGCTGATGCTGTTGGTTTGGTTGCCCTTGCAGCACCGGAGCAAGTGCGTGACATGATCGACCTCGATTGTTGGCGTAAAGATCATCTCGATGATCGGCGTCTAATCGCTTGGCTTCTCCTGCTTGACGAATCGGGGAGCGGAAAGCTTGCCCAGTGGGCGTTGCAGGCGGACATTGAACTCCTCGTTCTGCTTGTTCGTCGCCATTTTGAGATTGTCCGGAAAGCCGAAATTGAGGAGGATATTCATTTCGATCAGAGCTTGTATTTTACTTTTGACGATCAGTATCTGTTGCGCTTTATCGGTGAAGAAGAGCCGATCTTACATCTGCTTCTCGAACGGTTACGAGTGCTCGATTACCGCATGTTCACGTACATTCTTGAAAACAGTCTTGTTGAACTTGAAAGTAGTCTTGAGGAAGGGGCTTTCCGTTGGCGTACTGCGCGCTTGGCTGATCGTGCCTATCCAGATTACGAAGAAGCGCAAGAGCTGTTCTCTCCCATCGCGCTGGACACCATTCGTTTGGAGCGCTTTCGTCGTGCGCCTTTGCGACGATTACGTTTCGCAGAAGGTGAAGATCTCATTCCGTCTGATCATGCGTTAATGCTTCTCGATGTTTCCCATTCGTTGTTCGTCCATGCGTTGCGCGCTGTTCCAGTTGAGGAAATTGAGCTAATCGGCCTTGAACTTGCTGTTCTCACGAATAAAGCCGCCATCGCTGAGGGAGTTGATTTGGGTGAGCTCAGCGAGGTCCATCGTTGTGTCGAAATTGTCCATGACTACGTTAATATCGGCTTGGCTTTTCTCGCGCAGGAGAACGAGGACCAGGCTACACAATTCCTCCGTGGGACAATGCTGCATCCCTTCTTTCAGGTCGGACGGACTTTGGTCTTGCAATTGGGGCAAGAAGCAAAACGGCTCACTCGCACTCTCCAACGTGGGAGCCTTGAGCACTGGGAATCTCTTTTGGATTCGCCATTCCGTGAAACCTTTACTGGCGTTCAGCGAAAACAGCCGCTTTTCTTCCGAGGCTTGGAGGTTCCAGGAGAGATTCTGTATCGACGCTTTCAGGCGCTCTCCGATATTGACCGAGTTGCCCACGTCCTTGAACAGATCCCTGTTTGGTTTACTGTCATGCAGCACTGGAAATTACTTCCTGACCGGCATGTACCGGAAGGGATGACGCTTGCCACGTTGTGGAATACCGCGTTTGTGCATTGGGCACTGGATAGACAGGTGAATCCCCAGCCATTGCAACGAAAAGATCTTATCCGAGTGCAGAAAAGACTCAGCAGAGAAAAGCTGGAAACGTCGCTGGCGGTATTCGTTTCACTTCTGGTTGCCGAATGTCGATTCCCAGATACTCAAGTTGCAGAGGTTCAAGCCTTGGCCGAGTTTGCCTGTGAAAAGCTCCAAGAAGTCTTGGCCATGGATGTTGCCACGGTTCCACTTCGATTTGTTACCGGGCTGCACATGGTTGCCGAGTGACAATTGTGGAGAGTCGTCCAGTAAAGCAGGCGGCGAGTGGCTGTAGAAATTCCATTGATTTGACGGATTGCCTTCAGTAGGATCGAATCCCTATGGACACACTTTGGGAACGTGCTGAAGAACTATTGGATGCGGGAAAGCCCTTTGTCCTTGCAACGATTATTCGTACACGCGGATCAGTGCCGCGTGAGGTCGGGGCAAAAATGGTCGTGCCGCGCGACGGGCAACCTTTTGGAACTATCGGTGGTGGTTGTGGCGAAGGTGAAGTGTTGCGTCGCGCTTATCCCTTGTTTGAACAACCCCAACCACCGCGCGTTGTTGAGGTCGATCTCACCGGCGACTTCGATCAGGATGAAATTCAGGTCTGTGGCGGACTGATGGATGTTGCCCTTGATCTGTGGCAACCTGAAGAACACCGCGCGTTGGCTCATGCGCTCGCCGAAGCGACCCGTACCCGTCAGCCAACTGCCCTGGTGACGGCGATTCAACCGATCGATGGTCTCCCGGCCGGAGCGAAGAGCTGTCTGGCGCTTGGTACTGGAGGGGCGGTTCTTACGCCGAACCTGCCGCTTAAGCCTCAGGTGGTGCAGACCTTTTCGGATTCTGTGTCGGCTGGGACACCGCAACTGTTTTCTCTCTCTCCAGCTGGGGAAGTGGTAGAAGATGCGGTGGCACGGGGACAGGACTGGCCGCGTATTTTCGTTGACGTGCAACCAGGATTGCAAACGTTGGTGATTGTTGGTGCTGGCCATATTGCTCAACCCTTATGTGAAATTGGCCACATGCTGGGGTTTCGTACGGTTGTGATCGACGATCGTTGGGCATTTGCCAACCGGGAACGTTTTCCTCATGCGTCGGAGGTGCGGGTGGGACCGTTTGTAGACACCCTGGAGAGCATGGAGATTAACGCTCATACGTTTGTTGTGGTTGTGACCCGCGGTCATGTGTGGGACGAAGCGTCCGTGCGGACGGTTTTGCAGAAAAAACCGGGGTATCTCGGAATGATCGGTAGCAAACGGCGGGCAAAAACGACGCTCGAACGTTTAGCGGAGCAGGGGTACAGTCCGGAAGAGTTGAGTCGGATTCATACGCCAATGGGGTTGGATATCGCAGCGGAAACGCCAGCGGAGATTGCTGTCGCGATTGCTGCAGAAATTGTTCGCGTGCGACGTGGCGGCCCGATGGATACGCTGTCGATTGCCGCTAAGACTCGGTCGAGCGGGCCGTTTAAGTTTGTTGGCTAAGAATTTATGATCTCTGGTATTGTCCTGGCTGCAGGGGAATCTCGCCGTATGGGTTCCCCGAAAGCGTTACTCCAGTATCAAGGACAAACGTTTATCCATCGCATTTGCTCTGCCTTTCTCTCTGCCGGAGTCGATGAGTTGGTTGTCGTTCTTGGGGCGCGGGCAGAAGAACTTCGTCAGGCCTTACCAACTGCTGCAAAACTCCGAACCGTGGTCAACGCGCGCTACGCGCAAGGGCAGCTCTCTTCGCTAATGGTCGGGATAGGGGCGCTGGCTCCTGAGAGCGAGGCCGCGATAGTGAATCTTGTCGATCATCCGCTGATTGAAGCGGCAACTATCAAGGCACTGATTGCCTCATTCCGTGTTGATCCAATACCGATTATTATTGCCTCGTATCAGGGACAGCGAGGGCATCCAGTGTTGTTTGCGCGCCGACTCTATGGAGAAATCCTTGCGGCACCGCTTGATCAAGGCGCGAAGGTTGTTGTCCGTAAAGACCCTACTCGTGTCCGCGAACTGCTAGTTGCTGATCCAGGTATTCTTGCCGACATTGACACTCCGCAAGACTACACACGCTACGTTGGTCGAGAACGCTAGACGAACGTCATGGTCCTCTCTTGCTATCTCTGGGTGAGAGCGCATAGAGAGATATATCTTGTGCGTACAGGAGGGGAGGGTGGGGACAGAACGAGTACCCTATCGTTGGTGGGTGTTGGCCAACACCTTTCTTATTTTTACGATCGCCTTCGGCATGGGGTGGACGTACATCGTCATGCTCGTTGCTCAAGTCTTGCAGGATCTGCAACTGGCGATGTCGGACTGGGGCGCACTCTGGGCGGCCATTTCATTCGGTACGGTGCTTTTTGCCATCATTGGTGGGGCCTTGGGTGATCGTTTCGGCGTTCGCCTCACTGTGGGTACTGGTACGTTTTTCATGGGCAGCTTTTTGCTGTTCCGGGCAACGGCGACGAGTTTTGGTTCATTGTATCTGTGGATGTTTTTGTTTGGGATCGCGTTAGCTGTGACGTTTTCTAATGTGCCGAAAGCTTTGGGGATGTGGTTTCCTGCCGAGGAATTCGGTCTTGCCAACGGAGTAACGCAGGCAGGCTACGGGGTCGGTGCAGGCTTGGCAACGGTGATGACCCCGTTGGTTGTGGATACCCTCGGAGGCTGGCGTCCGCTGACAACGCTCCTCGGTAGCCTGACGATGGTGCTTGGCGTGATATGGTTGTGTACCGTGAAGGATCGCTCGGTTGCGGTCCAGCAGAATCCGCAACAACTCGGCATCGTTGTGGCCTTACGGCAGGTCCTCCGGGTAAAAGATGTATGGATCGTCGCTGGCTGTTACTTTTTGTTTCTTGGTGGATACATCGCCCTTATCGGGTACGCGCCAACGTATTTTGTGTCGGTTCAGGGTATGACGGCTCCTGCGGCCGGTGTGGTTCTGTCAATTGTGATGTGGGTGTATGTCGCTGGTGCATTTGTGTTGCCGACGATGTCGGATCGCGTAGGATTGCGAAAGGCTTTTTATGTCCCGTGTATGGTCATGACCGGAGTTTTGATCTTTTCTGGCGCATTTCTTCTTGGGATGTCGTTGTGGGTCGCTGCCGCTCTGTGGGGGTTTCTAGCGGGAGCGGGGGCGCTGGCCTTTGTTGTGCCGCTCGAAATGCCAGAAGTGGGTCCGTCATTAGCGGGCTCGGCCCTCGGTGTTGCCCTAACCGCGGGATATATCGGCGGCTTTGTCGGGCCGCTGCTTTGCATGCGACTTGTGGAAACGACACCAGTAGCAGGTTTTGCCTTTGGTGGTGGATGTTATGTGTTGTCGGGCTTGTTGTTTCTTTTATTGAAAGAAACGGGGCCGCGTGTACGCATAGCAGAGGAGCGGCAATAGAGAAGTGCAGAGAGTAGAGGGTGAGCAGTATGAAAGTGAAAGATCTCATGCAGACGAATGTTGCGGTCCTGCGTGATAGCGACACGCTGGATGCAGCCGAAGAATTGATGGCCGTGGGATGGATTCGTCATCTGCCAGTTGTTGATGCTGATTCCCAGCTGCTCGGGATGGTGACGCAACGTGATGTTTTCAAAGCCTCGTTGTCGTCTGTGTCGCGGGCGTCAGAGAATGAGCAGCAACATTGGTTGTCTTCCGTGCGTGTCCAAGATGTCATGACGAAAGAAGTAAAGACAGTTGATCCAGAAGCTGAGCTGTCAGAAGCGGTGGGCATCCTCTTGGAGAATAAGTTTGGTGCTCTGCCGGTCGTGACAGAAAAGCAACTGATCGGCATGCTCACAGAGACTGATATGCTGCACCACCTGCAGCAATTACTGGAGAAAGAACGGCGTCCGCAGGCTTCGGGCAGAACAAAAACGAAGCAAAAGCCGAAAGCTTAGACTAGGGTTCTACCCGAGGGGGATATGATAGTGTCGTTGAGGTTCCCACAGCGGAAGCAATCTCTGCGGGAGATACAACCTTGGTGAGATTGCTTCGTAACGCTTGCAATGCCAAACTTCCTCAAGTGACCTGGGTGTTGTCTCCACGCTGTTCAGTCTACTTCTTCGCCCACAGGTCGGCGTAACCTTTGATCTCCACCTCTTGGACTTCTGGTGTCATGAGTAACGGTTCTTCCGTATCAAGATTGATGGCGACAAATTCAAGTCGTGCATCTTTTTGCCAGTTTTTTACGCTGTTCTCCCACACTCCCGGTTGTGGGCCATGATGTAAGCCCTGTGGATTGAGTGACATCACGCCAAACGGGGTGGTCCCGCTCTGACGGCTCAAGGTGAATTCTCCACTGTGAACGAAGAAGACCTCGTCATAATCGATGTTACGGTGGTACCACGGGACACGTAAGGCGTGCGGGTCACCTTCGAGCGGGCGTGGGGCAAACGTACAGATGACAAACCCCGGCGCTTCAAAGGTGCCGTGTGCGCTCGGGGGCAGATGAATGCCTTCACTCATCAAGGGGCGGAAATCCTTCACATTAAGTTTGAAGACCGTATGCGTGCCTTTCCAGCCAACCACGTCGAGTGGACAAAAGTCATAAAACACTGAAGTGATCTCTCCCCGGCGTTGGACACGTAATTCCCATTCTAGGCGCTGCTCAACGACGGGCGCAGGTTCGGGGGTCTCAATTACGTCGTAATCAAATGGTGCATAATGGCCGACCCCAGCGCGATCTGGGAATCTGATTGGCCCACGGGATTGAATCAGTACACTAAAATTGTCCCCCGTTTCCGGCACTAGCCGATAATTCGTGCCTTTGGGAATGATCAGGTAATCTCCTTCTGTGTACCGTAGGGGACCGAAGTCACTTTGCAGAATGCCCTGTCCTTTGTGAATGAAATGCACCTCGTCGCCGTCGCCATTGCGAAAACAGAACGGCATCGGCTCTGAGCGGCGAGAGATGAACAAGGCAACATCGTCGTTGTAGAGAACCTTGAGAGGGGCGCCGTTGGGATCGTTGAGATCCGTGGGCGTGAGATCATAGGTGTTAAACGCGCGTGGGCGCAGCGGACCTTCAATCCGCTTCCAGTCGGTTGGTGGATGCGTGTGGTAGAATTGCGTGGCTGGACCGAAGAACCCCTGCCGGCCATGTTCTTCCTCATACAAGCCCTCGGGAATCGCCACATGCGCTTGTTTCGGCACTTTTCCCTTTGAGTATTGGATTTTCATCGCAAACTCTCCTTTTTGTTCCGCTATGAGCTTTTCGCTTTACGCTTACGTTTTCTCTGGGTAGAGAGAGCTAACAGCTAGTAGCTTACTGCACCCTCGGCAACACTTCTTTCCCAAAACGCTCAAGCGAATCCATAATCTTGGTATGATCGAGCCCGCCAAAATTCACCAACAAGCTGACATTCGTAATTCCCGATGCCTGTATCTGTTTGATCCGTTCCACACACTGATCTGGGTCGCCGAAAATGACACGGTTGGGATACAGATAAGTATCGTAATCCATCGCTTTGAATGCGTTCGGCAGTGCTTTGTAGATTTCGTATTGATCAGAGTAGGCGGCTTCTTGGTTTGCGGCTGCAGCTGCGCCAATATAGCGCATCATCGCCTCGCGCGGTTCTTCTTTCGCTTGCGTGGGAGTTGCTCCACAGTAGAAGTGAAAGACCCCAAGGACTTCAGCCGGAGTAGTATGGCCATTGGCTTTGCGGGCATCACGGAAGAGCTGAATCTTGTTGACCAGAAACTCGGGGTTGGCAGCAGCGTAGGGCACCGTCATGAGGTTGTATCCCATCTTGCCGGTCCATTGGAAGGATTCATCAGTGAAGATACAGGCGACATAAATGGGCGGGAGCTTCTGGATTGGTTTGGGAACGACCGTAAGGTTATGAACTGTACGAAACTTACCGATGTGGGATACCCGCTCTTGGCTCCAGGCTTTGAGAATAATATCGTGGGCTTCCTCAAACAAGGCGCGACTATCTCCCATGTTACGCTCAAAGGCATCGTATTCCATCTTCTGAAAACCACGACCGATGCCAAATTCCAAACGGCCGTTCGAGAGGCAATCGAGCATGGCATATTCTTCTGCCACACGAATCGGGTCTTGCAAAGGAATCAGACAGATGCCGGACCCGATGCGGATGTTCTTGGTGCGTTGGGCAACGGCGGACGCGAGAACCGGGACAGACGGAATATGACCTCCATACCCGTGAAAATGATGTTCCGCGAACCAGACCGAATGAAAGCCGAGCGCTTCCGCGTGATCTGTTTCCTGTAGCATATCTTGATAGAATTGGGCTTCGCTGCGATGGAATTGCGGAAAAAAACTGGGCAAGTGGAACAAAGAGATTCGCATTATCGGCTCCTTTGTTACGCCGTGCGTTGAAGGTGGCGCATAGCGTAGAGTAACTGGTCGATTTCTTCATCAGACCCAATGGTGATGCGGAGGCAATCAGCCAGTTCGGGTGCGGAGAAGTAACGAACCAAAATTCCATGATCTTTCAAGGCCAGGTAGATGCTTTCTTGGTTGAGGCCCTTCTTTCTCGCTAAGATAAAGTTGGTGTGCGAGTCATAGACAAAATAGCCAAACTCACGGAGGGCAGTGGTCAGTCTCGTCCGGGTTGCCCGCACTTGGTCGACGTGTCGTTGCATCCACGCGTAGTCTTCCAGCGCAGCGGTAGCCGCGATGATACTCAGGCGGTTGACGTTGTACGAGTCTTTAACCTTGAGTAGTTCCTTGATGAAATCGGGATGGCCAAAAGCGAGACCGACACGCATACCGGCAAGGGAAAATGATTTCGAAAACGTACGCAGAATCACAACGTGTGGGTAAGTGCGCAATAACGGTAAGGCTGTCTCGTCGGCGAAGTCGATGTAGGCTTCGTCGATCACGAGAATCCCTTTGACCTTCTGGGCGAGAGCGTCAACTTGCGAGAAGGAGGGAAGGGTTCCAGACGGGGCATGGGGATGACAGAGGATAGTTAACTTGGCATCGACTGTCGCTAGTTGTGGTGGTAGCGAAAAATCTTCCGCGAATGGCACTTGCACTATCTCTCCATCCTGCATGGTGACGAGCTCGTCATACAAACTGTAGGTGGGCACTGGGTAGGCGACACGATCTCCAGGACCAACACAGGTACGCATCAGCATCGTCAGCAAGTCGTCAGAACCATTACCGACGAGGATGTGTTCGCGGGTGAGGTGGTAGACTTCTGCGGCTTTGTCTCGCAGACGATTGGCAACTGGGTCTGGATAGAGACGCAAATCTCCACTAATCGCAGATTGCAGTGCTTCTAGTACTCGTGGCGACGGCGGATACGGATTTTCGTTCGAGTTTAATTTAATATAGCGCTTGTCTTGCGGCTGTTCTCCAGGAACATAGCCACGCATCTGGCGAATGGTTGGACGGATTATTTCAGCACGGGAAAAGTGCAACCCTGAACTCCTTTATGTGGACATCTTTTTCCCTCCTATACCCCACTTGGTGTACGGAGAGAAGCCTGGCATGTTTCGGGATTCTTCCTGGTGTGCGCCACAGAAGATAAGGTTGAAGTTGCAGTCTGTGCGCGCTTTTGTTACTCAAGATAAAGAACGCTAGCAAAATGACGATTCTCTTATTGGGCGCCTGCACAAGAGACAAAAGGCGAAGGTGGTGGTGGCAGGGGAGTTGAGAACGCAGGAGGAGCGATGCTTATGGCGAAGGCCAAGCTGTGCAGGGTACTGTTATCTCTTCTGGGGCTATTCGTTATCGGGGTTGGCGGAGTACGAGGACAAGAAAGAGAGACACTACCTAACCATTTCCCGTATCCCAAAGCTCTGAAACCGCAAGTTGAATTCTGGAAGAAGATTTTTACGGTCTATTCTCGCTATCAGGTGGTGATTCACGATAGCGAAACGATGACTATCTATCGTGTCCTCGATTTCCGCCGTTTGCGGGATGATCCGGAACTTGATGATGAGACCATCAGCCAGATCCGACAAGATCAGACGAAACTCGAAGTTGAGCAGATTCGTAACACGCTGATCAAACTGCAAGGGTGTGTCGACGGCGTGGAGTCGTGTGATGATCTTGATCCAGAGGAAAAGAAACTCTGGATCATATTTAAGAAGAATAAAGATATTGACCGTTTCCGTGTTGCAGCCAGTGATGATCGCTTACGCACGCAGACGGGGGTTCGTGAACGGTTCCGCGAAGGGGTACAAGTCTCACGGCGTTACATGAAAGCAATGGAAGACATCTTTCGCCGGGAAGGATTGCCGGTCGAGCTGACGCGACTACCACTTATTGAGTCGAGCTTTAATCTTGGTGCGACCTCAAAAGTTGGTGCCGCGGGCATCTGGCAGTTTATGCCATCCACTGGTCGCATTTACGCAATGCGGATCAACAATCACATTGATGAACGGAGAGATCCTTTGATTGCAACTGAAGCTGCGGCGCGCTTTCTCCGCGCAAACTACGAAAGACTCGGGTCATGGCCTCTGGCGATTACGGCATATAACCATGGACCAGGCGGTATGGCAAATGCGGTGAGTACGGTAGGCTCGAACGACATTGCTGATATTATTCGTCTCTATCGTGGTCGGGCGTTTGGTTTTGCGTCACGAAATTTTTACCCTGAGTTTCTTGCTGCGATCCAAATTGAAAAGGATCATAAGAAACATTTCGGACCCATGGAGATGGAAGATCCGGTCTCTTATGATGAGGTGTTGCTTGAATCGCCATTGGTGTTTGCGACTGCGGCAAATCTGGCGGGAGCAGAGATCGAAGAGCTGCGCTCATTGAATCCTGCGTTGGGGAGTTCTATTCGCGAAGGATCGGCTCCGATTCCAGGTGGGTATCAGTTGCGTATTCCACCTGGAACCTATACGACTTTTGTCGAACGATTGTCTGTGTGGCGAGAAGAAGAGCGCGCACGCATCGTGGCCGCCGAGAAAGCGCGGAAGGAACGCATTGACGCCGCACGGCGCGCGCGGGCAGAGCGACAGGCGGCTTTACGAAAAGCGCGGGCAGAACGGCGTGAGATCAAAGCGAAACGTGGAAATAGTCGCTCATCTACGGTGCGCCGGAGAAAGTAATGACATGGAAAGCAAAGGTTACCTTGGAGCAAGGTGACCTGACTGATGCCGATGTCGATGCCATTGTGAATGCGGCGAACACGCGTTTACAGTTAGGGGCGGGTGTGGCCGGAGCGATCCGTCGCAAAGGAGGGCCCGCAGTTCAGGAAGAATGCGATACGATTGGCCCGATTTCTCTCGGAGAAGCTGCGCTGACCCGTGGTGGACAACTCAAGGCGCGGTACGTTATTCATGCGGCAAGTATGCATGTAGGTGAGCTTACCTGCGAGGGTAGCTTGCGCGATGCGACGCTCAATAGCCTCAAACGTGCTGTCGAGAAACAACTGACTTCTCTTGCTTTTCCTGCTATCGGCACGGGCATTGCCGGATTTCCTGTGGAGCGATGTGCTCAGATTATGCTGGAGGAGGTGCGGAAACACCTGGGCGGACCAACATCAGTGCAGCGAGTCCTTTTCGTTTTGTTTGACGCTCAAGCCCTCCAGATTTTCCAGAAAACGCTGATGGGAATGCCTGAATAGTGTAGCTCCATCAGCGTCACCGTCTTGCTACAATAGGCACGGTCAATTATGGAAATCTTTCTCCTCCAAGCAGCGCTGTTGTTCTATCTGCTGAGTACCGGGGCATTTCTCCTGCCGATCCTATCGACTCGTATTATCCCGCGCACCGTTGGCCCAGGACTGCTGTTCGTGGCCTTTGTGTTTCATACCAGTGCGATTCTTCTCCGTTCGTGGTCTGCCGGCTATATTGCGGTGACGAATCTCTATGAAGGAGTGTCGTTTCTTGCGTGCCTGACGACTGGGCTTTGCTTACTGGTGCAGTTGCGTACGCCTGTGGCGCTGTTGGGGGCCGTGGTCAGTCCGATTGGATTTATTTTAACCCTGGGGGCTTTCATTTTTTATACACAAGCTCGCGCACTCCCGCCCATGTTACAAAGTCCCTGGCTGCCTGTGCATGTGACGCTCGCGTTTCTCGGGTATGCTGTTTTTGGTGTTGCGTTCAGTGCGAGCCTACTCTATCTGGTACAAGAAAGGCAGTTGAAGGCGAAAAAAGCGCGTATCATCTTTCGTCGCCTTCCTTCTTTGGAGACCCTTGATGAACTCAATTATCGTTCGCTCTCATGGGGGTTTCCGTTGCTCACGCTTGGTATTCTCAGTGGTGCGGTATGGGCTGAGTATGCCTGGGGCCAATTCTGGGTGTGGGAACCTCGTCTGGTGCTATCGGTGTTGACGTGGTTACTGTATGCCCTGTTGTTGTATTACCGTACTGCCGGGTGGCGGGGCCGACGGGCCGCGACGCTAACCATTGTGTGTTTTGCAGTGCTACTGGTTTCTTTTTTGGGGGTGCGAATCTTGCCCGGACGTCATGGGGGACAATTTGGCTAACCGTGGGACGAACCTCGTAATTGTCGGGTTGAACCATCGGAGCGCCCCAGTTGAGGTCCGTGAACGCTTGGCGTTCAGCAACGGTACCTTAGAGGCCGCCTTACGGCGTTTGGTCGATAGCCAAAACGTGCGGGAAGGGACTATCCTCTCGACCTGCAACCGGGTGGAGATTATCACTTGTGCCACGGAAGTGAACACGGCCAACGACACGATCAAAGCTTTTCTGGCGGAAACACAGGAAATGTCTCGCGCTGCGTTCGAAGAACATTTATATACTCGGACGGGCAAAGAAGCGCTTGGGCATCTCTTTCGTGTTGCTGCCAGTCTGGATTCTCTCGTCGTTGGTGAACCGCAAATCCTGGGGCAAGTGAAAGATGCCTATGCGGCTGCTTCGGAAGCGGGCACTGTTGGTGAGGTCTTGCATCGTTGCTTTCACAAAACTTTTGCGGTAGCAAAGCGTATACGGAGCGAGACACGGATAGCCGCAAAAGCTGTCTCGGTGAGTTCTGCTGCGGTTGAATTGGCACGGAGTATTTTCGACCATCTTGAAGATAAGACGGCAATGGTAATCGGTGCGGGCGAAATGGGTGAGCTGGCAGTCCGCCATCTCCAGAATCATGGTATTGGCAACGTCCTTGTTACCAACCGTACCTTTAGCCGTGCAGTTGAGTTGGCTCACGAGTTCAATGGGTCGGTCGTGCCTTTTGACCAATTTCCCAAACACCTCCGCCTTGCTGACATCATTATTGGCTCGGCTGGCGGGAATGCCTACTTGATTGATCCGTCGATGGTTGCTGAGGCTTTACGGGAACGAAAGCGCCGACCGATGTTTTTTATTGACCTGGGGGTACCGCGAAACTTCGATCCACGATTAAACGATGTCGAAAACATTTTCCTCTATGACATTGATGACCTCGAACAGGCGATCGAAGAAAACAAGGATGAACGGGAGCGCGAAGCCCTGAAAGCCACAGCAATTGTTGAAGAAGAGGTCGAATCGTTCTGGCGTTGGCTCTCAAGCCTTGAGGTGACGCCGACTATCGTGGCGTTACGAGAAAAGGCCGAGGCGATTCGTCAGCGTGAACTAGAAAAAACCTTGGCTGCGCTCACAGAATTACCTCCCCATGCTCACAAAGCCATTGAGGTGTTAAGCACGGCGATTATCAATAAACTATTACACCCTCCTATTGCTTATCTGAAAAGTACTGGCCGGAACGAGAGTGGTAGTCGCGCGTCGGAGGTTGCGGCCGTGCGCCGTATTTTTGGACTGGATACGGAATGAACAAAACGAAAATCTTAATCATAAAGAAACCACGAGCTATGCGCCTCTGAGGGATTGTCTATTATGAGGATGACCGTCCGTATCGGGACGCGCGGGAGTGCCTTAGCGCTCTGGCAAGCTGAATGGGTCAAAGTGCAACTAGAACACCTGTGGCCGGAGCTGCACATTGAGTTAGTCCCGATACGAACCTCAGGAGACCGTATCCAGCACGTATCGCTTGCCACTATCGGCGGTAAAGGTTTGTTTGTGAAAGAAATTGAGGATGCGTTGTTGGCGCGAACAGTTGATGTCGCAGTCCATTCCATCAAGGATTTGCCAGGAGACCTGCCTGCAGGGCTAACACTGAGTGCGATTCCAGTCCGAGAAGATCCGCGCGATGTACTAATCAGCAACAATGGGAGGGGAATCACCGACCTTCCGCCCGGCTCGCGGGTTGGAACAAGTAGCCTGCGACGACAAGCCTTGCTTTTGCACTTGAACCCTCATCTGCAGATCGCACTGTTACGCGGCAATGTCGACACCCGGCTACGCAAGCAGCGTGAAGGTGTCGTTGACGCGACGATTTTAGCGGCCGCCGGCCTGAAACGCCTTGGGCTCACGCCGGAACACAGTCAGCTCCTTGATGAGCAAATGTTTCTTCCAGCGATTGGCCAGGGGGCGCTGGGGATCGAAACTCGCGCTGATGATGCAGATGTGATTGCGCTCGTCGCGCCCTTGCACGATGATACGACTGCCTTTGCTGTTACGGCTGAGCGGGCATTCCTCCGACGTATGGGGGGAAGCTGTCGGACGCCATTGGCAGCAAAAGGGACAATTGACGGTGGAACTGTGTCTTTGACAGCGTTGATTGCCAGTCCAGATGGAAAACGGCTGATACGCGACAAACACACTGGAAGGACACGCGACGCTGAGACAATAGGGAGTGCACTAGCGGAGACGTTGCTGGCGCAAGGTGGTGACGAGATATTACGGGAACTGATGAACAGGTAAAACGTAAGATGGAATGAGGATAAGAAATACCATTGTACATATGTATGTCGTGCAGATTTATGCACGTCGCTTCAAGCTATGGGACATGCTGTTAGTTATCAGATCGACAACCCTTTAATTGGCCGCCGTATTGTTGTGACGCGACCGCGTGCACAAGCCCAGAGTTTCGTCGAACTTTTGGAACAATATGGGGCGGAGGTGGTCATCTTTCCGACTATTGAAACGGTGCCGGTTGCTTCCTATGCACGACTTGATGCCGCGCTGGATCAGATTGCCACATATGACTGGCTTGTCTTTACCAGTGTGAATGGGGTACGTTATTTTCTTGAACGATTGTTTGTGTGTCACAAAACTCCTGCAGATCTTCAGCATCTTAAAATCGCCACTATCGGGCCTGAAACGGCACGCGCGGTCACCTCAACTCTGACCCTTGAAGTGAATACGGTGCCGGGAGAGTATCGGGCAGAAGCCCTTGTGGCGGGGTTAGGCGACGTCCGTGGGCAGCGGATTCTCATCCCGCGTGCGGCGGAAGCGCGGGAGGTACTGCCACAACAGCTCCAGGCGCTTGGTGCACAGGTTGATGAGATTCATGTCTATCAGACGACACTGCCTCCGCAGAGCCAAACGCAAACGTTACGCCAGCTGTTGCATACGGCGCAGGTTGCTATGCTGACGTTCACAAGTTCCAGTACGGTGCGCAACTTTGCGACAATCTTTGCTAAAGAGAATTTACCTGCACTTGTGGGGAAGACCTCGATCGGTTGTATCGGTCCCATTACTGGCGACACCGCCCGTGAGTATGGCCTTACGGTTGCTGTCCAGTCGCAGGTGTACACTATCCCGGCGTTTGCCGAGGCGATTGTAGAGTACTTTAGGAACGAAACGTAACGCGTAGGACCGATATAATTTAGGCTTTACGTAACACATGACATGTCATACGTGTTATGTGTTCATTCTCCAGGAGGCTCGACTTATGCAATTCCCAGTCTATCGTCCGCGCCGGTTACGGCGGAACGAGAATTTCCGACGCTTGGTTCGCGAGACGCCCCTTAGTGTTGATGACTTGCTCATGCCATTGTTCATCGTGCCTGGGACCAAGGTGGTGAATCCGATTTCGTCGATGCCAGGGATTGCGCAATTATCGGTTGATCGCGCGGTAGAGGAGTGTAAAGAAATTCGCGATCTGGGTATTCCCGGAGTTATCTTATTTGGTATCCCTGACCATAAAGACGCTGTGGGTTCCGAGGCGTACGATGCCAATGGCATTATTCAACGAGCATTGCGGACGCTGAAGGAAGAAGTGCCAGGATTGCTTCTCATTACTGACGTTTGTTTCTGCGAATACACTGATCATGGGCACTGTGGGATTATTACGGGGCAGGATGTTGATAATGATGCGACCCTCGATATTCTGATGAAAGAAGCCGTGTCGCACGCACAAGCTGGGGCCGATATGGTTGCGCCGTCGGATATGATGGATGGTCGGGTCGGGGCTATTCGCGAGGCGTTGGACGACGAGGGATTCCCTCACGTGCCGATTCTGGCATATGCCGCAAAATTTGCTTCAGGATTTTACGGACCGTTTCGTGAAGCGGCAGAATCGACTCCGCAGTTTGGTGATCGTCGTTCGTACCAGATGGACCCAGCCAACGCTGAAGAGGCATTACGTGAGGTGGAAATGGATATTGGCGAAGGCGCGGACATCGTAATGGTCAAACCAGCGTTGCCGTACCTCGATATTATTCGTCGCGTCAAAGAACGGTTTAACTATCCGATTGCTGCTTATAACGTCAGTGGTGAGTACGCGATGATCAAAGCCGCGGCTTTGAACGGATGGTTAGACGAAGAGCGCGTCGTGATGGAATCGCTACACAGCATTAAGCGAGCTGGGGCGGATATAATTCTCACTTATTTTGCTAAGGATGCAGCGAGACTATTGAAGTAAAACGTAAAGAGGGAAATGCAATCCTGTCCCCTACATTACCTGTTACGTATTACGTTTCAGGTTGTCGAAGACCATGCCCAGCAAAAAATCTCAGTCATCAAGTCAGCTTGACGCACTCCGACGGGTACGGAAAGAGGTCCCGCCACCGACGCGTACCAAGGAAGATGAGAAAAAATATCGCCGCGTTGCTTCTCGGCGGCGATTGCGGCAAGAGGTTGAGCGAGCGGAAGAAGAAGAGTAAACTAGCCGATATCCAGTCAGAGGAGGAGGAGTGTATGAAAACATGGAGATATGGGGTGCTGCTGGGAATTGCAGTTCTATTCCTGGCTGGTTCGGTGAACGCCTATGATGGGGATTGTCTGTCGTACACTGTCGAGGCCGGATGTGGCCATGATCGCTCTGGCTACTATGACGGGTATGACGACTCTCAGGCGCATCCATTGCGGATTGCTGCCTATGCGTTTCATCCGGTGGGCTATGCAGTGGAATGGTTAGTGACGCGACCTATTCATGCTTTAGTGTCGCAGCCTGAACTCGAACCGATCTTTGGCCACCGTCCGCATCAGTGGGATTTCTGCTGTGGAATGCAGGAAGTTGATGAAACCCCACCGGCTCCGGTTCCGGCTCCAGCTCCTGCTGTGAGTGCGGCTGACCTCGATGCGATCCGTCATGCGGCAGAAGAAGCCAGGGCTGCGGCAGAAGAGGCCAAGGCCGCGGC
The DNA here is from genome assembly GCA_050187625.1 of Binatia bacterium. Lineage (GTDB taxonomy): Bacteria > Desulfobacterota > Binatia > Bin18 > Bin18 > JBFWXH01. The sequence continues at coordinate 70,085 of JBFWXH010000007.1, forward strand.
AGAAGAAGCTGCGCGGGCCGCGGAGAAATCCACCAGAGGGTTTGAGAAAGGCTTGCGTAAATAGTCCGCCTTTGTTTCCGTAGCTAGAGTAATGATAAACAGGGCAGGAGCTGTTTCCTGCCCTGTGTTATTTTTAGGGACTGACTCTTCATGACGCACCAAGGTGGAGATCCGCGCTTTGCTCGGTCCGGTGGCATTTTGCTGCATATTTCGTCTTTACCTGGGCGCTTTGGAGTTGGAGACCTGGGGCCGGACGCCTACCGCTTCGTCGATTTCCTGGCCGCTCATAGACAGAGTATCTGGCAAGTCTTGCCATTGGGTCCCACGAGCGGAGGGACTGATCATTCCCCGTATGTTACGCTTTCGGCCTTTGCGGGAAATCCGCTCTTCATCAGTATAGAAGCATTGGTTGAGGAGCAGTTCCTTCCTTCCTCTACCCTTAGTACCCTACCATTGCTCCCTGACGGCGTTGCGGACTATGCCGAGGCTACCCGCCAAAAACGCGAACTGTTACGGAGGGCTTCTGCGAATTTTACATCGAGCGCCTCAAGTCGCCAGAAGTCTGCGTTCGACGTGTTCTGCCAGATACACCAATGGTGGCTTGACGACTATACCCTGTTCATGGGACTCCGCGAGACGTTTCATGAGCATTCCTGGCATACCTGGGACGCAGGTTTGGTTCGTCGGCAGCCACGTGTCCTCAATAAGTGGAGAACGAAGTTAGCGCGAGAGATTCTCTTTCATAAACACCAGCAGTTTTTCTTCTTTACCCAATGGGCCTCTCTTAAAGCCTATGCGAATCAGCGAAACGTGAAGATTATTGGTGACCTACCAATCTACGTTGGCTTTGACAGTGCCGAAGTCTGGGCCCATCCTGAACTCTTTCAACTCGCTCCACAGACGTTCACGCCACGGGTGGTGGCAGGAGTTCCACCGGACATGTTTAGCGACAGCGGGCAACGGTGGGGCAATCCGCTCTATCGCTGGTGGAACGAGAATGGACAAGCGGTAGAGGAGGTTTATACTTGGTGGTTACAACGTTTTCGCGCCACCCTCGAAATGGTTGATCTGGTGCGGGTCGATCATTTCCGTGGTTTTGAGTCGTATTGGGCGATCCCTGTGGAAGAAGAAACCGCGATCAACGGGCAATGGGTGCGGGGACCGGGAGCCGAGCTTTTTTCTCGGGTGCAGGAGACACTTGGTGAACTACCAGTCATTGCTGAAGATCTTGGGGTAATCACCCCGGCAGTCGATGCGTTACGCCTGCAATTCGGTTTTCCAGGGATGAAAGTCTTGCAGTTTGCTTTTGGTGAGGATTCGCGTAACCCGTACCTTCCCCATAATTACGTCGATTCGCGATATTTTGTATACACTGGAACACATGACAACGATACGACGTGCGGTTGGTTTCGCTCTGTATCTGCTGAGTGTCAGCGGCACGTCTTGCGCTATCTGGGCTATATCGATGATACAGATATCCATTGGCAGATGATTCGCCTCGCATGGAGTTCAATTGCGAGGCTGTCTGTAATTCCCTTGCAGGACCTACTTGGCTTGGGGAGTGAGGGGAGAATGAATACTCCTGGACGTTCGCAGGGCAACTGGCGCTGGCGATATACTCCTGATGCCTTACTCCCACAGCTTGGCGAACGCCTTGCTGAACTCACATATCTGTACCGACGAGATGAGAGTTGAGTTGCCCTCCCGTCTCCGCCGTACTGAGTTGCCTGTTCACCTCCGGAGCAGGGCCAGCTTGCTAGTACTTCGCACGTGGAGCGGAGAGTATGCACACTCTCTAGATTAAACTGCTGAATCTTGCTCCGAGCCAGCGTTAGTTGCTTCGTATTGCAGGTTATGAGCCGTTGTTGATTACCGCAAGAGAAAGCCTTCGTAGCCATTGGCTGCCACTTCTTCGCATTTTTTGCGATAGTTTGGGGAGCCGCCAGCATACAAGAGAAAATTGCGTGCCTTGCCGGGGGTATTGGCACCCATAAACCAGGAGTCAGCCATGGGCAGGAGCGTGCGATTCGCCATGTCTGCGACGTGTTCGGTCCATGCATCCTCTGCCTCAAGCGTGGCCTCGATGCGCCTATAGTCGTGCTCGTACATGTAGCGAATACACGCAGTGACCCACTCAACGTTCTGCTCGATACACCGCGGGATATTGCAGAAGGTGGCGCCATTATGGGGGCCGACGAGTGTGAAGAGATTGGGGAATCCTGCGCTCTGGAGCCCTAGATACGTGTGCGGTCCATCGGCCCATTTATCCTTGAGCGCCTGCCCACCCACACCGCGAATATCAATCCGGTTGAATGCTCCGGTGACCGCATCGAAACCTGTGGCAAAGATGATGATGTCAAATTCGTACTCGGCTCCAGTAGTCTTGATACCGGTCGCGGTGATTTTTTCAATCGGCGTTTCGTTAAGGTCGACGAGCACGACGTTATTGCGGTTGTAGACCTCGTAATATCCACTCTCTAAGGGGACACGCTTGGTGCCGAACGGATGATCTCTCGGTATAAGCTTTTCCGCGACCTTTGGATCTTTCACGCGCTCGCGAATCTTGTTGCGGACAAACTCGGCGAAGGTTTCGTTCGCTTTCAGATCGCTGAGCACATCACGGAACACGCCAAGCCATTTGCTAAACCCGGCTTCTGACCAGAGTTTCTCATAAAAGGCTTGTCGCTCTTCTGCAGAGACATCAAAAGCTGACCGAGGGTCGAAGTCGTGCAAGAAAGCTGCGGGGGTTTCGCTACATCTTTTAAAAATCTCGGGGTAGCTCGCTTTGATTTTACGCTGGGTTTCGGCATCGATCGGTGTATTGCGTAACGGTGCGCAAAAATTGGGAGTACGTTGAAAGACCGTGAGATGGCCTACTTCTTTCGCGATTTCCGTGATGAGCTGAACGGCAGTAGCACCCGTACCGATGACGCCCACTCGTTTGCCGGCGAACTTCACCGGTGTATGCGGCCATAAGCCTGTGTGGTACCATTCCCCCGTGTAATCTGTGAGCCCCTTAATGTTGGGCATTTGCGGCGCAGACAGCACACCAATTGCGGTAATGAGAAATTTGGCTCGTGCGCGGCCGCCATCCTCCGTCTGGATCTCCCAGTAATTTCCGGCTTGGTCGTAGGCTGCCGAGCTGACACGCGCGTTGAACTGGATGGCTGGGCGCAGATCAAACTTGTCGGCTACGTAATTGAGGTAACGCAAGGTCTCTGGCTGAGCCGCGAAGTGTTCGCTCCACTCCCACTCTTGTAGTAGTTCCTTCGAGAACGAGTATCCATAGCTGTAACTCTCGGAATCGAAGCGGCAGCCTGGATAGCGGTTCCAATACCAGGTGCCGCCTACGTCACTCCCGGCCTCGTAGACTCGCACCGCGAGACCAAGCTGGCGCAGCCGGTACAGCTGATACATCCCGGAAATTCCGGCGCCTATGATGATCGCGTCAAACTGCTCAACCGGTTTCACCTCGACTGCGGGTGTCTGCTGTAGCGGACTTGCCATAGTGTTCCTCCTGTTTGTTGCCGAATTTTACAGCGCTGACCGTTGCGGTCTGAGAGACGGGTGTTTCTTTTGGCGACACTATTTCTTCTCTCTGTCTCCGGATGCAGCACTCACTGAGATTCTTCTTCGCCACAACCTCCGTACCTATGCCTCTTTTCCCTCACGCTCTTAAGCCTACATCCTGTGCAAGAGCAAAACATACGCCAAAGAAAGTCTCGGTGGTCTTCTTATTGCTTATTGCTTTGTAATCTTATACTTGAACAGCTTCTCTTTTTTCGTTCAATCCGCTACAAGCAGGGAACATCAATCCAAGAGAATGCGTAGAGAAAGGAGACCTCAGCATGATCCCCCGTGGCATCATCTCGGCCGATGGCCATGTCTGTGAACCGCCTAATTGTTATGTAGACTATATTGACCCAAAGTACCGTGACTCTGCCCCGCAGGTCGTTCCCCAACCGGACGGCACAGAGGCCTTTGTGGTGCCTGGGATGAAACGCCCCGTTGCGCTCGGTTTTATTGACGGGGCAGGCTTTAGTATTAAAGAACGTAACGCTCGCGCTAAACGAATCAAATTTGCTGATATCCGGGAAGCTGCTTATGGTGGCCGTGCACGACTGCCGTATATGGATCAGGACGGAATTGCCGCCGAAATCATCTACGCCTCAATCGGGATGGGACTGTGTATGCACCGCGACCCTGAGTACAAAGACGCCTGCATGCAGGCGTATAATCGGTGGCTACAGGCGATGTGCAGTGAGGCCCCGAACCGCATCTTCGGATTGGCACAGACGGCTGTCCTCAGCGTAGATCGCGCCATTGAGGATTTTCGGTGCGCCAAAGAGATGGGAATGGTGGGCATGATGATGCCAGGCCGACCGATTCATGAGGATTATGATCACCCCGATTATGACGCCTTGTGGGAGTGCGCTACTGATCTCGGACTGCCTATTTGTTTCCATATTCTGACCTCACGGGAAGGCAGCCTGAACATGCCGCATCGCGGACACGAGATGAATAATTTTCTTGGTATCATCCGTGCGGTGCAAGATGTAGTGGGCTTAATGGTCTTGGGAGGCGTTTTTGAGCGACATCCGCGCTTGAAACTGGTGTGTGCCGAGGGTGACGCTGGATGGATGCCGCACTATATGTATCGCATGGATCACGCCGCCAAATTCAATTTCGAGGGTGGTGTGATCAAAGGCTTATCCAAAGTGCCAAGTGAATACATTAAGAGCAACGTCTGGATGACCTTTCAGGATGATCTAACCGCCTTCAATTCTTTGCATCAGATGCCTTACAGTCAGCTCCTTTGGGCCAGTGATTTCCCGCACACGGATTCTACCTGGCCACGATCCCAGCAGTTATTAGCAGACCACACCGCCCATCTCACCGAGACTCAACGGCAAGCGATTATGCGTGAGAATGCGGCCCAACTTTTTCAGTTGCCCGCTGGAAACGAGTCTTGGCGCATGCATGAGGCGCCGGTCTAGGAAACAACCGTCGACCGTCACCACGCCGCCCTCAGGTTTGAGTCAGTGGTGACGGTCGAGCAACTTCAGATATCACCTGGCCCTTTCATTTCAATCTTGGGGATCGATTCATGAGAGGGCGCATTGCCTTTTCCCCTTTATCGGCTACTCCGATGGTGTTGAGTTGCACTGGCGATCTTGACGTCTACAGCGGGGGGAGCCGACAGGTGTGGCAGCAGTGTCGGAGCTAACAGCTTAAGTACCGTGACAGGTAGCACGCTAGTGAAACTGTAGTCGTCTGCTTCGGGACCACGGACCAGGGCAGTAATCACGCCGAAGTAGCGGTCGCCGATGTAAAAAACAAAGGTAGCGGTACGATTGACTGCGCGAGACGACAAGACTCGCCCGCCACGACTAATCGTCTGAAAGCGATTGTCTCCTGAGCCGGTTTTTCCGCCAACCGTGAGAATGGTCTCGTCGCGTTGTTGGAATGCGCCTTTCACTCGCTGTGCTGTACCTTTCTCTACAACCTCTGCCAGGACGGTTTTAAGGACAACAGCGACTTCCGGTTCTAAAACCTGTTCATCGTTACTGGCAAATTGGAGCGTGGTTTCATACGGTGTGCCTTCGGCAAAATGTAAGCTTTTAATCAGCGGCGATGGGCGACGGACTCCATTGTTCATGATGATTCCCATCAATTCCGCCAGCGCAATAGGCTGATCAGAGGAATTGCCTAGCGCCGTGGCATACGAGGGAACCAACTGTGCGAAAGGGAATCCCAAGCGCTGCCAGTATGGTGTCATCCGGGCGAATGCATCTTGTTCAACCCGGATGCGCAAACGGAGATTCTGGGCCCGACGGTTTCGACTCTTGAACAACCACGCAGAAGCTATTTTACGGGCCTCGCCGCTCTGGGCAAACAGTGCCTCCCAGGTGAGGGCCGGTTCATGGAATAGGGCCCCCGCACACCACACCTCGAGAGAGTTGCGCGACAAGAGGTAACCATAGTCGGCAAGGTTGAGATCCGGATTGCTATACGCACGCCACAGTTTTGCTACCTCTTCCTCCGACACGGGCGCTCCAAGATGCTGCTGGAGCCAATCCGCTAAGCCGTTGTGATCTACGGTTCGGTTCCAAGCGAAAAAAAGGATTGCCAGGTGTCGTAAGGACTTGGCACGTTTGCCTAAGAACTGGGCGACGAGATCTTCCTGCGGCAAGTCATGATATTTTGCGTACCCACGTAAAAGCACGGCTTTTGCTTCTTCTTCTGCCAGTTCTTCGAGCATGCGCTGCCGGAGTGGATCGTCTGGCTGTGATAACACTGTGTCTACGTCATACGGAAGACGAGCCTGATGAAAGCGCACGAGATCCCGCATCAAACGAATAAAAACCAGGTTGGTGGAACGCTGCAAGGCTTCGCGTACTGATAAGATGCGACGGTTCTCGCTACGGGAAAAGTTATTAAAGCGATGGGCGCCACTGCCAGTGAAAAACGTTTCATACGGACTTGCCGAATAGCGCCGGTCAAGCGCCTGGAGGAGGAACTGGTGGAGGTCAGGGTTTTTCTCCCGCTTCAGCGTTTCTGCTGCCCAACGGGTTAATGGATCACGCGCGTCGCTTGCACGTTGTTGCAATGCGGATGCTTCCAGGGAGACAAACTCCTGATACAGTTCTGTCATCAATTCAAGATAATGGGCGAGCGTACGAAGTTTCGCTGTACTGCCGAGCTCAAGTTTTACGCCCCGGTTGAGATCAAAAGGTTGATCGAGACTGTCGGCTTGGACGCGGAGCGCGTTACCTTCCGGAGTGCGCTCGAATAGTAGGAAACTATAACTCACATTTTCCGCATCTACCCCGCGTAACAGGCGCTCTTGTTTATCAAGGCCATGTTCGGCGACAAACTCCGGGGTGGTCAAATTTTGCAGAAATTGGCCCACTTTGTATTGAAGATCCGAGTCAATTGTTGTGTTGACTTGGAGGTGGAGTCGGTCGAGGTCGTACAGTTGCGGAATGTCGAGGAGTTGCAGCAAGGACGTTCGTACGGCATTCGTAGCCTTATACTCAGTAAAAGATGGACGAGGCGTGGTCGGAATCATAGAGCGAAACGTAATGGGGACGCGTTCCACCGCTTGAGCGAATGTCGCATCGAGGACCCCAGTTGCTGCGAGTACGTGGAGGTACTGATTCGTCCGCTCGGTGAGTGCGGTTCGATTGGTGACGAGATAAGTGGTCGGAGCGCGGAGTGCCATGAACAAGGCGAGGACATGTTTATAGACGTACACCTTGGCAGGTGAGGGTGTCTGGTCCAGCGTATTGAGGACGGCGCAGACCTCGGGCAGACGGAGGCCAAACCAGACCCAGAGTCCCGGTCCTAATCCGTAGACTTCCCCGTAGCCAGGTGCAGCGGCGAGCGGCATTGTATTAAGATAATCGAGGCTAATTGTCCGTCGCCAGGAGAGAGTGTTTTCTCCCTCACTGTACGCTTTTAAGCTGGCGCCTAAGATTTGTCGGCCTTTGTCGAGTATTGACGTCGTACGCCCACCGGGGGAATGGCGGTATTTTTCGAGTTGCGTGGCTAAAGTGCTCCCACCCTGGACAGGAACCGAAAATCCTAATTTATACCCAGCGTACAATACCCCTGCTTTGACCAGGCGATCCCACTCGATGACTGGATTGTGACGCGGATTGGTATCTTCATGTAACTCGCGGTTTTCAATAAATAATAAGGTAGTCAAAAGGAGCGGGGGAATCTCAGTAAAGTCACGGAAAAACCGTTCAGTCTGAGAAGCATCGTATAACGGTGAGTCCCCAGCCCCACGGATAATTAATCCAGTAGCTGCTGGCTCTCGATATGGAGGAGAGATCCCCCAATCGATGAGCTGGGTAAGTTCAGGAGACATATGAACTTGTTGGGTGATCTGATAACCGTTGGCAGTTGCACGGGTGATAAAATCAGGCAACCGTGTATAGCCTCGTTGTTGATCAAACGGCCCAGCGTGTGGAAAGGCGATGCGAGGGCTCGCCCCTGCTTCCAGCGCATAGGACAGTTTTGTGGCGTACGATGACAAAACACGAGCTTGCAGTGTGGCAGTGCGTAACTCGTATGTCAGCGCTCCAATGATGACGAGAATCAATAGTAGCCTTCTTCCCCAAGGACGGAAAAGAGCGGCACGACCTATCCTGGCAATACCACTGAGCACAGCAGAAAACACCTTGAGGAGGGGAGATGCTTGCAGCATATTCCTTTCCTTGTCGAATCTTTTTTCTCTTTCTCTATTTTGACGGATTTTTTCATTAATAACATGCAACTTTGTGGTTTTCATGTGAAAAATTGTTGCGTTTATGTGCTGATCTTCAGGTTTCATGTCTACCTGCGGTGCCATTGACTGCCGCATGCTGATCCGCAAGAGAAGGGGATGATGCCCACAGAGAAAAAGAGATCCACCCCCGAGTCTCCAGCTCAGTCTCCACAACCAGCTGAAACGACGGAGATGATGGAGCAGTACCGTCGGTTGAAAACGCAATATCAGGATGCCCTCCTGTTTTTTCGCTTGGGGGATTTTTACGAGATGTTCTATGATGACGCGGTTATTGGTGCGCGTGAGCTGGACATTGTCCTCACTTCACGACCGCAAGGGCGCGGTGGTGAACGGATTCCTCTATGTGGGGTACCGCACCATCGTTTGGAATCGTATCTCTCCCGGCTGATTGAGAAAGGTTACAAGGTTGCTATTTGTGAGCAGCTCGAAGAGCCGCAGCGGGGGAAGAAAGTCATCCGACGCGATGTCGTTCGTGTTGTCACCCCAGGCACACTCTTTGAGACTAGTGGTAAAGACCAGGTGCTGGCGGCAGTCTTCCCGGAAAAAGACCGTATCGGTGCAGCGTTACTCGAATTGTCTACCGGAGAGTTTCTTGTTGCTGAGATGACGGCTGCGGATCTGCCGGGTCTGTTTGCCAAACATCAACCGCGCGAGATCGTTATCCGCGAGGGCGACATCTTGGAGAAGACGTACACGCAAAACGCTTGTGTCTCGACACGACCGAAGGAGGAGTTTGCGGCGAAAACCGCGTTGAATCTGCTTGGACGTGCGTTCGGACGGGAGTCTGTGGAGTCGCTTGGCTTACGCTATCGTCGGGCCTTGATTGCCGCTGGCGCGTTGCTCTCGTATGTGCAAGAAACGCAGCGGACATTTTTGCCCCATCTGAGCGCGCCACAACCGTATCAGCAAGAAGAGTTCGTCTGGCTTGATCCGCAGACGCAGCGTAATCTCGAACTTGTCGAAAATGTATTGGAAGGGACCGAGGAAGGATCGTTGTTGTCGGTGCTCGACGATACGCAGACACGGATGGGAAAACGTCGCTTACGTCACTGGCTGCTCCATCCGCTGCTCTCAGTTGCGATGATCCGACAGCGTCAGGAGGCAGTGGTGACGCTGAGCACTCAGCTCACGCTACGGGCTGAGTTGCGAAAGACACTCGCACGGATTCTTGATCTCGAACGCCTTACCTCACGTATTTCTTCCGGTATCGCCAATCCCCGGGATCTGTCTGCCCTGCGCTCTTCGCTTGCCCCGCTCCCCCAAGTTCGCAAACTTCTCGCGGCCACGAAAACGGAGCTCCTGCAGGCCCTCTACAAAGATCTCGACACGTTGAGTGATGTGCAGACAGAATTGCAACATGTCTTAGTGGATGAACCGCGGGCTGTGGCCAAAGAAGGTGGGTTGATTCGTGCCGGGGTGTCTACTGAATTGGATGAGCTGCGCACCGTGCAAACACATGGGACAGAGTGGTTAGCGCAGTTTGAACAGCAAGAACGCGAACACACAGCGATTCCCAACCTGCGAGTCGGATTCAATAGAGTCTTTGGCTATTACTTAGAAGTGACAAAGTCCTACGTGCAGCTCGTGCCGCAGACCTATCAACGCCGCCAAACCCTTGTCCATGCCGAGCGTTTTATCACCGACGAATTGAAGCGGTTTGAAGAGAGAGTGTTATCCGCGACCGATCGTGGCAAGGAGTTGGAATACGAACTTTTTGTCAGCGCTCGCGAGCGAGTTGCCGCTCAAGCGGGTCGCTTACGACACACCGCTCATATTATTGGGATGATCGATGTACTTTGTTCGCTCGCTGAAGTCGCAGCTAAAAGGAGGTGGATACGTCCTACGGTAACCGACGATTATGTCATTCAGGTTACCGAAGGACGGCACCCGGTCATCGAAGAGATCATTGGGAGTTTTGTCCCGAACGACTTGCACCTTGATGAGCGGAGTTATCTTCTTCTGCTGACCGGACCCAACGCCGCAGGAAAAAGTACGTATGTCCGACAAGCAGCACTCTTGGTGATTTTGGCTCAAATGGGAAGCTTCGTGCCGGCAGATGTGGTAACCATCGGTGTAGTTGATCGCATCTTTACCCGTGTTGGCGCCGCAGACTTTCTTGCCCGCGGACTCTCGACCTTCATGGTCGAGATGCAAGAAACCGCGGCTATTTTGCGACAAGCGACCCGACGTAGTCTGATTATTCTTGATGAAGTGGGTCGTGGCACGGGGACTTCGGATGGGCAGGCAATTGCCCAAGCAGTGGCTGAACTCCTTGCCCAAGAAGTGAAGGCGAAAACCCTGTTCACCACGCATTATCACGAGTTGGCCCACTTGGCGGAGACGATGCCTGGCATTACCAACGCGCGGTTAGAGGTTCGCGAGGATCAGGGAGAAGTGAAGTTCCTCTATAAAGTTGTTCCGGGCGCGGCCCAGAAAAGCTACGGCGTGTACGTGGCAAAACTTGCAGGGTTACCACCGCAGGTGATCGAACGGGCGACGCAACTTCTTGCTGATTGGCAGAACGATTCAGTGACGACCGCTACTGCCACTCACGAAGAAAAACCGCAATCCACAACCTCTGCGCTATCCCCGTTGCTCCTCAAGGCCATTGAGGAGCTCGATCGTGTCGATCTCCTGCATACGACCCCGATGGAAGCGTTGCTACTGCTGGCGGAGATCAAGAAGGCGGTGAATCGCAGAAGCTAATGAAGGCAACGCGCGACCCGGAATCCAAGAAGGACCCCTGGATTCTCGCCTGCGCGGGAATGACGATCTCGGCAATGCTCATTGTTTCTGCTGCTATGCCTAGCGCCACGAAAGGCAACACCCGCTTTGGTGGTTGTGGGTTACCCATTGCTATTGAAGGAAGAGGTCGTCTCGCGAGCTAAAAGGCAGTCGCCAACACTAGGATTGCTCCCGGTGTAAGGAAGTTTACTTACCTGACTTGCGTTCGTCCTTTATCCCAAATACAAATTCTCATGCCCCTTACACCTACCGAGATGGCGTAACGTTCGAGGTCCTCGGACTTCTAGCTGTTGTGAGTGTAACAGGGAACCAATTTCTGACAGACTGATATGTTCACCTAGAGGAAAGTCATTATGGCTAGGTATTTCTACGCGACTATTCTCAGGTGGATTATGTTCCTGTGTATCTTGGACGGAGGTGTTATGCGGCTCTTGATGGTTCTGGTTGTAGCGGTTCTTTGTGCTTTTCCAGCGTACGCTCAGCTTCCTACAAGTGAAGGTTGGTCTGTGCTGCCGAACACGCAACTAAGTCTCGCATGTCCGGATATCGACAGTATTCACGGGACGACGGGCTGTCAGGCGGTGACCGAAGCCTGGAATGGTGGTGCCTTCGACACCAAAAGAAATCGTCTGATTATTTGGGGCGGGGGACATAGGGATTACTATGGCAACGAACTCTATGCGCTAGAGCTGAACGGTACCCCATTCGTTCACCGAATCTCAGAGCCAGGACTGCCTCCAGCTCCGTATCAGTGTACTCTCAGTGTAGATGGACCAGATTGTATCGGGTGGGGGTGTATGCAGTCGATTGTCAATGGTACTCAGCCGAACAGTCGGCATACGTATGATGGTATCGCCTACATGGCGAATGTCGACAAACTCTTTGTTTTTGGGGGTTCTTTGGCCTGTGGAAATGGCGATTTTGGCACTGATACCTGGACGTTCAGTTTCACGACCAACCAATGGGAACGACAACAGCCGTCAGAGCCGGCTCCGCAAGCTGGGCCCGGTGCCGTGGCGGTATACGATCCGAATACCGGGAAGGTCTTTCTGCACGATAGAATTCATCTGTATGCTTATGATCCACTGACAAACACATACCAACAGTTTAGCGAAAGCTATACGTATGGTGTCGGCTATCACTTAGCGGGGGTCATTGATCCAGTGCGAAGAAAAATGGTCATGATCGGCAACGAGCAGGCATGGATCATTGATATCAGTGATGGCTCTTCATACCATACCATCCCCTTACCAACTACGGGTGGCGAGGCGATCATTAAAAGCGCCTACCCGGGATTAGCCTACGATCCTGTCAATGACCAAATTGTTGCCTGGAATGGTGGGGATGCGGTTTACACGCTCAATCTTGACACCAGTAGCTGGACGCAACTCTCTTATTCAGGGGGGCCACGAGCGATGGTCGCGGGAACGTATAAACGTTTCAGCTACGTGCCCGCCGCGCAAGGTTTTATTTCGCTCAACTCGATCTACGTTGATGCCTCTTTCCTCAAGTTAGGGAATAGCACCGGTGGTGGGGGCAAAGGTGGAGGCAAAGGCGGGGGTGGTAAGGGAGGAGGAAAAGGTGGGGGGAAGCCTTAGCGCGACTTTTATTTGGGGGGCTTCGGTCATTCCTCTCACCCGCTAGTGCGTTTGCTACAATGCCGCCTGGGCGGCAGCTCCCTGATTCAGCGGTACTGACACAGGAACCTGCAGGGCGAGCTGGATCTCGCTGCCTTCGTGCAGGATGGTCAGCGTCTCTCCGTAGCGTAAACAATAGGTAACTTTTTTGGCGGTAATATCCACCTCCATCTCCTGCCCGCGAATCGTCAGAGGGAAGCGTACACGTTCTAATCCTGCCGGGAGCTGCGGGCGAAAACTGATGGCTCCGTCGTAGTCGCGCATTCCTGCGATGCCGTAGACTATAGCCATCCACGTCCCACCGATGGAAGCGATGTGGGCACCGTGCTTCATGTTGCCACCCACATCGGCCAAATCCATGAGCGCAGCATAACGCGCATACTCGCGGGCTTTGTCTTGATAGCCGAGCTCGAAGGCGATGATACTCTGGATACTGACCGACAATGACGAATCCCCGGTTGTCAGTGGATCGTAAAAGTCAAAATTCTTTTGTTTCTGTTCCGGAGAAAATTTGTTGCCCAAGAGGAACATGGCGAGGACAATGTCTGCCTGCTTGATGACTTGCCGGCGGTAGATCACCAACGGATGATAATGCAAAAGTAACGGATAGTGCTCATCGGGGGTGTTGGCAAAGTCCCACGGCTCTTTGTCGAGGAAACTGTCGTCTTGCGGGTGGATTTCCAGTAGCTCATTGTATGGGATGTACATACACGCTGCTGCGCGCTTCCATTCCTCGACTTCCGGTAACGTGACGCCGGTTTTGTCGACCAAAGCGGTAAAAAGTTCCGGACGGTCTCGATGCACGGTTTCTACAACCACCGCAGCGTAGCGGAGATTCTCGCGGGCCATCAAGTTCGTAAAAGTGTTGTTGTTCACAACGGTATTGTACTCATCTGGGCCAGTCACACCGTGTATGCAGAACCTTCCTCCTTGCTGCTCCGAATAAAATCCCAAGTCCCACCATAGCCGCGCTGTTTCGACTAACATCTCTACCCCTTCGTGGTAGAGAAACTCGGTGTCTCCGCTCACCTCAACGTATTTTTTGAGAGCGTACATGATATCGGCGTTGATATGATACTGTGCGGTTCCAGCGGCATAATACGCAGAAGCTTCTTCACCATTGATTGTCCGCCAGGGGAACAGTGCCCCTTTTTGGCTCACTTCCTGAGCGCGTTGGCGGGCTTGGTCGAGCATCCCATGACGGAACTTGAGCAAGTTTCGCGCAATTCGCGGGGTGGTATAGATCAAAAACGGCAATACATAAATTTCCGTATCCCAAAAATAGTTGCCATCGTATGCTTGCCCCGTGAGTCCCCGGGGTCCCACCCCGGTTCCTTCCGCTCGTCCGGTGGCCTGAGCGAGTTGAAACACATTCCAGCGTAAGTATTGTTGCACGCGGGGATCCCCCTGGATGTGGATATCGCTCCGCCGCCAAAATGCCTCCAGGTACTGTTGTTGTTTGCTGAGGAGCGCGGGAAATCCCTCGTTCTTTGCGCGATCTAAGGTTCGCTCTGCTCGGTCACGCAGTTCATGATTCACCGTATGTTGAGCGGTATGATACGTCATATATTTGGTGAGCAGGATCTCTTGCCCTGGACTTGCCTCGACGGAAAAAACCACTTTGCCTGTATCTTCGTCTACTGTTGTGGTCGATGAGTAGGTGCACGTGGTTTCTATGACGTGGTCGACTCCACAGACGAGCACCATTTGACTGTTTTTGGTCACATGGCTTAGAAGGAGGCGTTGGTCTATGGCGGCGTGGTAATGTGGGAGAAGGGGGCGGTCGGTAAACCCACGGGCAGTTCGTGGGTCTTCTTCTCGCAGTTGCGGAGTGGGGTCATAGTACATCTCTGAAGAGATAGCGATTGGTGTCGCCGCGTTGAGAACGGTGACGGCATACGAGATGACAGCGAGATGCCGCTGCTCGAAAGACACGAAACGACAGGATCTGATCTGTACTTGAATGCCAGAGGGCATTTCCCATACGACATTCCGGGTAAGCGTACCCGCCCGCATGTCGAGCACGCGTTGAAAACTGATGAGAAGCGCGGCATCAAGAGAGAACGGCTCATCGTCAACGTATAATCGGATGATACGACTATCAGTGACATTGAGCATCGTCTGCCCATGTTTCGCGAATCCATAGGCACGCTCACCATAGATAATGGGCCAGGATTCATAGAAGCCGTTGATGAATACGCCGCTTTCTTGGACTGGTGTACCTTCGTCGAAATTGCCACGCATGCCAAGATAGCCATTCGCCGTCGCGAAAATGGTTTCCGCCTGCCCCAGAAACTGTGGAGCAAACTGCCTTTCAATCATCTTCCATTCATCAACCGGATAAATGTACTCGGGTGGAGTGAAACGTTCACGATGAAGCATGACAATTACACCTCATGGCGTTGGTGCATCATAACGAAGTTCTCCTAAGATGCGTAATGACAAGACCAGCTGCACTTCCAGTATAGTGTGAGGATCTTTGCGTCATCGGTGGGCTACCCGCCGTGTCGAACAAGACACCATTAAAACCTTCACGCGAAAAAGTGCTGATTTGTCGAACATTGGTCTGCTGTCTTACTATCTGGGCCCACGATGCATGGTAAGGGAATTTATCTCATGACCGCTGGTTGGCCAGTTGCTTGTAAGACGCTTTGCCAGACGGCACCGGTTGGGTCGAGTTGTTTGCGTTGTGCAACCGCCACGGGGGTTGGCACGTGGGTGAAATATTGGTTCCAGTAGCCGACGACCATATCTGTCCGTCCAGCCAAACCCGCATGGGCGGCATACTGACCCAAGAGCAGACAGAACTCTGAATCAAAGGCATTAGCTGGTAAACTGCGAATCATATAGCTTGGGTCAATATACTTAATCGTGATCTCTGTACCTCTATTCTTGAAATAGCCAATGATTTCGTCACGCAGAAACGGGCCGATATCTTGCAGACGGATGTTGCCTGACGCATCGCGTGTTGGCCCGGCTGCATCTTGCAGCAGTTCTTGGCCGGCACCTTCAGCAACGACGATCACAGCATGTCGACGACGCTCCAAGCGGTGCTCTAATACCTGCAAAAACCCCCGCTCCCCTGCCAGGGCAAACGGGACTTCCGGGGTCAGACAGAAATTGACATTACTGTTGGCCAACGTGGCATGTGCGGCAATGAACCCAGAGTGCCGGCCCATCAGTTTGACCAAGCCAATGCCATTCCACGCGCCGCGGGCCTCGTTGTGTGCGCCTTCGATGGCTTTTGTTGCTTCCTCCACTGCCGTGGCGAAGCCAAAGCTACGCTCTATCCAGTCTAAGTCGTTGTCAATCGTCTTCGGGATACCAATAACTGCAATCGGGAGATTCAGTTTTTGTATTGCCCGGCTGAGGGCTGAGGCTCCCCGTAAAGTTCCGTCTCCACCGATGGCAAACAGCACTGCGACCTGATGGTGAACCAACGTGGCAATCATGTCGTCTAGCTCTTGGGGGCCACGTGACGAACCCAGCAACGTGCCGCCTTGTTCGTGGATAGTGTCCACGACGTCTGGGGTCAATTCTAGGGGCGTGTACTCGTTCTTGGCTGAGAGCCCCGCATAACCGTAACGGAAACCGAGAATACGCGGTATTCCATAGCTGTACCGTAACGTCAGCACGAGAGAGCGGATGACATCGTTGACGCCGGGGCACAGGCCGCCGCAGGTGACAATCCCGCACGTTGTGGTCTGAGGATTGAAAAAGAGCGCATCTCGGGGGCCAGCGAGCTCGAACGCTGGGAGTTGCTGGCCAGTATCTAAGAATGGTTGTAAATCGCGGAGATTGGCACTGAGGAGGACACGTCCAGTTTCATCAGTGAACCGTTGGCCTTGCGTACGTAACGGAGAGATCACATGGGTCGGTCCGAGTGTTGCAATAGCCAAATCTGTCGCTTTCGGGAGCGTCATGATCGCCTCCTCCATCCTCCGCATTCAGCGGCGATGATGAACATGGAAACAGAGTAGGGGATAGAACCCGCGACAACAAGAGCGATACGACAGGCAAGCATTGAGGGACGCTGGAGTGCTATTCCTCAACCAACATAATCGCGCCGCTTGGACAGAGGTCCACGGCTTCTTCTGCTGCCTCGCGTAGTTCGTCCCCTGGCTGTTCGACCAACACAATCGGTGAACCGTCGCTGTCGGCTTCGAACAGCTCTGGATGGAGATATACACACTGGCCGGTACGGCGACACTTATTGTGATCTACCACCAGGCGCATCTCAGAGTCCTCCTGCCGCGAGCCGCATGGGAAATTGTTGAAAACCAAACACGATCGGACTGTTTGTCTGTCGCACGGGAGGGGTCGTGCCTCGATCAATCACTGAAAAACGATCCAGAAACGTATTGAGCGTAATTTTTGCCTCTGCACGTGCGAGTGGTGCCCCCAGGCAGTAATGAATCCCCATGCCAAAGGCGACGTGGTTGCGTAAATCGCGGTCTAAACGGAACTCCTCTGGGTTGGCAAACTCGGCGGGGTCGCGATTGGCGGCGCCATAGAAAATTCCCACCATCTCATCTTTCGGAATGGTACCCCCTGCTACTTTAACGTCACGATTCGTCACGCGGTTGAGTACTCGTACCGGTGACTCATATCGCAACGTCTCTTCAATGACCGGCTCAACTAGGCTGCGATCTTCCCGTAACTTTTGCCAGAGGTCTGGACGCTCCGTAAGCACATTGAACATGTTTCCCATGAGGTTTGTCGTTGTTTCATTGCCAGCGATCAGCAGCAGAATGCAAAATCCAAGAATCTCCCATTCTTCGAGCGACTCGCCGTCAACTTCGGCCTGGACTAGCGCAGTAATGAGATCTTCCTCTCCATGCTGGCGACGGGCGGCAGCCATTTTTCCGAAATATATCATCATTTCTTGCGTGTTCTGCATGCGCTGTTCGAGCGGCATATCGACCAGCGACGCGATGAAGGAGTCCGACCAACGCTTAAACGTGGGATATTCTTCACCTGGAATGCCCAGCAAACGAGAGATGACTTTGACCGGGAGAGGAATAGTGTACGATTGCACCAGCTCAACCTCTCCCGTGCCAACCTCGTCGAGGAGTTCATTAGCGACCTTCGCGATCCACGGCTCCAGCGCCTCAATGCGCCGCAGGGTGAACGCCTTGTTCACTAGTCGCCGAAAGCGCGTGTGACGCGGTGGGTCATCAGTAATAAGGACGAGCGGGGGAAAGACCCCTTTTTCGATCAGCGGATTGCGCGCCGAAGAAAAGGTCTCGTGATCCCGCAGCGCGCCGTAGACATCCTTGTAGTTCATCAGTGCCCAGGCATAGATGGGCTCATCCACGCCTGGGGCAATGCCTGCCGGGACATGCATGTAACGAAAAGGAGTCTGACCGCGGAAACGTTGATACCATGGGTAGGGGTTGGCAATGGCTTCTGGTTGCATCAATTGATCTGGTGTCATTGTGACCGTCGTTTCCATTGGTGAGATTCCTTTTCGTTATGTTGTTGCTTTGTTCGTGCATCCGCTGCACGTTACGAGGCTCGCACTCACCCGGATATCTGCTTACAACTTCTGTGCGTGCTCAACAATCGGTGTCGTGCGCTGGAGCCAGTCCATTGCCGCTCCATCGGCGACTTCTGAGGCGAGCTTCTGTGAAAAGATCACGATACGGCTGACGCCAATGTCACGCAATTGCTTGAGGTCATCGGTTGGCACGTTGCCATCGCGGGGATCGACGAACGGTGAGAAGATCAGCGTGTCAGAATTCCGTCCAGCCTCTCGCGCGAGCTTCCGCACGGTGTCGACATCTCGTTTGAAGGCAGTAATGTCGAAAATGAGCGGGCACCAACCATCATAATGCTGGGCCACGCGTTCGAGCGCTTTGGGGGTATGGCCGCCGAGGAGAATCGGTGGTCCTGATTTTTGGATGGGTTTCGGTTCGCAGCGCACAGGAGGGAACTGAATCAGTTCTCCTTGATAGCTTGGTTCCTTTTGTGTCCAGCAGGCCCGCATCGCCTCGGCCGTTTCACGCAGTCGCCGCCAACGGGTTTTGAACTGCGCACCCATGACCTCCGTCTCTTCACGTAACCATCCCGCGCCGACACCGAGCACCACACGTCCACCAGAGTAACGGTCGAGACTGGCGATCACTTTCGCTGTCATGAGCGGTTCGCGTTCTGGTAAGAGACAGATGCCGGTGGCGAGCTTAATCCGTTTCGTGACTGTGGCCGCGACGGTCAGGGTAATAAACGGATCAGCCCAGCGGTTGTAGTGTTCGGGGAGTGGGCCACTGCCGATAGGGACAGGAGTCTTAAAGCCGACCGGAATCACGGGGTGCTCGGGAATCCATAACGACTCAAACCCACATTGCTCAACTTGACGCGCGATCTCGGCAATATCGCCGGTCCGTTCTGTTGCCGTCATCAAAATACCAACCTCCATATTCGTTCCTCCTTTACAAAGTGGGAAAGGATACTACACCCATGATCGTCTCTTTTGTAGAGTAGAAGACGTTATTCCGAGGGCGGAGCAGTTTTGCTACAAAGGCAGGGTGGTGGGAATCGTTCAAACGCTGCGTACAAGGAGGGTGAAATGGTAAAACTAAATGTGAACGGCACAGAACATGCTGTTGACGTAAACCCGGAAATGCCGCTCTTGTGGGTGTTGCGGGACGTGATTGGTCTGACCGGAACCAAATATAGCTGTGGCATGGCGTTGTGTGGTGCGTGTACCGTCCATCTCGATGGCGAGGCTATTCGCTCCTGTGTGCTCCCGGTGTCTGCAACGGTGGACAAAAAGATTGTCACAATAGAGGGGCTCTCTCCGAACGGCGACCATCCGGTCCAACAAGCCTGGGTGGCGCAGCAGGTGCCGCAATGTGGATATTGTCAAACCGGAATGGTCATGACTGCGGCTGCTCTCCTGGAGAAAACTCCCAAACCAACTGATGCGGATATCGATGCAGCGATGACGAACATCTGTCGTTGTGGGACCTACGTCCGGATTCGTGCGGCGGTCCATGCGGCGGCAGAGAATAAGGCGTGAAACGTAAAACGTGATCCGTAATGCGTGATCCGTGAAATGGAAAATGAACAACGGAGACCTCTCTAATTAAGGAGACTGTTATGGCAAAGTCCATGAACCTCTCTCGCCGTGCCTTTCTGGGTAGTTCGGCTGCGGTGGGGGGCGGGCTGCTGATTCAAGTGGTTCTGCCGAAGTGGGCACAGGCAAAGTCAGAGCAACACACGACGACGGAGGGCCCGGAAGTAACGGCCTGGGTCGTCATTCATCCCGATGACAACATTACGATTCGTATTGCCCGCACTGAAATGGGACAAGGAAGCTTTACCGGCCTGGCAATGTTGGTTGCAGAAGAATTGGAATGTAACTGGAACAAGGTGGATGCGAAATACGCCTCGACGAGTGAGCATCTGCGTCGTAAGCGGGTGTGGGGTGACATGCTCACTGGAGGCAGTCGCTCGATCCGCGATAGTCAGGACTACTTGCGCAAAGCCGGCGCGGCTGCCCGTACGATGCTGATTTCTGCCGCAGCCCAACAATGGGGCGTGCCAGTGTCGGAATGTGTTGCCGCCAAGAGTGTAATTACCCATACCCCGAGCAACCGTAGCGTCAGTTTCGGTGCGGTTGCGACTGAAGCAGCAAAGCTTGAGATTCCTCAAGATGTAACGCTTAAGGATCCGAAAGCATGGAAAATCCTTGGTCAGCCACTCGCACGGTTCGACATTCCTGACAAAGTGATGGGAAAGACGCAGTTCGCTATCGACACGCACATGCCAGACATGCTCTACGCGGCGATTGCCCAGTGTCCCGTCTTTGGTGGCACGCTGAAGCGTACAGACGATGAGAAGATTGCGAAGATGAAGGGCGTGGTGAAGGTCGTTCCCTTACAGGATGCTGTGGCCGTGGTAGCTGAGGGGAGTTGGTGGTACGCGCAGCAGGCCTTGAAGGCACTTCCTATTGAATGGGACTTTAAGGGCAATGAAAAAGTCAGCAGCGCCAGTATCAAAGAGTTTCTGCAAGGAGGAGTGAACGCGAAAGACGCTCCGGTGTCACGGAAGGAAGGGGATGTAGACAAAGCCTTCGCTACCGCCGCCAAGACTGTTGAAGCAGAGTACTACGCACCGTATCTCGAACACGCGACCATGGAGCCGCAAAATTGCACCGCGCTGTTCAAAGACGGACGGGTCGATGTCTGGGCGCCATCGCAAAATAGCGAGGCAACCGCAGCGACGACAGCGACCGTCGCCGAAGTGCCGATCAGTAATGTCGAGGTTCACAAGGTACATCTCGGTGGCGGGTTTGGTCGCCGTGGCTTGGTGTTGGACTTTGTTCAACAGGGGGTGGCGATTGCCAAGGCTGTTCCGGGCAAGCCAGTCAAGATGATCTGGTCGCGGGAAGAGGATATTCAGCATGGGAAATACCGGCCAGTTGCGCTCGTGCGGATGAAAGCCGCCCTCGATGCCTCTGGCAATCCTACTGCCTTTTATGTGCGTCAAGCGGAACAGTCTATTTTTAATGATGTTGCGCCGGCACGGATCAAAGACGGCATTGATACGATTGGGATTCGCGGATTTTCGGATGCCCCGTACGCATTTCCTAACATTCGTATGGAATACGCGATGCGTAACACCCACGTTCCGCCAGGGCCGTGGCGCGCAGTCGCGCATACGCAGAATCCGTTTTTCCGTGAATGTTTTATTGATGAACTGGCGGAAGCTGCAGGGAAAGATCCCTATCAATTCCGACGGGCACTGTTACAGAACGCGCCAAAAGACCTGGCGATTCTTGACGCAGTAGCGAAAGCCGCACATTGGGAAAAGCCGCTCTCGGCGGGCCTCCATCGTGGCATTGCGGTGCAAGATGCCTATGGCAGCTACACGGCGGCGGTCGTTGAGATCTCCGTGAGTGAAAAAGGAGACCTGAAACTTCATCGTGTCGTGGTTGGGATTGATCCTGGGTACGTGGCCAATCCGGACTCCGTTCGGGCACAAGCCGAGGGATGTGTAGCCTATGGATTGACGGCGGCCCTGTATGGCGAGATCACCATTAAGGATGGCCGGGTTGAGCAGTCGAACTTCCATGATTACCAAATGATGCGCCTCGCTGAGATGCCCAAGGTCGAGGTGGTGATCGCCCCAACCGGTGGATTCTGGGGCGGAGCTGGCGAGCCGCCACTTGCCTGTCTTGCCCCGGCCCTGTGTAACGCGATCTACGCGGCGACGGGCAAGCGAATTCGGTCGCTGCCTTTGAAGCACCATGATTTGCGGAAGGTCTGATGGGACTCTCGTCGGCATGTCGTATACTCTGCGCTACGTACCTCCCCTCTTTAACCACGAGGGGAGTGCGGAAATCTTCTACTTCGTTGAGGGGAGTGTCACGCCGACAATTCCTCACTGGTCTTGCCGGTGCTTTCTCACTCTCGTTACTGGCAGTGCGACGGGCGTCTGCTTTCCCAGAGAAACTGCTCCCCTTGGTTCGTGAAGTAACAGGAGGTGAGCTACCGAAGACCGGGAAAGTTACACTAACATTACCGCTGTTGGCTGAAAGTGGGAATTCGGTGCCGCTGGCGGTGAAGGTTGCGAGCCCGATGACGGCAGAGGACTACGTAACAAGTGTGCATATCCTTTCGCCGAGAAACCCACGACCGGTTATTGCGCGGTTCTATTTCTCGCCACATTCCGGCAAGGCGGAAATCAGCACCCGTATTCGTTTGGCGGGAACGCAGCAGGTCTTTGCGGTTGCGGTGATGAACGATGGTGCCTCGTGGATGAATTCTGCCGAAGTAGTGGTGACCGCGGGAGCCTGTGTTGATGAAGGTGATGAATAAATATGGCAAATACCCGGATACAAGTCCCAGATGACGCGAAGCGTGGTGAGGTCATGGAGATTCGTTTGCTGATTCGTCACCCGATGGAGACCGGCTTTCGCCACGATAATAGGGGCCGCCGTATTCCCAAGAATGTTATTCATTCCCTCCGTTGTCAGTACAATGGAACAGAAGTGTTTCGGGCAGAATTCTCTTCGGGCATTGCGGCTAACCCCTATCTGTCATTTTTTACGGTAGCGCGTGATTCCGGCGAGCTGGAATTTATCTGGACCGATGATACGGGGGTAACAGAAACAGAACGAGTTCCGATTACGGTCAAAGAATGAATCAGGAGAAGTTAGGGAATAAGATTTTCTTGCTTGTGGTTATGCTTTTGCTCTCTGGCAGAGTCGGTGCTGCCGCAGAACCACGAAGACGTGGCGTTGATCTTGCCCAGGCATGTGCTACCTGCCACGGGCCGGACGGGCAGAGTTCTGGAGCAATTCCTTCTCTCAATGCGATGTCTAAAGAAGCGTTCGTTGAGTCTTTAGGAGCGTTTCAGAGTGGAGAGCGCCAAGGAACCGTCATGAACCGGATTGCCAAGGGACTCGACGAGGCGGACATCGCTGCGATTGTCGAGTATTTCATGAAGCTCAGGCAGAAAGAGGCCACGGGCCAATGAGCATGGGTGTAAAAATGCGAGGACGAAGATGAGTGAACAGTTTGTACGCATGTGGTTGGATACCTATACTCGCGGTGATCTCGACACCTGCATGTCCTGTTATACTGAGGATGTCGTATTCGAAGATCCGATCTTCGGGGAGCGAGTGCAAACTAAGGAAGCGCTGCGCAGAGCCTTTAGCCAGTTTTTTTTTACTGGCGTCACCGCGTTACGGTTTCTTGATTGGTCAGGTGGATCAGAAGGGGGGGCGGTCGAGTGGGAATGGACCGCTAACTGGGGAGCCAATCGTACCTTTCTCGGGTTCGATGCGTCGAACAAGCGCTTTGTCGTTCGTGGCGTGAGTGTGCTGAAGCTCCATGACGGGAAGATTTGTCGGCAGACCGACTACTGGGATGCTCGGGGAGCGTTGAGACAACTGGGCGCGCTTCAGTGAGGACTCCTCATCAGGAAGCTTCGGCTTAGGAATACCGCATGCCGCCTCTTTTGACTCGCCGCCAACTCTTGAAACTTGGCGCAAGTTTGCCCTTAGTGACAGTATCGCCGTGGCCTGCTCGTGCGAAAAGCACCGCTCGCATTGTTGTGATAGGTGGTGGGTTTGGGGGGGCGACGTGTGCCAAGTATCTGCGCCGGGCGGATGCTGCGCTCCAGGTTACGCTGGTGACACCGGATCGTCGGTTTGTCACGTGTCCGTTTAGTAATACCGTTCTTGCTCACAGGCAAGAACTTGCCTCGCTGACTCACACGTACGAACGTTTGCAAACGCGATACGGGATACAGGTGATGTACACGTCAGCGACCGGTTTTGATCCGGTTAAACGTATTGTGACCTTGAGTGATGGCAAGCCCCTTTCGTATGATCATCTCGTTTTATCTCCCGGTATAGAGCTGCAATGGAACGCCCTTGAGGGCTACGATGCGGCAGCGAGCGCGGTCTTTCCCCATGCCTGGGAAGCAGGAGAACAAACCCTTCTTCTGCGTCGCCAGTTGGAAGCGATGCCCGATGGTGGTCTGGTGGTGATTACCGCTCCCGATAATCCTTTTCGTTGTCCACCAGGGCCATACGAACGGGCCAGTCTGATTGCGCACTACCTCAAAACCTATAAGCCCCGATCCAAAGTTTTGTTACTCGATGCGAAGGATACCTTTACCAAACAAGACCTCTTTCTCGCGGCGTGGAAGCGTTTGTATCCAGGGATCCTAGAATGGGTGTCAGGCTCGCGGGGGGGACGCGTGGTGCGGGTAGATCCTCAAGCTGGAATGGTTCACACCGAGTTTGATGACTACAAACCGGCCGTGGCGAATGTGATTCCACCGCAACGAGCTGCGGCGATTGCGCGCGTAGCTAATCTCGACGAAGGGCGGGGCTGGTGCACGATCCGTGCGAGTACCTTTAGCTCCGAGAGGTACTCCGATATCCACGTCATCGGTGATGCCGCAATTGCCAATCCTATGCCCAAATCGGCGTTTGGTGCGAGTAATCAGGCTAAAGTATGTGCGGCAGCGATTGTGGCGCGGGTGCGAGGCGAACCGACCCCCGCACCGGTCCTGATGAACACGTGTTACAGCTTGGTTGCTCCGGATTATGGGATCTCGATTGTCGCGGTGTACCAGGTGGAAAATGATACTATTGAGACAATCACAGGGTCAGCCGGTGTGAGTCCGCTCGATGCTCCTGACGAAATTCGTGCATTGGAAGCCGAATATGCGCGCTCCTGGTACGCCAATATCACTGCGGATGCGTTTTCGTAATACGGTATGCGGAGCAAAATACTTTGGTATGCGCACTGGCTGTTGACGCTGTTGAGTCTTCCCTTTGTCGTCTGGGCCGAGCCTCACGTCGTGAATAGCACTATCCCTGCCCCTTTGACGAAGCAACCCGGAGATCCAGAGCGAGGACGGCACATCGTGCTCGACCGAGACCAGGGCGATTGTACAGTCTGTCACGCCATGCCGTTGCCGCAGCGCCAATTCCACGGCACGGTGGGGCCCCCTCTCGATGGCATCGGGCTTCGTTCTACGAGTGCTGCCCTGCGCTTGCGCCTGGTTGATCCCAAGGTACTGAACCCGCAGACGGTGATGCCCGCGTATTACAAAACAACAGGGCTCCGACGAGTCCTTGCACAGTATGCTGGAAAGCCGATTCTCAGTGCACAAGAAATCGAGGATGTTGTCGCGTATTTGCTGACCCTCAAGTCGCCATTCAGTGAGAGCCAGACTCCAGCGCTCCAACTGCACCCCCCGGAAGAATCGCAGTACCGCGTCGATGGACGACGCTCGGGCTACACTTACCTATCAGAAGAAAACCAACGTTTACAGAATGATGAATTTGCCAATCCAGGCTTGTTGTGGGTCGAGCAAGGGAAGAGGCTATGGGGAAAAGTTGATGGCCTTGCTCAAAAATCCTGTGCCGCTTGTCATGGTGAGGCAACGACAAGCATGCGTGGTGTTCGTACTCGTTATCCGCGCTTTGATGAACGAACTGGTAAGCTCATGAATCTTGAACAACAAATTAATCGGTGTCGTACCGAACATCTCCAGACGGAGTCATATCCGTACGAATCTGAAGACTTGCTGGCGCTCACGACGTTTGTTGGCTTTCAATCGCGAGGGATGCCGCTGGCGGTTCGTATCGATGGCCCAGTCCAGCCGTTCTTTGCCGCTGGGCGCACGTTTTTTCTGCAACGTCGTGGGCAACTCGACTTGGCCTGTACGCATTGTCACGACCTGAACGCTGGCCAGCGGTTGCGTGGTGACGTTGTTAGCCAGGGCCAGGGTAATGGTTTTCCGATCTATCGTCATACCTGGCAAACGCTTGGCTCAATCCAGCGCATGTTTGTCTGGTGCAATGCCGCTGTTCGTGCCCAACCGCTGCCGTATGGGGCGGACGGCTACGTGAATCTGGAGCTATACATGGCATGGCGAGCGCGCGGCTTACCGATCGAAACACCAGCCGTGCGACGGTAGGGACACGCGAGGTTGTGATGACACCAGCGATCCGCATGCTTGAGAAAAATGGTGTTGTTTTTGAGGTCTGCGAATACGACCATGATCCACGGGCTGAATCCTATGGTCTTGAAGCGGCAACTGCATTAGGAGTACCGCCTGAACAAGTCTTTAAGACGCTGATCGTGAAGTTAGAGACCCGTGAGCTCGTTGCGGCTTTGGTCCCCGTCAAGCAGAGTCTTGACCTGAAAGCGCTGGCGACGGCGCTGGGAGTAAAGAAGGCTGAAATGGCCGACGTTGCAGAAGCAGAACGCGCGACTGGATATGTGACCGGCGGTATCAGTCCGCTGGGCCAACGCAAGCGTCTACGTACAATGGTGGATGAGAGTGTCCATGCCCTACCACGGGTGTACGTTAGTGCTGGCCGTCGTGGAGTAGAGGTGGCACTGCAGCCAGAGGATTTACTGCGGCTGTGTCAGGCGACAGCAGCAAAAATCGCGCGATGATGGAAGTCGTATGTTGTCGAACATTGTCGACAAGGCAGTAGCTTCGCTCTATAGACTGCTCCCTGTGTTCGCTTCCGTTTCCCTCTTTTCGTTCCACATTCTTTTTCCCATTTCCGGATTCCCCCTTTTCCCTTTTGGCCCGTGCCTTGTATTCCTTCCCCTATTTTCCCTATGCGCCAAACGTGATTATGACTACGTATGAGTATCCAGGTTCTCTCACCGCAGCTGCAGCAGAAAATTGCCGCTGGCGAAATTATTGAGCGTCCGGCGAGTGTCCTTAAAGAATTGATTGAGAATGCTCTTGATGCCGCGGCTGACGCGATTCGGGTTGAGATTCAGGAGGGTGGTCGGCGACTGATCAAAGTGACAGACAATGGAGTTGGTATTGCTCCGACTGAAGTCCGGCTCGCCTGGGAACGGTTTGCGACCAGCAAGATTGTCAATGAGCATGACCTGCGGGCTGTGCGGACGTTCGGGTTTCGAGGCGAAGCGTTGCCGAGCATTGCCGCAGTCTCTCGCGTTCGCTTGCTGACCCGTGAGCGCAGTGCGCTTCTCGGCATAGAGGCACGACTAGAAGGAGGCACACTTTTGTCGCTGCAGGAAGCTGGGGCGCCGACAGGAACCAGCGTTGAAGTCTGGGACCTCTTTTACAATACGCCGGCACGCCGCCAATTCCTTCGCAGTTTACGCACAGAGTATGGCCATCTGCTCGGCGTGTTCACCCGCTTCGCGCTTGCTTTTCCAGAAAAAAGTTTCTCACTCTTTTTTGATGGCAGAGAAGTCTACGCGCTGCAGCCGACGTCGCCTCAGGAACGCCTCTCGGCATGTTTTGGCCACGAGGCGACCGCTTCGTTAGAAGAATTTGCCAGTACGGGAACCACGGGACGGGTATGGGGAGTTGTGCTTCCGAGCGAAGCGACGTGGAGGCGACGATTTTATTTGTTCGTCAACCAACGTTCGATTCGTAATCGTACATTGTACCGCGCGATACGTGACGCGCTTCCGGGAGAAGGCGGCATGGTCTGTGTCTTTGTGGAGGTGCATCCCTCGCAGGTTGATGTGAACATGCATCCTGCCAAAGCCGAAGTGCGTTTTCGTGACGATGTGGCCATGTATGAGCTGATGCGTGCTGCCCTCCAACGTCGAACGCTCCCTGCGTGGCTCCCAGCAGAACGAGTTGCGGAAAAAGAGGAGGACTTTCCGCAGCAGACGGACGCGCGGTTCTCTTTGCTGAGTCAGGTTGAAAAAACCTTTTTGCTGCTTGTGGGGGAAGGATGCCTCTATGTCCTCGATCAACATGCTGCCGAGGAACGTGTATTGTATGAACAATTGCAAAAAGGAACGGTGCAGCGACGAACCCTCATCGCGCCACAGGTCGTCACTGTTGCGAACGATGAACGGGAATTTCTTGCCGCCCACCATGAAAACGTTGCGCGTTGTGGCTTTGTAATAGAGCCTTTTGGTCCACACGTCATTGCTCTCAGGGAAATCCCTGAATTCGTCGCTCCTACACAGGCAAGTCCGATATTTGCTCGGTGGTTATCTCGCGTTCGTAGCCAACGTGAAGACTTTCATCAAGCGCTCGCATGTCTCGCTGCTGTGAAAGCAGGCCAGGAGCTAACTCTTGAAGAACAAAAGCGTTTGCTGACACGCTGGACTCAGGTCGTCAATCCTCATGCCTGCGCGCATAACCGACCAACATATTACCGTTTGGCTCTTGACGAAGTTCGGCGTAAAGTAGGTCGGACAGGGCTCAGTTGTGAATTCGACACGCCGGAGTGTTCTGCGAAGCCCTATGAGCAGAGAAAGCCGGATTGAGCCGTGCAGTATCGATGCGGTGAACCGATAAAACTGGATAGAGAAGAGCAGGATTTCTTTTGGCTGTCGGGGGACAACACAATGGCTTTTTTCTCGTGGATACGGATAAGCGGGTGGTGGTGGAAGTGGATGGTTGCCGTCGCCTTGTTATGTGGACTTGTGATAGGAGTCGCAGAGGCAGTGCTGGCTGCGCAGTTAACGCTCTCGTGGGATGACAATTCCCCAAGCGAAGTTGGCTTTGTTATCGATCGGCGATTTTCAAACGCGGAAACCTTTACCGAACTCGCCACCGTTGGGGCTGATGCGACGTCGTATGTCGATGCGAATGTTCCTCCGGGGCTGACTTTGTGTTATAGAGTTCGGGCGTACAATAGCGCTGGCACGTCAGCGCCTTCAAATGAAGCGTGCGCGACGGCTTCGTCCCTCACTGTAAGTTTTGAATCGCCTGAGAATGGCCAGGCCGTCTCTGGCATTGGGGCGATTCGTGGCTGGGCGTTTGATAGCCGTAGCGGAGCTGTTGTTCGCCGAGTGGAACTGATGGTCGATGGGACGGTGGTTGGCGAGATTCCGTGTTGTTCTTCCCGTGCTGATGTACGAGCAGGGTTTCCCCAAGCCCCAGCTCAAAACACAGAAAATAGTGGCTGGGGCACGGAGGTGAACTGGAGCGAACTGACGCCGGGGACACGTGTCGTGCAGGCGAGAGTAACGGATGCTGACGGAGAAAGCGTCCTGACTGATGCCCATACGGTAACAGTAGTGCGACCTGGGTCCACCTCTTTTGTCGAGGTGTTCACTCTGTCAAATGCTACTGTGGAGATAGATAATCAGGACCTGGTTCTTAAGCGGGTGCGCGTGCGCGAGAAAAACACCCAAGAGGAGCATGAGATCACCGCACGCTTTCGTTGGGTTCCCAGTTCCCAGTCCATTGTGCTGGTGCAGTCTGAGATCACCGACCAGTTTGCTGCTCTGGGCACCCGGGTGTTCTCTCAATTTGCTTCTTTTGCGCAACGAGTGTGGCCGTGGGAGTGGTTTCATGTTCCGTCCGCCCACGCTGCCGCAAATATTCTGGCGATGCTGGAAAGTCCGGAGGGCGGACAACCGGTGTTTGGCATTGGTGTGATCCGCGGGTGGGCATTTGTCGATGATGGAACGGCGAGCATTAGCACGATTCGCCTTGTTGCTGACGGGCAGCAAGTAACCACGATTGCCTGCTGCTCGGCACGGGAGGACGTTGCCGCGATCTTTTCTCAGAGTCCAGACGCACAAACCAGCGGGTGGGGGATTACGGTCAATTATGCAGCTTTGTCTGCCGGTCCCCATACGATTGAAATTCAGATCGAGTCAACGGCTGGAACGACAACGTCAACGGCGCATCAAGTGACGGTGGTCAAACGCGAGGGTTTTGAATTTATCGACCAGTTCGATCTGAGCGAAGCGAGTGCACGAATTGAAGGGGAAGAAGTCGTCATTTCGGGTGTCCGCATTCGTGATAAAGCAAGCGAGCAGACGGCGATGGTGGAATTGCGGCTGCGCTGGTTGTTCAACTCTCAAACCTTGGGGATTGTCGCTATAAACTAGGGCAGAGTAACAAGAGGGCTTAAGTTCGGACATCGAGGAGCCTCTCTCTTTTATGGATAAGACTTTGCAGCGTGTGATTACCCTTGCTCGTGAGGGGAATATCGAGCGTCGCTGTGCGGCCTTGTTAGTATTAGGCGCGCTCGAGATTGAAAATCCAGAGGTCGTAGGGGCGGTCGGCACGGCACTAGAACACCCGAACAGCCTTCTCAAAGATTACGCGCTCCGCTACATCGAAGAATGTCACCCTAAAACAAGCCTCCCGTTCTTGCTGCCCCTTCTGGATAACGAAGACCGAGAGGTCAGTGCCCGCGTTGCCCGTGTCCTGGTCAAGTTTGGACATGCTGCCGTACGACCTTTGCTGCAACGCCTGAAAGGAGCGAGTCGACCCTGGCTCACCAGCGCGGCACGGGTCCTCTGTGCTCTGCGTGGCAAGGCGGCCTGGCATGGGTTAATGCAAATCCTCGCGCAGAACGATCCTGAAGTGAACAAAAGTGTGTGTGATATCGTAGCGACCACGTTCCGCGAACTTGATGAGAAAGAACAAGAAGTGCTGTACGCGGAAGTATCGGCCTTTGCGACCGCACTTGATACCCGAGAACAGCGGCCAACGTTGATTGCGGTGATCCGATTATTGGGGATACTCGGAAGGCCACAGGCACGGAAATGGTTGATCGGTTTTGTTGGAGCAGAGCAGCCTCACCTCGTGCGGTTTCACGCCTTGGTCGCATTGTTGCATTGTTTGCGTGGGCAAGAGTTACTCAAAGGAGAAGTGACGACCTTGCTCCCGTTACTGGGGGAAAAGGAGTTCACTGATACCGTGCGATTGACGCTTGACCTTCTTGATGCGCATGACCTGACGGTGGAATATCAACCCGTACTCACATGGTTACTGCAAAGCCCACATGTGGCCGTACAAAAATTCGCCCTGAAAAAAATGGGAGAATTTGACTCGCCTGTCGTGGTGAAAACGTTGATACAGGAGCTTGATGATGCGGATGCTGCGCGACGTGAGGCGGCGGCGCGCTCCTTACGGAAAATCCCTACCGCGCGAACCGCGTTAACCAAAGAGCTGCTTGCGTGTCAGGAGCCACGGAAAGCCTGGGCAATCGCCGAGATTCTGCCGACTTATGATGGGAAATGGCGCAGAGACACGCTTGCTGGTGCCTGGCAACGATTGCAAACGGCGATAGAGACGGAAGACCGCATTCAGGGAGCCTTTCTGCACTTCTTCAGGAATGTCGATGCTGATTACGTCTACGGGCAATGCGCTGCCCGCGGAACCCAGCTGAAGAATGCAAAGAAGTATAAAGAGGCGCTACGCTTCTTGGCTTTGTTACGCGAATTTCCGACGTGGACGCCCAACGATAAGTTTACCCTGGCGATTGCTCAGCTCAAGCTGCAACCGCACGACCTGAATTCGGTAACCACGCGTCACGATCCTTCGCTCGATGTGCTCGTTGACCTTGCCCGCTCGTCAACATTTCCCATGCTGGAATCGCTCAAAAAAGAGAGATTCTTGGAGCCCGAGGATCTCTTCTATGTGGGGTTTCGTTTTGCCGAGGGAAGCGCCGAAGTCCGGGATTTGGGTGAAGAGCTTCTTGCCTTTCTTGCCGAACGTCATGGGCGCACGAAAGTTGGTAAAGGGGCGAAGAATAAGCTCAAGCTGCTGAGGGGATAAGGAACAGGGAGCAGGCGAAACGAGGAAAGGGGCAAAGAGAAAGAGGATAACGGGGATAAAGAGTTAAAAGAGAGCGGTGCGGTAGATTCGCTCTGCTCGCCCTGCCAGAGCCGGACGCGATTGTTCTGCTCTCCTCATTAAGAACCGACTTAGGGTGCCGATGACACAAAGTGATCCACAGCAGCACCTCCTGCTGCTGTGGAGTTTCCGAAGGGAAGGGTAGTCCACGAGGTTCGTATGAGTCGAGACGTTGTGAACAATGGTGTACCGGAGAGATACGGCGTGACGACCCATGTGATGAAAATTGCATCGCTGGGTATTCTCTTCTGTGTCTCCATTTTTCTGTTTTCGTTCTGGCTCGCCCCGGTCCCTGATGTCTATGTTGTGTTCTCATTTGCGACGGGCGTGTTGCTTGCTGTCGCGGCGTTCCTACAAGCTGAGGTGCGAGATGCTGCTTTTCCCTCCGCAGTGAAATTCGTGCTCTTGGTGCCTGTCTGTAGCCTCTTTCTCTGGCCGTCCTTGTTGCCACGGTATTTCTTTCCTGAACAAGCCGAAGGGTTGTATTGGGTTCATGACCTCTCCCTGTTCGGTGCCGGACTCTGCGCGGGGTTGCTGTTGTTTCGTCACAAGGTCGAGCGGTTGTTGGAAACCGAAGGGCACGGAGCGGGCAATAGAGAGGCTCTACTCTGACGAACGGCTACGAGTTTGGTGCAGTGTGGGGGAGAATTTTTATTCCACAATAGCGATGCCAATGTAACGGGAACCCGAGACTCACTCTCTAACAGCTACCGCAGTCGAAGGCTCCTTCCCGGTGCTTACTCCATAGTGAAGAGAGATCAGGGATAAGAAATACAGGGAGAATGGGAAAAGATGGAGGGGTGTCTCCGTATTGCTTGACACCAGCGCGCTTCCTCGGTTTATAGACAGGCACAAGCTGCATGTGCTGGGGGCATGTGGCTGACTTTACTGGTGAAGGAGAGTGTATGAAAGCTGCGGTGCTCTACGAAGCGGGAAAACCATTAGTGATTGAAGACCTCAAACTTGCCCCACCGAAAGCAGGCGAGGTGCGAGTGAAGGTGGCGGCGAATGGCGCCTGTCATAGTGACCTGCATGTGATGACCGGTGATATGCGCATGCCGTTACCAATCGTGCTTGGTCATGAAGGGGCGGGGATTGTCGAAGAGGTTGGTCCTGGTGTGACCTCGGTGAAAGAGGGGGACCATGTCGTGTTGTCGTTCTCTCCAGTCTGTGGTCATTGCCTCTCATGTACGCAAGGCACGCCGCATCTGTGCGAAACTCGCCCGAAGGCACTAGGGACGTTGCTGGATGGAACCACACGCCTGAGCAAGAACGGAACGGACATTTTCCATTTCGCCTTTACGGCCTCGTTTGCTGAAGAAACCGTGGTGCCGGAAAGCTGTGCGATCAAGATCCGCGACGATATGCCACTCGATCGGGCGTGCTTCGTCGGTTGCGGGACAATGACGGGAGTAGGAGCAGCGATCAACACTGCTCAGGTGCAACCAGGAAGCACTGTTGCGGTCATTGGCTGCGGTGGCGTTGGTCTCAATGTTATCCAAGGAGCTGCCCTCGCGGGCGCGCGACAGATCATCGCGGTTGATCTGTTGCAAAAGAAACTTGACTTCGCCCGAGTTTTTGGTGCCACACACTTTGTCAATCCTTCTCAGGATGATGCTTTCAAAGCAGTGATGGACCTCACTGGTGGACGTGGGGTTGATTATGCGTTTGAGGTGATTAGTACAACAAAAACCATCGAGCTGGCGTTCAAGATGACTGCTCGCCGTGGCACCTGTACGATCGTCGGGGTCTCACCTGACGGCGCACGGATTTCGCTGAATCCCAACATTTTCATGATGATGGAAAAACGGCTGATCGGGTCGTTCTACGGCTCAACGCGGCCACGAATCGACATGCCACGACTGGTTGACCTGTATCTGGAAAAGAAAATTAAGATCGACGAGTTAGTCTCGCGCACGTTTTCTCTCGACGGTGTGAATGAGGCGTACGATATGCTGAAGAAGGGTGAAGTGGCACGTAGCGTCGTGAAGTTTTTCTAAGAGGGTGTCTAGAAAACCCAGCAAACGAGTCATTGCGAGCGTAGCGAAGCACTCTTTGTCCGAAAAAGAGATTGCTTCGTCGCTCCATGCTCCTGCTCAGAAACAAAATCCTCCCCCTCTTGCCTCCTCGCTGGATTCCCGCCTGCGCGGGAATGACGGTGCGTTGTGTTTCTCCTGCAGTGCTGAATGCGCAGCGTTTCTGGGGAACTCGCAAGGACAGGTTTTGCTACTTCAATGGCAAAATGACTCAATTTTCTATTCGTCGCTCCTGCGCTTTTCATTTTCCATTCCTTAATCTGATACCACTGGCTCTTGCTTTTTGAGTGTCGCTGCCTGTGACGGTGAGGCAACCATTTTGGTCAGCGGATAGCAAAGCAGAATGAGCACGATGTTCAACAGGCCTCCACTCCAGAACGCGCCCCCGATATCCCACTGGCGAGCAATAGCTCCGAACAGGGCGGGGCCGATCATCATGCCGATTCCATGGGCAAACATAAGCAGACTCATGACTGTTCCCATTCCATAGCCGCGGGATTGTTCCATAGCCAGGGCGATATGGGCCGGGAAGGCGAGACCATAGGCAGCTCCAACCAGGATATTTAAGAAAAACAGCTGCCAGAAGCCACTCGCCCACGGAAACCCCAGCAGGGCAATCGCGCTCAGGAGGCCACCGAGGCCAATCAGATGGGCTTTGTTCATGCGGTCTGCGAGGCGCCCGCTTGGGGCTTGTAATAGTGTGCTGACGATGACATTGACGGACACCAGCAAGCCCACTTGGGTCGTATTAAGCGGAAGCATGTGGGTCGCGAGTAACGGAAGAAACACCCAGGTGAGGGCATTGGCCATCGCATAACCGAGGCGAAAACCCGCGACGCCAGCGATCGGGGGAACGGTCAGCAGGGTCCATTGCGATGCTGTTGCACTGGGGCCAATGGTTTTGTGTCGTTCCACGTGCGGCAGGAAGAAGAGCATAAGGATAAGCGCAAGCAGACTTGCCCCAGCCATGGCGAAAAAGTTGGCTTCCATTCCCCACCAGTCTTTGATGATGCCACCCAGGAGTGGACCACCACCGATACCACCAAGAAAGGCGGTGTTCATGTAGCCACTGTAGGCGCCTTCTTGGCCTTTCGGTGCAATATCACCAACATAGGCCATCGCAATAGGGTGGACGACGGCAGTCGCTGTGCCATGGAGGAGCATGACCAAAATAAAGGCGGTAAGAGTGCCGGCCGGGAGATAGGCCAGAGAAGCAATGGTGTAACAGAGAACACCGAAGACGAGAAAAACTTTACGCTCCCAACGGTCAGATAGCCGACCGACAAAAGGCAAGATCACTGTTCGTGTTGCGGCATGGACGCTGAACAGTAGACCTGCACCGAATTCACTGACGCCAAACTGGTGAACATAGAGGGGGAGAAACGGGATGACCATGCTATTCCCGGCCATCGTTGCGAACACAGCCAGGGAGAGGACAAGCAGTGCACGGTGGTACATAGAAAAAGAATGAGAAAATAAACAATTTAAGGATGAAAAGTGAAAAATGCTTGTGGAGAAAGGAGGACGTTTATCTGAGGACCTCGTCAGTCCCCTGGGACTTTTCTAGCCGCTCAACCTGACTGACAAGCGGCTCCAATAAGTCCTGCACATGGCGCAGTCGGTCAGCAAGCGTGTCCTCTCGTTCCGTGCCACGGGTCGCCATGCAGCCACGCTCCACCAGTTCAACAAATGCGCCAGTAATATCCTCCATGCGTTCCCCACTGGGGGTGTACCATTTGTGTAACCAGGCGCACATTCCAGTGATACCGTGGACGACGAGTTTTACATCGAGTTCACGAAAGACCCCACACACTATACCTTCACGAAGAATGTTTTCCAAATCCGCAGCGACGCGTTGCCGAGCCTCGTTTACTTCCGTGCGCAGACGAGGGGGAAGGTCAGCTTCCTCACTGTAAAAAACGGTGAAGATGTCGACATTTTCGCCAATGAGTCGCAGGATGTGCTGGACCGCGCGGCGCAGCTTTTCGTCCGGAGGCACGGGGGCAACGATGAGTGGTTGTAAGCCACGGGAAAACGCTGCAGCTACTTTGACAAAGATTTTTGCCAGCAGCTCCTGTTTATTTTCGAAGTAGCGATACATCGAAGCTTTTGCCACGCCGGCATGACGCGCAATATCTTCGAGGGTGGTTTTTCTGTATCCCGAACTGGCAAAACGCTTGGCCGCGATATCCAGGAGGTGCTCTTCGATGACCGCGCGTCGAGACCCTAACGTCTCTTCATTGCCATCTGGAGGCGGCTCCTCCGTCTTTTCTCGTACTACGTGACGCGAGCGTACTGAACGTTTGCTTGACACGGAGGATGCCATAGTGTTCCTCTCTTGACTTGAAAGTCTCAAATTTGTACTCTTTGGATATCTTTGTAGTCTCAAAATTATACCATAAAGTCATCTTTCAACAACCCCGCGCTGAGATGATGCAACCGGCGACAGAAGGAGCTTTTCATGAAACGAACGATTGGGTGGGCAACTCTCATCATTGGCGTTCTCGCCTCTGTTCAGGCGGTCAGTGCTGAGCCGTTTCCCCTCACTTCTCTCCGAGCGGTCTTTCATCCCTATCACGATGGGCCGGTACAATATGAGGGCATTACCCCAGGGATGACTATTGGTCAACAGAACTGGCAGGTTGCAGAAAAGGTGCTGCCGACAGAGGTTCTTCAGCGGGTGCGAGCTGGAGACTTCACCATTACTGTTCAAGAAACAACGGACCTGCCTCCGCGCGAGGCGTATATCGAGGCGACCGTTGCCAAAGCTGAGACTGTGTCGCTTGACGGTGGTTATAAGGTGCATAGTTATCAGGGCGGTCGCCCCTTTCCGGTGCTTGATCTCGCCAACC
The DNA here is from genome assembly GCA_050187625.1 of Binatia bacterium. GTDB lineage: Bacteria > Desulfobacterota > Binatia > Bin18 > Bin18 > JBFWXH01. The sequence goes on from JBFWXH010000007.1 coordinate 106,737, forward strand.
CCCGTGCTGGTGAGCAGGCCGCATGGAATTTTCGCTATCGAGATATGCCGGAGTCGCTGGAGATGCGCGGAACGATGCAAGGAGTGAATGACTCTGGCTCGATCGATCGGTCGAATACCGGACGTATGCGTATTCGTTACGGTATGCATCGAGTCGGTGAAGAAACGAACGATACGCAGTGGCAATATCGAGGGATTCATGCCAAGGCGCTTTTTGAATCGTTGGCCCCGTCAGACCAGGAAGGATACATGCGGATTACCACGCTCTACGATGATCAAAACCAGGTGAGTGACGACTTAAGTTACAGCCCGCAGAATCGCCGTACACGGAAAGGATACGTGAATATGCTCACCCGTATGGGTGGTGGACGGTATGATGTGCTATCCGAGGAACAGCCTCCATTCTTTTTCATGGGCTATCTCCACGAATATGACTGGCATTACAAAGGTGAGCAGACCATGCTGGTACCGGGCTTTCTGCGCGGTCGTGACCTGACCTTCGCCGGGAAAAATAACTGGTATCCTGATGTCCCCTGGGAGCTGCGTAAGGTCATTATGTTGGAAGCAACCCCGAAGGGGCCCCATCCATACAGCAAGCGCACTTTCTATTTGGACGCGCAAACCTACATACCGTTGACCGTGTTGAGCTATGATCCCCAGGGAACGTTGGTGCGTCTCTCCTTTGTTGTTCATGGGAATCCTGAGTTTTACGAGGGAACCCGCGGCGTGCGAGTTCCGGTCCCTCTGGGGGCGACGTGGGTAAACTTTACGCAAGACCATGCGTCGCAGATGATCACGAGTGACCCCTCCTTCAAAGAAGATTTGTCCCCGCGGCGATTTGAGTTGATGGAATTGCTGCGCAAAGGAAAATAATCCTCCCCAATGTTACGTGGGCACAGTCTTCTGTGCCCATCCCTTTTCCTTTTTCGCGCTTCGCGCTTACCTCTTACCGCTCTGGCTTGTCGCCTCCTCATTTCGTTTTGTACGAGCATGTTATCTTTTTCTCGATAGTGTCTCTCTGCTACGCTAGCTATACGTAATGAAAAGAGCGGGAGTGTAAGAACCCACTATGAAAAAATTCCTCGTGCGCATGTTAGCGGTAATCGGTGCGGCAACCCTCGGTTTCATGTTGATTGGTATCCTCAGCATGAGCATGATGTTTCGCAAAGTGATGGGAGACCGCACCCCAGAGAAGACAGTCCTGGAACTCAATGTCGAGGCCGGACTGACCGAATTTCATCCTCCCGACTCTGTGGCTGATATGTTCGGCAAAAAAGAACCGACCGTGCGTGATGTGCTCGATGCACTGGAGCGAGCTGCGAAGGATAAACGAGTCGTTGCGCTTGCTGCCCGGGTCGGTGGTGGTGGGCTGGGACTCGCACAGGTCCAAGAAATCCGCGATGCGGTGCTGGAGTTTCGCAAGTCAGGGAAACCAACCTTTGCCTATGCTGATACCTTCGGTGAGGGCGGACCGGGGACCGGAGCCTATTATCTCGCGACGGCTTTTGATGAGATCTACTTGCAGCCTTCTGGAGAAGTGGGGATTACTGGTCTCATTCGGGAAGCTCCGTTTATTAAAGGCACGCTTGAGAAGATTGGTGTCGAGCCGCGCTTTGCCCAGCGTCGGGAATATAAAAATGCGGTGAACATGTTCACGGAGCGAAAGTTTACCGCCCCTCACCGCGAAGCAACCGAGAAAGTGATGGAATCACACTACGCACAGATCGTCAGTGGAATTGCCGCTGGTCGCCAACTGAGCGAGGATGCTACGCGCCTGTTGATTAGCCAGGGCCCGCTCTCTGGACAACGCGCGCTCGATGGAAAACTCGTTGATGGGTTACGCTATCGTGACGAAGTTGTCACGCTGATTAAGGAACGAGTGGGGAAGGAGGCAGAATCCCTCAGCTTTACCAAGTACCTCACCTACGCTGGCCGTCCTCATCAGGAGGGAAAAGACACGATTGCCCTGATTTATGGGGTCGGTGCAATCCAACGAGGGAAGGGGGGATATGACCCCATGTCGGGCAGTATGAGCATGGGGGCTGACTCGCTGGTTGCTGCGTTTCGCGCGGCGGTCGAGGACGAGGAGGTGAAAGCCATCCTTTTTCGCGTTGACAGTCCGGGCGGTTCCTACGTCGCCTCCGATACCATTTGGCGCGAGACGTTGCGGGCAAAAGAAGCCGGAAAGCCTGTCGTCGTCTCGATGGGGAATGTGGCTGGGTCCGGCGGGTACTTTGTTGCCATGCTGGCAGAGAAAATTGTTGCCCAACCTGGGACTATAACCGGTTCGATTGGGGTCCTGGCGGGAAAAATGCTGACCAAGGAGCTGTGGGATAAGATTGGCGTGACGTGGGATGAGGTTCACACGGATGCCAACGCGTTACTCTGGACTAATCTTCACGATTACACTCCGGAACAGTGGGCACAATTCCAAGCTTCGCTTGACCGCATTTATGAGGATTTTACCAGTAAAGCGGCAGAGGGTAGGAACCTGCCAAAGGAAAAGTTGCTGGCAGCGGCGAAAGGTCGTATTTGGACAGGAGAGGATGCAAAAAAACTGGGATTAGTTGATGAGTTGGGAGGCTTCCCTTTAGCCTTGCGTTTGGCGAAAGAAGCGGCGGGAATTGCTGAAGATACAGAGGTGAAAATCGAGGAATTTCCGCGCCGGAAACCTTCGCTTCGGCAAGTCTTGATGGAACGGTTACTTGAGGAAGACGAAGAGGAGGGCGACGCGATCGAGAACCCGTCGGGTGTCTTGGTGCACGCCGTACAACGATTGCAACCTCTCTTTCGCTTAGCCCAGGAGCTCGGGCTGACGTCTTCACCTGGAGTGTTGACTATGCCAGATCCGGAGGTGAGGTACTAACTCAGGGGAGAGGGCTCTGTCTGGCTGGACTGTGAAGCGTTATGGAGAGAGCGACGCAAGACGAAAAGCCAGAACGTTAGAGGGACCTATGAGAGAATACGACCATATCGGCGCTCTGTTTTATGATCATTACTCCCTTGGTCTTGAAGGGGATGTACAATTCTACGTTGACGAGGCGCGGCACGCAGGCTCGGAAGTCTTGGAGATTGGCTGTGGAACCGGGCGGATTCTCTTGCCGATCGCACAGGCTGGGGTCCCCATTGTTGGTCTTGACCGGGCTCCAGAAATGTTTGCCATCCTCCGGCGTAAACTTGCAAAGTGTAACCCCGAGACGCAGACGCGAGTGACATTGCTCGATGGAGATATGCGTGATTTTTCCTTAGGAAGTCGTTTCAATCTCATTACGATTCCATACCGGGCCTTTCTCCACTTGCTGACACCAAAAGCGCAACGACAGGCGCTTGCTTGTATTCGCGAGCATCTCACCGATCATGGGCGACTGATTTTCAACATTTTTGATCCAAACCATGAGATCATTCTGTCATATCTCAGCTCTGCCGGTGCCGGGCTCAAGCGCGATTCCGAATTTATCCATCCTGAGACAGGGAACCAGGTCATTGTGTGGTTTTCTGGACAATACGACCCTGAAATTCAGACGCTGAATGCCTATTTCCTCTTTGAGGAAGTTGACGCAACGGGGAAGGTGATCGCCAAGGCCTATAATCCTCTCACACTTCGTTATATCTACCGCTATGAAATGCGCTACCTGTTAGAGCTCTGCGGCTACAAAGTTGAAGCGTTGTACGGGGATTTTTCTCGCGGTCCGTTCCGTTATGGTGGAGAGCAAATCTGGGTTGTGCGAAAAGCGTAACTCCCGTGGTTGTTGCCGGCTTTTCCCTTTTCATTGTTGCTGTATACTAATGGTTGTCTTTGCCAACAGGGGGCGGGGAATTTACGGCAAAGGCGGAAGGATCAATGGTGATAGACAGAAAGAACAAGTCTTTCTACTATTGCACGAACTGCGAACAACAAATTGCGACACTCGCGCGTGGAGTCTGTCCGGTGTGTAACTCGCAGGCTGTTGTCACACAGGGATGGGATCGGGTTCCCACCCAGGAGCGGGCTGACTGGTTCCAGCGTATTCACGGTGGATACCGAAACGGCAACCCTTCTCCTCCGTTGCGTGACTTGCAGGAAGAGGCAACAAAGCCTCAGGAATAAAAAGACTCGGGCGCAGGACAACGCGCCCGGAAAGGTCAAGACAAAAGAGTTAGGCCGCAAGCCGCCGACTGCCTTGTGTGACCGGGACCGCCGGATCAAACGCAAAGCGGAGTTTTGGCAAGTCGGTATCACAATGGCAAAACGTTGCGTGCATCGGATTAGTGCACTGCAATTTGCCGTCTGCTCCCCACGCGTCCGCTTGCAGCGTGAGCAACCGTGGTTTGCCGCGGTGGGCGCTGTGAAAAACGTATTCTGGATCGACCTGCACAATCACCGAGCTTTCTTTCCCGTTCTCGACCGTGCGGGCGAGGTGGAGACTGTCGAGATAGGTAATATCGCTTCCAGAGACATGTTCAGGATTTTCCAATTCCATATCGAGGATGGTTTGCTCGTCGCGAACTACTTTTCCGATCACGCGATCATGTCGCGACTGCAGAGTGATTGTTCCCTGGCTTATGGTGAAGCCCCAACGTGTCTGCAGGTCGTTGGCCGCCTTTTCCGAATCGGTGTATGCCCCTAAAAGATAACCACGCGGGCGAATACCGGCGCGCACCACCAGGCGAACTTGAGCCAGGTGAAACCGGCCAACTGGACTCGTTGGGACTCTCATCACCGAGAGGGTGACATACGGTGGAATGCTCGGATGCAACGCGGGGGGAACCAGCCATTCCGCTGGCCCTTCAACCACCTCAAAGGCCAGCTGCAAAATTTCTACGCCTTTCAGGTCCCACGGCTCGGTATCGAAGCCGCTCATCAGCGGGGCACGGGCTGCTGCCGCCTGTACATCTTGTTTGCCAAAAATCGGCATTAGCGTCCTCCTCCTGCCGCCGCTCGTGCCTGGGTGTCGGCGAAGGCCGGCATGACTTCTTTAGCGAAGAGGCGCAGACTGGCCAGGACTTGCGCTTGCGGAATGATTTCAGCGGCATTTAACAGGAAATTGACTCGATTGACTCCGCAGGCTTCCCATTTTTTCAATTCCTGTACCAGATGCACAGGATTGCCCACGGCGATACCTTCCGGAGCTTTCGCTGCTTCCCCTGGGCTGGAGGCTTGTCGTCGCAGTGATGGGAGCAAGCCAGCTGAGGGGTAAGATTTGGTAGGGAGAGCCTCTTTTGCCATATCGAGCTGGGCTGCGAGATAGTTGAAATGTTGAATCATCCGCATGCCGGTCTTGGTGCCGGTTTCGTTATCTTCATGACAGTAGAGGAAGTTGACCGTATTCACTTGATTATTGACGAAGCCACCAACCGGATTGCAGTTTTGAATACGGCGGCGATACTCTTTGACCTTGGCTTCTTGCTCAGCAAACGAGGTAAAGGTCACCCCGAGGCTCCCGATCCCGCGATCGGCCGCATCCAGCTCGGTGCCAGGACTAGTTACCGCAACCCACATCGGCGGATGGGGCTTTTGGTATGGTTTGGGAAGCACTGCGCGTGAGGGCATCGAGAAATAGCGACCATCGTAGCTAAAACGTTCCTGCATCCACATCTTGGGAATGCAGTGAACAAATTCGTCCCAACTCTTTTTTGTTTCGTCGAGATTGGCGCGAAACCCACCGAGTTCTGTCCAGGTCGCCGAACGACCGGTGCCAAACTCTAAACGTCCGCCAGAGAGAATATCCAGCACGGCAGCACGTTCAGCAATACGGATGGGATGATTGAACTCAGGAACACAAATGACGATCCCATGCCCGACATGAATATCTTTCGTTTGCATTGCACATGCAGTGAGGAACAATTCAGGGGCGGAGCAATGCGAATACTCCTCGAGAAAATGGTGCTCTACCGCCCAGACCTGATCGAAGCCAAGTTCATCAGCCAGGCGTACTTGTTCAAGGGCGTTCATGTAGACCTTACGTTCTGCTTCCTGATCCCACGGGCGGGGGACGGAAAGTTCATAAAAAATACCGAATTTCATACCTTCCTCCTTTACTGGTGAGCGGGCAGCTCTTCGTAACCGCTGATAACTCCTTTCTGCTTTAGCGCATTTGCTGACTGTGGGTAAAGAGGGAAAGAGCTTTTACTCATGAATGATGAAGGTGTACTCTGGCTGTTTCAAAAGCGTTAATAGGCGCAGGGGATGCTGTTGTGGAGATCTGGCAGCATCGTATCTGCCCGGCTGGGAAGGAGTGTAGGTATGGACCTTGGACTCAAAGGTAAAGTGGCCATGATTAGCGGTGGCAGTCGCGGCATTGGACGAGCCATCGCGTTGGGATTAGCAGCTGAAGGCTGTCGTGTGAGTCTCTGCGCGCGGGGCAAAGACACGCTCGACCAGGTTGCCCGGGAAGTACAAAACACCGGGACAGAAGTTGTGGCACTTGCGGGAGATGTGACGAACGAGGGCGATGCACGACGGTGGGTCGAAGAGACCCAGAAACGGTTTGGTCAGGTTGATATTCTCATCAACAATGTGGGTGGTTCACGACCAGGGGGCAACCTAGCGGTATCACGGGAAGATTGGCAGAACGGATTTGCCCTGAATTTCTTTTCAGCGCTTGATTTATGTCGGTTGGTGGTGCCACTGATGAGTGCGCAAAAGAGCGGTTGTGTGATTAACATCGCGTCAATCTATGGTCGTGAGTGGGGTGGGCCAATGACCTACAACGCGGCAAAAGCGGCGATGATTAGTCTGTCGAAGGAAATGGCGCGCGAACTGGCGCCGCAGGGGATTCGCGTCAACAGTGTTGCCCCTGGGTCGATTCTTTTCCCTGGTGGCTCGTGGGAGAAACGGCAGCAGGAAAATCCGGAAGGAATTGCTGCCTTTGTCAAAGCCGAATTGCCCTTCGGTCGCTTCGGCAAGCCGGAAGAAGTGGCTGACGTGGTGGTATTTCTTGCGTCCGGCCGTGCGCAATGGGTGTCCGGCGCGTGTATTAATGTCGATGGGTGTCAATCTCGATCTTTGATCTGAAGATGCTGTCCAAGAACCGTGCTATTGAGTCATTGAATCATTTGGCCATTGACTCATTGAGAAAATGAACCAATGAAAAAATGACTCATCAATGGGAGGGAACCATGCAGTGCACAAGCTGTGGCAGCGATAATCCCAAGGGCATGAAATTCTGCGGTGAGTGTGGAGCACCGTTCAAAAGTCGTTGTCCGCAGTGTGGATTCGAGAATCCGTCCAAGTTCAAGTTCTGTGGGGAATGTGGTTCCCGACTTGCGAAAGGGGAAAAAGGCGAAGAAGACAAGGGGATAACGGATAAAGGGATAAAGGAGGAAGCAGAAAACCAGGACCCGAGCCGTTGGACACCTGCCCATTTGGCCGACCGTATCCGCGCGGTTACGGTGACCGACGGCGAGCGCAAAACGATTACTGCCTTGTTCGCTGATCTCAAAGGCTCAACAGCGTTAATTGAAGGACTCGATCCCGAAGAAGCGCAGACGGTCATTGATCCGGCCTTGCAACTGATGATGAACGCGGCGCATCAGTATGACGGGTTTATGGCGCAGGCCCTGGGAGACGGAATCTTTGCCTTGTTCGGCGCGCCGGTGGCGCATGAAGATCATCCCCAACGCGCGGTGTATGCGGCGCTTCGCATGCAAGACACGATGCGCCGCTATGGCGACACGCTACGAGCGAAAGGCTACCCGCCGTTGCAGATGCGGGTGGGATTGAACACGGGCGAAGTGGTGCTGCGCTCGATTCGTAAGGATGACTTACATGCGGACTACGTCCCGGTCGGCCATTCCACCAACGTAGCTGCCCTCATGGAGCAGTTGGCCACGCCAGGTTCCATCGTTGTCTCCGCCTATACCCATCGTCTGACCGATGGGTATTTTACCTTCAAAGATCTCGGGCCGACGCAGATCAAAGGCGTCGAAGAGCCACTCCACATCTATGAAGTGCAAGGACCGGGGCAGTTACGCACGCGGTTACAAGTGAGTGCCAGCCGCTACGGGTTGACGCGGTTTGTCGGACGGCAGAGCGAAATGGAACAGCTCAACAGAGCGCTGGCACAGGCGAAGGCAGGCCACGGACAGATTGTCGGCACGATGGGTGAGCCGGGGCTGGGAAAATCCCGCTTGTTCCATGAGTTCAAGCTGCTCTCGTTGGGTGGCTGTCTCGTACTGGAAGCCTATTCCGTCTCGCATGGTAAAGCGACGGCGTATTTGCCAGTGATCGAGCTGCTCAAGACGTATTTTCGCATTGAACAGGCGGATGATGAGCGGACTCGGCGAGAGAAGGTCGGCGGCAAGGTGCTGATGCTTGATCGGAGTCTCGAAGACACCTTGCCGTATCTATTTGCCTTACTGGGGATTGAAGAACAGCCCTCGCCATTAGCGCAGATGGACCCGCAGATTCGACGGCGACGGACGTTCGAGGCGTTGAAGAAGCTCTTCCTGAGAGAGAGTTTGAATCAACCACTCGTTCTTCTCTTTGAGGACTTGCACTGGATTGATGGCGAGACGCAAGGCTTTCTGGATGTGCTCAGTGAGAGTCTTGCCAGCGCCAAGCTTCTCCTGCTCACGAACTACCGCCCGGAGTATCGCCACGAATGGGGACAGAAGACGTACTACACCCAACTCCGCTTAGCGCCCTTTGGGCCAGCCGAAGCGGAGGAATTTCTGGATGTATTGTTGGGTAACACTGTAGGGGCAGGCCTTGTGCCTGCCCACGCCGGGCGACCACAAGGGTCGCCCCTACACGCCCTCAAACACCTCATCCTCGCCAAGACCCAAGGCAACCCCTTCTTTATGGAAGAGATTGTGCAAGAGTTACGCGAGCAAGGCGTGTTGCCCAGCGTAGGGGCGACGCATGCGTCGCCCCTACCGATAGACCTCCACATTCCGCCCACCGTGCAAGGCATTCTCGCCGCCCGCATTGACCGGCTCACACCAGACGAGAAAGCGCTGCTACAACAGCTCTCGGTCATTGGCCGACAATTCCCATTGAGTCTGATCCGCCAGGTGATCGCGCAACCGGAAGCCGATCTCTATCGGCTCCTCGCCTCACTCCAGCACAAGGAGTTTCTCTACGAACAGCCAGCGTTTCCCGAGAGCGAGTACATCTTCAAGCACGCGCTCACGCAGGAGGTAGCGTACGGCACGGTGCTGCAAGAGCAGCGTAAGCTGTTACACGAACGCACGGGCCAGGCGTTGGAAACCGTGTACGCTGCGCTGCTCCCTGAGCACTACAATGACCTCGCGCATCATTATCGTCGGAGTCCAAATACAGAGAAGGCTATTGAATATCTTCATCTGGCGGGACAGCAAGCGGTGCAACGCTCGGCCCACACGGAGGCGATCAGTCATCTCACCGCAGCGCTGGACTTGCTTATGACGCGTCCCGAAACGCCGGAACGGGCTGCGCAGGAACTCACGTTGCGCCTGGCGGTGGGACCGCCGTTGATCGCTGCTCAGGGGGCTACCGCGCCGGCGGTGGAACAGAATTACCTCCAGGCCCGTGCGTTGTGTGACCAGCTCGGCGATTCCCCGCAGCGCAGTCCGGTGCTGTGGGGCCTCTTTGCGTTTTACCTGAACCGGGGCGAACTGCGCACGGCGCAGGCGCTGGTGGACGAATGTCTGCAGCTCGCGGAACAGACGCACGATGATGGGTTGCTCCTCCAAGCGCACCGCGCCGCAGGGACCACCGCCCTGTCCCGAGGAGAGTTTATCCGTGCCCGAGAGTCGTTGGAGCAGAGCGTGGAGCTCTACCTGCCCCAGCACCAAGTGCTGATCCCCCTCTACGGAGGGAACAACCCGAAGGTTCAGAGTCTCACCGTTACGGTCCCCGTGCTGTGGTGTCTGGGGTATCCCGAGCGGGCGCTGACGCAGCTGCACGAGGTGCTGCACCTGGCACAGGAGCTCGGTCACTCTTATAGTCTTGTGCAGGCCTTGGGCTTTGCCGCGTGTTGGTTACATCTCGAGCGTGGGGACGGGCGCATCGCCCAGGAGCGCGCGAACGCAGCGGTGGCGTTATGCAGCGAGTATGGATTCCCTTTGTACTTGGCAATGGGTACTGTCCTGCGGGGCCAAGCACTGATTGTGCAGGAGCAGTGGGCCGAGGGAATCGCCCAAGTACGGCAGGGGCTGGAGGCATACGCAGGAGCATTCTTCAAGACCGGGTATCTCGCCTGGCTAGCCAGGGGGTATGAGGGGGCAGGACAGACGGAGGAGGGACTGGCGACGATAGCCGAGGCGCTGCGACTGGTGGACAAGACTGACGAGCGCTACTACGAGGCTGAACTGTATCGGATTAAAGGGGAACTGACGCTTCAGAAGTCCAAGGCTAGTCCCGGACAAGTTGAAGACAAGTCTCAGACAAGTCGAAGCCCATCAGAGGTCGAGAAAGAAGCTGAAGAGTGCTTCGTGAAGGCGATAGAGGTTGCCCAGAAGCAACAAGCCAAGTCACTGGAGCTGCGTGCGGTGATGAGCCTGGTCCGTTTGCGCCAGCAGCAAGCCGCGCAAGCGGAATCACGCGTTACGGATGATGGATCACGTTCTACGGATCACGCATCACGTACGAAGCTCGATGAAGCTCGCACTATGTTGTCCGAGGTGTATAACTGGTTCACTGAAGGGTTTGATACGAAGGATTTGCAAGAGGCGAAGATGCTGATTGAAGAGTTGAGTCATCGAGCCATCGGGCCATTGAAAAATAGGACAAGACGGAAAAATATGCTGAAAAAAGCACCAGAACGAAAGGCACAAGACACAACAAAAACGAAAAAGTAAAGGTAAGGTTCTTTTCTTACGAAAGGCGATGAACACCATGTCTTCAGCACAGCTTATGCCGGATCATTGCGAATATTGCGGCGGAAATGATTTCATCGAAAAAACTGTAGAGAAAATGCACAAGCATAAGGGCCGTTATTATTTTTTCCGTGGCGTTCCTGTCGTTGTCTGTCGCTCATGTGGTGAGCGGTATTGGCCAGGCCCAGTGCTACGGCAAATTACACGTCTGATTCAAGAAAGCCAGAAAACAGAGGAAAATCTGACTGTTCCGGTTCTGCAATTGGATGCCAGATAATTGCGGTGGCTCAGCCGTGACTTGAATAGATAGGAGACCAGATGAACCAATACGACACCCTCGACCTGCGCCGTGATGGCGGTTTGCTGTGGCTGGTGTTGAACCGTCCGCAGGCGCTGAACGCGTTAAGCACGACCCTGGTTGATGAGCTGCACACGGTACTCGATATGCTCCATGACGACCAGAGCATTCGTGTCGTTATCCTCCGTGGAGCCGGACGCGGGTTCTGTGCCGGGCTTGATTTGAAGGAGACGAGCGCTGGCTCAAGCGCCGCGAGTGGCCGTGAGACTGTTGCCCAAGGACTACGTGATCAACGTCGGATTGCTGAACTCGCTATCAAGATTCATCGTCTGCCGCAGCCGTTCATTGCCGCGGTGCATGGGCCCGCTGCTGGTGGCGGTTTTGCGTTAGCTTTGGCAAGTGATATCCGTATTGCTGGCGAGTCTGCACGCATGAATGCGGCGTTCATTCGCATCGGTTTATCGGCGTGCGATGTGGGTGTGAGCTATTTCCTGCCGCGTATCGTCGGCTCGTCGATTGCTTCCGAACTGCTATTGACCGGTGACTTTATCGATGCCCCACGGGCATTGGCGACAGGACTGGTTTCCCGGGTGGTTCCTGATAACGATCTCGATCGTACCGCAGAAGAGATGGCCCGCAAAATTCTTCGCAACTCGCCCCTCGGTGTGCGGTTGACCAAAGAATGCCTCCGTTATTCTGTCGATGCTCCTACCCTTGAAGCGGCGATTGCGATGGAGGATCGCAACCAGATCCTGACAACGCGCACGAATGATGTAAAAGAAGGCATTGCCGCATTTCTCGAAAAGCGCGAACCGCGCTATGAAGATGCGTGAGGAGGGAAAGAACATGAAGCGTAGTACAGACCGTATTCTCACGACCCACACCGGGAGCCTCCCGCGTCCAGATGACCTTGTGACGATGCTGTATGCCAAAGACAAAGGCGAACCGCAGGATAGTGCTGCGTTTGAGAGGCGAGTGCAGGAGGCCGTCACTGAGGTTGTCCGAAAACAGCTCGAATGTGGGGTTGACGTAATAAACGACGGGGAAGCGGGTAAGATCGGCTACGCAACCTACATTAAAGATCGTCTGACGGGTTTCGATGGTGAAGCCGGTCCACTGCGTGCGGCCGATGTCTTGGACTTTCCCGACTATGCTCGCCGCGTTTACCGCGTAACGGCGCAACGTCCCGCGTGCACAGGACCGATTTCTTACCGCAACAAGGAAGCCCTGCAAAAGGAAATTGAGAATCTCAAAACCGCCTTGCAGGGAGTGAGTCCCACAGAAGCCTTTATGAGCGCTGCGTCTCCGGGAGTCATCTCCCTGTTCCTGAAAAACGATTACTATCCAAATCATGAAACCTATCTGGAAGCGTTGGCTGATGCGATGAAAGAAGAGTATAACGCCATCGCTCAGGCTGGACTGATCCTACAAGTCGATTGCCCGGACTTGGCAATGGGGCGTCATATTCAGTTCGTCGACGCCAGTGTGGAAGAGTTTCGTAAGATGGTGGAGTTGCATATCGAAGCCCTGAATCATGCCTTGGCTGATATTCCGCCAGAACAGATGCGCCTACATCTCTGTTGGGGCAATTATGAGGGGCCGCATCATCGTGATATCCCGCTGCATGATATTGTCGATGTCGTGTTAAAAGCGCGTCCGAGTGGCCTGTCCTTTGAGGCAGCGAATCCTCGCCACGCGCATGAGTGGAAGGTCTTCCATGAGTTTACCTTGCCAGCGGACAAAGTGTTGATTCCCGGTGTGCTCGATTCAACAACGAACTATATTGAGCACCCAGAACTGGTGGCCGAGCGGATTTGTCGGTTTGCTCAAGTGGTGGGGCGCGAAAATGTGATCGCCGGTACGGATTGCGGCTTTGCCACGTTTGCCGGACTCTCCGATGTCGATCCGAAGATTACCTGGGAGAAATTCAAGGCGATGGTGGAGGGAGCGCGGTTAGCGTCGGTGCAGTTGTGGTAACGCGTTGCGATTGAGTCATCGGGTCATTTGGTTCATTGTTTCATTGATAAGAATTTTTCAAGGGCTCAATGATTCAATAACGCATTCAGTCCTCATCCGAAGATCTTTCTCTTGGTTGCCCACGCATCCCTCGATACTGCTGACGAATATCTTGCGCTGTCTCTCGCGTTTCTTTGGTGAGCCGCCGAACTTCCTGAATCTGTGGCATATTCTCTGCCAGTACTTTCTCGCGTGCAGCCCGAAGGTTTTGCCGAATTCTTTCGCTTCGTTCGCGTAGTTGGCGAAGTTCTTCCAGTTCTTCTCGGTGGGCATCGAGAAACTGTTGTCGCTTGGCGATAAGTTCGTTCGCTAAAGACTCGCGCTTCGTCAGTAGCTCGTCGAGATGTTGAGCTTTTGCCCGTACATCGGCCGGCGTGTTGGGATTGACCAAGAGGCGGCGAGCCAGGTTGCGGGCTCGCTGAATCTTCTGCTGCCGCGCTTCTCGACGTTGCTCGAATCTCTCGTCTCGCCATCCTCTGCGCTGTCGTGGACGCTCGGGAAATATCGAGTCGTCTTCGGCGCTGGTGCGAAATTGGGCGAACGTCTGTGCTGCGGGCATGAGGAACGATTGCGCCATCGTGCTCTTGCTCTCGATGAGACAGCAGGTGAACACCAGAGCGTATATAATATGCTTATTGCTGGTTGTCTTCATCGTCGAAAATTCCTTGCTCAAAGTCATTCCATGGTGCCAACGGGGCTTCGGCCGGTGTGTCTGCGGTAATGATGTTATGTCCGTCCTCAGGGTCGAGGGCGGCGAGAAGCTGATCCATACTAGCCACGACCTCTTCAGCTGCTACTGGAGGTGGAGATTGCAATACTGCGAAGTAAAAAATTAACGAGGCTGCGCACGTAGCGACGGTGCCGACTGATAGCAATGGCCAGTCTTGCCGCCAGGCGTGAGGCCGACGAGGTTGAGAATGAGAGGATCGCTGTTGAAGACGTTCCCGTAAGCGTAACTCCATGCGACCGCTGACCTCGGTGGGAGGAAGAGCGCGAATACGCTGTTGATTATGAGTGAGCTGACGTAAATGCTCGCTACAGGCAGAGCACTGCGTGAGGTGCATCTGGATCTCTCGAAGCTCGTGCGTGGTGAGCTTCTTGTCAAGATACGGACTCAACAGTGAAAGACAGTGTCGACACTTCATGACACCATTCCTTGTGAGGCATTGCGCAACAACGCGAGCCGTAGTTGTTCGCGTGCCCGGGCCAAGCGGGAACGTACCGTACCAATTGGTACTTCTAGGATCTCGGCAATCTCCTCATACGGGAGATCTTGATACTCGCGCATCACCAGCATCATGCGCCATTCCGGGGAGAGGGTATCGAGTGCGCGACGAACCCGTCTGATGTCTTCTTGGGTTTCCAGCAGTGAGACAGTGTCCGGGATATCTGCCGGTGGGTCATAGGTCTCACTGTCGTCAGGATCATTGGCGTGGCGTGGCTTAAAAAAGTCCCACGAGAATATCCGCCAGCGGCTGCGTCGTCGCAACTCGTCCAGGGTGAGATTGGTTGCAATACGATACAACCAGGAAACAAAACCTGGACCACTACCAGTTTCTCCAGAGGGGCGTTGCTCGTAGCTCTGCAGATTTTCCCAGGCACGAACGAAGGTTTCCTGCCAGAGATCTTCGACGACTGTTCTGTCTCGTATCATTTTGTCAATCACATTGAGTACCACTCTTCCATGCCGTTGGACCAACACGCCGAACGCATCATGTTCGCCAGCTTGCGCGCGGGCAACCAATACCGTGTCATCTAGCTCACTACACGGGTCCGTAGAACCTTCTCCGTGAATTCCGGACTGTTGCCGTGGGCTTAATCTGGACTCCCCTTTTCCTGAGTGCTGGGGCAAAGCACTTCCTTTCCTCACTTATGAGTGCTTCCCCAGCGTGTTGTACTGAGGAAGGGATATAATAAGAGGAGTAACGTGCGAGAGTAGAGAAAGTTCCCTATTTTATAGCAGAGAGCAGTATACGAAGCTCGGCGACGCTATCGAGGATGTGATCAGGGCCCTCGCTGTGTAATACGTCATGCGGGCTGGTTCCGGTCAGAACGCCGACCGTGCACGATCCAGCCGCTTTCCCGGCGCGAATGTCAATTGGCGAGTCTCCAATATATATCGTTTCCTGGGGTTCCAGAGAAAGATGGCCGAGACATTTGAGAATCGGTTCTGGATGGGGTTTATGGCTTTCGACGTCTTCTCGACCAACAATGCCAGCAAAGAGATGCCGGACACCCCAGCGGTCGAGAAAGGGGAGAGCACGACCGGAGGAGGTGGCAATTCCCAAGCGTAACCCTAGAGCATGGAGGTCATGGAGTAATTCGATACTCCCAGGAATCGCTTCCGTCTCGTGGTGATAGCGATGCATCCAGGTGTGCATACGTTCGTCGACAATACGCTTCAACGTCGCGGCTGGATCGGGATACTCTGGCGGAAACAGTTTGTCTAACGGTGCGCCAAGGCGCATTAACTCGTACACTCGCTCTTTTGGTGCTGGCGGAGCGCCAGCAAGATGCAGGATTTCTAGCGCCGCTTCGTAAAACATCTCGACGGAGTTGGCGAGGGTACCATCAACGTCGAAGATCACGCCTTTTACTCGAAAGTCTGTCATGTCGTAATGCGACTCCACGCCTGTTGGACTTTGCTTTTGAGATCGTCGAGCGAGCCGTCGTTCTCGATTACCAATGTAGCATACGTGCGCCGTTCAGCATCGGAGAGCTGACTGGCAATGCGGGCCTCCGTATCTTTTGCTGACAGGCCACGTTGGGCCGCGACGCGATCGATAACCGTGTTTTTATTCGTTACAACCAACCACACTTCATCAGCAAGTGGCAGCCAGTTGGCTTCGATCAAGATCGCGGCTTCGACCACAATCGGCTTGGTGAATCCTTCCCTGCGTTTTTCTTTGATACGCCGGTCGATGTCTGTGAACATCAAGGGGTGAACAATCGAATTGAGTTTCTTGCGCGCCTCATCATTCCCGAAAACGATAGCCCCGAGCTTCTTGCGATCAATGGTCTGATCCGACGCAAGGATGTCTTGACCAAACGCTTCTGTCACTTGTTTCCACGCTTCTTTGCCGGGCAGATAAATTTCATGGCCGACTTTATCGGCGTCGATGATAAACGCTCCGAGTTCGCCCAGCAGTTGCGAGACCGTACTTTTTCCTGAACCAATGCCACCAGTGAGTCCAATTGTTTTCATGGATTCCTCGTATTCTTTGAATGATACTCCTTTTGCCTTTATCGCTGATCAGGTCAACGTCCAATGGGACATATTTTGTGGACCGCCGGTGGGGCATTCTCTAGTTCAACGAGAGGGATTCGTGACATGGTGCCTCCTTCGCGAGTCTGAGAAAGTCTGTGGACTGTACCGGTCTTTCCCCCTCTTTGTCAAAAGAGGTCTGCGGCTCGATATTCGATTGACCTCTCCCTGCGTTCTCCATTACAACTCGGAGACGAAAAGTATCGTTTCCCGTTGCAGGTGAAAAGGAAGGAGAACAGAGAATGACAATAGTTGCCTCACAGACTGAATCGCCTCGTAACGCGTGGCGACAAGTGACACCCGGGCGCGAAGACTGGGCGCGGACTGTGCGAGCTGGTGATGCACACAAATACTTCATGGTGTCGGTCGATACCCATGGTATTGAGCCGCTCGATTTTTTGTCTACGCGCATCGAAAGGCAGTATCTGCATCGTATTCCCCGAGTTGAAATAGATGCAGATGGGGCTGAGTGGATGATAGCCGAAGGATTCCAGCCGTTGTTGGTAAAACCCGGACGGGATGCCGTGAAACATCTGATTGCCAAGGAGGCATACGAGGAGCCCGACTATTTTCAGCCGTACACGAGTCGCATGGAAGCGGAAGACCGCTTGCGCTACCGGGCGAGCATGGATATTGCTCAACGCGTGCGAGATTCCAATGCCGATGGTGTCGATGCGGAGATTGTGTTTCCCAACAAAGGGATGTTGTGTTTTGCTACTCCTGACCCAGTGTTTCAACAGGCCATGTTTCGCGTGTGGAACCGTTGGGCGAAAGAGTACTTTGCTGATCACTGGGATCGTTTCATGCCGATGGCGATGATTGCGCCAGGGGACCTCGACGGTGCGATGGCAGAAGTGAAATGGGCAGCCGCGCAAGGGTTCAAAGGACTGACGTTACCCAACAAACCGATCTTTGGTCCGCTCAATCCCGGCGAACTCCAATACAACGATAAAACGTTTGAACCGCTGTGGACATTGATCGCTGAAGTTGATCTGCCTATCACTTTTCATGTGTCGACCGGGCGTGATCCGCGTGGAGCCACCGGTCTTGGTGGAGCAGTTATTAATTACGTCTGTCACTCTATGCCGACGGTGATGGACCCGCTCGTCTACTTGATTAGTTCTGGGGTATTTGAACGACATCCGACCTTGAAGGCCGGGTCGATTGAAGGCGGGATTGGCTGGGTACCGTGGATGATCGAGGCGATGGATTATTCTTTTCAGGCCCATCATATGTGGGTCCGTCCGGTGACACCGGAACTCCCGAGTTTCTATTATCGGCGTAACTGTTTCTCGGCCTTTATGGAAGATCACGTCACGCTGCCGCGCGCCGAAGAGCTGCAGATCGTCGATAACTTGATGTGGTCGAACGACTATCCGCATCATGAAGGAAGCTGGCCGCATTCGGCAGAGAGTATCGAGCGGCAGATGGGGTGCTTGTCTGAACAAAGTCGTGCCAAAATTCTCGGGCTCAATGCTGCCCGAGTGTTTCAGCTCGCAGTGCCGGCGGAGAAACGCTAGAGAATAGTAGCGGTCGCAGGAAGTTCTGCGATTCATCCGCACCGATGTTGAGAGGAGAGGACATGCCGTACGCGAATGTTCGCGGAGTGAATCTGTATTATGAAGATGTAGGCCAGGGACAGCCGTTTCTGTTAATTCCTGGTGCTCTGGGGACCGGGCAGACGGATTTTGGCCCGCAGCTCGATGCTCTACCTCAACAGAGAGTGAGGTTAATCGTGCCTGATCTGCGTGGGTACGGCAAATCACGTCCACCCAGGCGAGAGTTTCCGCTCGATTTCTATGCGCAGGATGCGCAGGACTGTGCCGTCCTCATGGACGCGATTGGCTGTGCCTCATATGCCGCCGGAGGTTGGAGTGACGGTGCAATTATTGGATTATTGCTGACGCTGCAGCGGCCACATAACGTTGTCAAACTGGCGGTATGGGGTGGCAATGCGTATCTCTCGAGTGAAGATATTGCGGCCTACGAGCAGACGCGGTTGCTGTCGTCATGGTCGCAACGCATGCTTGATACAATGGGTGCAGTTTACGGCGATGAGTTACAAGATTTGTGGTCACGTTGGTGCGATGCGATGGTAGCTATCTATCGTGCGGGCGGCGAATTATGCCGACAGCGACTTCACCAGATTCGCTGTCCGACATTTATTTTGCATGGGGCGAAAGATCCGTTAGTGCCGACGTTTCATGCTGACGTCCTGAAGAACGGTATTGCACAGGCCCGCTTACACATGTTTCCCGAGGGGAAACACAATATCCATCTTGCCTACGCGCAAGAGTTTAACCAGATGCTCGTCGATTTTCTGCGTGAATAAGGAAGGAGAGGGTGATGGCAAAAGTGGAATTTTTCTATGACTATTCAAGCCCATGGACGTATTTGGCTTTCACTAAAATCCATGGCCTCTGTCAGAAGTACAACGCGACGTTAGAATGGCGACCGATTCTCGTTGGTGGGATTTTTAATACCGTGAATCCTTCTGTCTATGAGTTTCGTGAACGCGGAGTCCCAGCAAAAACGAAATACGCAGCCAAAGATCTGCAAGACTGGGCGCGGTTTTATGGTTTGACGATTATATCGCCCACGGTCTTTCCGGTGAATTCGGTGAAAGCTCTACGTGGCGCCCTGGTAGCACTTGAGCATCCCAGTACATTTCTTCCCTATAGTTATCGCGTGTTTGAGTCTTATTGGGGAGAAGATCAAGACATCAGCAAGGACGAGGTACTTAAAAAGATTGTTGAGCACGCCGGGATCGATCCGACAGAATTCTTCGACAAAATTAACCGTCAGGAATACAAAGACCGTATTCGTACAAATACTGATGAAGTGATGGCTCGTGGGGGATATGGAACCCCCACCATCTTTGTCAACGGCTCAATGTTTTTTGGTAACGATAGGCTGGTGCTGGTAGAAGAGGAATTGCGACGGGAAAAACGGAGTTAGGAGTCAAGATTGGGGATTGAGGAGGGGAGGGCCCCAATCCCCAATCCTAGTACCCAACTACCCGTCCCAACCCCATTTTTTCTTATTCTCAGCGACCTGATCCGCGGTAGGATGGGGGATCTTTTTGTGCTGAGCCACCGCGAAGTCGCTACTATTATCTTTGAGTACGTAGTTGAGCGGGGTGTCGGCCTGAAAGACATCTGGCACTGAGACTTCTTCAAAAATTGCTTGATACGGGCATTCGGGCTCGCATGCGCCACAGTCAATACACTCATCAGGATGAATGTAGAGCTGATTGGGAAACTGCTCCCGATCACTTCCAGTATATTCGTAAATGCAATCGACCGGGCATACCGCCACACATCCTGTATCAAGACAATCCCGGCACAGCCTGGTGATAATATAGGTCATCGTTTTGTCTCCTTGTGGTAGAACTCTTATCTCGTAACGCTCATCCCTGCTCTCAGCGAGAGAGAAAATTGCCCCTCTGGTTATCGTATCAACTCTAGAAGGTCAATTACGGAGTACGACTCCCAAGCGTTACTTGGGAGTCAGGCAAACTTGTTTGTGAGAATACTGAAAACGCTTCGTCGCTGTCTTCCGCGAGGTAGGATTCCGAAGAACGTTTGTCCCTTGCCTCTCTCGGACAAAGAGCGGGCAGAAAAACTGCTAGCCGGGATTCTTGTCTGCTAAGGCCACTGTGACTTCACTAGTTGTCACCGGGCCACGCCGAGTGACCAGCGTAATATCCTCCGGTACTTTCGCTCCTTGCAGGCGTAGGATCATACGCATCCGTTCTTCTTGTTCCCGGCTGACAACGGCTGGTTCGGATTGGGTCCGACTTTTTCGGCGGACCGTTTTTTCTTTGACCACCGACTCGACTTCGGCATCTGCCAGGTTATACGTTTTTTCTTTTGTGTGTACCGAAACCAATTTCTTCAACTTCTCTTCTTGTTGTGGGCTAATGGCGTCGAATACGATAGTGTTTCCCTGCGGATGGACATGCTGGGCGACCGTGCGAATAAGCGCATCATCTTCTTCAACGGCAATGCGATGCTCACGGGAAAGAAGTTGTATGGTCAAAGGAAGCGCAACAATGAGAAAAACGGCCGTGGCCCCGTAAGAAAACACTGGCGTGATGGTGAGACGAGAGCCGAAATCCTGCAAAACAAGGTCAGTTCCGACTACAATGGCGACTGCGGCTATTGCCAGGCCAAAGACGGTCAACCCAGTGAGTTGTCCACCCAGACCACCTGCCAGGAGAGAGAAGACAGTCAAAAACGCGGCTGCCAACAGTGCGTAGGTAAGTTGCTTCGGGAGCTCACGATACAAAAGAAAGGGACTCCCTAACGCGACAACCAGGGCGATAAGGAATGCAAACAGATTCCCTTCTCGATACGCTGTTCCAGCGAACAACGCGACGCCAAAGGCAATCAGTGCACCAGTTGCGAAACCTATGAAAGGGCTTGTAAAAACAGGATGTTCTTTCATCGCTATTCGTCCTTTTGTTGAAAACGTTGAGCCTCTAAAACTGTTTTATCTGTGTTAATCATCCTTTGCAACTTTTCTGTCTGTCTCGACATGGTGAAATTGCCAATAGCCTGTTGCCAGACGTAGCGCACGGGCTGCTCGTTGATGGGTTGCAAAGGTTGCGAGGCCATGCGCATGAAATTGATCGCGAACCGCAAGCAGCGCATCTTCGCGAGCGAAGGGTTGGAGCACGACAAGAAACGGTTTTGCTGAGCGGGAGGCGAATTGTTGGAGGGTAGTTAGCAAGGTCGCTAATGTCTGTGGATGGGCTTGCCACTGCCCGACGACTAAGCCAGCGCCGGTATCCATCACAATCGCATCAATGTGTGGGTCCCGATCAAGGATCGCTAGCAACCGTTCGAGATTCTCTGTACTTTGCCCCATACCGATTGTATAACCGGAATCGAGGGGATTACGAAAACTCCCGCCGATGACCGTAAAAAACGAAGCAAGTTCTTGGTACGACGCTTCGCTCAGCTCCGGTACCGCTAACCCTGCTTGTTCAAAGGCGTCAGTGATAACTACTGACGGGCCACCTGTCATCGCGACGAGTCCAACCCGTATGCCAGTTGTGGGTTTGACAAAAAGCAGGAGTTTAATTGCGTCAAGCGCCTCGTCGAACGTTTCCGCAGAGATCGCTCCAGCTTGCCGGACCATCGCATCCCACACCGCCGTGGGAATCGCCAGTGATCCGGTATGAGAAGAAATCGCTCGTTTCCCGGCTTCACTTTGTCCTCCCTTCCAAATGACCACAGGTTTGTGTGGGGTGACTTCTCGCAGGCAGGAGAAGAAGCGCCGTCCTTCACGGACGCCTTCGAGATACATCCCGATAACTTTTGTCTCTGCATCATTGGCGAGGTAATCCAAGTAATCGCTGGCGTCGAGCACGATCGCGTTACCAAAACTGACGGCTTTGCTGATCTTGATGCCGTGTTGCGGAGCCGCCAAACTAAAGGTGATGGTGTGGGTACCACTCTGGCCAATGAATCCAACATTGCCCGCTTCCCCGGTAGGGAGTTCCGTGTAATTGCGCAGGCCCAGCCCAGGGTTATAAATGCCCATACAGTTCGGACCAATTAAGGTTGTTTTGCTGCTGCGAGCCGTCTCGGCGAGTTTCTGTTCTAATTGTTTTCCTTCTTCATCCCCGACCTCCGAAAACCCGGAGGTAAAGAGCATCACGCCACCGACGTTTTTCGCTGCACAGTCAGCGATGATTCGCGGGGCGATCTGGCGTGGTACCGCGGTCATCACATAGTCAACTTCGTCAGGAATCTCAGCCAAGCTTCGATAGTTCGATACGCCGAGCGCTGCGATTCCCGGCAGTTCTCGTTCGTCAATCTGAACGGAATATACTTTTCCCTGAAAGGTGCTCTGGCTGCGGAGCCACATATAGTTCATCGCGCGTTTGTCGCCGATAACGGCAACCGTGCGCGGATGAAAGACGCGTTGCAAGGCCGCACGCGTTGTTGGGGAGAGTGGCCGCGGCGTGTCTGGCAGTTGTCCGCTATGGAGGACAATTCTTGCATCGACCGCAAGACAGCCGTCTGTATAGGCAAGGACTGGGTTGAGATCAATTTCTTTGATTTCTGGATACGTGGTAGCTAATGCGGCCACCTGTAACAGCAGGCTTTCCAAGGCCGCGCAATCAGCGGCAGGTTGCCCACGGTAGCCCGCCAGTAAAGAGAATCCTTTAATCTCACGGATCATGGTTTGGGCATCGCGCTGGTTCAACGGCGCAAGCCGAAAGGCGACGTCTTTGAGAATCTCAACCGCGATTCCCCCGAGCCCAAACATACAGACCGGCCCGAACTGAGAGTCGGTCGTGAGGCCAACGATGACTTCGATGCCTGGTTTCGCCATTGGCTGGACAGAGACGCCATCGACCTCTGCCGTTGGCTGAGCTTGTTGTACGGCGTGCATGATTTCCTGAAATCCCCTACGAACATCATCGGCAGAGCTCAGGTTCAGCTTCACTCCACCACTATCGCTTTTGTGAATAATGGTGGACGAACAGACTTTCAACACCACCGGAAACCCACACTGCTCGGCCTGCGCAATCGCCTCGTCTGGAGTGCATGCGAGAGAGGTTTGCGTAACAGGAATATTACTGGCATGAAGCAAGGCTTTTGCTTCAACCTCGGTGAGCAACTGACGATTCTGTTGTCGAGCCTGTTGAATAATGGCTATAGCGCTCGGATTTTGCATGCGTATCCCTCCGCCCCTCATAGAGGAAAATAGTGTTCTCTTTCATAGCTGAGAAAGGGGGAGGGGAGCTAGGGGTTACGTGCGGGACAAGGGGTAACGCGGTGAAAAACAGCGGCAGCGAAAAAGTGAAGAGTGAAGAACTGTCAGCGTTCGGCGGTGAGGACTCAGCTATCTGCCAGACTTGTTTCATGCGCCATTATGTCGTTGCTTCCTTGACAGGTTGGGCCAATGAGGCAAGCTCTCGGTTGTTCTTCCCGTTGTTAAGACCTTCCCGCCAACTGTTGACGCAGTGCGGCGATCTCAGCGCGAATTTCCTGGAGGGCGCTCGTCAGTGCCTCCTGCACAAATTTTTCAACGTATTTCCCCTGCATGTCGTTCTCAATATTGACGCGATCTCCGGGGTGCCTGGCATGGAGTGTGGTGACCTGGTGGGTATGCGGAATAATCGCACAAGTGAATTCTGTCGGCTGGCAACGAAAGACCGTCAAACTGATACCATCGACCGCGACAGATCCCTTCTCGATGAGATAACGACCGAGTTCGGTTGGCACCTCGAATGTGTAAAGGAACGAGTCCCCTTCTGGCTGGATGGCTTTTATGCGTCCGACCCCGTCAACGTGGCCCGAAACCACGTGCCCTGAGAGGCGATCGTTCACTCTTAGTGATCGTTCAATATTGACCAGACTACCAGCGTGCAAATCGCCAAGGTTGGTACAACGGAGCGATTCCGCTGAGACATCAAAGCTGAGGGTACTGTCACCAATCGTGGTGACGGTTAAGCAGGTACCATTGACACAGATACTTTCGCCGAGACTCACCTCCGCGGAAGGAATCCGACTGGTGAGAAACAGTCGCACTCCCTCATTGGTTGGCTCAATGGCAGTGATGGTTGCAGTCGTTTCGATAATGCCGCTAAACATAGAGATTGAGTATCGTAAGGTTCGGAGTTGGTCTTATGAGGTGAGGAGCGAAAGGGGAGAAGTTCACTTCCCTGTCTCCAATCTCGCGCCCCGAACTTTTAGCCGGCTGTTTTTACACTTGCACGGTCTTGCATACGTTTGTACCACGCTTGTACGCGAGAGCAATGCGGCGGAACTTCCACTTGCAGCGGACCGAACAATGGCGCCCATGTCACATAACAGACATCCGCGAGGGTAAAGTTCTCCCCGAGTAGGTAGTCATTATTTCCTAACTCGCGTTCCAACCGCTCAAAACAGACCTGTAAATCTTGTTTCGCTTTGGCAATAACGTTTTGGTCGGCTTGGCCTTTCGGTTTGAAAAACACTTCGCCGACGATAGAGCCAAGTGCGCCATCGTAAACTGTGTCGCCATAATGCATCAGCACCCGGGCGCGGGCACGTTGACCAGGATCAGCAGGCAGGAGTGTCGGGGTGGGATACTTGTCATTCAGGTACTCCATAATGATCGTGGATTCGTAGACAGTCGTGCCGTTATCCTGGAGTGCCGGAACTTTGCCGTAAGGATTAATCGCGAGGAAGTCTGGCTTCTTCTGCTCTCCTTTGGTGATATCTACTGTCACTTTTTCATGTTGCACCCCTTTTTCGGCCAACACGATACGGACCTTACGTGCGCGAGGGGACATGGGGAAATCGTACAATGTGATCATGACAGGTCTCCTCTTAATGTCGCTTGAACAGATTACGATGTCATCGAGCGACGCAGCAAGCGAGTCACCCACCCTTCGTTTTCACGTTTCGCCAGGATTTCTAATTCGCCGCGATCAAGCCACATCCCTTGGCATGAGGGGCATTCTTCGACTGTGACCTCATGATGTTGGATCGTCTTTAGTTTTGTGCCGCACTTTGGGCATTGCATCAACCCTTGTGGCGTTGCGGTGCTTCCCTGTTCCTGCTTCATCTTCTCGAGTAATTCGCGATCCCGTTGTGCAAAATAGCGGTCTTCCTCGGCTTTTTCCTTATCACGGAGTTTTTCACTTAAGCGGTCTTTTTCTGCCATGATTGTTTCTCCTTCGTAGTTCTCGCCGTTTTCGAGCGGCCCAGCGTTTGGCTTTTCTTAGTAAATTTCTGGCTCTGGTGCTTTCGCTACTCAGCAGGGTTAAGCTGAGCAGAAAAAACGCCATCTGCGGCATAACAGGAACAAAAATGCCAACGATCCCCAGCAGTAGAAAAAATACTGCCAACACCATTTTTGTTATGCGGCGTATTGGCAGTGGAAGGATTTGCCACCACAGCAGAAAAACTCTGCTTATATAGACGTAAATGCGTCGGAGCATAGCTTAGAGTTCATCAGCAATCTTTCCACTACGAGCCTTTTCTACAGTTTCGTCGAACTGCGACCCTAAGTCCACCCCCAGTTCTCGTGCACGCTTTTTCGCCCATAATCCCACGTTGCGAGAGTCTCGATAAAAAGACTCATCGCGCGGCGCACTCGTATCAAAATCCTTAAGACGGGCACCTTCTGTTTGATGATACGCAAAATGTGAGAGGAGCCGTATCAGGCGCTGTTCTCCACAGTCCTTACAACTTGGAGGAGCGGCGGCTTCTTTCACGGAAAGAAACAGCAGGCTTTGATCTTTCCCGCAGGCCTGGCAATGATACTCATAAATGGGCATTTCCAGCCTTCCCCTACCACAGATCTACTTCTGGTGCTATAGAAAAAGTTTAATGACCACTCGACAACAAAATTATAGTTATTGCCGCAATGTTTTGCCATAAGCGCATACCTGCAAACGCAGGAACAAACAACCTCATCCCCTAGGCGTCCCTTATATGATTCCCTTGCGAACGACGAGTCCGACACAACAGGTTCCCTGGGTGAATTATGCGCTCATCGGGGCGAATGTGGCCGTGTTTGTCCACGAGCTTTCGCTTGAGGCTCAGCTTGAGCCCTTTATCCAGGCCTATGGCTGGATCCCGGAAAAATTTTTCCGTGCCGTGCAGCAGGGAGGAGTGCCACCACTGCTAGCGTTACTTGTGAGTATGTTTTTGCATGGGAGTTGGCTCCATCTGCTGGGTAACCTGTTGTACTTGTATATTTTTGGGGGAAACGTTGAGGATCGTCTCGGTCACCTCCGTTATGTCGTGTTCTATTGTGTTGGGGGTATTGTGGCGACGTTGGTGCAGACCTATGCGACGCAATGGTCTTCCTCTCCCATGATTGGTGCGAGTGGCGCTATTGCTGCAGTGGCTGGCGCGTATGTGGTGTTCTTTCCGACCGCTCGGGTGTGGACCCTGATTCCATTGGTGATCTCTTTTCGAGTGGTACGAGTTCCGGCCGTTGTCTATCTCTTTCTGTGGCTCGTCGTGCAGGGAATTGCTGCTTTCTACCTTGTCTCCTTGGATCATCCGGGGCAGGGGGAGGTAGCGTGGTGGGCCCACGCCGGAGGATTTGTTGCTGGATTGACTCTGGGTCCGCTTTTTTTGTTGAGGAGTCGGCGGTCGAAACGTGCACGAATTCACTCGCAGATTGTGTTTGATCTCCCGAGATCGGCATGGCGATAGGAAGCCGTGTCTTTATCTCTGAGAGCCTTCCTGGTTAGTTGAGGAGCGCAGATAATGCGGCCCGTGCGTGCAAGGCGAAGCGGTGATGCGGCTGCAGTTCGAGTGCTTTACCAAACTCGCGCGCTGCACTGAGGAGGTCGCCCTTGGCCCAATAGATCCGTCCCAGGTTGATGTGGGGGAAATGGCGGGCATCGTATCGCGTCGTTGTCACTGCTCGTTCTAGCCAGGGAATCGCTTCGTCGAAATTACCTAACTGAGAGAGATACGAACCAATATCATTATACGGATTGCCAAAGTCCGGATCGAGGGAAATGGCATTCTTGCATTCTTCGATCGCCTGTTCGTAGCGGCCTAACAAACTATACGCCCACCCAAGAAACGTATAGGCCTCGGCGGTGGGATGAAGAGCCAGGGACTCTTGATAGCGCCTCATCGCCACTCCGAGATCCCCCTGCAGTTGCGCCTGATACCCTCGTTGCCATAGTTCTACTGCTCTGTCTACGCGCTCTTTGGTCGTTTCCATACCTGCCCTCCGGTTGAGGATAATATGACAAAAAGTGTGTCCGATTTGTCTCTTGTCAAGAGGAAAGTTGGGATGCCGGATGGGTAAAATGGAGGTACCAGGATAGGGCTGTGTAGTAGACCGGGTAGAAGAGTGACCCACTGAGAAGCCAGGCCGATGGCGTTGGCAGTTGCCAGATCAACACGAGCAGCATGAGCACCCAGAGGCCTCCTAAGGTATTGGTGAGATGACGAAACGGGACTGTTCGAGTCGGGTAGATGTAGCGGATGGGGACAAAAACCATGACGGACAGCACGCAAAGTACCAAGCCGTTCAGCCAAGGCGGAGTATGGGCGGCGTAGAGATAGAAAGCGACGATATTCCAGTACGAGGGAAATCCGGTAAAGAAAAAATCTGGAGTTTTAGCTGCCGCCTGACAAAAGCCGTACGCACTGGCGAGCAACGGGATCGCAATAAAGGCAATCGTTCCCGAGCGCGGAAGGAGGTCTAGATAATACACGGCAACCAGGGGGACGATGACAAAGGTGAAGTAATCAACAATATCGTCGAGCTTTGCCCCATCGAAGTGTGGGAGGACCTGCTTGATATTGACGGCACGGGCCAACGTCCCATCGGTTGCGTCAACCAGGACCGCGATCAACATCCAGAGAAACGCGGTACGAACGTGACCGGCAAAGATGGCGTTCAGCGACAAGAACCCAATGACGGCTCCTGAGGCGGTGTAGGCATGGACGAGCCAGGCAAGTGTTCGACGCAGGAAAGAAGGGGGAGGAGCAGAGACACCATCAGTGAATGGCTTGGATACTGAGGGTTGGTTCATAAAGGATCTGGATAACGTTGCCATCGGGGTCAAAGCAGTACAACGAGCGACTTCCATCGCGATGTGTTCGTGGCGGTTGCCGCAGACGAACGTTGCGTGCGGTCAGCAGCTCTGCTGCCTTGTCGACCTCGTCGGGAGTGCGGACTAAGAAACCAAGATGATCAAGCCGTTGTCCCGAAGAAGCGGTTGGTTCGGCTGCTTTGTGGAGGGCGAGATTATCGCACCCTGATGACAGATAGACATTATCGGGGTCTGGCTGCCAGACAATGTGCATCCCGAATATCGAGGAATAAAATTCTACGGCAACCGCTACGTCTGTAACGTTGAGAGCAACATGTCGAAGTCCCAACGTTGATATCGTTGGATTTGTCGCCATACACTTTTCTCCAGAGCTTTTGCTCAAAAACTCTGTTGTTGCAAGAGACCGGTAGCGTCTCGGTACACGGTCAACCTGTCCCCGGGACAGACGCCAACTTGCAGTTTATTGTTTCTTCACTAAGAGATACATTTCTCCCCGCTGTGCCATCGCCCCAGCTTCCCCTTCTGCGGCACTGCCCCAAAAGAGGTCCGCCCGTGATGGGCCACGAATGGCTGCACCGGTGTCCTGCAAGAGGACGAAGCGAAAAAACTCCCGCCATTGGACTTCATTGCGCGTCGTTCGCTCTGGTCGCTTGGCATGGATAAAGGCGATGCCACCCAGAGGATATACACTGGGATCGGCGGCGAGTGAACGTCCCGGAGTCAAGGGTACTCCAAGGCTGCCGACTGGTCCGGCAGAATCGATTGCCAGGGGCTTAAAGAAAATATACCGGGGATTCGTAAACAAAATTGTATCGCGCTCTTCGGGATGCGCAGCCAGATACCGCCGGATGCCAAGCGTCGAAGCATCGCTACGGCTGAGTCGGCCCTGGTCCAACAACATCCGGCCAATGCTGTGATAGGCTTTGCCGTTGTCTCCTGCGTATCCCACGCGCATACGCATTCCACCTGGGAGCTGAATTTGCCCTGACCCTTGAATGTGCAAAAAGAAACGGTCCACGGGATCAGCGAGCCAGACAAATTCATAGCCTTTGCCCTGCAACGCACCGCGTCCGTCGATGTCTACTCGCGAAAAATCCGTGCGTAAGTTCCCCGGCACGCGGTACAACGGGTAGCGGTACTGCTTCGTCGGGACCAAGCTACCCTTAATGACCGGCTCATGATACCCGGTGATGAGCACCGGAGATGAGACGCGATAGATATCGAAATGCCGTAACAGCGCCGTGCCGACATCTCGTTCGGTGTCGAGAACAGTGAGGAAGGTTTCGAGGCTCTCGCGAATACGTCGTACAGAAATACGTCGAGTGCCAAACGCGAGCACCTCATCGTCATCCCGCCACCGTAAGGCTGCAAGGCTTTGTCGAGCTGCTATTTTGAGCGAGGAACGATCAAGGTCGTCCGCAAAAAACGGAACAAACTCTGGATTGTCTTGCTCGAGAGCCACGGAGACTGCTGGCTGCGAGCTCAAGAGGAGCAGCAAACCCATCACGAACCAACCGTGTCGGGTGAGCCAATGCTGCTTTTGCGTGGTCAGCCGTGCGGAGTCATTCATGCCATTCTTCAATGTTTTCCACCACCTCATGCCACTTCCCCTCCATCTCTCATCGTTTTTCACTACAGCGTCATGATGCCGTCATATACACGCGCTGTGCTGCGCTGACGCCAGCGCCAGCAGGACAGACACATCCTTGTTTGTATAAAATACGCTCAAGTGCGCTCAATACCAAGAGGACATTGCTTTGCGTGCTCGACTCCCCCATCAGCCCAATTCTCCACACCTTCCCGCGTAATGGTCCCAGACCGGCACCGATCTCGATATTGTACTCGTCCAGCAGCTGCCGGCGAACTACGGCATCATCCACACCGGACGGAATGGTCACGCTGTTGAGCGGCCACAACCGATGGCCTTCCTGGGCAGCAAGCGACATCCCCATTGCCGCGAGTCCAGCCGCTAAGGCCTCATGGTTTTGTTGATGTCGATGAAAGCGCTGCGTGAGCCCTTCCTCTTGTACGAGCCGTAACGCCTCACGGAGGGCGTAATTCATCGAGATTGGGGCCGTATGGTGATAGACGCGTTCTTCGCCCCAGTATTTTTCGATCATCGTCACATCAAGATACCAACTCTGTACTTTTGCGGTACGTTGACGAATGATGTCGACTGCTGCCGGACTGAACGTCACTGGCGAGAGTCCAGGAGGACAACTCAGACATTTCTGCGTGCCACTGTAGCAGGCGTCGATGCCCCACGCGTCGACATTGAGGGGACACCCTCCTAGCGACGTTACGGCGTCGACCAGGAACAGCGCTCCGGCAGTGTGAACAACTCGTGAGATCTCTTCGAGTGGCTGCCACGCACCAGTCGAGGTTTCCGCATGGACGACCGCGACGAGCTTGGGGCGACGGCACTGCTTTAGGGCATCCTGCACCTGCGCTGGAGTAAATACGTTTCCCCAAGGCGCTTCCATAATGACCGGGATAGCGCCGCAGCGTTCGGCAACATCTTTCATTCGCGTGCCGAAGACCCCGTTCACTCCGATGACGACCTCGTCTCCAGGTTCGAGTAGATTGACAAAACAGGTTTCCATTCCGGCACTGCCAGTCCCAGAAATCGGAAATGTCAGAGGGTTTTTGGTTTGAAAGACAAACCGGAGCAGCTCTTTGGTTTCTTCCATTAACCGTAAGAACTCAGGGTCAAGGTGTCCGACCAGCGGTGTGGCCAACGCCTTGAGGACACGAGGATGGACATTGCTCGGGCCGGGACCCAGGAGGGTGCGTACCGGAGGGATTAACTCACCAGCAGTTTCCATTCAGCTTTTTCCTTTTTGCAACGTAAAAACCACGCTAGGCTACCACGGAAAATCTGGAAACGGTAGGGCCACTGCACGAGAAGAGAATTGATGAGATGCAGCAAGGAGACCTGAGGCCTCAAAAATATTCATCAGCCGCCGGAATTCGCATCGAGTGATGAATTTTGCTACAAGCTCGATTCGGAACCAAGGGGCGGACGCGTAAGAATGAAACACCGCCTATGGAGGACTGAGAACGATAAGGAGACTGTGGACAATATCAGGAGGGGGGATATGCCATCCCTGTAAAGGTGGGAATCTTTCATGATTTCAGCGGTTTTGCTCTGATAGAGGCTTGCAGGGGAATGCCCCACAGAAGGGGCGAGTCCCAGGAGCGAGCGCAATGATTTTAGGCGAATGT